>NZ_JH992901.1:2889202-3612380 GCF_000315565.1 Mastigocladopsis repens PCC 10914 | reverse complement strand
CACCTGGGTATAAAACTGCTCAAAAAGCTCTCAATCGTTTCATTGTTGAACTGACCCGTTCAGTTTAGATGTTTTGGGAATTCGCCAACGGTATCAGATTGGTGTTTCTCCACCAGACAACTCGCATCACCAAAAAGAAATACCTGATGAACAGGGGGGTCGAATGTTGTGAATCAGACAAACGATACATCAGAATAAGTATTTTGTGACTGCGGTCGGGCAGCCCGTGGTAGTAAAACAGATGCTTGTGGAGGGGAATCTGTCGGGGTCAGTGCCTGTGGGAGAGTTTTTAACTCGTTATACCACAGTGGGCTAGAAAAACCTGTTGAAGCAAGAATCTCCCTTCACAGGCGAAGCCTTGAAGGTAAGAGTGTCAATAAGAGATGCCCATGATGCAGGAAAACACCAAAAAAGGTTATTCCTACATCTTCCCAACAATCAGCAATCGTGACTCATCGTTAGTCACAGATGCATAATAGTAATTTTATTAACTGTTAAATGAGATATAATCAGTATATACTCTGAAAATAGTCAGCAGTGCTAAATTGCAGTTATGCAGAAAATTGCCTGCACAGCTAGTTTTTATCTGACCTGGAGCCTTTCGTCGCGGTTGTAGTGATACACAACTCCAGAAATTGCAGATAACAACAACCACGACAGAACATTCAATCGAAAATCGAATAGGCTAACGTCTGCTGTATTGAATAGCACCCAACCTACAAAAACTATCAGATAACTGAAAAATATCAACTTATCTTCTGCCTCCTCCACATATTTGGACTTTTGCAATAGTTGGACACCCGCAACAAATATCCAACCGAGTAAGCCACAAAATAGAAAAGCAGTAGGAAGCCCCGTTTCAGCCAATAGCATCAAAAACAAGTTATGCGGATGTCCCAACTGAATGTGCATCTGTACTTCATAAAGAGAAGTAAAATTGCGTAAACCCCAGCCAGTCCAAGGACGCTGCTGAGTCAAAGACAAAGCAAATTGCCACTGTGTTTTACGGAGTAACGCTATTGGTCTATCGGGATACAGTTGGTCGTTTAAACGTGCCCAAAAGAAAGCAGGAACAACCCTACGAAACAATTGTGCAATTGGCGAAGGAGCAAAAGCAGCCAAAAGCACACTAGCAGAAACACCAGCCACACTAGCCACAAGAATTCGCCAGCCTTCGTAAAATGCATAGGCTAAACAGGCAAAAATAGCAATTGCCCAAGCGTTACGTGAATTGGTCAAAATTAATGCTACGAAATTGGCAATGACCGCCACTGTGAGGAAGAGGAAGGGGAGGTGGAGGAAGTGGGCGAAGTGGGGGGAGTGGTGGGGGTGGTGGGAGTAAATACTTCCTCCTCCCCCTCGTCCCTTTGTCTGTTTGTCCTCTCGTCCCCTTTTCCCCTCCTCTCCTTGTCTCCTTATTAATCGGTAGCTTTCCACCCACAACCCTAATGCCAGGATGAAAACTATCATCAGATAACCAGCCAAGGTGTTAGCGTGCATGAATATGGAAGCCATGCGACCTAGTGGTTCTCCACCAGGTTCTATATCCCATTCCACTACAAACCCCAAAACTCTTAACTTAAAAGACCAGTCCAAAAACAACTGCCCAAATCCCAGAATCACGACTGGCAGGGAACTTAGTACCATAATCCAAGACATTTGCCGCAATTGTGCAGATGTCTGAATCAACCTGCTGAAAGCAGCGAATAATAAAAAAAACGGTAAGAAATTAAATAAACCCAGGAAAGCTGCTATTTTGTCATAGGCAAAGCTGGCAGTAATAATCAGCAAGAAACTAAGGAGAGCAAAGCCCCAGTTAAGGGGGCGGCGGATAATTGTACGGTATTGAGCAATCCAAGTTCCTAATAATGCCAAAACCATACCCACAGCCCCGATAAACGGACTCAATGGGAAGATAAGCAGCCCCAGTTGGGCGTAGTTCCAAAAGGATTGCAAACCAGGGTTGGGATGGTGAAAAGGTCTTTTCAAGCAGGCTCCCAAAATTCGGTGCGGGTGAGACGAATTTGAGCTAAGGTAAAAATCGTAGGTATAATCCGACCGTAGTTAGTGGCGATCGCTCTCCACCCTAAATCCGCAAAAAACCAAGTCCACATCACTGGTCCTAAAACGGCAAACACACTGCGAGCGACTCCATACCGAGCTGCGCTGACAGTCATACCCCGCTTTGCCATCTGCAAAGATATATAGTTTTGAAACTGATTTGCAGCGACTTCAGAACCTTGAATCGCCGCTTGTTGGGCAACTTGATATGCAGCAAAGTGCGTTGCAAATTGACGGGCAATTTGTTTGAGCAATAGTGGCTGGACGATAGAGGTGACAGCGAGGGCGCTACCACCTTTGAAAAGTAACGCCAAAGGGTCTTGTTGCAATGAAAGTGGTAGCGGTTCTGTTAATTCTGCTTTGGCTAGCTGACGCTGTATCCGCACAGTCAATTTTTGCTTATCCTTTGCCGGCAATTTTCTCCATACGTGTCCTAGCAAATGCAAAAACACCTCTGCTTCTAAATCAACGGTGGTCAGTTGATGAGAATAAGGTATTTTCAAATACTTACACACTTGAATCAGCGCTTGCCGGTAAGTCACCTGACTAGTGCGTCCCCGTAATACCGTTATCCCATCTGCTGCCAAAAAGCGAAAGCGCTGCTCTAGCGCATCTAGCCACGCTTTGCGACCTTGGCTTTGCACTTCTATAGGTTCTGGCGTGTGAACATAATCTAGGGGATTAAACTTGCGACTAAACAGAATTGCCGTTAAATCTTGCAATTCATCTTCAGTTGCCAGCTCTAGTGCCGCCCTTAGTTCATCCAATTTCCCTTCCTCCGTTCTATGCAGCTTTTTCTGTACCTTATTCTACTATTAGCTTTCTGGACTCATGAGTAGCCAACGACCTGTTTTTGTAGTACAAAGTAGCGCTACTTTTGCCCAGAGTTGTGACTAAACCCAGGATTTACATCCAGCAGGACAGTGTTATGTTACAACGTGCGGCCCAGTCTCTGCTGCTTGTTTGCCTGAATATTCCCCAATAGATGCAAGTCCATGAATGGCGCTGTGCCTTTCTTCTCCATCGTTGGCAGGAAGTTTGTTTACCTACCTGCCAACACTTCCATATGTGCTTAGTACAGCTTTGCATTAATTCGTGGCGTTTTAATTTGTACTAAGTGCTTTAGCACTCTTCGTGCTGACTACGAACTATATGCATCATCTTCATTTCGTTACCAACTTTTGCAATCCTGTACTTACTGGGACTGGTTAAAGCAATTTTTAGAATTCCCAAAAAGTTTCATAAAAATTCTGGAATGCCGTCATTACGATTTGTATCCATAACTGTTTTAATGTGGCTAAAATACAACGCAACCCAATGGGAGATTGCACTGTTGGGGGCGGGAGTCGTAGTGAATTAATCTCTGCCAAGGATTAAAATTTTACAGTTATGGCAGCATTGAAAGCTTCTCCTCAACTCAAATTCCTCAGCTTTTTTCAAAAGCTCGACCCTATATCCAAGTTCATCTTTATTTGCCTGGGGTTTGCCAGCATAAGCTTAGTTGCACTAACCACCTGGAGAGTTGTAGGGCGTTTGACACCTCCTCAACTTATTCTCGCAGCAGGCGACCCAGAAGGGGAGAGTTATATTATCAGCGAAGCGATTGAAAAGGTTGTAGAACGCAGATCCAATATCAAAATTACAGTCATATCCACTGGCGGTACAGCAGATAGCCTCAAAATGTTGGAAGAAGGTGGTGCACACTTAGCAGCAGCTCAAGCAGACGTTGCCTCTGAGGAAATGGATGTATCAGCTGGTGACGAGGCTAAATCATCAAAGCCTGGAGGCGCAGACGCCTCAATCAGAACCGTGGCTATTTTGTATAAAGAAAACGACTCGGGAAGCAATAGAACGCGAAAAACAACTTGTTGAGCAACAAACAGAACAGAAGCAAAGAGAACTTTCTGCAAGATACATTAAGGCAATAGTTGAACTGCTGCGTGATAACAAACAAAGCAGAGATTTACTTCAACAAAAGATAGACAAAACTCTCAAAGAAGTTGCAGAAAAACTGATTTTAGAAGAAATTTCTCAAGAATCATTCCGAACTTTTATTGAAGCTTACAAAACCACAAGAGATGCCATTGAACGGAATTAGTCATTTGGTAGTTAGTAGTGGATAGTTGGTAGTGGGTAGCTGATAGTTGTTAAAAGAACTACAAACTACTAACCCTATGGCTGACGCCACGCCTTACGGCGAACGGGTATGCCTGCGGCACGTCTGCGACGTTAGCGGAAGCTCCTCCGCAGGAGGCACACCAGTTACCTGCGGAGGGTTTCCCTCCCGCAGTACTGGTTCACCACTAACTACTAACGACTCTCAAGCTGAACCTACCGCTTCTATCGCTGCTTCCAAGGCTATTGCTACGTGTGTCCAGTGGGTTCCGCCTTGGCAATACACCACGTAAGGTTCCCGCACTGGACCATCGGCTGAAAATTCAGAGGTACTCCCCTCAATAAACGTCCCGCCAGCCATAACGACCTTACTTTCATAACCTGGCATTTCATCGGGGATGGGGTCGAGGTAGGAACCGATGGGTGAATGCTGTTGAATTGCCCGACAAAAAGCGATAAGCTTTTGGGCAGAACCCAGTTTAATTGCCTGAATGACATCCCGACGCTTGGCAAATGGCGATGGATTGACTGGATAACCCAGTTTGTCAAATACATAACCAGTAAGGTGAGTTCCTTTCATAGCCTCTCCTACCATTTGCGGGGCGAGAAACAGTCCTTGGAACAGCAGGCGATTTTGGTCAAAAGTCGCACCTCCATAACTGCCAATTCCTGGTGCAGTGAGACGACAAGCGGCGGCTTCTACCAAGTCAGCCCGACCGGCAACATAACCGCCTGCGGTGACAATGGTGCCACCAGGGTTTTTAATCAATGACCCCGCAATTAAATCAGCGCCAACGTGAGTTGGTTCTTGAGTCTCAATGAATTCACCGTAGCAGTTATCGACAAAGCAAATGGTGTTGGGGTTTTGCTGTTTGACGAAGTGGATAATTTTTTCAATTTCGGCAATTGATAGGCTAGGACGCCAAGAATAGCCACAGGAACGCTGAATCAGTACTAAACTAGTAGTGTCCTCTATCGCACGGCTTAAAGCTTGCCAATTTACTGTTCCTTCTTCAGTCAGATCCAATTGTCGATATCGAATGCCAAACTCAAGGAGTGATCCTTGACCTTTACCTCTTAATCCGATTACTTCTTCAAGGGTGTCGTAGGGTGCGCCTACCACCGCCAGTATTTCATCACCGGGACGAAGAACGCCGAATAAGGCACAAGCAATGGCGTGGGTTCCAGAAACGAACTGCACGCGCACTGCCGCCGCTTCAGCGCCCATTACTTCAGCGAATACTTTGTCTAAAGTTTCTCGCCCTAAATCGTCGTGTCCATATCCTGAGACACCTGCGAAATGGTATGCACCCACACGATAATGACGAAAGGCATCTAACACTTTTTGGAGATTTTGCTTGACCTGAGCGTCAATACCAGAAAAAATCTGTAACAGTGCTTGTTCTGCTTCGTGCAGCTGTCTCAAGCTGTTCATTAGTTCCTCATTCACAAAAAAATATCAATTTGCGGATTAATGGCGTCATGCGCCACGCTAATTGTGAAGCACACGCTTCACGAATGCGAACGGATCACGCAGATTAGGCTGAACAATTCCTATTCAGGTTACTGCATGACAATTGCTACCTCAACCAAACGCCAAATCAACTGGGTTAATACCCTATTTTTCGCCTTTTTGCATATCGGAGCTTTATTTGCCTTGCTTCCCAGTAACTTTAGCTGGAAAGCAGTGGCTGTTGCTTTGTTTCTCTACTGGCTGACTGGCGGCTTAGGGATTACTCTGGGATTTCACCGCCTTGTAACCCACCGCAGTTTTCAAACTCCTAAATGGCTGGAGTATTCTCTCATGTTTTGCGGAACCCTCGCCTGCCAAGGGGGACCAATCGAGTGGATAGGGACACACCGCATACATCATTTACACTCCGATCAAGACGCTGACCCGCATGATTCCAATAAGGGCTTTTGGTGGAGTCATATAGGTTGGTTGATTTATAGCAAATCAGAAGATTTGGAAATTCCTCGCTTTACTAAAGACATTGAAGATGATCCAGTTTATCAGTTTTTAGAAAAAAATATGATTCTTATCCAGCTTGCCTTGGGTGTAGTTCTTCTGCTCCTGGGTGGCTGGTCTTTCGTTGTCTGGGGAATTTTTGTTCGCATTGTTTTTGTCTACCACTGTACCTGGTTGGTTAACAGTGCCACCCATAAATTTGGCTATCGTAGCCATGAATCAGGTGATCACTCAACTAACTGCTGGTGGGTAGCCCTACTGGTGTTTGGTGAAGGTTGGCACAATAACCACCACGCCTATCAATATTCAGCTCGTCACGGGCTGGAATGGTGGGAACTTGACCTCACCTGGATGACGATTCAACTACTGCAAACACTTGGTTTAGCGACAAATGTGAAGCTGGCAGATAAAAAGCAATAAGCACTCAGTAGTTAGCAGTCCTTACAGTGTCAGATTTTACATTTTGTAGACGCCCAGAGGGGGCTTCCCAAAGGGTATTTTGAATTGCTTGTGCTCCCCCGCGTCTAAACTACTACTCAAGCATCGGCGGGGGTTAATTCCGGGTGTGCTAGAGTGCCTAAGATTGCTATAATCCAAAACGCTAATGTTACAAAAGTTTGTGACAAGCTACTTTTTTAATGACTAGGTAGTGAGGTTTGTTTGTCTTTTCAGGTATTCATGACTACATCAACAATCAAAAGCCAAAAGCTAGCTGATGACTTTGGGAATTCCGATCTGAAGCTAAAAGATATTATCAAAACCTTGCCACAGGAATGTTTTCAGCAGAATCGCCACAAAGCTTGGGCAAAAGTGCTGACCAGTGTCTTGATGGTGTGCCTGGGCTACTTGAGCTTGATAATTGCTCCTTGGTTTCTTTTGCCCCTGGCTTGGATTTTTACCGGTACTGCTTTGACCGGTTTTTTTGTGATCGGGCATGATTGCGGTCATCGTTCATTTGCCAAACGCCGTTGGGTAAACGATTTAGTGGGTCATTTAATGATGATGCCGTTGATTTACCCGTTCCACAGTTGGCGCATTGGGCATAATTATCATCACACTCATACCAATAAGCTGGACGAGGACAACGCTTGGCATCCAATTAGAACAGAGGTGTTTGAAAGTTGGGGAAAAATCGGGCGCTCAAGTTTTGAGGGGTTCATGCGAAACCGATTGTGGTGGATAGGCTCAATCATGCATTGGGCAGTTGTACACTTCGATTGGTCTAAATTCCGCGAAAAAGACCAATCAAGCGTGAAGCTTTCTGTGGCTGTCGTCGTGCTTTTTGCGGCGATCGCTTTCCCCATCCTCATCGCTACGACTGGTCTGTGGGGATTTGTCAAATTTTGGCTGATACCCTGGTTAGTTTACCATTTTTGGATGAGTACCTTTACTTATGTTCACCATACGGCTCCAGAGATTCCTTTTGTGGCAGAATCTAAGTGGAATGCTGTCTTAGCACAGTTATCTGGCACGGTTCACTGCGATTACCCCCGTTGGATAGAATTCCTTTGCCACGATATCAATGTCCACGTTCCCCATCACATTTCTACCGCCATTCCTTCTTATAACTTGCGCTTTGCTCATCGCAGTTTGCGAGAGAATTGGGGCGCTTATCTATATCCTGAATGTCGGTTTTCTTGGTCTTTGATGAAGCGAATTACAGACCAGTGTCACCTGTATATCACTGATACTGGCTATCAGTCTTTCAACGACTATCACGCGGGGCGATAAACCAAGACGGTGTGGATAGTGGGAATTTTTGATAACTACCTACTACCTACTAACGTGAAATACCACTCCTTTTAGGGGGTGGTATGAGCTTAAAAAACTTCCAATTTATATCCAACAACACAATAAAGTGCAATCTAACACCATCAAGTTAAATAATCCTCAAGGTGACTATGAGTTATCTGAGGATACAACCAAACTCCCCTTTACCCTTGGTGATTTGAAAGCTGCAATCCCATCTGAATGCTTTCAGCCCAATGTCGGAAAATCGCTATTTTACTTTTTTCGGGACATTCTGATTATCGGTCTGCTTTATGCAGTTGCTCATTACCTAGATTCTTGGTTTTTTTGGCCTATTTTCTGGGTCATGCAAGGAACGATGTTTTGGGCTTTGTTTGTAGTCGGACATGATTGCGGACACCAATCTTTTTCTAAGAAGAAATGGCTTAATGATTTGATTGGGCATTTGTCCCACACGCCGATTCTCGTTCCTTATCATGGTTGGCGAATCAGCCATAGAACCCACCACCTAAATACTGGCAACATCGATAATGATGAAAGCTGGTATCCTGTGAGTGAATCACAGTACAAGGCGATGCCTTTGGAGCAAAAGATAGGCCGATATTATTTGTTCCTATTGGCTTATCCGGTGTATTTGTTTAAGCGGAGTCCTAATAAGGAAGGCTCTCACTTTTCCCCTAGCAGCCCACTTTTCAAACCATCCGAGAAATGGGATGTGATCACAAGCACTATACTCTGTACTTGCATGGTAGGTTTGCTATTGTTTCTCACCTATCAATGGGGTTGGATGTGGTTGCTCAAATACTATGCTGGACCCTACATTGTGTTTGTCATTTGGCTAGATTTGGTGACATTTTTGCACCATACTGAGCCAGATATCCCTTGGTATCGTGGGGAAGATTGGACTTTCCTCAAAGGTGCGATTTCCACCATTGACCACGATTACGGTTTTATCAATCACATACATCATGATATCGGTACTCATGTTGCTCACCATATATTCCTAAATATCCCTCACTACAATTTGAAGAAGGCAACTGAGGCGATTAAACCAATTATGGGGGATTACTTCCGCAAATCCGAGAAACCAATTTTGACTGCATTATGGCACTCTTGCACCAGTTGTTATTTTGTACCGGATACTGGAAGCAAGGTTTACTACACATCCAATAAGAAATTAGCAAAAGACGAGTAGGAACTTAAAATGTAGAGACGCGCGATGGCGCGTCTCTACAACTTTTAAAACCGTCCGTTTCCCTGAACAATATGTTTGACGGTAGTCAGGCTTTCTAAACTAATCAATCCGCGTCGATGACCTTTTTGATTGGACATCCCTAGAAAGACTGAGTCTCCTCGGGACGGATTCCGAGAAAAACGCGGGGAAGCGTTGATGTAGCTAGAGGCGCTGTTAACTCCTAAGGCAAACTGCCGACTTTCCTGGTAAGATTCGGTCACAATACAGTCGGCATGACCACTGCTGTAACGATTAATCCAGGCTATTGCAGCCTCTAGACTATGCACCAGTTTAAAAGCAACTGTCTTGGTTAAATAAGCGCTTTCCCATTCTCCATCCTTGACAAGCTGTAACTGAGGAAAGGCTTCTACCAGTTCGGCATCTCCCTTAATTTCAAAGCCCTTTTCCTTTAAGCTATTCAACAACGTCAGTAACGATGATGGCAAGGCTTGTCGGTGAATTAGCACTTTTTCAATTGCGTTCACTGGGTCTGGTTCGCTTTGATGGCTATCTATAATTACCCACCTCACCATTTCCAAACTGCCATTTGGCGACCAGTAGAGGTAACAGTTGCCCATAGCTGATTTGAGAACTGGGGAAGTGGAATGTCTGACGACCTGCTGTACTAAGCTGGAACGTCCGTAGGGAATGATTAAATTCAAGCACTGGTCTTGTGTGACTAAGTCCCGAATGGCAATTCCATGTTCTGCTGATATGAGCTGTAAGCAAGATGCTGGTAAACCAACTTCACTCACAGCAGATAGGAGTGCGTTAGCGATCGCCGCGTTAGAATGACTAGCTTCCGTACCACCTTTAAGGATCAGACTGTTGCCAGTTTTGATACACAACCCCGCTGCAATCGCTCCCAACTCCGGAAACGCCTCATAAATAAACGCAATCACTCCCAAAGGCATTAATTGGGTGTACGTTTGAGAGTCTTCTAGTTGATAGTCACCGTGTCTGACTCGCCGCAGCGGATCTGATAACTCCCCTAGCCGTTGCAGAATGTCTACTGCCATCTCTAGCCGTTTTGGAGTCAGCTTCAGCCAATCCAGAATTAAATCTGGCACTGCCATTTCCCGACTCGCTTCTAAATCCAAAGTGTTGGCTTCTAGAATGTCGTCAAATGAACGCCTAATTGCTTGTGCCATCTCCAACACGGCACGACTTCTGTCTGCTCCTTTTGTGCTTCCCAACTTTAGGGAAGCTTGATGAGCGCGTCTAGCGCTTGCAATTGGTTCAGGGTTAACATCAAAAGCATCCACTGTCATTCAGTTATCGTCTGTAGGTAAGCCAGACCATCAGTGCTGGCAGAATAGCCAACAGTACCGCCACCATTGCCCAAGCAATAATGCTGTAACCACTTGCCAATCGCAGTGCTAATGGTAACCATATAATCACTAGCACGAAAATAATGCCAAGTGCTACGGGCAAATAGCTTTCTCCTAACCGAGGATGGACAACTTGCCAAATACTCCCTGTCCAGCGCCAAGCTCGCTTGTAGGGGTAGGTGGTGGAAAGTTGCTCCAGCACATGACCATTATCTTCCACCACGAAAATTTGCTGACAGCGATCGCAACCAAATGCTTCTGTCAGGGTAATCGGAATTAACCGCCCCCGCCGACGACAGGGACACGGGTATTCGCTATTGAAGTCAATTTTATCTGCTTTTTGAGGTTGCACAAGCGAACTTTTTACTTGAGCGTGTTTGTCCTAAGCTAGTGAGAATAGCATCCCTTCGTTTATGTCTTTGGGGCTGGCTACCCTCCCATGACCTTCTTTTATAACATTAGCCAGTTTGGGTTACCCTTTGTCCCCAGACATATTTTTTCTAAATTCAGTGGCAAATCAACTTTGGCACTGAAAGATATTGAAATTTATTCGATCATTTTAACTTTGAAGTATGTGGTCTGAAATAACAAAACTTTTTATTTTCAGCTTTTCTACTTCACTTTTTCTTTCGTCACCCTTTACAAGGGGTAGTGCATCTTACAAAAAAGTAGTTAGCTACACTTAAATATTATTATGAATGATGAATTTTGCAATTTTGCGAGACTAATAACCCCACTTCCTTACAAAAAAACCATATATATTTTTTCTTCTCAAGCGGGTAACGCGATTCGAACGCGCGACATTCACCTTGGCAAGGTGACGCTCTACCACTGAGCTATACCCGCAACATTCACGTATATCTAATATGCCAGATGAGCCGTTGTTTGTCAACACCTTTTTGGTGAGTGGTTAGTTGGTAGTTGGTAGTTGATAGTTGTTTTTCACTACTAACCACTCACCACTAACTACTCACCACGATCTCTTGACTATTCTACTGGCAACTCACCAACGCTGGCGCTTTTGAGCGATGCTGGTGAGAGAGAATTGCCAGAAAATGGCTCGGCGAGGTTAGAACGCAATTTCCGCATGAGGCTAGCCATTTCCAAAGCACTCATGGCGTACTCCCAGCCAAGATTGCTTTTAATGCCAGATCGTTCTAATGCTTGCTGCATGGTATCTGTCGTTAAAACGCCAAAAACCACAGGTACACCTGTTTGAAAAGCAGCGGCAGCAATGCCCTTGGCTACCTCAGAAGATACGTAGTCAAAATGAGGCGTTTGCCCTCGGATAACAGCACCCAGACAAATGACCGCATCATAACGACCGGAAACTGCCAATTGGCGGGCCACAACTGGAACTTCAAAACTGCCTGGTACCCAAACATAGTCTACTTGAGAGCCGTGAGGATTGACATCAACACCGTGGCGTTTCAAGCAATCTTGACACCCCTCCAGCAGCTTGGTGGTGACGAGGTCATTGAATCGACCAATAACCAATGCAAACCGCAAAGGTTCTGTCTGAGTAAAAGTTCCCTCGAAAACTGCCATAACCGCCTCTCAATCATGTATACTTCTTGCCAATATACATTTCTTCTCCAAACAATAAAGTATAAGAGCAGAGGAATCAACAGACGCGGTTAAATGGAGACGCGGGGAAACGCTGTCTCACCGCGTCTATGCTATCAAAGAAGCAGTCACTTAGACTACAAAAAAGCTTAACGCACCAACTAAAAACACTAAGCCAATCCAAGCTCCTGAACCAATCCACAGGAGCCTTCTAGATTCATTCCAGTTTTGTGGAGTGGCATAAGCAACAGGAACGCCAACCACCAAGACAAAAGACAGCACAACCAAAGCTAATAAAGCAACTTGGAATACAATCGTCATCTTCCCTTCTCCCAAAACAGCAAATCAGTTAATAAAAATAGAATATTGTACAGGTCAACACTGACAGTTTTTCCTTATTTGTTAAGCTAGCAGAAATTGACACACTTTAGTCATTTATCCTTCGCTAATGACTAATGACTATTAAAACAGTGACCAGTGAACAGTGAACAGTGACCAGGTTTGACGCAGGGGATTTAGACCCCAAGTCAAACGTACCATCTTTGATGGGGGTCTCTTTCCTGCCGCTAAAAACTGGTAACTGGTAACTGGTAACTGCAAAAGATGACTATGGACTTAATTCTGTGCCATACAACAGCTGATTTTGACTCGTTAGGAGCAGCGGTAGGGCTGTCACGCCTGTTACCTGGAAGCAAGATTGTGCTGAGTGGCGGAACTCATCCACCCGTACGAGATTTTTTGGCGCTCCATCGGGATGAGTATCAGCTGATTGAACGGCGTTCGGTCAATCCAAAGGAAATTCGTTCCTTAAATGTGGTGGACACACAACAGCGCGATCGCTTGGGTAAGGCTGGTGAATGGTTAGATTTACTCCACATTAAAGAAATTATCATTTATGACCATCACCAAGAACAACTTGGGGATATTCCCGCTACAGAGGTACACATTTCCCCTGTTGGAGCCACAACAACTCTCATCGTCGAGAAATTGCAAAAACAACAAATTTCCTTGACAACGGCAGAAGCAACCGTGATGGCTTTGGGTATCCATGTGGATACTGGGTCTCTGACATTTGACTATGCCACACCACGGGACGCCCTAGCCTTGGCTTGGTTAATGCAACAAGGGGCAAGTTTGTCGGTCGTGAACCAGTACGTTGACCCTGGTCTTTCTCCTCAGTTGCAGCAGCTATTAAAGGTAGCACTGGAAAAACTACAAAATATATATGTTAGGGGATATAAAATTGCTTGGGTCACTCTGAAAACAGATAAATTTGTGCCTGGGTTATCGAGTCTCGCGTCGCAGTTGGTA
Source organism: Mastigocladopsis repens PCC 10914 (assembly GCF_000315565.1). Lineage (NCBI taxonomy): Bacteria > Bacillati > Cyanobacteriota > Cyanophyceae > Nostocales > Symphyonemataceae > Mastigocladopsis > Mastigocladopsis repens. The sequence continues at coordinate 3,599,044 of NZ_JH992901.1, read as the reverse complement.
GAGTTAACAGAAATAGATGCGTTACTGCTTTTTCATGAATATCCTCTGACAGAAGGTGAATCACGCTTAATAGTGATTGGAAGATCACAAATTCAAGGCATTAATCTTAACGAATTATTCCAACCACTAGGTGGCGGTGGTCATTCCCAAGCAGCGGCGCTGAACTTGAGAGGCGTAGATTCTCAGGAAATCTTAAACCAACTCCTTGAGGAGATAAAAGTAACAATTCCTCACCCACCTACCGCCAGAGACTTGATGTCTTCCCCAGTCCGCACGATTCGTCCAGAAACCACAATTGCAGAAGCACAGCGTATTTTACTGCGTTATGGGCACTCTGGTTTATGTGTAGCCGATGCCCTTGGGCAACTGCTAGGTATTATTTCCCGACGGGATTTAGATATTGCTCTGCATCATGGCTTCAGTCATGCTCCAGCCAAGGGCTACATGACAGTCAATATGAAGATAATTACCCCAGATACGACACTGCCAGAAATTGAGTCGTTGATGGTGACATACGATATCGGACGCTTGCCAGTATTGGAAAATGGGCAGTTGGTGGGAATTGTTACCCGTACTGATGTTTTGCGGGAATTACATCAAGAAGAGGAGAGGGGAAGAGGGGGAGAGAGGGGGAGAGGGGAAGGCGGAGAAAAAAATCTTAATTTTCCCTCCTTAGAGGAATTAAATTCACGCCTTGCACCCCAATTATGGCAATTGTTGACTAAAGCATCGCAAGAAGCAGAAAAACGCGGTTGGCATCTTTACCTTGTTGGGGGAGCAGTACGTGACTTGCTCTTAGCTGAAGAAGCCTCTGGCACTTTGATGAAAGATATTGACCTAGTGGTTGATGGCTTTCACAGAGGAGCGGATGTGGGTGCTGGTGTGGAACTGGCAAAGGCACTACAGCAACTTTACCCAAGCGCACGTCTAGAAATTCACGGGGCTTTTCAAACTGCGGCTTTGCTGTGGCACAAAGACCTAGAATTAGATTCTTTGTGGGTGGATATTGCGACTGCCAGAACAGAATTCTATCCTTACCCGGCGGCAAATCCTGAAGTTGAGGCGAGTTCGATTCGTCAAGACCTGTATCGCAGAGATTTTACCATCAACGCAATGGCACTGCGGCTAACGTCTCCCCGCGCTGGTGAATTACTCGATTTTTTTGGTGGGTTGCTAGATTTACAGGCGAAACAAATTCGGGTTTTACACGCTAACAGCTTTATTGAAGACCCGACCCGCATTTATCGCGGTGTGCGCTTTGCCGTGCGCTTGGGATTTCACTTGGAGGCTCAAACACAAGAGTATATCCGCTACGCTATCAACAGCGGCGTTTACGATCGCACCACCCGAGAAAATAGCAAAACCCCGGCACTGCAAACTCGACTGAAAGCAGAATTGAAGCTTATCCTGGAAGCTCCTTATTGGAAACAAGCCTTGCAGTTACTTGGAAATTTGGGGGCGTTGCAGTGTATCCATCCCACCCTGAAGCTAAATGAGGAACTTCTGCGGCAATTGCGTTTGTTAGAGCGCTCTTTACGGCGGTTTGACTCCCAGCAAACCCTAATCCACTGGCAAATACGTTTGGAAGCTCTCATTGCCCACTTGGCACCAGAATACCGAGGGCAAGTGGCAAGAAATCTGCAATTGTCGGAGGACAGTATCAACAGGTTGGAACTAATAGCACAGGCGCTAGCGAATGTCAATAGCCTCATCTCCAGCCCCTCTGGGCAAGCAGAGAGGGGAGTGGATGAGGTACGTCCTAGTCAGGTGGTGCAGTTATTGCGCCAGTACGACGTCCCACTGCTGATCTTGATAGCTGTGCAAAGTCCACGACCAATTAGGCGCAAGATTTGGCAATATTTGACTGTTTGGTCAAGAGTTCAGCCTATCCTAAATGGGAATGATTTAAGGAAACTAGGGTATAAACCAGGACCACAGTATCGGCAAATGCTCGATCATTTGCTGGCGGTGACGTTGGATGGAGTGATTTCCAATAGAGAGCAGGCGGAGGAGTTTTTAGCCAAACATTATCCTCGCTAATGGCAATATTTTATGAAAATTGCATAGCAAGTACTAAGATTTCTTTCCAATTTCATATACAGCCCTAGGAAAAGAAGAGCAAACTTTACAATGACTACTGGAAACAAAATTAACATCATTAAGTGAGGTCAGGTCTATGATCCGCGCCTACGCAGCTTTTCAACGAGGTGAAGAACTGAAGCCCTTTGAGTACGATCCGGGACCACTTGGCAGTGAGGATGTGGAAATTAATGTAGAATACTGCGGTATATGCCACAGCGACCTCAGTATGCTCAAGAATGATTGGGGAATGACTCAGTATCCCCTTGTTCCAGGACATGAAGTGGTTGGCACGATTGCAAGCGTTGGCAGTGCGGTTAAGAAACTTCAAGTAGGACAGCGGGTTGGACTGGGTTGGAATTCGCGATCATGTATGACTTGTGAGTGGTGTATGTCCGGCAACCATAATCTCTGCTTAACAGCCGAGGGTACTATTGTTGGTCGTTATGGTGGCTTTGCCGACAAGGTACGTGCTCACGAGGCTTGGATTGTGCCTTTACCTGAGGGAATTGACCCTGTGACTGCTGGACCTTTATTTTGCGGTGGGATCACAGTTTTTAATCCGATAGTGCAGTTTGATGTCAAACCAACTGACCGGGTTGGTGTGATTGGTATTGGCGGATTAGGTCATATGGCATTGAAATTTCTTCATGCATGGGGTTGTGATGTGACTGCATTCTCCACTAGCCCTGATAAGGAAGCAGAAGCAAGAGAACTTGGTGCAAATCACTTTATCAATTCCCGCGACCCAAATGCACTTAAATCAGTGGAAAATTCTTTCGATTTAATTCTCTCAACCGTCAACGCCGATTTAGATTGGAGTACTTACATTGCCTGCTTACGTCCAAAAGGACGATTACACTTTGTTGGCGTGGTTCCTAACCCGGTTAGCAGCCTTGTTTTCCCATTAATAGTGGGTCAGAAGTCAATTTCTGGTAGTCCGCTTGGTAGTCCCGCTACAGTCGCCCAAATGCTGGATTTTGCTGCTCGCCATAAGATTGAGCCAGTCATTGAAACCTTCGGGTTTAATGAAGTGAATGAGGCATTAGAACACCTCCATAGTGGGAAAGCACGGTATCGGCTGGTGCTGAAACACTAAATTCTTAAGAAAGGCAACGGATTATGTAGCTTATGTAACGGATAAATTAACCGTTCCCACAGTTACTCTATCCGTTACATCGGTTATTTGATCAAAAACAAGGGTAAATACTCGGATTTTTAGAGTTCGCTACATTTTACAGCTATCATCCTCACTTTTCGGTAACAGAAACCAACTATTTTGTAAAAAAAATACATACTAATTATGAGATCCACATCTGTGCTGCACAAAAGCCAAGCACTTTAGCATAAGCACCCAAGCATCAGGGCAAGTTATAATTTTTTTGCGGATCTAACGTAACAAAAATTTATGAGTAACCCCCTTTTACAAGCCTTTTTCGTCGGGAGAGCAACTGCTGAAATCCTCACCGAGAGGTTGGAGTTCGCCTTGACTGATGCTTTGAGCGAACTCGGCAAATGGGATGCTGAAGCTAGAGAGCAAATGCGCTCGTTTACAGAAGAAGTCATGGAGCGGGCAAATCGAGCAGCAGAAGCTGCCGGTGCTGCTCAAACGACAGGCTATGGAGAACCTAGTTCAGCATCAGTTGATGTACAAGCCATGATTGATGAACTGCGAGCCGAAATCGCCACATTGCGAACAGAATTACAACGCTATCGCAGTGGTAATTCTCTGTAGAGATGCAACAAAGGCGCGCGTCTGTGCAACCCTATAAACAAATAGTTTTGGAATCAGAGTGTCTTTTCTTCCCACTGACTCGGTCAAAAACCAGCGGTACGCAAAGCATATGGAAAAAGGTTATACAAATAAGGCATACCGTTGGAATCGCGAAAACTACTCTCGTAGACGGCGCTTTTTGGACATTTGGTCGTTTGTCTTGACTTTATTGTTCAAGCTTTGGCGGTATAACAAATCCTGGAGTTACCCAGGAGGAGTTACCGAAGCCAAACAAGCTGCTCGACGTAAGGCTCAAGCAGTATGGATTCGCAACACCCTGCTAGATTTAGGACCAACCTTTATCAAAGTTGGGCAATTGTTCTCTACTCGTGCTGATATCTTCCCTAGCGAATATGTAGAAGAACTTGCCAAGTTACAAGATAAAGTGCCTGCATTTAGCTATGAGCAGGTAGAAGCGATTATTGAACAAGAACTAGCCAAGAAAATCCCCCAACTCTACCAAAGTTTTGAACCCATACCCTTAGCTGCTGCGAGCTTAGGGCAAGTACATAAAGCTGTGCTGCATTCCGGGGAAGCAGTTGTTGTCAAAGTACAACGCCCCGGACTCAGGAAGCTATTTGAAATTGATTTACAAATTCTCAAGGGTATTACTCGTTATTTCCAAAACCATCCCAAATGGGGACGGGGGCGAGATTGGCTGGGCATTTATGAAGAGTGTTGTCGCATTCTTTGGGAAGAAATTGATTATCTCAATGAAGGTCGCAACGCTGATACTTTTCGCCGCAATTTTCGCGCCCACGACTGGGTAAGAGTACCGCGCGTCTACTGGCGTTACACTTCATCACGGGTGTTGACGCTGGAGTATGCTCCTGGTATAAAAATTAGCCAATATGAAGCTATAGAAGCAGCAGGTTTAGATAGGAAAGTGATTGCCCGTCAGGGTGCCGAAGCTTACCTGCATCAGCTACTCAATGATGGCTTTTTCCATGCTGACCCCCACCCAGGCAATATTGCTGTCAGTCCAACTGGTGCTTTGATCTTCTATGATTTTGGCATGATGGGGCGCATTAAGACCAATGTGCGTGAAGGACTGATGGAAACGCTGTTTGGCATTGCTTCAAAAGACGGTGAACGGGTTGTCAGGTCTCTAGTTGATTTGGGGGCGCTTGCGCCAGCAGATGATATGGGACCTGTGCGGCGTTCTGTCCAGTATATGCTGGATCATTTCATGGATAAGCCTTTTGAAAACCAATCGGTAGCTGCTATTAGTGACGACTTGTACGAAATAGCGTATAATCAGCCTTTTAGATTTCCAGCGACCTTCACTTTCGTGATGCGAGCCTTCTCGACACTTGAAGGTGTCGGGAAAGGGTTAGATCCAGAATTTAACTTTATGGAAGTTGCTAAACCATATGCCATGCAAATTATGACCAATGTAAATGGTTCTGAGGGCAATACCTTTCTCAATGAATTGAGCCGCCAAGCAGTTCAGGTCAGCAGCACTGCATTAGGACTACCACGCAGGCTAGAAGACACACTAGACAAGCTAGAACGGGGAGATGTGCGCGTGCGTGTCAGGTCAACAGAAACAGAACGCCTGCTGCGACGGCAAAGCAGTGTTCAGCTAGGAATGACTTACGCTGTAATTGTGAGTGGTTTTACGCTTTCAGCCACGATTTTATTGGTTAACGAATATGTATGGTTGGCTATGCTCGCCCTTTTAATCGCAGCCGCAGTATCCGGCTTGCTGATTCGACTACTTATGCGCCTTGACCGTTCCGACCGTATGTATTAAATCTTTTAGAAAGTATATGAAACTTAATTTCACCGGGGTTAGTGATCCGGGACTTATTCGTTCTAATAATCAGGATGCTTACTACATTGACCCAGAGGGGCGTTTCTTCATTGTTGCCGATGGTATGGGTGGTCATGCAGGAGGCGAACAAGCAAGCTATATTGCGACTGGGCAAATTCATGCATACTTGGATGCCAATTGGAATTCTCCTAAGCCTTCTGAGCAGTTATTAGAAGAAGCTTTGTTACAAGCCAATCAAGGAATTTTGCTAGATCAGCAAAATCATCCTGAACGCTCGGACATGGGGACAACGATTGTGGTGGTCATTTTTCGCTCAAAAGAGCCGCCTTTGTGCGCTCACGTTGGTGACTCAAGGCTGTACCGCTTTCGGGATTCCCAATTAGAGCAACTCACACAAGACCATACTTGGGTAGCACGCGCTCTTAAAATAGGTGAAATTACACCAGAAGAATCCCGAATTCATCCTTTTCGTCATGTCTTATCCCGCTGTTTGGGGCGTGAAGACCTAAATCACATTGATGTGCAACACCTAGACGTGAAAGCGGGCGATCGCCTACTGTTATGCAGTGATGGTTTAACAGAAGAACTAGCTGACCAGAAGATTGCTTACTATCTCAAAGAAATCCCCTTGGTGGAAAAGACTGCTCTATCTCTGGTTGAAGCTGCGAAAGAGCATGGTGGACACGATAACATCACAGTCGTCATTGTCGCACTGGAGTAGGGAACTGGTTACAGATGATAGGCTATAGGTTTTTGGTTTGAGAGTATGAGGGACAAATTTTTCCCTGTTCTGTGTCTACCAGACCTTCTCAAAATTTGTTCAGATTGAGCATTTTTCCTGTTTACAATTTGATACATATACTTCTAACCTCCAAAGTTTCTAACTTAGGAGGCTAATTACTCTATTTTGTGTAATTGACATCTTGCACGCACTAAGGTAGGACGAATATAATTCACTCTTACCTACCTTAAATACTCCAAGAAGAAAGGGTCTAGGGGACAGGGACGCAAAATTCGGCGTCTATAAGGTCTTTGTGGATGTAAAATTCACTACATTTCCTACCTAAAACCTCAGCCCAATTTCAAACAGGGGAAAGGAGTATCAGCCAACTAAAAGGGCATCAAAACCTATATTTTCCCGAAATCTGCTGCAACAGACTTGGGGTCTATATCAGTTGGCTGAGAAATTAGATGTGTCAAGCAAAAAATTACCCATTAGGGTATGGGCAATCTGTCAAACAATTGTTATCTTTCGTAATACGGAGGTACAAATGTTTTGGATAAATAAAATCCCAGCTATTAACCCTATTGGTCTTGTGAAACCTATATCACCTTTACTTTTTGTTTTTAGGAGTCAATTATGAACCAACCAATCGAACTGAGCCTTGAACAACAATTCAGCATCCGCTCCTTTGCTACTCAAGTGCAGAACATGAGTCATGACCAAGCTAAAGACTTTTTAGTCAAGCTCTATGAACAGATGGTCGTGCGGGAAGCCACTTATAAGGAGCTTCTCAAGCACCAATGGGGCCTAGATTCTGGTTCCAGTTGGGCATAGAGGTTGATCGCCGCAGTGGGCGACCTCCTTCTCTTGCTCGGTTCCAGGGAGGAAAGGAGCTGGGGATGCCGGGGCGTCAACTACAATGAGCAATCCCGATTAAATAATTCACCATAGACAACTCATTTAACCAAATGAATTGGCTGTATGCTCTATGTCGTTAGAATTGACATTGAGTGTGAGTAACTCTGTGCATTCGCAAAACTGTTGCTTTGTCGCAGAAAGCGTTACACATAGTACCCATGCCTGTTCTTTTAAAACAAGGCTTTACTCATAGAGCAAAGGTAATCTCAGCCATTAGTTTACTCAAATTTTGCTGCTTATATTATTTATATTTACATTTCTTATAACTTTATGAGCAATCACTTACATAATTTTTTAAAAAATTAATATAAATCCATGAGTAACACTGTACAACTTAGAAGGTTAGAAATTATATTCCCTCTAGCCGCAAAGGTCAAATGGGGAATCTGTCTCAAGTGCTTGTATCTTTGCCAAAATTTGAGGCTTAATTTTTTCGTACTCGGTTTTAAGTAAAGTTTTACTAGCATGGGGTTCAGCAGACGATTCCAGCTTATTGCTTATCGAAACCCACTGTTGCAGCCGCTGGCACTGTGCAGAGGCGATACTTGAAAGTAATACATGAACACAGGAAGTTGGTGTCTCTCGAGCGAAGAACAGTATACGGTAGAAACCTGTTTGTCCCAGTAAGCAAGTGATTTCTTGCCCAAAAGTTGTTTTCAGGTCGAGGTAGTATGGCAACCATTTGGCACCATGCCTGCGGTTATAAATGAGAGTCATCCACAGCAGCATGGGGTGAGGAGAAGTAATGAAAAGAAATTGGTTGTAGCGTGTACAAACCAAACGCTTTTGAATTTCTAAATGTGGTAGCATGACCCACAAAGCTGGTAAAACCTGCCCATTGGAACAGAGGGGACTGGGAAAAACAATATCAGCAATGGGTTTATTTGGGGGCCAACAAGCTTGCTTTGCAATTTCATCAACTAATCCAGAGGCTAGTATTACTGCCTTTGTCTTGTGTTCAACGTCTGCCTGTGCTGGAGGAAGGGCAGTAGAAGGCACATCAATGCTGGGCAAAGCTTTGCGTGTGCCATAACGCAGTTCTAGAGATGCCAGGATTTTGAGGATTTCGTCAGTACTTTGGGGTCGTGAGTTTGGTGTCTTGGCTAGACAACTCATAACTAAATTTTCTACCTCTTTCGGTAGTTGTAGATCGGGAGCAACCTCAGCGAAGCAACGCGGTTGTTGATAGTGGTGTACTTTATACCATGCTCCAAAAGAGTGAGTTGGCGCTAGCAGAGGAATTTTACCTGTAAGCATCTCAAACATCATCACTCCCAAACTATAAATATCAGAACGGTTATCTAATTCCTTGCCCTCCATTTGTTCAGGAGAAGAATAAACTAGAGTGCCTAAATAATAGTTAGTGCAATTGCTATCTGACTGTAGTAACTTAGCGATACCAAAATCTAAAACTTTGACTAATTCGCCAAAACTGGGGTCTGGAATGACCAGCATATTGCTCGGTTTAATGTCGCGGTGGATAATCGGGCAGATTTTGCCATCAACTGGGATACCATCATGAGCGCAGTGTAACCCCAAGCAAATTTGACGCACCATGCTCAAAAATCTTGGTAAAGACAGTTGCTGCTTGCGGATGACATCGCTGAGATTTGTTCCTTCCAGGTACTCCATAACGTAGTACGGAGTATTATTCTCGTCTACGCCATAGTCCATGACTCGGACAATGTGGATGCTTTTTTGCCCAAGTAAGGCACAGGTTTTCGCTTCTCGCTCAAAACGCTCCTGCACTCGTATTTTTTGATTTTGGATTGATATAGCAAGAAACTTAACAGCAACAGGTACGCCTCCCAACAAAATGTCCTTAGCACGATAAACCCTACCCATTGCTCCAGCACCAATTATTTGCTGAAGTTCGTAGCGTTTGCTCAGTATTCGACCAATGTTGAGGTCTGACATAGAAAAGTAGTGGGTAGTTGGTAAATGTTTAACACGTCCACAGAGATTTCTGCCTAACAGACAACTTGTTAGTGTTGTGGGTTAGAAATTAATACAACCGTGCGAGATGAGTATAGTCACTGGAAAATTTTGTACTATCGCGTACTTTTGTTCTTATTTAGTTTTCCCAAATTTCAGCAGGGAGATAACGTGGTGGATAGTGGATAAATGTTTTTTACAACTCACAACTACCAACTACCAACTATCAACTATCAACTAACTAAATTGATTGACGTTCTAAACTAGCTTCCATCGTACTGGTTAAAAAATGACCAGTTAAGATACCACTGGTGAGGTAGTAGATGTTATCAGAAATTCGGTGGAGAGTTTCAAAGCCACTACGACGTTGGGAATCGCTCAATCCCCAGTACCGCTGTACAATCGTTTCTGGACCAAGCCAGCCTTCTCCTTCCATTTGTCCCAAGAGATTATGCTGCAGTAGGAAAGCATACTGGCGCTCCCCACGATCTAGACGCCCTTTGTATTGCAAGGCAATTTCCGAGCGAACGCCATCGCTATCTGGAAATATGAGCTTGGTCGCCATAGTGAACCAATTATCCCGATTCCAAGCAATCAAGGTCATACCCTTGACGCTGATTGGCATACTATTACGTTCCAGCCAAGTTCCTTGTAGAGTCCAGCGTCCAGGTTCAATGAGAAAAGAGTGAGCCACCTTGTACGTTCCTTACCTTGCTTGAGTACCGCCTAGACTGCGGCAAATAAGTTAAGTACAGTATAGCCGTTAGCTATTTGGGTAGCTTTCAAGGGCAGGTTGTGCTGAATGAGCCAGGTGAGAACGAGTTTCTACGGCAAATGCTTCTTGGGCAAACACAATTTTTTCTTGAACTCCTAAGAGTTTTGGTAAAGCATCATCAATTGCTTCAAGTCGCCTAATCAGTCCCTCTCGATTGGCAATTTGAATTGAAAGACCCGGACGAGCATTTATCTCCAGTAACAGTGGTCCTCTTTCCTGATCTAGAACAATGTCAACGCCGAGATAGCCAAACTCTGTTTTGTCGCCTAACTTGGTAGCCATCTCCAGAATCGTTTGCCAGTGAGGAATTTGGCGATCGCGCAACAAATGCCCTGTTTCCGGATGGTTCTCAATATAGCGGTTGTTCTGGATACCAGCCAGTGTTGTACCAGTTGCAAGGTCAATTCCAACACCGACCCCACCTCTATGCAAATTAGCTTTACCGTCAGAAGCCCGCGTGGGGAGACGCAACATTGCCATTGCTGGTACACCTCGGTAGACAATTACCCGGATATCGGGGACACCTTGATAGGCAATTTCATCAAAGACCGGATCGAACTGTACAGCATATTCAATGATTGCCTTATCGCTTTGTCCTCCCAGTGAAAACATCGCTTCAACATATTGCGTCCAATTAAGACCGGATAGTTGAAATTGTCTCGTTCTGCAAGGTTCACCTCTTCCTCAATCCAGCGACCTGCAATACAAAATTTCATTCACACCACCGGACGGCGTAAATTACCATTTTGGCCTTCGCGATTCTTGATGCGAACCCACCGCACAACAGGACGCTCGAAAACTGCGTTGTTTCCCTCTCCATTTGTGAATCGGAATTTAATCATTCCGCCGGATTCTAAGTCTTTATCGGGCTTTTCTAAAATTTCGGCATTACATAGACGCTGTTGTCGCACCGGTGTCAAGCTTTACTTTGACCTCTTTCTCAACACCAGGAATCCTTGCTTTCTCTACCCAACCGATGGTCTGAGTCTCTTGTTCTTGCGAGTTAATGGCTTGAGTCTGTTGTAAACTGCATCCTGCTCCAGATAATAAACTAAATAAACAAGACGACAAAAATCTTTTTAGATGCATATGATGTATGCAAACTAAATTTACTTCTCATAGCAAGGTTACCGTTTCCCATAAGACAAGGCTTTATAGCCCATTAGTAAATATACTTAATTAAAGTTGCAACAATAACTATCTGGAGGCAGATTGTCGTTAGTAGTGAGGTTTAAGGACAGGGAAAATGTATCTAATTATGCTTGACAAAAATTTATTTATCTGAATTAAAAAAATTAGGAATCGATGACTCAACTTGCTCGGCTAAACAGACAAAGCCCGCAAGGCAGAGACTGCATAGGCAGCCTTTGTTAGGGTGACACCTGTGAACCGAACCTTTCCCCAAAAGCTGACTTGCTAAGAAACCCGGTTTCAAAGAGAAACCGGGTTTCTTAAGGGAGTAGTTGTGAGAACCTGGCAAGCTCAATTGTCACTACCAGGTCACTTTTCCAAATCAACAAAGGAGTACAGGGAATTGTCAAGAGAAATTGTCAGTGAGCGTGACTAACTTATGCACTCTTGCACTCTCAGAACTCAGCCATCTACTCTGTAGAAATCCCGGAGGTCAACTCAACCAATGTAGTGAGGATCTCTGCAAGAACCTGTTTTGGCTGTTTTAAAACTGCTATTTAGGGGGTCGTAGTTGGGCTGGCAGGAGTGGTGGCAGTTGCGGGAGGGGTCGCTGTGGTACCACCTGCGGGTGGGGTAGCGCCAGTATCTGCTGGTTCAGCAGGTGAAGTAGCAGCACCCCCACCCGCAGGTGTATCGCCGCCGCCACCACCACCTTCGCAAGCTCCGAGAACTGCGGTCAGACCTAGAATTAATGCAAAACCAAGGATTTTTATTTTCATAACTCCTCTTTCACCAATTGCGCCTAGAACAATTTTAGCCTGTTGAATACGATACCCTATTTGTTGCTTTTTTTTAAGTGATTTGAGATTACAGATTCAGGCAAAATGTTTTAGCTTCTTGTAAGGTAACTTAATTATTCAGGGTAGCATCACTAAATTTGCTCGCCAACTGGGATATCATCCCAAAAACTGCAATTTTTTTGGCATACTCTTGTTTGTGGTGGCAATGAGTTGCCATACTTTTTCTTTGAGAAACCGAGTATTTTGGAGATGCGAAGATTGATGCGCCTACCTATCAGAATATATTGATTGGGTGTAGGGTGTTATTTGTGATTATTGTCCGAAAGGCAATGATAACCAGAGCAAAAACAGACAATCATCTAGAATAAAGTATTTTCTATCCCAAAAATTATGACTCTTGCTCGCAAATCAGATGTTTCTGCAACGGGCAGTGGGTTCCGGACAGCAGTTAGAAGTGGCAGAAAACGGCACTCTGCTCACCGACAAAAAGCGTCCCCCCAACCAGAAAATGCCCCACAGACACGGCAGTTTAGTACTCCTGGAGCCTCTCTAAGAGCCTCGTCTACATCAGTAGACTCCGGAAAACAAAGGCATTCGTCAAAAAATTTATCAGTCTCTGCACGGCAGCACTCAACTGAAGCTTCCAGTCCCAAGGCATACACCACAACATCCGTGCCAGAGTTAAGCAAACAAAAAGCGCCAACCGTCCCTGTGATGCCATCTGCTGAATCTGTACCTTCGTGGTTGCTGCGCCTATACGCCTTACATCGTCATTCTTCAATTGTGGCGTTTTTGTTGGTGGCTACAACGCTTGTTGTTTATGGTTGGACAGTATATTCCCAACAACTTTGGAGTCAAGCATACCGCAAGCTGCAAAACTTGCAACGCCATGAGCGCCAATTGATGACAACCAATGAGGTGCTAAAAAACAAAATGGCACAAGAAGCAGAACGTCCATCAGCCAAATTGGTATCTCCAACTCCCTCAAGGATGATGTTTGTGAATCCTGCACCTGTTGAGGCTCACCCTGCACCCAACACAACACCAACAGAAATACAACAGCAAACTCCCAATCCGGTGGGATATTAGTCAAAAGTTAGTGGTGAGCCAGCGCGAATGACGGCTTTCCCGCGCCCTGGCGACTGGCGTTGGCGCAGCCTCTGGGGAGGAGATACCCGAAGGGTTAGTGGTTAGTGGTGAACCAGTAGTGCGGGAGGGAAACCCTCCCGCACTACTGGTGAATCCAAAGGGTTAGTAGAACAACCCTTCGGGTATACCTAAGCCTGAGGCACGCACACGCACTCACGCGAAGCGCTTACACTACTCGCTTTGCAACGCAGTGGCTCACCAACAACTAACAACCAACAACCAACAACCAACACACAATGCAAAAGTTACCAGGCAGAACAAAATTTAGAAAATTTAACTTTCCGAAACCAGCACTGACAAGGCGACAGCACAAGGGTTCGAGACGAGAGTACAACAGCAAACTTGCTGACCATACTCAAGAACAAACATCCAAGACTAAACCCAGACTATTCATTGTTTGGAGCTTTCTCATTGCGGCTGGGGTAGGGTTGGCCGTTAACTTGTACAACTTGCAAATCGTAAGTGGTCCAAAGCTAACCCAAAAGGCGCGAAACCAGCAAATGGTGAATTTGCGACCTTTTATGCCCCGTCGCCCAGTGGTGGATCGCAATAAGGATTTGCTGGCAATTGACCGTCCTGTATATACTTTGTACGCCCATCCCAAACTTTTTGAAAATTCTAATCACCAGATGGCAGAACAGCTCTCGTCAATACTGGATCGAGACGCTACTGAGTTAGAAAAAAAGTTTGAAAGTAGAAAAAGCGGTATTACACTTGCCTCTACCTTACCAGAAGAAATTGCTGATCGCATTTCTTCATTACACCTGAATGGCTTAGAGTTAATTCAAAAATACTCCCGATTCTACCCACAGCAGGATTTGGTTTCAGAAGTGGTGGGCTATGTCAATGTTGACCGTCGCGGTCAGGCTGGTGTGGAGTACAGCCAAGAGAAGTTGCTAGAACGTTCTATGCAGACAATACGGTTAAGCCGAGCAGGTAATGGGGCGCTGATGAGCGATTATGCTCCAGATGGTTTTCTCAGTTCTGATGACCTGCGCCTGCAACTGACTATCGACAGCCGCCTGCAACGAGTTGCCCGCTTTGCTCTTAAGGAACAAATGGAAAAGTACCGGGCAAAGCGGGGGGCAGTCATTGTTATGGATGCGTGGGATGGTTCCCTACTCGCCCTGGTTTCTCATCCCACTTATAACCCAAATGAATACTCTAAAGCCGATATCTCTTTATTTAAAAACTGGACGGTAGCAGACCTGTATGAACCAGGTTCAACTTTCAAACCTTTAAATGTGGCTATTGCCCTAGAAGCTGGCGTTATTAAAGCTGATGATGTGTTCAATGACCCCGGTTACATTCAAGTGGCTGACAGAACAATTAAGAATGCCGAAAACAAACGTTACGGGCGGATAAACATAGCTCAAATTCTGCAACACTCCAGCAACATAGGCATGGTTCAAATCATCCAAAGATTGCAGCCTTCAATCTACTACGGTTGGCTGGAACGCTTAGGGCTAGGACAAAGCGTTGATGATACGGATTTACCTTTCACCGTTAGCAGTCAGCTAAAAAGTCAAGAAGAATTTCTTGCCTCGCCTGTCGAACCAGCAACTACCTCCTTTGGTCAGGGCTTTTCGCTGACACCGTTACAGTTGGTGCAAATGCATGGAGCTTTAGCCAATGGGGGCAAATTGGTCACACCTCACGCAGTCCGGGCGCTGATAGACACCAAAGGGCAAGTCCACTATTCACCCAATCGAGATGCATCGCGCCAAATATTCTCACCCACCACCAGCCAAAAGGTCGTAGAGATGATGGAGAGTGTAGTCGATGAAGGATCAGGAAAAGCATCGCAAATTCTTGGGTATCGCATCGCAGGCAAAACCGGCACAGCCCAAAAAGCCAGTTCCGCTGGTGGTTACATCAGCGGATCTGAAATTACCAGCTTCGTGGGTATCTTACCTGTAGAATCCCCTCGTTATGTGGTGTTGGCATTGGTTGATGACCCGAGAGGAGAAAATGCCTATGGCAGTACTGTAGCCGCACCAATTGCTAAGTCAGTCATGGAAGCACTCATTACCATTGAACAGATTCCACCTAGTAAGGTTATCAATCAAGCACCTGCTAGTCCCCAACAGTAAGGAGTAGGGGAAGTAGGGGAGTGGGGGAAGTCAAATTTATCTGTTTATTTCCCTCTACTCCCTCCACTGCCCATCTGCCCCTCTAGACTGAATCTTTCATCATAAACTTAATTTTTCTTTATCACTTGTGGGAGAGGTACTTAAATTTACTTAATGGAAATCTAAATAGTAGAAGTTGAAATAATTTCATGCCTGCCTTTACTAGCCAAGTATTCCATGCACAGCAATTTCGTGATGTCTCCTCTCCCCGAGGTTGAAACAAAGAGTACACAAATAAAAGAAAAAGAAAAAATAGATATAAACTATGCGCGTGTTGAGCAGCAATTTATAGAACTGCTCGCAACAAATAATTTGGACAAAAAACTAGATGCAGAACCTGCGTTAAAGAGCGAGTTTGAAAGCTCACTCTCTGTAGCAATTCGTGCAGCTTATCAAAATGGTGCTGGTGATGATGTAGCTCACTGCTTTCTCCAGCGCATACTTTATCGTATCAATCGGTTAAATTTGTTTTGGTACGACGACCTCCGCCACTACATCAACGAGCGTTCTCCTTACTTGCATAAGGTGCGCGACCAAATTGAGACAGCTTGCCAAGAGTGGGAACTCGCACAAATTGATGTGGCTGCATTGCAACAATTAGATGTTAAGCAAGCTCTCATTGAGCGCTGTGCTGACGATTTAGATCCGCCTTTGTCGCAAGACAGCCGCTACATCCGTGAGGAAATGAGTGAGGCTGGCTACCGTCACTTGCTGGCTATTGGCTCATTTGACGGTTTAGTTGAAGGTAGTCGCCTTTCCCGCATTTTGGGTGGTGCTGCTAATCAAGTACAGTGTACTCTGGTGCGAGTCCTGCTGGAAGAGTACGGCAACGGACGTTTTTCTCGTAAACACTCTACATTTTTTGCCCAAATGCTGGCTGAATTTGGGATGAACACCGAACCAGAGGGATACTTCGATCTAGTTCCTTGGGAGGTGCTGGCTTGCGCTAATCATAATTTCCTCCTCACCGAGTGCAAGCGTCATTTTCTGCGTTACAGTGGAGGGCTGACTTATTTTGAGGTGGCGGGACCTGCAGCTTACAGAAACTATCTTGCGGCGGCGCAACGACTGGGACTATCGGACGCAGCGATGGGTTATTGGGAATTGCACATTCGGGAAGATGAACGCCACGGACGTTGGATGTTGGATGATGTGGCTTTGCCTTTGACCCAAATGTACCCTGATGATGCATGGCAATTGGTGCTGGGATACGACCAAGAAAAGCTCACAGGTGATCGCGCTGCCAAAGCTGTTGTGCGCTCTATACGCGTCGCAGAGCAAGCCATATTGAGTGAGTCATAATGTAAAGCGCTTGGTTTTGCTTTTTTAATTGCTTCATCTACCAACTTATTCCTTTGGTAACAGGTTGTTTACTAAAGGAACATTTTTTCATTGCCTTTTTAGAGATAGCTGATAGGGTGGGCATCACCTGCCTAAAGTTCAACCAATGGAATTTCTGGATAACTCAAATGAAGAACATCTTTTTTTGCCCTGAAGAATCCAATTTTTACTCAAACTGCTTGGACAATTTTGTTTTGAGCAATTGTCAACAATCTGAGTGTATCGTTGAGTTTGGCTCAGGAGATGGGAAACCTGTTATTAATTCATTATTGAAAAACAGGTTTGATGGTGTGATACATGGATTTGAATTAAATACTTCTGCCTGGAAAGTTGCTAATTTAACAATCGACGAATATAATCTCGGACAAAAATATATAATCCATAATTCATGTTTGTTTGAATCTTCTCAAACAGAAGCTGAGTATCTAGTTGCTAATCCTCCGTATCTTCCCGCACCAGATAAAGATATTTGTATGCCACTCTTATTTGGTGGCACAGATGGAGCAACAATTACCAACGAACTCTTATCATTAGGTTATGAGAATGTACTCCTTTTAGTCTCTAGCTTTTCTAATCCAGAAAGTACAATTCATCATGCTAGAGCGAACGGTTACAGGGTGACAAATTTTATAGTTTTACCTTTAAAATTTGGATACTATAGCTCTGAGCTAAAAGTTAAAAATCACATAGAGGAATTACGAAAAAATAAAATGGCATTCTATTCTGGTGATTATTACTTTTTAGCTGGGGTTTTATTTCAAAAGTCCCAGGAATCTGGAGCAGATTTATCTAACGAGTTAGCTCAAGTTATGACAACTTTGTAATATAGGCGAATAGAACCACACTCACAAACCCGGTTTCTTATAGAAACTGGGTTTCTCAAATTGAAAACAATGTCAAACTTTTTCTCTTAATTTCCTGATATAGCAATCCTAAATCATAAGCCCTACGTACACCGCACTCGGGTATGCCTGCGGCACGGTACGCGAACGTGAACAATAAATGATGGAGTAGGGTAGGCAGCATTGCCGACCCTACGCGCTGGATTGTTTGCTTGGTCAAGGAATCCGCAAAAATTTTCAGAAAAGATTAATACTTTTCTTCAAAAGATTCACAATACCCTTTAGGGTAACGGCTCACCGTTAACTGAACCGTAATGAGGGTGGGGTACTAGATATTCATGCAAGAGGTCTAATGACCGGAGAAATTGACATGAGACGGAAACAACCTCGTCCTCCAAAATCTATCTTAAAGTAGATGTAAAATATTTAAAAGTTTTAAATTAACAAATAAATGTGTTATTTCCTACAATTATTATTATTGAGCACTAAATCCGGAATGAGTAATAATTGGATCTGATTTTTACGAGAAGATTAATGTAACTGCTTTAACATCAAGCTGTAAGCCAGTTCCAATAGCTTTCTCGCTCCCATTGCTGTGCAGGTAGATTGAGTGTCCCTAACTCGCCCTTGAAGCACGACACTACTTGAGAAGAACTACCTGTTGTTGAGTTAACAAGGTGCATCTCAATATTGTTCACTCTATCAAACCAGCCTTTGAAGGTTTACCAAAAAAAGATGAACTCACAACCACCCCTGCCTAACAATGAAATAGCTAGGCTCAATGCACTTCACCAGTATCAAATTCTCGACACTCCTGCCGAAAAAGTCTTCGATGACTTCACCTTTTTGGCTACACAAATTTGTCGTACCCCAATTGCGCTTATTAGCCTTATCGATGGGAATCGGCAGTGGTTCAAATCGAAGGTGGGTTTAACAGCGTGTGAAACAAGCCGGGACGTTGCATTCTGCGCCTATAGTATTTTGCAACAAAGACCATTAGTGGTCAGCAATGCGTTAGCAGACTCCAGGTTTGCAACAAACCCTTTGGTCACCTCCGACCCCAATATTCGTTTTTACGCTGGTGCGCCCCTCGTTACACCTGAGGGATTTGCGATTGGAACGCTGTGTGTTATAGACGTAGTGCCCCGAGATTTGAGCCTGGAACAGGTGGAAGCACTACGGGTATTAAGTGACCAGGTGATTGCACAATTTGAGTTGCGGCGTAATGCCGCAACTCTATCACGCGCTATCATTCAACGGCAGCAGGCGGCAGCACAGCTTCGTCGCCAGCAGGATTTTATTGAGGTCTTGTATCGCCAAGGAGAGGAAAAGGCTCAAAGAGGAGACTACCAAGGAGCCATTGCAGACTTTAACCAGTTCCTGCGGCTCAATCCAAACGGTTTCAAGGCTTACTACAACAGAGGGCTTGCCCGTCAAAAGCTAGGAGACTACAAAGGTGCAATGATAGACTTTGATATGTACCTGCGGTTTAATCCTAACGATGTTGAAGCTCGCTGCAATCGGGGGCTGCTCCGTTTTGAACTTGGAGACTATAAGGGAGCAATTGCGGATTACAGCAATACGATGCATATCAATCCTGACTATGTCGTTCCTGGCGACAATGGATTTATCTGCGCTGAACTTAATCCCCAAGAGGCAATTGTTAATCAAACCTACTCATTAGGGCTTCATCCCAATCATGTCGATGTTGATATTGATATCAATATCAGCCAGACTCATGCTCGCTCTGAGTTGGAAGATTACAACGGTCTAATTGAGGATAAAACCCAGTTTCTGCCTCATCATCCTAACGATACTGAAAGGTACATTAGCCGAGGTTCTGCCCGCTATGAGCTTGAAGATAGCACTCAGTCTCTGGGACTGAGTTTTGATAATGCCAAATCTTTTCTTAGCCGGGGTAATACCCGTTGCGAGTTGGAAGATTACAGTGGTGCTATTGAAGATTATACCCAATTTTTAAGGATTAATCCTTACAATGCACAAGCTTACATCAGCCGGGGTAATGCTCGCTTTATGCTAAAAGATTACACTGGCGCAGTGGAAGATTATAATCAGTGCTTAAGGATGAATCCTAAGGATGCTGAAGCTTACATCAGCCGGGGTAAGACGCGTTACGAGTTGGAAGATTACAGTGGCGCTATTGAAGATTACACCCGCTCCATAGAGCTGAGTTCCAACAATGCTGAAGCTTACATCAATCGAGCTAATGCTCGCTCTAGACTCAAAGATTACAGCGGCGCAATCGATGATTACACGGAGTTTCTGCGGTTTAATCCTAACGATGCTAAAGCTTATATCAGCCGGGGTAATGCCCGCTCTAAGCTAAAAGATTACAGCGGTGCAATCGATGATTACAAAAGAGTGTGGTCAAAAGCAATTGAGCAGTTACCTAAGCTATCCAACGAGGAGAGCTGATGAGAAATTGCCTTTAGACATTTCTCTTTGACTCGTGGAGTTTTTGACTGTTGGCTAGAGTTCTTGCAAATATCCCTAGTTCTATAATTTGGCACTACAGAAGGAAATAATTTTATATATTTTTTTTATCTATAACTAAAGGGGTAAGGGTGTAGGGTGTGAAAGACCCATACAGAACCCCGTTTTCATTCAATTGTTGTTGTGGTAAACATTAAGTGTCTCCAACCTATTTACAATTGATAAAGTCGTTTAAATCCCAGGGGGAGAAACATGAGAGTCTGGCTTGCCTGCTTTTTGGTGCTGTTTGCTCTAGCGGAACTATTTGACTGGGTGAAAGAATTTACCCTACCACTTCCTATATATATATTAGGTGGAGCATTTCTAGCTGTTGCTTCCAACTACGACAAGCTTTTTGGAGCTTACTTCAGTCATGCAATGACTGAAGCAAGATGGGAACAATCCAAGTTAGATTCTCCTTCTTCTACAATTTCTTTGCCTGTTGAAGAATCTCAAAAATCTGAAATAAAAAGTTAATCTGTTGAGACGTTATATCATGTTTGGAAAATTACCCATAATAAAACTTGTTTGTAGTAAGGACTTTAGTCCTTGCTTTCTCGAGCAAGAGGACTAAAGTCCTTACTACAAATTTATTAAGCTTTGCACAGATCTCTATTGCAACGTATACTCAATAATGCCGATTTTTTTGAAAAACTCTAGGTGAATCGTTGGTTCACCGCCACTTATTTGTACAATCTGTCAGTTTAAAGGTCTCTTTGTTGCCCCTCCAATACAATTTGCGAGAGGAAGTATCCGGTTATATCTAGCAATTGGTCAAGTATAAAGCCGATGATACTTATATAGATTATCGCCTGGATAATGTAATTTGGATTCCTTGAATTATAAGCACTCCAAATGACAACACCAAGACCTCGTCCACCTGTTAACATTTCTATGGCAATAACTGTAAACCAGGCTACCCATATGCCAATTCTTAAACCACGAAATATGTGATGAATAGCAACTCGAAAGTTACCACCTTCTTGGCGAAATTGTCTGACACCCTTTGCCGTATCGATGATAACTGTCCAAAGAGCACTCATAAAAACTACGACAAATGCAGCTGGTTCAATTTGTTTAAAAACTATCAGAGCAATGGGTAACAAAGCTATAGGAATGATACTACGCGCCATCTGTAGTATCCGCTTGAATATTCGATAAACTATGCGGTTGATACCAATGAAAATACCGATAAAAATACCTACAATAGCGGCGGGAATGTAACCTACCAATAACCGTTGCAGGCTAGTTAAAACATCTACAAAAATATTTTGTTCCATGCTTCATTATCGTATTTGGAACATTTTTGGAATGTTGCGGCGATAACAAAAAAGAGAGATTAAACAAGCAATTTGAATCGCACTTAGTCCTAACAAAGAACGAAAATCAGGTTTCATAAAATCTATCAAAAAACGAAACCCTAAATATGAAATTAAATAAAATTTAAATAAATCGCCCTCTTGTCGTTGATAACGACTACGAAGGTGTAAAAATATCATTAAAATGATTAGAAATATAATTTCATACAGTTGCGTAGGATGGCGAGGAATTCCATCACCAAAATCAACTCCCCAAGGTAATGATGTAGGAATTCCGTAGGTTTGGTCGCTTAATCCTGTAAGAAAGCAACCAATTCTACCAATAGCCGTTCCCACAATTAAAGGATAAACAAATACATCACCAGTAGAACGATTGACACCAAGAATTTTTTTGGTAATTTCCACACCAATAACACCCCCCAACAGCACCCCTACTACTGTTTTTCCTTGTAGTAAAAGTAATAGTAATTGCTGAGGATATTGCCAGAGTAAATCAATATGTTGCAGCCAAGCCAGCATTTTAGCGCCCAGCAGGGCACCCATCATACCAGCAACAATTATGGAAGTACCCTGTTCTGCTTCAACCCAATCCCTGCGAACGTTACGCAATACTAAACGTAACGCCACAGCATAAGCCAAAGACTCAAACAAAACATGAGGGTGAATCCGCAGCGAACCTAACCAAAAATATACGGGAAAAGTCATTAGTCATTCGTTATTAGTTATTAGTTATTAGTTCTTTGTAAAGCACAAATGACAAAAGACTAAGGACAAACGACTATTTCCCCATATTTCGCTTCATTTGTTCCAACTCGTCTTGAGTTTCCCACCGGCGAAACTTCTCCTCTAAATCGTCATACCCACCAGAATAACTGCTCCTAGCATCCCAGCCGCTAGTCTCCAAGCGTTGCTGGGCTTGAGCTTGAGCACGCGCCGTTTGTGCTTCAGTTGCTTTGGCTTGGACTTCCTGTCGCCGTTGTTGTATTTTCCGTAATAGCTCCTTAGCTTGGGTAATGCGTTCTTTCACCCCTTGCATCTGTCCCCATTGCTGATTTCCTTCACGCAACAGTGCAGCTTCTCGCTGTCCAGCAGCAGCCGCTAAATCCTGTCTATTAGCGGCTTTTGCCTTTTCTACACGGATATGCCACCTTTGGATTTCTTGAGCAGTAGACAGAACTTGCTCTTGCGATCGCTTCTCCTGCAATTGTAAATCTGCAATGAGCTTTAAAGTGTCTTCCTCTTGCTCACGCAGCTGTTCTAACAACGCTTCCAACTCCAAATGCGGATTATTACGCAAGAATTCTTCCAAGCGGTTTTCCAGAAACCGACTAAAATCGTCAAATAAGCCCACTGCGACAACTCCAGAGGTTAGGTGCTTTTTTATTGTAGTCATTATTATCGGGCCGGGAAAGCTGGTTTTATCCTGCTTGTGGCTTGTGTCAACTCACAACCGTTAACCCACCTCTACGTATTCACTATGTATTTTCAAGTCTGACTACTATTTCCCACTTTGGTAGTGGTAGAGGACAATTCATAGATCAAGTTGTCTGAATTGTACCCGTTCGAGGTCTAGAAGTCTTGAAATACTCAGCCTATATTGGGCTTTATCCGGGATACTTGGTGCGGTTCCTTTCGGAGAAATCTATTATCGCCCACTAACCATCTAAATACTCAACTTTGAGAGGTAAAAATGACGCAAGATGCAATCTTCAGTCCATTCTTTGCAACAGTGTTTCTGACACTCCTGGTTTGGGTATATATGTACATCCGCCGTATTAGTTTCATTACAAGTAGAAAGATGCGCTCGCAGGATCTTACTGTACCTGGCACACTGGCGCAGATTTCGCCACCAAACGTATCCAATCCATCCGATAACCTCAAGAACCTGTTTGAGATCCCAGTACTTTTTTATGCACTCGTTCTATACCTGTTCATCACAAAGCAGGTGGATACAGTGTATGTGAACGCTGCGTGGGTCTTTGTTGTATTTCGCGTATTGCATAGCGCTGTCCATTAGACATCTCCGGAAAATAAATAATTCCTGGTAAAATCATATACAAATGTATTTTTACCAAACTATTGTGGGTTCTCTATTTGAGCATATTCAACATCATCCTCTAGATGCACAGCGTTTAATTGGTCTCAAGTATGAGCAATTAGAGCAACTTTTAGAACAAGCGAGAGAGGTGCATAACCAAAAACAAGTATCATCTGAGTCTAAAAAGGTAAGAATTATTGCGGGTGGAGGAGGTCGCAGACCTAAACTGTCGTTGGAAGAGCAAATAATTTTAACTTTGACATATCTCAGACATTTAACAACATTTCAATTGCTGGGCATCCAATTTGGGGTAAGTGAGACAACTGCAAACGATACATTCAATTATTGGTTTCCAATTCTAGGAGAATTATTACCACCAAGCCTACTTGAGCAGGTAAAAAAAAACTCAAGTGACTACCAAGTTGTTCAAGAAATTTTAACCGAGTTTGAGCTAATAGTAGATAGCTATGAACAGCCAAGAGAGCGGCCTGGGGAATATGAAGAGCAAAAAGAATATTACTCTGGCAAAAAGAAAAACCATACTATGAAAAATCAAATTATCGTTTTACCTGAGGGGAAAGATATTATTGATGTAGTAGCAGGAAAACCAGGAACAAAAAGTGACATCAATTTATTTCGGGAACATCAAAAAGGATTTGACCCCAATCAGAGGTTTCATGGTGACAAAGCATACGCAGGAGAAGAATCAATCAAGACCCCAACGAAAAAGCCAAAAAAACAAGAATTAACTCCGGAACAAAAAGAACGAAATAAAGAATTGGCCAAGGAACGAATATTTGTTGAACATTTAATTCGTGTCGTGAAAATATTCCGAGTAGCCCAAGAACGGTTTCGGTTAAATCCTAATAAATATGAACAAATAATTATGACTATTTGTGGACTTGTAAGACTCCGACTTGGAACCTTAGTTTTCTCATCATAAAAGAGCGGAATAATTCTCAAGTACAATTCCTGTACATAGCCACTTATTTTTGCCCTCTTCTTAATAAGAAACATCTCAAACCCTTATTGTTACGTGTTGTCTAGCTCACTTTTGGAATTGGCGATTGCGCGAAGCGCAGTGCCCCTTGGGCAATCGCACGCTAAAAGTCACTTCGGCAAACAATTTGAGTATTTTCGGAGATGTCTATTGCACATTCAATCTCATCATGCTTCGATTCTACTTGTACCTCATTGCCACACTTGCAGTGTGGTTCATCGCGCTCCGCGCAGCCCTTACACACTTTGTGGGTAGCTTATAAGTCTTTCAAGATAAGCATTTCAGGATTTTACATTATCTTGATACAATCAACCCTAATAAGCTCGACGCGCCTTGCGCGGCTCCCTCTGGGAGCATCGCGCCTGTGCGGCGATCGCTGCGTGCCATCGCAGTCCATAATCTATGTAGTTCAATTCTACCACTTACTTGAAACTGCCCAGCAAACACTTCTTTATTTTTACTTTATGAATTAGATCTAAAGAGGTGTTATCCAATAGTTAATTCCCCCAACAACTTTATTTTGAAAACCAAATTGGGTCAATCTTTCTGGTGGTAAACCGACATAAGTCCAGTGAAGCGTATCATATTCTACAGTCCGATACCAACCATTTTTATTAAGAGCTTGTTTCTGCACTTCATTTGATACTCTTAAATCAACTGCTAGTCCCCAAAGATGTTGTGATGTGCCTGGAGGTGCAACAACACCAAGAATTTTTGTTTCCTTACCCAGCTGCACTTGTTCTAAAGTATTTCTGTTTGCGTATTTCTGCCAAAATCTTAAATTGGTAGCAAAACTGCGAGTACAATCACTAGCGCCATAACCTGATTTTAGAGGAATTTGTACTTGCATTGCTATATTTAAAGCATCTGCCGCTGACTTTTGTAAATAACAGTTACTTGTACCATTTACTTTACTCAGTGTTAGAGTAGATTGAAACTGTTTTGTTTCCTGCTCGTTATTAAATACAACTTTTGGCGGTAGTTTAATTTCAGGTTTTTGATTGATGAAAACTGCACCATATGCTCGCAGTAATATGTATTCAAATGTGTTAGGAGCAGGAATTGTTGGTAAATGACCTGTAATTGCTGCCAAAAACCGCTCTTTGTCAGTCAAATTCGGGTTGGGAATTGGAGGTAGGTTTGGAGTGGGAGATATGACTCGTTGAGGAAGATTTGTACAATTTATAATTAAGTTTCTATCGTCCACAGAAGGAGCAATTAGACAATTTGCTGTATTTTGAATATTTGCCATGACCATATGGCGTGTGATTGCTTGACTAGCCACTAATGCAAAAGAAATAAAAGCAATTAGAATGTAAAAAAAGGCATTTTTAAAAAAGCGTTTCATTGTCCTAGTTTACGGTAGATATATCCTCTGGTTTCAATGGTGGCAATCACCCTATCAATCTTTCAATCGCTTTTCAAGAAAGCCAAAGCTCAAAATATACAATGCGATTGGAATTTACGGCGATGCAACCACTGTATCGGTTAACATTGAGATTGACTATATGCTTGCTTTAAAGTATGACCATGCACACTTGTGTTGAATTCCAAGACGCTTTTGATGTCATCGTCGTCGGTGCAGGTCACTCCGGTTGTGAAGCAGCCCTTGCTACCGCACGCCTTGGCTGTCGTACTTTACTGTTGACACTTAACTTGGATAAAATTGCTTGGCAACCCTGTAACCCAGCAGTGGGTGGTCCAGCAAAATCCCAGTTGACCCATGAGGTGGATGCCCTTGGCGGGGAAATGGGCAAAATGGCGGATCGCACTTATTTGCAAAAGCGCGTTCTCAACTCTTCACGGGGACCTGCGGTTTGGGCATTACGCGCCCAGACAGATAAACGAGAATATGCAGCTGTGATGAAGGCTCTTGTTGAGAACCAAGAAAACTTGACAATCCGCGAGGCAATGGTCACAGATTTGGTGCTGGGCACAAACGATGAGATTATCGGTCTTCAGACGTATTTTGGTGTGGCGTTTCAGTGCAAAGCAGTCATCTTGACGACGGGTACGTTCTTGGGAGGACGGATTTGGGTTGGTAACAAGTCAATGGCGGCGGGACGTGCTGGAGAATTTGCCGCCGAGGGTTTAACCCAAACCCTCAATCGCTTGGGATTTGAAACAGGAAGACTAAAAACGGGAACCCCCGCACGGGTAGACAAACGGTCTGTAGACTACAGTAAGATGATACCCCAGCCAGGAGATGAGGAAGTCCGCTGGTTTAGCTTTGACCCAGAGGTCTGGGTAGAACGGGAGCAGCTGCCTTGTTATATTACCCGCACCACACCCGAAACCCATCGCCTGATTCGGGAAAATCTACAACTATCCCCAGTTTATGGGGGGTGGGTGGATGCCAAAGGACCGCGTTATTGTCCCAGTATTGAAGATAAGATTGTACGCTTTGCCGACAAGGAAAGCCACCAAATTTTCATTGAACCCGAAGGACGAGATATCCCCGAACTTTATATTCAAGGGTTTTCTACAGGGTTGCCTGAAAATTTGCAACTGCAAATGTTACGGAGTCTCCCGGGTTTAGAAAACTGTGTCATGCTCCGCCCAGCTTATGCTGTAGAGTATGATTATTTACCTGCTACCCAGTGTTATCCCACAATGATGACTAAGAAGGTAGAAGGGCTGTTCTGTGCTGGACAAATTAACGGAACAACTGGCTATGAAGAAGCAGCAGCTCAAGGTTTGGTGGCTGGAATCAATGCAGCTCGTCTTGTTCGTGGTCAGGAAATGATTGTTTTCCCTCGTGAACAAAGTTACATCGGTACGCTAGTTGACGACCTATGTACGAAAGACTTACGGGAGCCTTACCGTATGCTCACAAGTAGATCCGAGTATAGACTAATACTACGGTCTGATAATTCCGACCAGCGCTTGACACCATTAGGATGGGAAATCGGCTTGATCGATGACCGACGTTGGGAGCTTTTTACTCGCAAGCAAGAGAAGATTGCAGCAGAAAAAGAACGGCTGTACGCCACACGGGTGAAAGAGCATGATGATATTGGAAGGGCGATCGCCCTTGCCACTCAACAAGCCATCAAAGGCTCAATTACCCTAGCTGACTTACTGCGGCGTCCAGGATTGCATTATGTAGACCTCGACAAATTCGGATTGGGAAATCCCAATCTCGATCGCATCGAGAAAGAAGGCGCAGAAATTGACATCAAGTATTCTGGCTATTTGCAAAGACAGCAAAATCAGATAGACCAAATTGCCCGTCAGGCTCACCGCCAGTTACCTGCGGACTTGGATTATGCAGCCATTGATACTCTTTCTAAAGAAGCACGGGAAAAACTGAGCAAGGTAAAACCCTTGACCATCGGTCAAGCTGCTCGCATTGGAGGCGTAAATCCAGCTGATATCAATGCCTTGCTCATTTATCTAGAATTACGTAAAACCAAAACCCAAAGGGAATTTCCAGCGTTGGCTTGAAAACAACTCCACAAGAGCGAGTATAGTGGTAGGGGAAATCTCAGGAGACTGGTATGATAGATGACATTAAATTAATAACTGGCATCATCAACAGTCCCTGGATTAAAGTAGAATTTCATACCAACTGTCAATCAACTCGTTGATTAAAACGAGAGATGGGATATTTTATCCAAAGTCTTTATTTGTAGGCAGGGGAAACGAAATTTATCTTCCCAGGAGCCAGAAGTTAACAACGCTATGTCACAAAAAGCCAATACGTATCTCATTCTTCCAGAATCATCAGAGGAGTTAATCGCCAGCGAACCCTGGTCAATAGAAACCTATGCTGATGGCTTGATGGATGAACTCTTTGCCGAAATCGACCTGATTCTGGATGGTAATGATAACCTACCTTTCCAAACGGCGCTGCCTCAAGAGCACATTCGTCATGTGCAAATGGTGACAGTACCGCAAATTGTCATCCCAGAAACACAGATCCGCCCCATACAGAAAGTTTCCAAAGCTAGGAACAACCCCTTGAGTACAGTAGTAGTAGGTACTCCAGGTGTTAGTAGACCCATAAGCAAACCACCTCAAAAATCTCAACAGACAAAGAGCATAGTGCTTTGGGTGGGAGTCACCATCGGATTAGCCATTGCTAGTGTTTTTTGGGTACTAAACTCTGGGCTGCTCAATCGTTTAGTTTCCAAATCACTTCAGCAAAGTCTCCTCAAACCGCAGGTGCAGCCCCAGCCAACCAAAGCGCAACCCCAATTGCCAACCAAAGCGCAAGTTGAGGCAGATTTGGTTAACTATATAATGGGAGCACTAGCAGTTATTGACAAACAAGAAGCAAAAAGCAATCTCAGGTTTGCAAAAACCGCCCTTACTACTGCTACTCCAGCCAACCAAACAGCCCTTGCATATATCACCCCTCAACCAACAGGTCATCTACCAGCACCCGTAGCTGCAAATAATGTCCCACCAGCCTCTAGCAACTCTACAAAGGTTGTTGAACGCATCTACATTCCGGTGTATCAAGCGCCACAGCCCATGCGCTACACGCTTCCACCTATTGCTGGCACTTCCAACCCCTTACCACCAGTAGCTACTACAGTCCCTAAGAAGACCTTGGCGAATGCTTCTAAACCTGCGCCTCCTGTCAAAATAGCCCTTAATAAGGGGCAAAAATCAGTCAAGCCTGCCACTGTACAAGCGCTTGCGGCTGTACGTCCAGAACTTAACCCTGTAGCTGTAGCCAAGCCTATGGCTGTACCGCCAGTTGAGCCTTCCAGCGTTGCAGCACCAGCACCAGCGCTCAGTCTAGCACCAGAAAAACAGGAAATGGCTTCCACAGTAACGACTCCAGAGCTTGCTGCTGTTTCCCACACCTTGGAAGGATTACTAGAGTTAGGGAACAAATCTGCTGCCTTATTTAAAATTAACGGCGTCAGTCGCCGCGTTGAAGTCGGTGAAGCTATCGGCTCAAGCGGTTGGACTTTGGTCAATGTTGCCAATGGCGAAGCCGTCATCCGCCGCAACGGTGAAGTCCGTTCGATTTATGCAGGTCAGACTTTTTAGTTATTGGTGTGAGGGGGTTACTTGATGGTCAAGAATATCTTGATAACCTATGCGCCCCCAACCCAATAACCACTTCTTGGCATTAAGTCCCTTTAATAACCGATAGGAAAAATTTCTTTGTGTCTTTGCATCAGCGTTGTGGCTGACTGACGATACTTACCAAAATCCCGTTTAAGTCACGCACGCGAGACACAATTTGTCCCCAAGGCATTCTTCGCGGCTTAACAACTTCTATGGCTCCTGCTTCCACAGCGATTGTGTATGCAGCGTCAACATCTGCTGCAATAATTGAGTTATAAATCCAACCGTCCAAGTATCGCGATTCGATGTCTGCTCTTGGTCACGGGTGAGCAAAATTCGCAGTGGGAACCGATTGCAGTCTGTAAATTCGAGTGCTAATTGTTGTTGTGCAATGTCTGCAATGCGAATGGGAGCCAAATACAAGAGTAAGCGTACTGTCACACATACAGCAGTTTTCATGTATTTGAACCATCATCGAACGTAGGGGCGTATGCCCTTACAGTGTGGTCTCTTTACCTGAAAATAGCTGTAAAAGCTTTTTTACGACAGTTTTCTCCAATGACAACAAAAATGGTTGATGTTCTTATTGCAACCGCACTCGATTTAGTTAATCCTAAGCATTTAAAACACTGGTTTACAAACTGTTGTTACTGTACCTCATAAACCTGCAATACGCTGTATCTTAATTTTTGCGCTATGGTTCTGACAAAATCAGAAAATATTTCAAAGCTGTAACAATAAAGCTTTGAAGATTCGATTTTCAGGAACTGATGGACAATTAACCTAGACAAACAACAAAGCGCCACAGGATTTCGTGCAGGATGCCGTGGCGCAATTTTTCAATAGTTATAACAGGGTGACATATCATGGCAAGCATCTTTGGCTTAATCTTCTTTTTATCTACTGTCTTGCTGGTTGTATCATCAGCTATAGAGCAAGCCGAAAGTAGAACAAGCAAAGTAGCTGTTATTCTGACTGTTGCGTTTGGCTTATCTCTCATTATCTACTGGTACGGAGAACAAAAGCTAGGAAGCGTAACGCAAGAAATTCAGGATTATCTAGTGTATGAGAATCTTTATTGTGAGTGAATGCCCAACTTACTACAAAGTATAGCAGACAGCTGGTAACTTGGTTTCAAGACTATCTATCGCGATGGCGGCGATGGCGAGCCTTTTGGGACAATCGCACTACTGCAACAACAGATTCACGAATATCTAGGTAAAAATCAGCTTGCATGATCCCAATCGCTCAGTAGCTCATGCTCCTGCTCTTTTCTCTGACGGGGTCGCAAAGGTGCTAAAGGAGTACCAATATTCGTGGGACGAAAAGATTGCTTCTTCTTAGCGGATTTGTTTTCCTGTTTGTTTGAGTCAATTTCTACAGTAGTCATGGTATTCACCTGTATGTTGTGGTTTCGGGGTTTGTGATTCTTGAGGCATCGATAAATCTGCAATCATTGCCTGAACCTTATCTATATGCCTACATCTCTATCAAGATCATCACTCTACAAAGAGTAATTTCCGGAAAAAGAAAAAACGAAGACAAACTCCCGAAGCGATGTACAGAATCTGTCTAATTATTTGATATTTGATAGAGTTACACTAACCACAATTTTCGCAATTGCTTGAGCGCAACGATAACAAGAGAAGATCAGCTCACATCCATTATGACACCTGCTGCCCGCACAGTCTCAACTCACGGGACTCCTGCCGAATTTTTCCCAAACTAGCAGCTTCTTGCAATGTCATGAAAGCATCAAAATCTTCTAACTCATACTTTGTCTTCAGAAGAATTCGCAATTGTTCTTCCGCTGCAACGCTGAGATATCCAGTTGTTATAGCCTCTTGAACGACATCACGGATTAACATCATAGCCGGAAAAATCTATGTGGTTCTGTTGACTACAACTTCTTCATGAGAAGTTTCGTTTTTGTCATCAATCTTTACAATAACTTGATGGAGCAGACTTTGTCATTCTTTAAGAGAATGGTTACGTTGCCTAAGATTGTGACTATGTATAAATTTCCAGAGGATTTTTACTGGGGTGCTGCGACTGCTGCGTATCAAATTGAAGGCGCATATCGAGAAGGTGGACGCAAGCCCAGCGTGTGGGATACCTTCAGCGCTACTCGGGGAAAGGTTCTTAACGGCGATAC
The DNA here is from genome assembly GCF_000315565.1 of Mastigocladopsis repens PCC 10914. Classification (NCBI taxonomy): domain Bacteria; kingdom Bacillati; phylum Cyanobacteriota; class Cyanophyceae; order Nostocales; family Symphyonemataceae; genus Mastigocladopsis; species Mastigocladopsis repens. The sequence continues at coordinate 3,567,634 of NZ_JH992901.1, read as the reverse complement.
GGGTGCTGTAGCCTGCGACCATTACCATCGCTACAAAGCAGATGTCCAGCTCATGGCAGAATTGGGCATCAAACACTATCGCTTTAGTATCGCATGGACGCGCATCATTCCTGATGGTCGCGGCGCAGTCAATGAAGAGGGCATTGATTTCTACAAACGCTTGGTAGATTGCTTGCACGAGTACGGCATTACTCCTCATGCAACCTTGTATCACTGGGATACTCCCCAAGCACTAGAAGACTTGTATGGTACCTGGCAAAGTCGCCAGATAGCACACGATTACGCTGATTATGTCACAGTTGTGGTGAAGCGGTTGGGCGATCGCATCACCCATTGGATGACTCTCAACGAAATCCCCTGCTTTACCCACCTAAGTTATGATGTTGAGGAGCAACCACAGCACGCCCCAGGAAAACAACTCAGGAGTCGAAAGGAAGTTTGGCAAACTTCTCACCATGCCTTACTTGCTCATGGTACGGGATGCCAAGCCATTCGTGCTGCTTCACCCGTTCCCTGTCAAGTTTCCTTGGTGGATAACATCGCGGTTACAGTTCCCATCAACGAATCTCCTGCCAATATTGCAGCAGCAAAAAGCGCCTTCCACACCAATTGGGTGAATGGCGGCATTATTTTCCCAGCCCTAACTGGTACTTACAGTCCAGCAATGCTTCAGAAGCTGAAACAAGATGCCCCAGATATTCAACCAGGTGACTTAGAAATTATTCACCAACCCCTTGATGCCCTTGGTCTTAACATCTACACTGGCGCTTATGTTCGTGCTGCCAGTAATGAAGATGGTTACGAATTCCTCAACCTTCCCAAAGGCTACCCGCAGATGCATATGCCCTGGTTAAACATCTTGCCTGAAAGTATTTATTGGGGCATTCGTCATATCAGCGAAACGGTGGGGCGCAATGACTTACCAGTGTACATCACTGAAAGTGGCTGTGCAGCACAAGATGAAGTGAATTCTACTGGTGAAATCATTGACACTGACCGAATTATGTACTTACGCCAGCACCTAAAATCAGCTCATCGCGCCATCAGTGAAGGATATGGTTTAAAGGGGTATTTCGTGTGGAGTCTGATGGATAATTTTGAGTGGGCTTGGGGATACTCCCGACGCTTTGGGATTGTTTATGTGGACTACAAAACACAAAAACGCATCCCAAAAGCCAGCTTTGAATGGTACGCAGAATGTATCCGTCAGAACCGAGTGGTTTAAGACGGTGTTTATAAATAAAGGTAGGCTGTGTTACGGCTCTAGGAGTATTTTGGGCAAATGTAACTACATTTTCAGCCCTTATTAAGGAAGCGATCGCCGACGGCGATCGCTTCCTCGCCCTCCAAGCGATTATCATTCTTGTTAGAAATTGTAAGCGCTTGAGATAAACCGAAAGTTATACTTACTTAAACTTGCGAAGTGAAACCGTCTCGACAACAATGTCCTCTGCGGTCGAAGCATTTTTTGCCAGAAAAGACACTTTTAAGTTTTGGATTTCCGACGGTTGTTCGCGTCTTTTCACCTGCTCAATGAGTTTGTCGGTAATGTCAAACAGAACGATTTTTGTCACCCTTTCAGAACTCGGTACTTCAAAGAAATTGACAACGCCGACGAAGTGGGCATTTTTGTCAAGAGTGTCAACAGTTGCCTCTGTATTGGGCAGGTTTAGATAAACATCATAAGCTCCCCTTGGTTGTCCCTGGAAAGACACTTGAACTTCCAACTCATAATTTTCATCTCCAGAAGGAGCACCTCGCGCTACCACATCTTCTGAAATCTCAACAGGGGTAGATAATGGAACATTTACTGTTGTCAGTTTATCAGTTAACTTAGTCTTAACCTCCTCAGAGGTAACAACAGTGTCTTCTACGGGTATTATGGATCTACCGCGTGAACGATTCTGTGCTCGGCGACTCGGTGGCACTTCATCAAGTTTATCGTAGATGGAACTGTTGTAACTTGGTGTATAGACCTCGGAAACCACTTCTGATGGTTGGAAGCTAATCGCAGTACTTCCATTATAAAAATTATACACCCAAGGTACTGAACTTAATTCTTCAGCCGTTACTCTGATATCTGTTGCTGTTGGGTTATCTTTTTCTCTTTGTCTTGTCCAAGATTCCCACATACGGTCGATATTAGTGTGATGTACCCAAAAGATTGGGTCGAAACCAGCAGTAGGAACACCTGACATCAGCCCTGCATCAGTTTCAGTTTGCGTAATAGGATTGAATGTGTTTTCGCTATACACACCACCAAGTTCAACGTGCATGAGACCGTGAGGTGAATTTTCAAGCGGGCTAGAAAAATCCCGAAATCGAATAGCTTGGTACGCTTGTTGTTTGCCTTCAATCAGCGTGTCTTGAGTAAACTGGTCTGCAACAGGAGTCGGGTCGTTTGCATCTGCAGCTGATATTGAGCTACCGCTATTTAGGATTCTACGCCTCAATGGCTCATAAAGACTGTTACTTACGTCAGCAGGACTTCTAAACGCGTTTGGGATAATGCTGTTTTCTGGAGACCCATTATCGGTGTAATCCCAGTACGGAATGGCAAAATCATCCTTGCCAGTGATGTTACGAACAGCTATTTCAAAGAAAGAAAGGTAGAGTCGATGCCAGGGTAGAAAGTGATATATATTAACACCTACTGGATGGGGGCACTTCTGCCAAAAGTTTTGTAACAATTGTGTTACCTCTGGAGTTGATGCCGTCGCTGAGGTATAGCTTGGGCACAGAGGATTTCTCTCAAGTTCGTCAGGATTGGGAAGCCAATGAATTGCTCCCTGGAAATACCAACTAGCAGGATCTAGACAACCCTGCTCTCGCATTTTACTAAGCGCATCTTTAAGCGTCTGTAGATCCTTCTGTCCTTCCGGAGTGTAAATGTTTTTCCGAACTGGGGTGGGTGACTTAGTGAACTGGGTGGACTGGGGTAACTCGGTGGACTGGATAGATTGGGCATAAGCGTTGCTTGGTAGCAGCAGCAACCCAAAAATAGATATTGCCAAAATCAAAGCGAAAATAAACTTTCTCATGGCTTTCTCTAAAATTTGATAAACTGTCGGTTATGGAATTTTCCTGCCTGATAGCCTTGCTGTAAAAACTTCAACCTACAAAAAGTGCAACTTGTAGGCGCAACAGCTTAGCTCTAAGAGTATATGGGTGCAAGCGAAAGCAACTTATGCAGTTTGAGGATATCTTGCTACCCACGCCAGCCGACCCTATCATCGCCCCCTTCCTTTCTTTGCCCCCTCACCTCCCCACCTCCCATCACCTCCCCATCATGTCAAGACTGTCAGTAAACCGAAAAGTTTTCCAGGAGCCTTCTAAGAGAAGTTATGTTGTTGCAAGAATTTAAGAATCGCTGCATTCACCGCTTCTGAAGCACCCGTAGACGCATCATGATGGCAGTTAGGCAGGATTTGTAATTTAGCATGGGGAAGGCGCTGACGTAATTTTTCCCCATCGCTAGCAGGAAACCAAGTATCTTGTTCGCCCCATAAAATCAGGGTAGGACATGTTATCGCACCGAGATTATTCTGAATTTTACTAATCAGACTTGGTTTATTTGTTTGCAAGTGTTCAATTTCCCGCGCTGCTATTTGTAACTCTTCAGCCACCTTGGTAAGAGTCCCAGGAATTTCAGTGTAAGGGTAAGTTATCCAGTAAACATCATCCTGCGTCAGTATTGATGGGTCGTACAAGACTCCACGCCTTTCTATTGCCATAATTTCTCTCACCAGTGGTGCAAACAGGTGCGCTAGACGAGAGGAGTCAATTGTTTGCACGATTTCTAAGGGGATTTGGGAAAGCAACCACATTCCCCAATGAGGTAAACGTTGAGGGAAAATAGGTACATTTACCAGCACAAGCCGCGCTATGAGCTGGGGATTTGCTTCGGCAAGACCAAGGGCAATTAATGCGCCTAAAGATTCTGCCACAAGAACCACGGGTTCATCACATAAGGAAAGAATGACTCTTTCTAACTCAATAATTTGATGACCACTCTGTTCTCGACGAAACACAGGTTTTTCGGAAAATCCGTAACCTTTGGCATCAAAAGAAATAACCCGAAAATGAGCAGAGAGTGGCTGGACGCTGTGACGCCAATTGTAGCTCCAGCTGCCAACACCATGTAACAAAAATAAAGGTTTACCTGTTCCTTTTTCACCGTAAGCGATTTTTACAGGATACCCATTAGCATCGGTAATTACGAGACTTTGCCGACCTTTCGGGAAAGTCGCTTGCCACCAGTCTTTCATTAATTTTGTCTTGACTTATCTAACTGCCAGTAAACAATCCCAGCAGCATTCCAAGCAACGTTCCAAGCAGTCTGGTGAGTATCACAGTAAATGCTACTAATCCAAGAGCAACGATGAACAAGACAATGAAAACCGCAAATACAAACCACTTGTCTGCGCTCTTCCTCTGGCTGGGAAACCTTAAGTGATCTTCCAGTAGCCTGATATTATACTCGTTAGCTTTCCAGCTAACATCAAACAAGTCCCCTGCTATGGGTATTGCACCTAATAAGCCATCAATAATGATATTCAACACCATTCTACTCAAAGTAGGCGCAGGCGCGCCTAACCGCGCAGCTTCCAGAACAATATACGCCGAAAGCATAACTCCCAAAAAATCACCGCCGACAGGTATGAGTCCCAGAATTGGATCTAGACCAATACTAAGCTGCGTTCCTGGAACAGTAATGACTTTATCCAGTAAGCGGCTCAACTGACGCAGCCTTCTTAAAGTAGGTGCTTTGGCATCAGGTTCAATCAAGGGATACTGAGGGGGAAATTCAGACATTAGCGCGTTTGTATTTGTGTTGTGAAACCGCTAAATATTCTACTCTAGCTGGGAAAGTTAAAGCTGATTGCTAACACACGTAACAATATTTACGAATTTCTGTGACGTGCTGTATTATTTGTCGTTATGCCAATCTTCACATCTACGGCTTGTTCAAAGAAGGTTTTAAAACCAGAGTTTTCCTTATCTGAGGTTCTTTATTTTGTCAATTCTCTGAAACCAGCTTCTACTAAGGGATAATGTGAGGACGTAGGACGCGCCTTATCCCTCAGTCTTTGGAAAGGACTATTTTCAAAAGAGGCTGTCTCTCAAGAAATGTAAAGAGTAAAAATTAGGCATTAGCATTCTGGGAGGCTGGAGAAGGGATTAAGTAATTACGTTAAATTGGGATTGTATATTTGGCTAAAATCTTCAGAAGGTTTTACTAATAAATCCTTTTTCTCATTAATAGGTTCGGTACGATAGCTTGGTTGGTTTAATCGATCTGTTATATTCAATGTCTCCAAACCCTCATTACCAACTTCTTTAATTGTATGAACAGTATTCGATGGAAAGAATAAGGTTGTACCTGGTTTGAGGTCTATATCAATCGCCTTCTTAGTATCATCATAAATAAAAGAAAAGACCCCTGAACCGTTGACAACAAAAATGACTGTATCAACCGGGTGAGAATGATGTTCTAAAGGATATTGATTATTCTGTTTTGGTGGATCGTATACTAAACGCGCTGATATATGATTTTCATCACCAAATAAATGTTGAGAAATAGACAATGGCTGTTCAGGACGACCATGTTCTGTAATCAATTTATCAAAAGATAAATGCCAAATATTGAGACAAAAAGAACTAGGGTCATGGTAGTACATCACACCGCCCTCTTCACTTTCCCATATATTTTTAACATATAAAGAGAAATTCTCACGAGAAATATTTTGAGACAAAATATCTTGAAGAAAGGCTTCTAAAATCATTTAATTTAAATAAAAATTTCAGTGATTTATAATAACGTTTTGGTCTCGGATCTAGTAATTTATTTTTCTATTTTCTCTTTTTAATGCATTTGTGTACAATGGAGATGCTTTTTGATTGCTGCTTTCTAGATAATTGAAAAACCACTGCAAATGCTTCATTATGAATAATCTCAGCGTTTTTTTCTTGTTTTAAGTCGGTGTAGATAAGTCTCCATCCGCTATCACTTATATATGTTCCTATATCACAAGTACCCCATTCGGAGCCTCCTCCGCATACAATAAACACTTTTTTTTTTATACGAAACTTTGCAAATAAAGCGTAATCACGACCATCTTTGGGACGCGAAGTTTGAGGATCAAGTGATACAGGATAATCTGTCCACCGTATTTCCTCTATAAGCTGATTATAATTGTCAAATAACCCACCTTTTATAATAATTTTTGATAAATTGTTGTTTTGATCTAGATTTTGATTAATTGAAAAAAATTTATGCGTAGATTGGTTTACGAATTCAATTACATTATTTGAAAGACCTATAAGAATATAAGTTTTTACACCATCATCATCATTAATATTTATCTCTTCATCCCACTTTATTTGAGGAACAGGAAGACCGAGTTTTGAGAAAGCAGACACCAAGTATGAAGCCGCAGTCACATCATTTTGTATGGCTGCCTTAGTAGAGAACTTCCAAACTAGTTTCTGTGCCTGCTGCTTTAAACTATTGCCAGCTTGCTGCGAGTTAGTTTGGCTAAGATCAAACGCTGGAACAATAATTGCTATAGAACCATAGCCATTTGTTTTATCATCACACCCAAAAAGTTTCAAAAACCTACGTTGATTGGTACGCTTTTCTATACTTTCTGTAAGTAATTCAATAATTAGAACAAGAGTAGTTGCCAACCCAGAGGTTGATATACTTAATCCAATATTATATAATGATGATTCTTGGTTTACATTGATAATAGTTACTATCAGTATTAAAGATGAAATTATAAGTATAGATATAGTAACAGTGAATTTTATATTCCTAACCAATAGATCCAGCATAAACTCAATTCCTTAATGTAGTTTCTGCTTTAGCGACAGGTTTTGAATCTGAAAAATTGCTTGTTAAATCTGAAGGGGTGTTTTATAAAAGAACTTATTTAAAACAAAAATCATGAACATATTAATATATTACTTCCATTTATGCAACTAATGGTACGTTGATTGGCTTCAGACCAAAACAGGCATTAGCTTGTTTACTCTTATGGTTTCCATTTGGTCATTGCTCGTAACACGGCTAAAGAATTGTTCAGAAGAACACATTAATGTAGAGACGTTGCAGTGCAACGTCTCTACAAGCCTGGAATTGTCACGAAAAATGCTTAACTGAGGGGTATGCTTTACTACCAACTTCAATAACAGCCTCTCACTAACTGACAACTCAGACTATCCTTAGTTAAATGTGTTTTACCTTTGTAGAATTCATGACTCAAGAATTAACATCACAGTGGTTAGCAGAAATTAAAGCGCTCAAACAGCAGCTAGCGGAACTTCAAACAGAACAAGATGCAGGATGGCAAAGTGCCGAGAAATGGCGCAAACTTTACAACACTGAAGCAGAACAACGCCGTACAGATGCTCAAATGGCGCAGCAGACGATCGCGGATTTAAAAGCACAAATACAACAAATCAAAGGTATTGAGGCAGCACGACTTGATGACCCCACAGCTACAACAGCTATTCAAAAAGAAGTCGAACAACTCAAATCTGTGGAGGAATTGAAGGCAAAACTGATTGCAGTCATCAAAGAACGCGATCGCCTACTACAAGCTTTAAAAACAGAACAAGACAACCATTCCCAAACACGCAAAAGCCTAACCACCGCTTTGGGTGATGCCATCGATGGTTTGACAAAGGAGAGAGGAGAGAAGTAGGAGGAGTGGGGGAGGAGAGGAGTGGAGAAAGATAATTTATTTGTTGGTCTGTGTTATCTCCGCCCGACTCTCTTCTAAAATCCCATTGCTTCTGCTACTGCCAACAGTTCCGGCGCAATGCCTTGTTTAAACTGGCTTTGACTGTGTTTGAGGGCTGTATCTGGGTCTTTGAGACCGTTGCCGGTGAGGACACAAACCACTGTCGCGCCTGTAGGAACTTGGTCTTTCACCTGCAACAAACCGGCAACGGAAGCGGCGCTGGCGGGTTCGCAGAAAACTCCTTCTTCTGATGCCAAAAGGCGATAAGCATCGAGAATTTCTGCATCGGTGACGGCGTGGAAATTGCCCATACTGGCTTGTTGGACTGCAACTGCTTTTTGCCAGCTTGCAGGGTTGCCAATGCGAATTGCGGTAGCTATAGTTTCTGGATGTGCCACTGGCTGACCTGTCACCAGGGGAGATGCACCTGCTGCTTGGAATCCCATCATTCGAGGCAGGCGATCGCACTTTCGGGCTTGATGATATTGACAAAAACCCATCCAGTATGCTGTGATATTTCCCGCATTACCAACTGGGATGCACAGCCAGTCAGGAGCATCGCCCAAAACATCAACAACTTCAAACGCTCCTGTTTTTTGCCCTTCTAGGCGGTAAGGATTGACCGAATTGACCAAAGTCACCGGATAAGTTTGGGCCATTTCGCGTACAATTTCCAACGCTTGGTCAAAATTCCCTTTGATTGCCAAGACTTCTGCCCCATACAGCAACGCCTGTGCCAATTTGCCCAGCGCCACATAGCCATCGGGAATTAATACGAAGGCACGCATACCCCCACGCCGAGCGTAAGCCGCTGCTGCTGCTGAGGTGTTGCCCGTACTGGCACAAATGACCGCCTTTGCCCCAGCTTCTTTTGCCTTAGAAATTGCCAATGTCATTCCTCGGTCTTTAAAGCTACCAGTGGGGTTAAGACCATCGTATTTGACGAAGACACGCACTTCTTTGCCTACCCGTTCTGCAATAGAGGGAACAGGTATGAGGGGTGTATTGCCCTCCAGTAGGGTAACAACTGGTGTTTTTTCGTTTACAGGCAAGTATTCGCGATATTGCTCTATAAGTCCAAGCCAGGGTTGGCGATGAGATTTAGCTGCAGACAGGCTTAAAGTCACGGTATTTAAAAGCTCTTAGCTCCAGTTGAAAAACAGCATCTGGTATATATTCATATTTTGCACTCCAGATGCTACACAAGCGCAAGCAGCGAAATCATTCAAAATTTAAAAGTCAAAATTATTTTTTAACTTTTAATTTTGAATTTACGCTACACCTTTATACTCCCTAATGAAAGTCTTGTTTGGAACAAACTCACAGCTTATGCAGTCTCCTAGTACACAACCTAAGACACATTTTATTGGCAAGAGAAAAGTATACAATTCTTTAATGATTCTTAAAACTTGCCTATTATAATATCTCTAATGGTGTGAGTTGATTTCTGGTATAGATATGGCAATGTCTACATCTAGTGTTTCGGAAAAGCAATCCCAAGCTGTCTGGGCAAGCAAATTGAACAAATGTTTTTACCAAGCCGAGCAGTTAACTAAATTTATGCATCTACAGGCAGAGGTTGATGGCTTGCTAGAGCAATTGCAAAGCATGAAGACGCAAAGGGTCTCTACCCACAAGGAGGAATAAGTTAGTTAGTCTTCCACTGAGCGATTGCTAATCTCTTCTAGTCATATATAGTCAGTCACAACGCTGTGATAAGTCTGTTATTCAAAGCGCTGATTCTTCTGTGACCAAATTTTTAGACTATAATTACGGGCATTCTGTACAAATAAGGCGAGAGATGGCCCAGCCGAGAGTTTAGCAATCGCAATCAAGACTTGCTGGGAATCACGCTTAAAATCAGTATAGATGACTTGACCATCGTCAGACAAGATAAGCGTACGAGGGCGGGAGCGCTTTTTGTCATCATGTCTGAATGTTGGCTGTTGGGTCAGAAAATTTCTCTCCTCATCGCTCTCATTTGGCATATCTAATGATGCCATCGCCTCTACTGAGATAGTCAGCACAGTATCTGGCTTACCATTACCTGTTAAATCAATCTCTTGAATGGGCAAATGTCCTAGCTTTTGCACAATGTATTGGAAATCTGGAGCATCACCATTTGGCAACTGACCGGATTCTTGTAGTGCTCGCCACACTCTCGGTAGCATGGCTTTTACCCGTGACTCGTCTTGTTGATATACTTTTTCAAGTGTAATGGGCAATTGCTGAACCCATTCTAAAGCAGAGCTAGTCACTGCTATGGGTGGTGATTGGTTTATAGATGTTGCATACAACGTCTCTACAGTTTCATCAGCAGCAACTAGTAACCGCAATATCCCATCCCGCAATTGCACAGCTTTGATAAAAGCTGTGGTCGTTAACTGTTCTCCGTTTGGCAGCCAGACCACTATTTGAATTTCAGGGTCAGAGTTTATACCTAAAGTTTGCCAGAAAAAGTCTTCTGTTGAAGTTTTAGGCGGGTTTAAATTTGTAAAAGGGTAATAAAGCCAGCGTCTGCCATCATGAAATGCAGAGACTTGTACCTGATACCAAACCTGGGTATCTGCCTTTTGTAGAGACGTTGCATTATCTATTTTTTCTAGAGACGCGCCATGGCGCGTCTGTTGCAGCCACTCAGCAGGGTTAACATCAGCGATTGATTGTACCGCACCAACAATCTGACTGGGGTGAGTGGGGAAAATTTTAGATGATACGACTTCACCACTCAGTTGTTCTAACAAGCCTTGAATGTAGGTAAGAGTTTCTGTTGTGGTTTTAGATTGCTTATTTAACCAAGAGTTCGCCCGTTCTTGCCCATGCTTGGCTGCTAAAATTAAGGCTCCCCAAGCTTGCACCAACTCTCGATTTGGGTTTACCCGCAATTGGGCTTCTACGCGACTCCACAACCGTCCGCCATCTGCTTTCAGTAGAGTGGCAATTTCTTGGGCATTTTGCGGTGACGCCTCAAACACCTGTAAAGCTTTCTCCCAACGACCATCTATCAAATCTGCCAGGACTTGTTGGCTAGGACTTGCCCAACTTGTATCTGCCTGGGTTTTGGTCAGTTGGGAATGCAAGTAAACAACATCCATTTGCGCTTGTGCTGTCTGTGAAAGCAACCCTTTTCGCTGTTTCTTGAGAGATTCCAACTGTTCAAAGGCTGGTGTCCACAGTCCATTACTGGCTAATAGTAGGGCATTTTGGTAATCTGAATCTTGGAGAGCTGGTGGTGTCAGCGAGATTTGTTCTAGCTGGATGGGGTTAAGGACAAACTTGACAGAGTTGACTTGATAAATGCGTAGCTGGGGTTCTAGACCGACTGTTTGATCGACGACTAACTCTTTTGCATCACCACCAGTGACTTGGCGCCATTGAGGGAGTTGTCCGTTGGGACTTGTCCAGGGCTGCATTAATTGTAAGTGAGTGCGTTCGGGATTATAGTAAACGATGTGACCGTAAGCGATGCTCCCAAAGGGAGCGCCCGCCGTAGGCGATCGCGCGGAGCGCCCGCCGTAGGCGATCGCACTTGTTCCTTGCTGGCGTTGACCTCTGAGATAGAACCATACGCCTGATGAAGTTCCACTGCCTTCAAAACGCCCCACTTCACTTAAAGGCAAGGGTAAACTGGAACCTTGATTGTCATCAGTAGCATCGACTATAGGGGCAACTACAAAAGATTCTTCTGGTCCACTAACAGCTAATTGAGAAGCTAAATGGTAGTACTCCTCTGGTGCAGATTGCAGTTCTGAGTTTTCTGCACGTTGATAAACCCTGAGTTCAACTATATATTGACAATCTGACTGGCAGTTAGCACGCTCCTTGAAAATAGGCAGTAAAAAAGAGGTTGTTGTATCCTTCTTTAATGGTAGGATTTGTCCTACTATCTGTCCTTGTTTGTTCAGAAAATCTTGAATTTGTCTGAGGGTTTGGGGACGTTCTAGGGTATTATCTGAAATTTTCTCCCACCCTGGTAAAAGTTTATTCAGCCAGCTTACCTGCTCTGGATTGAGTATAAATTGAATGCTAATCCAGGCAAAAGTCGCAATTAAACCAGCGCTGCATAACAAAACCGTCATTGCTACCATCGACGCTAGCCAACTTCCCTGTTGAGGCTTTTTCTTGGGTTTTTTAAGAACGCGCTTAACTATGCGTGAATTAGATTGTTTTCGTCTGTATGGTTTTGGTGCAGGATTTGACGAGGGGTTTGCCATGCGACTTCTGCTGTCAATCTAGTAGGGACTTTGGCAAGAGCATTTTCCTTTATACTCGCGTTCCTCAAATCTTGGCTAGAAACTTTTAAAGGAAAGTGAGTGTAGGAAATTTTTTCAATTTTCAATTTTGATTCTTCTTTTCTTCTTCATTTACACTTTTCAGGATGCAATGCCTTATTTCCGCACACTTTCAAACCTAACTTTTTATTTTCTTTATAAAATCAGTAAATTCACCAATGCCATAAAAACTACTCCTTCAATAGACTCTCATTATGTGTGTGTGAGTTGAGTGTAAAAAATTGAGAAACAAGAATGAACCGCAGCGATTTTGTCTATCGCGGCGATTTTGAGATACGGAGACATATGAGACACAGAAAAAAATTTTTCTGCGTTGTCAATGTCTCCGTGTTTTCTTTCTTATCAGGTGTATCTATAAGTAGTGCGTTTATCTGTTGAAGAAATAAATGCTATTTAATTGATTCTTCAGCGCCACATTTTTTATAAACTTCTTCTAATTAATGATTTTCAGTATTTTTAACATTTTCCATAACAATGTATTCATATCTTCTCAATTTGCTAGCACTTTTATTAGCTCTCAGTTCTGCTGCAATTGTTGCTCAATCTTCAACTTCAATACAATCAGATGATGACAATCAACAAAATAATAACCATATCTTCGTCATCGATAGAGTCGTAAATCTCGAATGGTGAGTCAATACTTAGCACCCACCACTTGTAAGAACTTCCTCATAGCGTTTACCAGCGCTATCCCAAGTGAATTCCGTTTCTACGAATTGTCTGGCGTTACGAGACAATTCTGCTCGCAATTGCGGATTTTCAAACAATTGACGAATAGCAGTAACATATTCTGTAGGCTGATTTGCTCGTAATGCCCTCAGTGGTACATTTGCACCATCTATAGCCAGTCCTTCTAAACCACGGTCACTTGCAACGACTGGCACACCAGCCGCCATCGCCTCTAAAGTTTTATTTTTAATACCAAATCCCGTCCGCATTGGCACAACGCAGACAGTTGCTTTGTGCAAATACTCTACCATTGAAGGCACACGCCCTGTTACAGTAATACCAGGTTTTTCTTTAAGTGCTAAAACTTCTGGTGCAGGACGAGAACCAACAATATCAAAAGTGGTATCAGGGTAAAGCTTTTGAATTTCTGGTAAGACTTCGTTGCTGAAAAAGCACACAGCATCAATGTTTGCTAAATTATCCATCGCACCGATGAAAATTAAGCGTTGTCCCCCTAGATCATGAGTGCGGTTGGGAAAGGAAACTAAATCTACGCCATTGGGAATGACTTGAATTTTACTGTTAGGGTTAAATTCTTGTATCTGAACCCTATCTTCTTCTGTTGTTACCACAATTGCCGAGAATTTAGAGCAGTAGCGTTTCTCGTAACGACGCAAAAGTGGTAGATAGAGTTTATCTCGAAATCTATTTTCAGAAATCCCCGTGTCTAGCTGGTTGCGACAGGAACCATAGACCGAACTATGAACGTTAACTACGGTTGTAAGATGTTTTTGGAAATGGGGTTTCACATAAATTTCATTCACGCTATGTTCGCACGTAATGACATCGCATTTCCCCGCCTGCACGAAATTATCCACCCAAATTTGCATTTCATCTGAGTAACGGTTTAACACACTTGGCGGTATCCCTTGTAAGATAAAAGTAGTGAAACGCTGGATTTTCTTCAGTATTCCTCCGGATGTTGTAGAGTCTTGTGGGCGATTAAAAATAACTAAGTGAGCCACATAATTCCGTAATTCTTCTATTTCTGCATTTGTGACATCAGGCTCCCGTTGAGTAACCAGGGTGATAGCATGGTGTTGACTAATATACTTGAGTAAATTAAACGTTCTTACCTGCGTTCCCCCTCGTGTGGGCGGATAGGGAAAGGTCGAAGATAGCATTAAAATGTTCATAAACCTGATTATTTGGGAATAATACTAACGAGAGCGGTGATATATATAGAATGACCTGTTGCCACAGTTTATGTCATCATTAGGCTGCCTATATATTTGAGTTACTCATAAACTAAAGACAAAAAGGTTCTTCAACATGGAAGATTTCGGTATTTATACGCTGGCAAATGATGTTGTTTATGACCAATTAGTGGCATTGCTAAACAGCATTGAAGTGAATGTTAGCCCAGATATTCATATTTGTATTATTCCCTACGATGATAGACTAAATTTGGTTAATCAGGAAATAGATTCCAGACCGAATGTTAGCTTGTTTTACGATCCAACTTCCTTACAACGTTGGGAAGAGTTTTATCATGAAGTTTGGAATGCTCATCCTAGTAACAATAAGAAAAATTTAGGACACTCAAAATGGTACAAAAAAAGTAATTTACTCAGAAAAATGTGCGCCTTTGATGGCAAGTTTGACAAGTTTGTATTTTATGATGCTGACAGTTTAGCTATGAGTCCGCTGAATAGGGTCTTACAAAAGCTAGACCAATACGATTTTGTCTTTGATGACTGGGAACATAGCAAGCCAACTCCTGTTGCAGCATTTAATTTTTCTGTGATTGAAAAGGCAATTTCCTTGCCTGAATCTGAAGTGCGTTCTAAAATACATTGTTCCAGTTTCTTCGGTTCAAAACGCGGTATTTTTGGCAATGATGAGCTAGAAATACTAAGAAAACGTCTGGTCAAAGACCAAGAATTTACCTGGATTAATGAACGCTCTTGGTGGTGTGATGCAGACTTATTCAGTTACATGACATTGCGCTCCAATCGCCCATTATTTAACTTTACCCAAAGCACCAATGGTCAAGATAGAACTGGTAACTGTGCTGATGGCGATCCATTTGTCAATATTAACAACGTTCTTTTCAACCAACAGGGATTAAAACCAATTCATCGTCTTCATTACATGAATTATCCTGCTACTTATTTTACCCATTTGTCTAAAGGTGAAGACGTTAAAATCAGTTACAGGGATGAATTTTTGTACTATCGTTTTTTAAAGCAACCAGAACAAAGACCAAAAGAGTTAAAGCCACCTAGTCTATTGACTCAAACTACTCGCAAGCTACAAAGTGCTATCAACAAGTTAAAAAAATTTATTTCTTAGTTTGTAGACACCTGACTCCTATACTTGAAATCACGGGTACAAAAATGAAGCTGTTTTATTTTCGCTTCCCCAATGGGATTAGCAATTTTGGCGATAATCTTAACCCCTGGTTATGGGACCGATTGCTCCCAGGCGTGTTTGACCAGGATAAAACAACTACCTTTATCGGCATCGGCTCACTGCTAAATAATTATATTCCCAAAGCTCATAAAACGGTGGTATTTGGATCTGGGGTTGGCTACGGTAAGGGCTTACCCAAAGTCGATGAGTCTTGGAAAATTTACTGTTTGAGAGGGCAACTCTCAGCAAAAGCATTGGGGGTTGCATCTGAATTAGCGGTAACAGACAGCGCTGTACTTGTCAGGCGGTTATATAAACAGACCACGACCAAGGTAAATCGATTCGCTTATATGCCTCACATCGACCATGCCATCCTTGGGGATAGCGCCTGGAAACTCATCTGCGAGCAAGCAGGAATTGCATACATCGATCCCCGTTGGCAAATTGAACAAGTGTTGTCTGCCATTAACCAAACGGAAGTCTTGCTGGCTGAGGCGATGCACGGTGTTATTATTGCCGATGCTCTTCGGGTACCTTGGATTCCTATTTTTACCAGTACCAAGATTTTTCCCTTCAAATGGCACGATTGGTGTTCATCAATTGATGTAAAATACGAACCTAAGTACGTCATGCCTTTGAGGAAGCTATATCCACCAGGTCCGGGAGTTCGTTCATCTCTTCGTTACTCGCTCAAATGTGTAAAGCAGGCTCCACAGCGATTCTTTAAAGCGTTTTGGGCAGATGAGTCAAAGAAGATGGCAATCCAACTGGCTGATATTGCCAAGACCTCAAAACCAACTTTGAGTAATGAGGCTCGGATTGAGCAACTGACTGTTGAACTTGAGGAAAGACTACAGCAATTTAAAGAAGATATGGCAGCTGGGTACTTTGATCATTCCGGCTAAAGGCTTCGTTATTCTAGTTTTTTAAATCGTTACGCTTGTGCCTAAAGTAAGTGTTTGCATTCCGACTTTCAACCGTATCAACCTGCTACCTTTTGCTATTGAAAGCGTATTACAGCAGACTTATCAAGACTTTGAATTGATTGTCTGTGATGACGGTTCTTGTGACGGTACATCTGAACTTATGTCAAAGTACACAGACAGCCGCATCAAATATCTCCGTCATCCGCAAAATATTGGTAAAAGTAATAATATGCGCTCTGGTTTTGATGCCGCAACGGGCGAATATTTTATTAAATTTGATGATGATGATAGGTTAACTTCAGATTTCCTATCACGTACCACTGCAATTCTTCATAAAGACCCTAGTATTGATTTTGTTGGTACTGACCACTGGGTCATTGATATTAACAATATCCGGGATGAGGCGAAAACCCAAGAAAATTCTCGCCGCTGGGGTAGGGCGAATTTACTAGAAGGTGTTGTTGATAATTTATTGGAAGTTGTCTTTGTTAACCAAAGCTTTCAAATAGGCGCAACTTTATTTCGCCGTTCAACCTTACAAGAGTTGGGATTTATGCAGCCCAATTGGCAAAATTGTGAGGATAATGATTTATTTGTGCGGCTAGCTTTGGCAGGTAAGAAAGGTTATTATCTACCAGAATTGTTAATGGAATATCGTTTTCATGAGCAACAGCAAGGTATTAATCGGGCAATTCCTTATTTAACTGATAAATTGCGGTATTTAGAAAATTATCAATTTGAGTCTGAGAAGCTGGAGAAAATTAGGCAACAGCGTCTTGCAGAGACACAGTTATTGTTAGGATTGCGGTTGATTGAAAAGGGTGAAACGCAAAAAGGAAGGGAGTTAGTTTTAGCAGGGAAGTCTTTTTCTCCTGCCAAGGCTTGGACTGGGTTAGGGTTGGCGTTGTTACCTGTGGGGTTGCGTCCTTGGGCTTTTGGTTTGGTAAGGAGGGTGAAGGGGTAGAAAAAATTACTTGAACTGGGAGCGGTCAATGCGCGTTTACACTAAATTCAGCTAGGATAAAAAAGTGTGTCAATTATTGCAGTTCGAGCTAGAGTAGTGCTGATTTATATTCAGACAAGACTACCTGTATGGATACTAATGAATTAAAGTTCCTACTAAAGTTGTTGGGATGCAACAACTATCGTTCTAGTCTTACTGCTAGCGGTTTTAAAGATTTTAAAGGTAAAGACAAAATTTGTCGAGATTTGGGCGATCGCGAACTGATAGACTTTTCCCGCGAGATAGCCACAGTAAAGATTTTACCACCAGGTCAAGCCCTACTAAAAACTGACACAAGTCAGTTGCCGCTCAAGCCTAATGAATTGAAAGTATTGGGGAGTATCGGCAAGGCTTCAGGAAAAATCACGCCAAGCAAAATCAATGTCAAGTCCGTGAAGTCAGGGGAGCGAGATGCCATCTTGCAAAGCTTCCATGAAAAAGGACTGATTGAAGTTGAAACCAAAATCAAAAAGGCTAAAGCTGAGGTATGGCTCACTGAACGAGGAATCGAGTATTTGCGGGATGATTACAGTCCCAAGGGAGCCGCAAACATCAGCTTGGATCTGCTAAATAATTACGTGCGCTTTTTGCGTAAATCTCTACACAGTAAGCCAGAGCCAGCACCTACTTCAGTGCCAACCAAGGAAGAGCCTGCTGCTGTAACGATTATTAATCTTACTGACGAAGAAATTTTACAAACTATCCGGAGATTGGATAGGGAGCTAGGTACTGACAATTATTTGCCAATCTTCCATTTGCGGCAAAAGTTACAACCCCCGCTATCACGGGAAGAATTAGATAAGGCACTGTATCGTCTGGAAGAAGCTGACAAAGTTGAATTAAGTAAGTTGGCAGAACCAGGTGATTATTCTCCTGAGCAAGTTGATGCTGGAATTCTGCAAATCAGCGGTGGCTCTTTGTTTTTCATCACAGTGAGCTAGCGGAATATATCTAAATCACGACAAGTAGGCTTATTTTTAAACAGTAGGGATATCAGCATGGCAAGTATTGACGAAGTTATTAAAAAATCGCTTAATCCATTTGAGAACCATGCAGCAGGTAACTTTTGGCTAGAGCAGGAGCCACCCCCTACTGTTGAATCTATTCATCAAAAGCCATTAACTCAAATCAAAAGTGTTTTAGCAGAGGTTACCCAAGACCATCAAACCCGCAGCCTAATTCTCTATGGCGACGCTGGAACTGGAAAGACTCATTTCTTGGGTCAGCTGAAACAACAGCTAAACGATCAAGCTTTTTTTATCTACGTTGAGCCATTTTCTCAGAGTGACCGTATCTGGCAGCACATATTACGCTACACCGTTGATAGCTTGGTTAATGCTCCAGCAGGACAAGCAGATTCCCAATTAATCCTCTGGCTCAAAAGCAGCTTGTCTACGATTGAGAAGGGGTTAAAAAGTGAGCAGCAAAGTTTGCTTGAAAGAATAAAAGGCATATTTGGGCAAACAAAAACTGGTACAGGACGTGATCCTGCAAAGCAGCCGCTAGGCGAACGCCAACTCTTCATTGACATCCTTAAAAAGACCATTGGCACCACAGGAATTTACAATGCCAATGAATTCTTTGGTGTTCTTTATGACCTGACTAATCCAGATTTATACTATCTAGCCTGTGAATGGTTGAAAGGAGATGACTTAGATGAAGAAAGTCTGAAAAAGTTAAAAGTTAAGCAATCTATTGATGATGAAGACAAGGCGCGTGGTATTTTAGGCAATTTTAGCAAAGCTTCTGCTAAAACTCAGCCGATTGTGTTGTGTTTCGATCAGTTAGATAGCATTGCTCGTTTGCCAGATGGCTCTATTGATCTACAAGCTTTATTCAACGTCAACTCTATGATTTATAATGGCAGGTGGAAAAATTTCCTGATTATCATCAGCATCAGGACAGAGAACTGGTATAACAATTCTAAGCGAGTTCATCCCTCTGACATAGATAAAGCTAGTATCAGAATTCCACTAAAACGCATTACGCTGGAAGAAGGCGAAACCCTTTTAGCTTCTCGACTCTATCCCCTGCACAATCAAGCTAACCCCAAACCTGTTTCCCCGATTTACCCCTTAAATAAACAGGTGCTAGAGAAAGTGTTTCCTAGCCGTAAAGCTACACCCCGCGATTTTCTGACGCTAGGGAAACAACTATTCCATGATTATAAGAAATGGCTATTTAGAGATAAACAACCGCCTAAACCAAAATGGTTTGATGGTGGAGCTACGCCACCGCCGCCACCGCCACCTCCAGAAGATAAAATTAAAGCAGAATTTGAATTGCTATGGCAGCAGGAATATCAAAAAGTTCAGGGAAAAAATACCAAAATTATCTTGTTAGCCGCACCGGATCTAATTCGGATGTTGCAACAAGCCTTGGAAGCATTACAAGTACAGGAAATCAAGCTGAAACTTATCAGTGGAAAGTACGCTAGTTATTCCTTGAGTTATCAACAACCCAGTAAGCGTGAGCGAGTAGGGATAGTCTGGACAGAAGACTCAAATATGAATAGTTTTTTCAATATAATGAATGCTTGCCAAAAAGCAATTCAGCAAAATCTCTGTCAAACCCTGTATTTAATTCGGGCTGGAAATGTAGGGAAACCAAACCTGGTTGGAAATCAAATATACCAACAGATATTCACAAATACTAATCATCGTCATATTAAGCCCAATCTGTCTTCGGTTCACTACTTGGCGACATATCACAGCTTTGTGAATTCAGTGGAAGCTAATGAATTGGTGCTTGCAAGCAAAACCATTACTTTGCAGGAACTACAAACTTTAGTCCGCGAGTGCAATCTTTTGCATAAATGTACTTTCTTGCAAGATTTAAGAATTGTTTCTAAAACAAGTGATGATAAAGGGAATGGTAACGATGGTAACGGTAGAAACGATTTACAACCAGTTAAGAATTTTATATTTAATTTAGTGAAAACCCAAGGGTTTATGGGAGTAATGACTCTAATTAAAGAGATTAACGCCCAGTTTACTCTTGTGAAAGACTCTGAAATTAAACAGTTGATTCAAGAACTGTGTCAAGAGCAAAAGGTCAAAATTTTTGACCCCAAAGCAAAGTTGCAAGACCAATTAATTTGTTTAGTTACTAAAAAAAAGTAATTTCTTAACAAAAATGCTGACATTATAGCAAATGCAATACCTGACAGAAGCTATTGAAATCCGAGCGCAAATTGCCAATTTTGCCTTGGCTAAAACGCTGTGGTTAGATACAGAAATTGCTAACTGGAATACTTCCTATCCCAAATTATCGCTAATTCAGGTGTTGGCTAACCCCACAGATTCGGCGGGTGAATCTGTTTTCATTCTCGATGTGTTACATAAACCTGATTTAGCGGCAGATTTTATTAACCAAATAATGGTTAATCCTAATATAGAAAAGGTATTCCACAACGCCAGTTTTGATTTGAAATACCTGGGTGGACAGCTAGCACAAAATGTTACCTGTACGCTGAAGCTAGCCAGAAAAATTACCCGTAAAGTTTTGCCAGTATCCAACTTACAACTTAAAACCTTAGCAGCAGAACTTTGTCACTTCTCTAACGTAAATAAAGAAGAACAGGGAAGCGACTGGGGACAGCGCCCTCTCAGTCAAAACCAGCTACAGTATGCTGCAATGGATACAATTTATTTGGCTGCTGTGCATCGCCGCTTATTAGAAATTTATAATCCTAATCTTATAAGTAATATTTTTGATATGGTCGCTAATAGTTCAAAGCAGTCAACTGAAAAATCAGAAAATTTATCTTTAAATGCTACTAAAGTCAGAGTTGCGTTTGAGTGTCCTCGCCTTTTTTATTTGAATCAGCGTTTCCGTGGAAATACCTTATTTTTACCACAAAACACCCAAACTGGCATTGGCAAGGCATTCCATGAATTGGCTGATGAATTTGTGAGTTTAGCAACTCATGAACCACGATTTCAAGATTTGTTTAAACCAGCTGCAGCCCAATTGCAGGTAGAGCAAATTGCTTCTGGGATGCAACAGCTATTTTATGAAATAAAGTTCTATCCTTACCTGCAACAAATTGTTAAAAAAGATGCCGACCAAGCACAAGCACTGCTGCAAGTATGGCAGGGATTACAACGACTCATCAAACGCTTTGCAGAATTGCTGGTAATCAATCGGCGCTATTGCAGTGCAGAAAGGGTTATTCGTAACACTTTTATCTCTGAAAAACGTAAACTTGAGTATTACTTTAATCTTCCAGATGGAACGCAACAACGGGTAGGAGGGGAATTTGATTGCTTAGTCTATAACTTTGAAAAAAAGCGTTTATGTGTGGTGGAGTTTAAAACTTATCAACCAGCCGATGCATCAGCGCAATTAGCCCAAGTTGCGCTTTATAGTTATATGCTATGGCAGAATAAAAAAGTAGCTGTTGACTCAGCGGTTTACTGTGTTTTGCCAGAGTTTAAAGAGTATCAGTATTCTTGGGAACAGCTAGAAAATACGGTGCATCAGCTGATTCCCTATAAATTACAACAAATGCAGCAATGGCTGAGTTGGGAAGCACCATCACCCAATCCACCGCCACCTACAACCCAGCCTCATCTGTGTCAAATTTGTCCACAGCAGCAAAAGTGTCAAAGTTACTTTTTAGAAGAATCTCAAGATCAGAAAGCATCTAACAACCAGGAGCAACAAAGAACAAGTGGGCAGAATGGACAGACAGTAAACAATCAGCAGCAATCAACCAGTAGTAATGCTAATGCCATAGGTGAAGAGTTGGTTGCCACGTTGCAATCTTTTGGTATTAGTGTAGATTACCACGGGGCAGCTATTGGTCCAGCATTTATTCGAGTAAAACTCAAACCTCAGCTTGGTGTTAAAGTGAACTCTTTACTGAAATTATCGGCTGATTTGCAAGTGCAGTTGGGGTTAGCGAATCCGCCTCTGATTTCTCCTCAGGCTGGATATGTTAGTGTTGATTTGCCTCGTCCTGATAGACAAGTTGCTAAGTTTGAAGATTATATAAAATCGCAAATTTTACCTGCAACTGCACCAGTAAAAATTGCTATTGGAGTGAATTTAGATGGGCAATTGGTAGAAGCTGATTTATCAGATCCAAATACTTGCCACTTTTTAGTTGGGGGTACGACAGGAAGTGGTAAGAGTGAATTTTTACGATCGCTCCTCCTTAGTTTACTCGTTCGTCATTCTCCGCAACATCTGCAAATTGCCCTCGTTGATCCCAAACGAGTTACTTTTCCAGAGTTTGAGGAAATGCGGTGGTTGTATTCACCAATTGTGAAAGATAGCGATCGCGCTATTGAATTGATGGATGAATTAGTCACACAAATGGAGTCGCGTTATCAGCAATTTGAAAAAGCCGGTTGTGCTGATTTGAGTACTTATAATCAACGTTCTCGTCAACCTTTGCCTCGTATTGTCTGCATATTTGATGAATACGCCGACTTTATGGCAGAAAAAGAAATCCGCACGGCGCTAGAACAAAGCATTAAACGGCTTGGTGCAATGGCAAGAGCAGCTGGAATTCATCTAATTATTGCCACTCAACGCCCCGAAGCTGGTGTTGTCACTCCAATTATCCGCTCCAATTTACCGGGAAGGGTTGCACTGAAAACTGCTAGTGAAGCAGACTCAATGATTATCTTAGGAGGTAAACAAACATCTGCTGCTCGCTTATTAGGTAAAGGCGATTTACTCTATCAAATGGGTGCTCAACTGTACCGCTTACAAAGTTTATTCACGATTAATATTCTGCTACCGTCAGTCTAGAATTCAGGATTGAAAAAATTTGTGTGGATTAAGTTATGGGAATTCATGAAGTACTACTACCTTATCGAAAGGAAATCTTAGAAATCCCTGCCAAATACGGAGCTTATAATGTACGAGTTTTTGGTTCCGTCGCTAGGGGAGAAGCAAAACCAGAGAGTGATGTGGATTTTTTGGTAGAAATTGAGCCGCAAAGAAGTTTGTCAGACACCAATGCACCACTCACTGCTATAATCTTGACTGCTTTACTGAAAGAAGTGTCACTGAGGTAACGCTTTTGACTATTTAAAAATGTTAAATTTAGCAAAAATTTTCTATCTATAACGAAACATTTACGTTACGTAAATGGGAATGCTTTATTAGAGGAATTAACCAATGGGATATGTGATTGCTACTGCAAATATGAAGGGCGGGGTTGGCAAAACTACCCTCACCGTTAATGTAGCTACTTGTTTAGCAAAAAATTATGGTAAGCGGGTGCTTGTCCTTGACTTAGATAGCCAAATTAGTGCCACACTCAGTCTTATGTCTCCTGTGGACTTTGCCAAGCTCCGCAAACAAAGACGGACATTGAGATATCTGATAGACAGTATTATCAGTCCATCGTCAAGGTCAAAATTAACAATTCGGGATATCATTCAGCCTCAGGTTTGCAATCTCCCCGGACTGGATTTATTACCGGGAGATATTGACCTATACGATGAATTTGTCGTTTCAGAAATGCTGCATCAACAAGCAGTAAGTTTGGGTGAAAATGAATTTGAAACGATTTGGAATCGTTTTGAAAGAGTCTTGCTTGGTAAAATCTTAGAACCAGTTGGGCAAGAATACGATTTTATCATTTTAGACTGTGCTCCTGGGTATAATCTTTTAACTCGTAGTGCTTTGGCAACCAGTAATTTCTATATACTTCCGGCTAAACCCGAACCGTTATCTGTGGTGGGTATTCAATTGCTGGAAAGACGCATTGCCCAGTTAAAAGAAAGTCACGAACAGGAAGCAAATATAGATATACAAATGCTGGGAATTGTCTTCACAATGTCTAACGCTAACTTTCTCAGCGGAAGGTACTACAAACAAGTCATGCAGCGCGTTCATCAAGATTTTGGTGAGGCAAAAATTTGTCAGACACAAATACCAATTGATGTAAACGTTGCTAAGGCAGTTGACAGTTTTATGCCGGTTGTTTTAAACAATCCCAGCACAGCAGGGTCGAAAGCATTCTTTCAATTAACTCAAGAGCTGTTGCAAAAGCTAGAGTATGCTGAGGCTGAAAAGCAGCAAAGAACTAATTTAGAATTTGCCACATCATAAAAGCAGTGGGGGGAGTAAGGGGAGTAAATTTCTCCTTGTCCCCCTGTCGTGTTTTCCCCTTGTCTTCCTAAAACTCCCCTGCTAAGGCTGCAACACACCGTTCGCAAATTAGTGGATGTTCGGCTGACTCTCCTACATGAGTTGAGTAGTTCCAGCATCTATCGCATTTCTGCCCTTCTGCGTTCACGACTCCAATTTTCCATGTATCGGACTGCAAGCTGTACTCCAACCCTTGTACTGCTTCCGATGAATTCAACAAGTCTACTTGTGAAGTGATGAACAGGTAACGTAGCTCATCTATTCCATTCTGACTGTCATTTAGTGATTTTACTGATGAACGTAACTGCTCATCTTCTACATACAGCAACACCTTAGCTTCCAGGGAAGAACCAATCATTTTATTGACTCTGGCTTCTTCCAGTACCTTGTTCACCTCAGTACGCATTTGTCGCAATTGCTGCCACAAGGTCGCTAATTCTGGATTGTGCCACTTCTGGTCTAACTGCACCCAGCCAGCTTCAAACACTGACTTGTAGGGTGTCTTATACGGGAGAAATTGCCAGATATCTTCTGCCATATGACATAGTACAGGGGCGATCGCACGTGCTATGTTCTCCAAAGCAATCTTCAGCACTGTTTGACAGCTACGACGGCGGAACGAATTAAGCGCACTGATATACAGCCTGTCCTTAGCGATATCCAGATAAAAGTTGGATAAATCCACCACGCAGAAATTCTGCATGGTTTGGAAAAAGCGGAAAAATTGGAAGCTTTCAAACGCTTCTGTAACTTCCTTGAAAACCTCCGTCATGCGGTGCAGCATATAGCGGTCAAGCTGGGTCATTTCCTCAAACGGTACTGCATCTTTTTCGGGATCAAAATCATGCAAATTTCCCAACAAGAACCGCGCCGTATTGCGAATTTTGTTCCGCACATCTGCCAGTTGCTTGATGATATTACTGCCAAGACGGACATCAGAAGAGTAGTCTACTGAAGATACCCACAAACGCAAGACATCAGCACCATAGCCTGGTTCTTTTTTCTGGTCTTTGCCTCCCAAAATGAGCGTTGCTGGGTCAACTACATTCCCCAATGACTTACTCATCTTGCGCCCTTGTTCATCCAAAGCAAAGCCGTGAGTCAAAACGGTTTTGTAAGGCGCACAGTCGTTAACTGCTACGCTGGTGAGCAAACTCGACTGGAACCAACCGCGATGCTGGTCTGAACCTTCCAGGTACATATCAACTGGGTAGCGCAACTCTGGACGTTGTTCTGCCACAGATGCCCAGGATGAGCCAGAATCAAACCATACATCCATAGTATCAGTCCCTTTACGGTAAGACCGACCGTTGATGCGGTATTTTTCTGGCAATAACTCTTGGGGTGAAAGTTCCCACCAAGCATCGGAACCTTTTTCGGCAACAATTGCCTGAACATGGGAGATGGTTTCCTCATTCAGCAGCGGTTCGCCTGTTTCTTCATCGTAAAAAACGGGAATTGGCACACCCCAGTTGCGCTGACGGGAAATACACCAGTCAGAACGTTCCGCAACCATTGGTGTGATACGGTTTTCACCTTGCGCGGGAATCCATCTTACAGAGGCGATCGCCTTTAGCGCCTCATCCCGAAATCCTTCAACGCTTGCAAACCACTGTTCTGTAGCACGGAAAATCGTTGGTTTCTTCGTCCGCCAGTCGTAAGGATACTTGTGTTGGTAGGGTTCCTCCTTCAGCAGCGAACCCGCCGCCGTCAGCGCATCAATTACCGCCTGGTTTCCATCACCCAGGACATTCAACCCAGCAAACTGTCCCGCCTCTTCAGTGAAGTTGCCATTGTCATCCACAGGCGCAAGGATAGGCAACCCGTAGCGCTGACCAACCATGTAGTCTTCTTGACCATGACCAGGGGCAGTGTGTACCAAACCAGTACCCGATTCGGTGGTGACATAATCACCGCCGATAACAATCGGACTTTCACGGTCAAATAGGGGATGTCGGTAGGTGGAATGTTCTAAATCTTTCCCTTTTACCGTGGCTTTGACAATTAGCTGACTTCCCAAGACCTCAGATAGACGTTCCACCAAATCAGCCGCCACAATCAGGTACTTTGTAGAGACGCGCCATGGCGCGTCTCTACATTCAACCACTGCGTAGTTGAGGTCTGGATTCACCGCTACTGCCAAGTTAGCGGGAATTGTCCATGGTGTTGTTGTCCAGATAGCCACACCCAACTGCGGCAAAAATTCCCCAAGTCCTGGTTTCGCTGCTTCCGATAAACCCGTCATTGGAAAAGCCACATAGATACTGCGCGAGGTATGACCTTCAGGATATTCCAACTCAGCTTCTGCCAGTGCCGTGTTAGAACTGGGACTCCAGTGAACTGGCTTCAAACCACGATAGATGTATCCTTTTAATACCATCTGACCGAAAACGCCAATTTGAGCCGCTTCGTATTGCGGTTTCATCGTCAAATATGGGTGTTCCCAATCACCCCAAACACCGTAGCGTTTGAAACTTTCACGTTGTTCATTCACCGCAGCCAGGGCAAATTCTTTCGCTTTGTGGCGCAACTGCAAAGGCGTCAAGTTTTGCCGTTCTCCTGGCTTCATGTTCTGCAAAACTTTCAGTTCAATTGGCAAGCCGTGGCAATCCCAACCAGGCACGTAACGAACTTTACGTCCTCGTATCAGTTGGTAGCGATTAATAATATCTTTAAGAATTTTATTTAAAGCGTGACCAATATGCAGAGAACCATTTGCGTAGGGTGGTCCATCATGCAATATAAATAAATCACCTGGATTCTCTTGAGACAGGCGTTCATAAATTTTATTGTCTTCCCAAAACTTTTGGATTTCTGGCTCCCTCTTGACAGCGTTTGCACGCATATCAAAGTTGGTTTTGGGCAAATTGACCGTATCTTTGTATTTTCCTGTTTCTGTCACGATTTCATGCCAAGGAATAGTAACGTCTTTTTCTCACTATAATATCTATGAGAAAGTCTTTTACGTGAATACAAAGTATTTCAGCAGGCATCCCTCGCATTGCCTGCTGAAATACTTGGATATTACATCTATAGTACCCTATCTTTGTTGTTGGGGGTCGTCTTGGGGCGGATGCCAACCACCCCGCACCCACAAACGACGTGCTTTAACGATAGAGCCTTCATTGTGACGTTCATCATTTAGGTCTAAACGATGACAAGTAGCTCGTCCAATAGGAGTGACACCAAGAATTCTTAAACCGTCTGTTGACCAAATAAAGTGATCTGCCCACTTTTGCTGACGAGGATTAAATAAGGGGACAACCTCTTGGGTTTGTGGATCAATTCCAGTTGTGAAGTTATAGCGGTATCCATTGCAGCGCTGGCAAGCCAATGCTAGGTTATCAGGGTTATCAGAACCACCCAGAGACTGGGGAAGAATATGGTCGATAGCAAACAGAGCTGCACTTGCTTCTTCTAAAGAATGACAGTATTCGCAAAGAAAGTTAGCTCTTTCTCGTACTAACTTTCTTGTTGCATTATTAACTGTCATGACTCAGCAATTATTCTGGCGTTAAGCAAGGTAAAAATTTTATCAAGTTCTAATATTCCTGTTAGTTCAGCCTCTTCTTCTGAAATGAGCAAACCTGCTTTTTTCTTCTCTGACAGTTCTTCAAGCCGAGATTGGAGTTCATCGGTAAATTTGAACAGATAGAGATTCTTGACTTTGCTGATTTTGATTCCAGATTCCACCCAGAATGAAGGTTGAACCATCATTTGAGTAATCATGGTTTTATTTTGGTTTGTGGGGGATTGGTCGTATTGTAACAGTGAATCTTTATTTGATGCTTCTTGGGAGGCGATTACCCTTCAGGCGATCGCCTCTACGGCAGTTACATTTGCTACTTATGAACTCTGACCTGGAGGATTGGGTGGAATTTCTCCAGGATGCCCTTCTGCTGGGGGAGCAAGTGCAGCATCGGGAGCAATTTCTTCTACAGGAGGTAGTGTTTTTTCAGTCTCAGTATGTTCGTGAGCAGCTTCTACTAATTCCGGAGATGGTGGATGAGGTGGAATTACTTGTGGGACACTGTCAGTTTTTGCTTCAGTGGGAGCAGAAGCCGTTACATCTGCTAGTTGTTCTTGTGGTGGAGTTTTTGCTTCGATATCAGTTATCGCAGGAGAAGCGACTACTTGTTGTTCTGGTACAGGAGTGCGTTCATCGACAATCTCAACCGCAGCTTTACCTGCTGGTGCAGGGGGAGTCTCGGCAGTTTTGGGTTTTTCCGATGTTTTTTGACTCACAGTTTGTTGCACTCGGTCTTTCGCACCAGAAAAGGTGCTACCGATACCTTTTTGCAACTGGGAAAGCCGTTGGGGAAGCGACAACTTAGAAACCTGCTCCTGAATGTTTGTTTTTACTGTCTCAGTGCTGGGTATTTGGGTTTGTTGTGTCGTTGGCGTTAGTTGACGACGTAATGATAATGTTTGCCAGCCAAACCAACCCAAAAGAGCGACACTAGCCACATGACCCAGCAAAAAACCCCCAGTAATGCGTTGTGCAAATATCCATAACACCAAGGCGTAGAACAGTCCTACACCACTCCAGATAAAGTCATTTTTGCGGTGAATTTCAGGGAAAAAGAAAGCCGCCATGTAAAGCCCTACACTTCCAAGACCGACAGCCAACGCTAGGACATATGCCAGCATTTTGTGGTTACTCCTTAACAGTGTCGTTTGACTAGATTAATTTCAATTTTGCAAATTTTGACAAAAAGTTGTTGATTCAGATACAAATTAAAATTATTTATTTGTGTAGATTGAGTATTCTTATTGAGTATTCTTGCTGTATCCATGAACTCTTCGTGAACTCTTAATATCTTCTTTAGGAGAGAAGCGAAAATCTCGGACTACCCTAAAGAAGAAAAGGATCTACAAGAGTTAGCCAAAAGAATTTATGACACAGCAAAGCTTTGGTGTGATTGGTCTAGCTGTTATGGGTGAAAACATCGCTCTAAATGTGGAGCGTAACGGCTTTCCAATCGCAGTTTACAACCGCTCGCGCGACAAAACTGATAAATTCATGGCGGAGCGTGCCCCAGGAAGAAACGTCAAAGCCGCTTTTACTCTAGAAGAGTTCGTTGCCTCCTTGGAACGTCCCAGAAGAATTCTCATCATGGTGCAAGCTGGTAAGCCAGTAGATGCCGTGATTGCTCAGCTCAAACCCTTGCTGGACGAAGGCGACATTATCATCGATGGTGGCAACTCTTGGTTTGAAGATACAGATCGACGCACCCAAGAATTAGAACCTGCTGGGTTTCGATTCATTGGTATGGGCGTCAGCGGTGGTGAAGAAGGAGCACTCAATGGTCCTTCTCTGATGCCAGGAGGTACGCAAAGCTCTTACCAGTATCTAGAGCCAATTTTCACGAAGATTGCCGCCCAAGTCGATGATGGTCCGTGTGTGACATACATTGGTCCTGGTGGTTCTGGTCACTATGTCAAAATGGTACACAACGGTATTGAGTACGGCGATATGCAGCTGATTGCAGAAGCCTACGATTTACTGAAAAATGCCGCTGGACTTGACCATAATCAACTCCATGAAGTTTTTGCCCAATGGAACACCACGGACGAACTGAATTCGTTTTTGATTGAAATTACGGCAAATATTTTCCCTTACATTGACCCAGACACAAATTTACCTTTGGTCGATTTGATTGTTGACTCCGCAGGTCAAAAGGGAACCGGACGTTGGACGGTGCAGACTGCGCTGGAATTGGGTGTTTCTATACCAACGATTATCGCCGCAGTCAATGGGCGCATCATCTCTTCCTACAAACAAGAGCGCGTGGCAGCATCGAAGATACTCACAGGTCCCACTGGCAAGTATGAGGGAAATACCAAAGAGTTTATTAGCATGGTGCGGGATGCCCTCTACTGCTCGAAAATCTGTTCTTACGCTCAGGGAATGGCGCTACTCTCTAAAGCTTCCCAAACCTATAACTGGAATTTGCAACTGGGTGAATTGGCGCGGATTTGGAAGGGCGGCTGTATTATTCGCGCTGGATTTTTGAATAAGATTAAGAATGCGTTTAACGAAAATCCAACCCTGCCTAACCTTCTGTTAGCTCCTGAATTCAAACAGACGATTCTTGACAGACAAACAGCTTGGCGTGAAGTGTTGGCAACAGCAGCAAAACTGGGAATTCCAGTGCCAGCATTTAGTGCATCTTTGGATTATTTCGACAGCTACCGTCGCGATCGCTTGCCTCAAAACCTCACCCAAGCTCAACGCGACTATTTCGGGGCGCATACCTACCAGCGTGTGGATAAGCCCGGTGCTTTCCACACTGAATGGGTACCAATTACTGAGAAATCTGAGTAAAGTTTAACGCCAGAACTACCAATACAGTTCGGTTCTGTAGAGACGTTGCAGTGCAACGTCTCTGCACGTATGAAATGTTATTAATAATCTTTATATGATGAATCAATTTCAGGGTTACATTACCTTCAACTCTGGATAAATTGTAAGCGACCACGGGGTAGTCGCAGATTAAAAGACAATGCTTCTCTTTAGTTAAAGCATTTGCAGGAATAAATGCCAGAGATTCCAGCAGGTTGAATAAAGGTAAATAACCGGATCTCAGCAATGGGGATTAGGCAGCATTTATTACTTGGTCGGAAGAATCAGCGACTTCAGGAAGTAAAGAAGGGGCTGGCGAATTAGCGCGTGCAGCACTTACTGCTGATACCATAAAATCCAAAACATTTCGACGCTGAGACTTTAAAGTAGTAACAACAGTTAACATCCTTTGGACAAAACGACTATCCGCCTGGGTTTGGGAGCCAAAACTAGTACGTCGCCATATAACCGCAGGACGTATGGCTCTCTCAGCAGCATTATTTGTTGGTTCAACACCTTCAACCGTCAAAAATAACCATAAAGCAGGTTCAACTTTCAGTATTTGGCGGCAAGTGCGAACAGTTTTAGCCAGTGGTGTCTTTTCTACCGAACCAATTTCATAATCGGCAGCCTCTTGTAGAGAAAACTTGATGGAGTTACGAATTGGTTGGACTAAAAGTTGAAGTTCACAATGCTTCAAAGTTCCATCTCTGACTCGATGCCAAAGTTCAAATAATTTCTCCTGTTGTTTTACCAGAGCCGTTCCTAATTCAGCTGAAACTCCGGGACGCTCTGATATTTTGATGAATTCTCGCCTTAAGTGTGCCCAACACAATCAAAAATCGACTATGACCCTTGTGCCCTGGTTGCCCCCCTCGCTTTTTACCACTCTTCTTTTTTTCTGGTTTTTTTTCGGCATGAAGTGGATCTGACGATGGGGGAATGCTGGAGTTTTTTGATGTGCAATTGATTTTTTCTAATAACTCTTGCTGTTTGGCTTCTAAATCAGCCAGCCTTTTTTCTGATTGCTTTATATGCTGCCCCATTTTCTCCACCAGTTGTTTGACGCTGGCTGGAGTCTTGTCCCAATCTAAGTCGGAAATTTCAATTCCGTAGGCGAGGCAGTTTTCTTCCATGTAGTTTAATCTACCACCTCAGTAACCCATTTTTCACTGTAGCGTTTCAGATCCTGTGAACGGTTACCACATTTTTGGGATGTTTCATTCCCAAACAGGGCACCAAATAAATCTCTGCTTTATTATTTAAAACATCCTGACAACGAGAGTTATCAGGACTGCTAGATGATGGTGAACCTTGAGGACGTTGCACAGCCAAAAAAGCCTCCCGCACCTGTTTGAGAAAATCCTGCCAAGATTGCTTATCGCTAGGTAGTATTGCATTAGTCAGCTCCCAATGACACCCTCGCATTCTGCCACTATTCCAATGCAGAGGTCGTCGTGAACCCCTGCCGACTCCGGCAAGATGGGATGATAAGCGCAGCAGTTTTTCAATTAGGGTGAGGTGTTGTTGGTTCTTTGCCTCCAACAAAATTTTGCCTTTGTAGAAGTAGGCGCGTTCGCCCTTTGGGCGGGTTCCTGCTGGACCATCGCTTGGTGCTTCCTCCCACTCTACGGCAATGCGGATACTACCTTCTTTAGTTTTCGGTTCCAGCGTCCCAAAAAGAGTGGCTTCTAGTTCTTTGCATTGACTGGGTGAATAAATTCCGAGGGCGATCGCTCTAAACCAGTATCGCAACATCCCCCGCAATGCCACCGGACGAAACTCTGGGTTGTCAGTAGAAGCTCCATACATTCCCTGCGTCCACAGATGAAAATCGTGAGATGATGAATGTGGTAAGGTATGGCTCAAACTCGCTCGTCCATAGCCCGCACTCAAGCGCGAACCGATTCCCATTGCTAAAGCTTTTTCCAACCAGCCCTTGACTTTTTCCACATCATCTGCATTATTTCCTCGGCTAGTGCGAATCAACCCAATGACCAACTCAGGTTGTTCCATTGAGAGTAAAGCGTGGGGTTGAGGGTTGTATTCAACGTTATTTTTGTGCCAATGCCATTGGGGATTTGCCATATCGACACTCAGACAGGCTGCGGTGGGGAAAGCATCAAGAATCTGTACGCAACCGATGCCATCGTCAAGACTTCCCAGGAGGCGATTGACCTCAGATTGAGTTTCATGCTGGAGTGCGATCGCCCGGATAGCACCTTTGAGACTGCTGGAGGGAATGTAAGGCACACCATACACCGGATGAAATACAGGCAATAACAACTCGCGAAAGCCTCGCATTCCCCCAACCCGCACCCGCCAGGGAAACGCAACAGTGATGGTGACATCAGCTAATTTTTGGGTTTTCTCTGTTAGCTGCTTGTACAGAATTTCACAAGTTTCATCAGCAGCTGCTGCGGCTTCCAGCACAGGTTGAGCCAGTTCATTCAGCTTTTTATCTACGCCAAATTCCGCAAAGTTTAATTCTTGAAGTGGACTTTGAAGAACTTTGTGTCTTCCCATTACTGACGATGAATTTGACCCTGGTTTTGACTGACTGACAGGCTGCTTTTTTGAAGGTTGTAATAATTCTACAGGCGGCTCACCAACTACAAGATTAATCCTTTTCTTTTGCCAATGATTAGGCAGTTTCGCTTGAATTTTCGGTATTTTTCCTTGAGCTTCCTTTTTCTTATCTTCAGTGGGAATGTACAGCTTAAGAGCATCCCCATCTTCATCTATTCCACTGCCTTGAAGCAACTCGTAAAGGGGATTTTTATCTTTTTTAAGTTTTTCTAAAAAAGCCTGCCATTCCTGCTGAATAGTTTGGTTTTGTCCTTGTTGGCGCTTAGAGTTGCGGTTATCCCGATTGTAATTCATTATTCCTCCGGCTCTCCTAAAACAGCAGATGCCCAAAAAGACCATTCTCGTGCTAATTCAATCGCCAATCGATTGAGAGACGTGTACTCTTTGAGAGGCATTTTGAGTAAGCTGCCTTCATCATCAACGTTAAAATTCTTGCCACTAAAACTCTTAAGCGACCTCAGAAACTTTTTATAAACCTTCCCCTTGTATTTAGTATCCTCCGCTTTGCCATTTAAGAATTTTTTTGCATCTCCACTCAGACGATGCAATCCCCAAGTAGAGATATAGGCTGTTAATCCTTGTACCACTCCACTGGCTTTTTTGTGATATTTCTTATCTAGATAGTAAGGGTCTTGTGTATCCGCTACTATTGCATTCAAAGCCGTATAAGCTTCCTGACTAAATTTACGTGAATCAAGCTTTATCATTTGCCTTCCTTCGTCAGATCTACAGTTGTTAAATCAGCCCAACCTCTGCCTAATCCTTCTAACCCGCCAAATTGCATCCGTTCGTTTAAAGTATTAGGCGTAGAAGAGCGAATGTTGGTCGTTTTATCAGGGTCTTTTGCTAGTTTCATCCCCCAAGGAAAGAACAGCACTGTTTCTGGAGGAATTGCTTCTTCTGAACGGAAAGAACCACCTTTGACGATTTTCGATTTTTCTTCCAATGCGACTCGCACTTCTCGTTGCAACCCTGTTTCCACTAACGCTATACAGTCTTCATCTGTTAAAACGACTAATTTATTAGTCAACGTAGAAATGATTCCACCAGCAGAAGTTAAGGCGAAAATTTGCTCTGCAAGTGGTGCTACATCTATTTTCTGGAGATCCGATTCCTTTAAAAGTGCTGTTTGCAGGTAAAGTTCTTTGGACTGGAAGCTTACGACTGCTGACTTTTCACCAGATAAAATTTGGTGACATTGTTTGATAATTGGTTGTAGCGGTGCTTTATCAAGCCAACGGTTCCAGCGTGATAACCATAGGGGACAAGTTACCCAAACTAAATGATGACTTAAAGAAGCGATAGGGAAAAATAGCAACGTTGCATCAGCAAACCAAACTTCTCCCTCAGTAGGTTGTTGACCATCTTTAATCTTATGTCCAAAAAATATTTCCGCTTCTTCAGGATGTTTGCGTTCCAACTCAGAGCGAATTTTACCGCGCAACGATGAAGCAGGCAGATAGGGAAATTCTGTGTGGACTTCACGGGCAATGCCCATCATATTGCCTTCATTTGAACTGCCGCCAGTATGCAGAGGTGTTAGCATATACAAATAAGTCAGATAATTCGTCATCATCTTTGACCCCATAAAAGTTTGCCATAGTTCAATTGTTGAAATGTCATCAGCCAGTTCCCTCCAGTTGTTGGTAGTAAGTCATCTGCTTGTTCGGGAATATCTTCAAACAGATACACTGTTCCTGGTGGCACAAAACCCCGTTGGGGAAGGAGGGCGAATTCTTTCTCCTGTTGGTTTTTACGTTCAATAGTGGATACGCCACCCCACAACAAAGGGCGATCGCTCACACATCCACTTAAATTCTCTTTCCAGTTTGTGGGATAAACTCCATAGACTGCTGGTTGTTTTTCAGCCAGTCCTGGGGTGAGCAAATATGCAAAATTACTTGCATCTGTAGGCTTCTCGTAAGCTGCTAATTGCTGCCACTGCTGAAAATCTGGCAATGGGGAAACAAGCGCACGATGTCCCTCACCCCCCAAACGCACCACAAACGGCTCATCCAGCTTGCAACTTATACTAGCTACCAGTTTCCACCCAGAATGCAGACGTATCGCCACCTCAGTAAAGTACCCTTCCTCATCCCGGACTTGCCTAGTGCCTGTCTCCATGTGAATGTGCGGTAGAATTTGCACACTCCAGGGATGATCATGAAAATCTCTGGGATTATTAAGCTTTTCGCCCGCCAGATACAGACTCAAAGCTTCTGCTTTTATCCAAGGTTGAGGTCGGCATATAAATTCATTTTTGTCAATCAGCGGTGTGACCATTGGTGAAAGTCCGTCGGAGTCAAAGCAAAGGTGTTTCCATGCTTTATCCTGTTGAAAAGCGGGTTGAAAGCGTTCAGTTCTATCCCAGTCATTCGTTTTATCATCCAAGTCATCCTCTGGTGTTTCTTTATCACCTGATGGCTTCTTTTTTACCCCTAATAAATCCTTGGGTGTTGGCAACCAGAGGGTGTTATTTGTATCTAGCAGAAACGAACCTAGAAATTCCAAATCTCGATGCTGGGTCACTTTTTACTTCCAATTCTGGCGCTGCACCATTTTGTCTACCCAGAATGCACTAAACCGCAGCAAGTTTCCTAAATCTTCAGGTTTAGTTCCTAGTCGTTGTTCTACTTCTAACTTCTCAATCCATTTTTCCCAAGTCATTTTTTCTGGACGTTTAGTAAGTTCAACGGCATTTAACTTTTCTGAACCATTAAACAACCCTGGATAAACTTCAGCCATCACTCGCCAGAAGAGGCGCATTGAACTGGTTGATACCCCCGCACCTTCTTTGAAATGACTTTTGTAATGCAGTTGAGGATGCACTGCACTAAATTGACCAGAAAGGGTGGAACGCTCCCCTGGTGCTGTGGGTATCTGCCAAGTACGAGTATTCTTTACCGATTGAATCAACTGTCCAAGACGCGATTGCACATTCCCCCACCAAGTGCCAACGTTTAGGGTGTGGTAAGTTATTTCTTCGGCTTGTGTTGGGGTGAACTGCTCAAAACGCGAAGGTGCGATCGCATCCTGTGCTTTTTTCCAAGTATCATCAAAATTACCGTCCTTTTTGGATATCTCCAATGACTGTTCAGGGTTGCCCAAAGGTACAGCTGTCCAGTAACTCTCCCAGGTAGTCTCTATTTGAGCATCCCAGAGTTTATTCCACTCCCAACAACCTTGTTGCTTCCATTTTTGTAGCTCACTGCGGTAGGGATTTGTCTCATTACTGCTGGGATCAGGCGCGCGGACAATCTGGGAGAATTTTGTGAGCAGGAATTAAAAGTGCATTCGGTTGTTTACTTGCCAACGCCTCCGGATAGAACCGCCAAAACCACCAAAATACCTTTTCCACATCTGGTTCTGCAGCTATCTGACTAATTTCAAATGCTGTATTAATTTCCTGTGCCGTAATTTCCTGAGACTCTCCACTGATTGGATGGCGCACCTGCACATTGTTAAAGGCAGCTAGTGAATTCAATTCCAGGTTCACTCGGTCAGAAGAACTGCTAATAAGAGCCGCTTGCTTACCTAGACTGCTTCCCTTACTCCACCATGCGTCCAATTCCACAAGATGTTCTTGTAAGCATTGTAGCTGTTGGCACATAAGATTGCACTGAACAGGTTTTGTTGGTTCGTGCAGTAGAGCATACAACTTGCGGTGATAGACGTTCATGCTCATGTATCCTTAGAGACTCCCCAAGTTTATAACGCCAGTATTTGAAAACCAGGAGTTTTCATGCGAATGACAAAATTATCAACAAAGGCTTCGGGCTTCGCATCCCGGTTAAGAACAAAGCCAGCCTTATTACCAGCCTTATTAACAAAACGATTTTCTGTGGGTGATGACGAATTAGCCTTGAAAAGCTGGCTTTGTTCCAGGGTTAACCTCGTGGGGCTGGAGGCAGAAGGAATACTGCCACGCCAGTCGCACGCCACTTGCTATCTCCTATGGCTTCGCCACGCCAAAGGCGTTAGCGTCAGATCCTCCGTTCGCCTTTGGCGTGGCGAAGCCATAGGAGGCACGGACATAGGGCTTACAACGGGGTAGACCCCCAAGGGCGCAGTGTGGCTCCTCAAGTCGGCACAGCCGCCCACGGTGCTGGCTCCTCTGTTCTCTGCTGCGACCACTGGTGTGCAAGGGTTTAAGACCCCCACTGAACTCCCGTTCAGTGGCTCCAAGTCAGGAGGGATCGAATCCCCTTCTGACTTGTTCCTTCTGCTCTTTGCCTCCAGCATAGCTGCCTTCTTCAAGTATGTATACAAAATTACATACAAACCTTTTTGCAGCTATCCGGATTCTTTTGCCAACAGTTGTGATAATAGCTCACACAGAGAGTATTCTGCGTCAAAATGATGAGTAGTCAATCATAAAATAGATTTTATTCATGTCTTCTAATTGGGATGATGGCTGGGATTTGTTAGTTGATAACCGCAATGGTCAACTAATGCTTGTTGTTGAGGTTAAGACCAAACGCAATGCATCACCAGAGTGGGCTGCCCAGCTCCGGGGCAATATTCTCGCGCACGAAACTTTCCCAAAAGCCCCATATTTCCTGATGGTCTTTCCGGATCGGTTTTACTTATGGACTGACACGGATGACCAACTTGAGGAAAGTCAGCCAGATTACATCATTGATGCACGCCCTATTCTTCAGCCTTATTTTCAACAGGCTGGCGTGAGTGACGAGCAAATCAGTAGCCAAAGCCTTGAACTGTTGAGGGGGCGACAAAGAAGTTAAAGTGGTTGCTGTATAAGCAGCATAGCCATCAAACCCTGGTGATAAAATGCCTGTTTATTGCGAACACAAGCCATCATTTCCAGAACCAATTCCTGACACTCATTCACAGAAACTATCCAATTATTGTTGCAGTTACCTCAAACTCCCGTGGCGCAAGTTGTTTTAGAAAATGTTTATAAAAGTTTTCCCCCTCGCAAAGGCGAAGGTGTTGCATCCCAAACACAACACCCTCTCAACTCTGGGAAGCAAGGTGATACAGTTGTTCACCGTGGGGAAAGCGTCAATGTTTTACGGCGGATTAACCTAACGGTAGCAGATGGTGAATTTATGGTGCTGGTGGGTCCTTCCGGTTGTGGGAAAAGCACCCTTTTGCGGTTAATCGCTGGGTTGGAAGTCATGACAGGAGGCAATATTTGGGTGGGCGATCGCCTAGTCAATGACCTACCCCCCAAGGAACGCGACATTGCTATGGTGTTTCAAAATTATGCTTTGTATCCCCACATGACGGTGTATGACAACATTGCTTTTGGACTGCGACGCCGTCCTTTGGGAGATGGGGAACATGAGGGAGTTATATCTTCCTCATCCTCCTTATCCGATCTTCGTAATTGGGCTGAAAATTTATTAATGGGGATAACAAGGGCGCTTCCTAAGGGACTAAGATATATCTCTGATCAAGAACGAGTCGTGGATGAGCGAGTGCGTACTGTTGCCCAACTGTTGCAAATTGAAGCCTTACTCAATCGTTTACCCAAGCAGCTCTCTGGTGGACAAAGGCAAAGAGTTGCACTGGGAAGAGCGATCGCACGTAATCCCCAAGTGTTTTTGATGGATGAACCACTTTCTAACTTAGATGCCAAACTGCGTGCCCAAACTCGCGCCCAAATTGTGAAATTACAGCGCCAGTTAGGTGTGACAACGATTTACGTCACCCACGACCAAACGGAAGCCATGACGATGGGCGATCGCATTGCTATCCTCAATCATGGTCAACTGCAACAAGTTGCTGCTCCTTTAGAACTTTACAACTATCCTGCTAACCGCTTTGTTGCTGAATTTATTGGTTCACCACCGATGAATTTTATCCCTGTGGAGTTCCACGCTCCCCTGTTGATTACTAATGGTGATTTTCGCCTCACCTTGCCAGAACTTTGGGCAAGTGCTTTGCAAAAATACGACGGGCAAACCCTTATTTTAGGAATTCGCCCGGAACACTTGATTTTAAGCGTGCCTGCAAATAAAAATTTACCAGTGCAAGTAGAATTGGTAGAGAATCTCGGCAACGATACATATCTTTCCACAAGACTTCTCGAACCTGGTTTTCAAAAAGCTGCCTTTCCAATCAACGAAGTGCAAGTACGAGTTCCACCAGAACGCTTTGTGTCTTATGGCGAGCAACTGTGGTTATCTTTGACGCCAGAAAAACTTCACTTTTTTGACCCAGCAACGGAACTGGCGATATTTCCATGAATCAGCTGATCCAGGATTTTTCTCAACCACCTATGGTGATAAGCTAATGAGCATTCAAGTTGCATAGAGCTAGGGCTGAAGCCCTTACTACAAGCGAATCATCCTGGAAAACTGAATGACGATTAGCTTAATTGTACGTTTAGCTGTTGCTCTCCACAGGTTCTTCACAATCTTTCGGAATAATGTAGTTGAACATTCATCTAGATAAAGTAACGTACAGCCTCCTGCCAAAAGGAGGCTACTTATTTTCAACAGAGATATCAAAAAATGCAGTGGTCTGGCTGCCAACGAGCGATTCAGAGGATTTCTAATTCATTTTCACGCAAGTGTGCCTTGAATTTTTTACTAAACTGGACTTGAATGGGCAAGTTAGCGCTAACAGGTCTACCTTGCCATTGATTGATAATACCTACCACGTCACCTTCTGTACCTTTGAGGTCAAAAGCTTTACCGCGATGCTCTGGATGATGGTAAACTATGACGGATTCTTTAACGCGGATGCGATCGCCAATTTTCATAACAGTATTTACACCTAGCTTTTGTTCCACAACTGTCTCCACAGCCATCCCTCACTGAACTTGCTTTTTTGAAAAATAGACTGCTTGCACAATTTGTTGCTGTTCGTAGTCTGCACAGACACGCCGTCTTAACGCCTCTGTTGCTGCTAGACAAACAAATCTTGGCTGTGCAGGCTTTTATTATTTCATGTTTAGCCTTAGTCCTGACCCTTTTGTTCTTCCAATCAACGAAAAGACATACAGGGTAAGGGCAACAACAAAGTTGCCTCGTACTTTGGCAAGAGGTCTAGTCCTTATTATCTTCACTCTTGAATGTTCCCAAGGTCAACTGCTTGGTTAGGAAGTCGCGGAAGCTGGCAATAAAACCACAGGTATTAACACAGATGTACACAGATTAATTATCTGTGTGTATCTGTGTGCATCTGTGGTTCCAAATACTAGACCTCTTGCATCAATACTTTAAAAGATTTGTAGGATGTGTTAGGACGAAGTCCGTAACGCATCTTCGCCTTGTTGCAGTGCTGAAGCATTGTATTTTTGCAACAAATCTCATAATTTAAGATATGGAAAAAAGTAGAGGTGGCGATGTCTGTGCAATTACTAAGACGGAAATTCACAGTTGAGCAATACCACAAAATGGCTGAATCGGGAATTCTTGCCAAGGATGACCGAGTAGAATTGATACGAGGAGAGATTATTGAAATGTCACCGATTGGGACTAAACACGCTGCTTGTGTGAATCGACTTGTTAACTTATTGATTCAGCGGTTGGGAAAACGTATCATACTTGCTCCCCAAAATCCCGTCATATTAAACAATAACTCCGAACCGCAGCCAGATGTAACATTGCTGCAACCCCGCGAAGATTTTTATGAAAACGCACATCCTCAACCAACCGATATTTTCCTGCTCATAGAAGTAGCAGATACAACCGTTAAATATGACCTGGAAGTAAAAATTCCTCTTTATGCAGAAGAGAAGATAACTGAAGTTTGGTTAGTGGATATTAATGAGCAATCTGTGGAAGTTTTTCGAGAACCGACAACTGAGGGATATCGGAATGTTTCCAAGTTGAAGCGGGGTAATAGTTTATCAATTCAGGCATTTTCTGATGTGATGATTACTGTTGATGAAATCTTAGGATAGTTCTTGGTTTTACTCCAAATATTTAATTTAATATATATTGTGTGTAGATACAGAGAAATTTATTTCTTCTCCTCTTCACCCTCTGAAGCAGTATATTTACAGAAAACATTCAGTCCAATTTTTAAAATATATAACGCGACAATTGTAGCGATCGCTCCATCAATAGGTATGCCATTTAACGCTGCAACTGTCACCAATGAACCAATAATACTGTTAAGTAAAGAAGCGCTACCAGGATTATTCGTGTATTCCTTGAGTTTGCCTCGTAAACCCGCATCACCGCATATTTCAGCGCGGATTTCTTCTAGTGTAAGCTGCAATAGAGATTTGCCCTTGCCGTACTCTTGAATGCCGAATTGTTCTTGCCAGAGGGTGTCAAAAGTAGCTTCTAGGTTACCGTTAGTTTTGTTCTAGAGTGGAAAGCGCTTTTTGTGCAGGTTCGTCTTTGAGAAGTTGTTGAATTTGTTGAATTTCAGAAGGGGTTAATTGGGTATTCATAGATATATTTTTAGCAAAATAATCAAGGATTGCTGAATTCTTGAATTAATTGTTCAGGGGTAATTATTCGTGGAATCGTTACCGGAAAATCAACTGGGTTGCGAGTAATAATAGCATCTAAGCGATTAAGAACCGCAGTGCTGTATTGAATAGCGTCTTCAAAATCTTTAAAGTTGACAGTTAGCGCCATTGAGATGACTGCTTGGTCTACTGTAGCAACTTGGCAGAAAGTTACAATTCTGTTTAAAAGGGATAAAGCAGATGCTCGACCTTTATCTTTGCGGACAATGTAATAAAGGTCACTAAAAGTAGAAGCAGAAATAAAACCTTCTATTTGTTTTTGATAAATCAACGATAATACTTGTACGCTGTTAGTGTAAAAGGGATGTCGTTCCAGAGCAAAATCAAGAATTATATTAGTGTCTAGCAAGACCTTCACAGATTATGTTTCTCCTTCAAATAGTCCCATTTTGCTTGCTCAGGGTCAAAGTCTGAAGGAGTTGGTTCTGTGCTTTCTAACCACTCTTTCAAAATGGGGATAGAGCATTCTACTACTCTTTTTTGCTTTGTAGGCTGTGGTTGAGTTTGAGTTTCTGTAGAAGTTTGTACAGATGCTTCTGATTGCAAAATAATGACTTCCACCTTACCAGGAGCAATATTCAGAGGTTCGTCAATAATTAAGTGACCTGATTCATCAATTGTTGCATTCAACTTGTAGGCTTGCATACTTTTGCTCCTTTTTATTTCTAGAATATAGCGGTTCGGGAGTTAAGTGCAATACATCAAGAAATAAGAACCACAGATGGACACAGATGGACACAGATAAATAATTATTTCATCCAAACGAGAAGCGCTATTAAACACGACTGTTGTAAACGTCGCGATCAGCTTCGCTGCGCGGAACGCGATCGCATTCGCAAATCAGCGTCTTATTGTTGAAATGGCGATCGCACTCACGAATCATCTGCTTGTCGTTACTTCCAGAGTTGCTGTCGTTACTTCCAGAGTTGTTGTCATCACTCCCAGAGTTGCTGTCGTTACTCCCAGAGTTGTTGTCGTCACTCCCGAAGTTGTTGTCGTAGCAACCGCTTATGGATTCGTTACGACAGCTTAAATAAAACTTATGAATGAAACCGCGAGATTCCCGACTTCTTCAAGAAGTCGGGAATCTGACCAACCTAACTATCCCGCGCCGCCCAAATTACCTCGCGCACCTCACCCGCGCATTCCTCACCCGTTACGTCGCGCCAAATCACCTTAAATTCATTTTCTCCCACTTGCATGAGGATTCGCGCTAAACCTTTGATAAGCAAATCAAACCACTCTTGATTATGTTGCAAATCTATATTTAAAGCTTGCACATAACTTTTCACTGCTTCTGTCCAATTTGATTGGTTTTCTAAAATGTTACCCAATCCCATCAAAACTAATGGGATTTTATACCAATCTTGAAAATTTTGAAAAATTACAAATGCTTTTTGGTAATAATTAAATGCTTCTTCAAATAGCTGTAACGCCTGTGCTACCATACCCAAAACATAATAGCCATCCGCAGCTTTGTACCAATTCTGTGTTTCTTCTCTAATTTTCACGGCTTTTTGGCAATAATCAATTGCATCCTTAAACAAATTTTGCCGATGTGCCATAATGCCTAATTGATGATAGACGGTAGCAGCCTTTTCCCAATTTTTTACATCTTCAAAAATTTTCAAGGCTTTTTTATAATAGGCAAAAGCATCATCAAATTGCTGCTGTGCTTCTGCTACTGTACCTAATTGAAGATATTCATCAACTGCACTGGTGTCTGCGTCTTCAAATGCGGTAACACCACCCGCAGCGACAAGGGATGTCCGCCCAACAGTTTCAACAACTCTAAATACTCTTTCGGTAACTTCGCCCTGTCTACTCCCGCCGTTTGCAAAATCTTTGCCGCTAATTCTTCTACATCCTGTTCGCGCAACCCGCCCAAATTCAGCAGCGTGTAACCACAGTCAAGCCAAGGTTCCTCCCGGCGACTGGTAATCAACACCCAAGTTTTCCCACCGCGCAATTCTTTAAGAAATTGCTTGAGTTCGCTTCTCTCCTCCCCATTCAATAAAGGTTCATTTCCTGTGGGAAAGCCGTTGACTGGTTCAAAGTTATCCCAAATCAATAAACAAGGCTGAGTTTGGAGATACTTCAACACCGCCAACCGTTGTTT
The DNA here is from genome assembly GCF_000315565.1 of Mastigocladopsis repens PCC 10914. Classification (NCBI taxonomy): domain Bacteria; kingdom Bacillati; phylum Cyanobacteriota; class Cyanophyceae; order Nostocales; family Symphyonemataceae; genus Mastigocladopsis; species Mastigocladopsis repens. The sequence continues at coordinate 3,523,956 of NZ_JH992901.1, read as the reverse complement.
ATCTGTAGAAAGCGGAGAAAACTTATCTCCCCAAACTTCGCTACCCACTTGGTTGATTACATGACTCAGCGTCACTCCATGTTCAAAGGACACAAAAAATATCTTGCCAGCACGTCCCTGAGTTTCTTCTAACCACCGTGCAAACCCACAGGCTAACTCAGTTTTCCCCACGCCGCCCATGCCTTGCACCAGTACAATATTATTTTGCCGAAATCCGCGCTCTAACCGCAAAATATCGTAATCTCGCCCAATAAAACCGTAAGCACCCGCTTCTGGAAACCCATGTAGAGACGCGCCATGGCGCGTCTCTACAAGCAAATCGTCAATATCGGGAATATCTGTATTATTTTCCGGAATAAACGGCGTGTAAGGTTCCTGCTGATACAACACGGGAACCAACCAATCTCGCAACGGTTTATCTCCTTTGGGACTTGGACGCTGCGGCTGATTTAAAATTGCTTTACGCCCAGCCGCTACCGCGTTAGAAAGACTCGCACCCGCTACCAACTCGCCATATAACCGTCCGATGAAATGTTTCGCCGCCACAGCATAGACAGAATAAGCCATCGCGACAACACCCTTCGCCCCTAAGGACACCAAGCGCGTAGCCACTGAAGAAAATTTTGCTTCTCCTTCCTGGGCTGATTTGCAAGCGTTCAACACAAAAATCGGCACACCGCAATCTGCCAAATTCTGGGCAATTTGTGCCGCTGTGATAATTTGCGGTGAACCATCAAGGGCTTCAAATACTAATACTCCTTGTCCCAACCCACCCAAGGTATGCTGAAATCCTTGGCTATTGCCGTCAAAATCGCCGTGTCCGTCAAAATGGACTATATGATAAAATCCTTTGTTTCTATTCAGTTCCCGTTCAAACTCCTCAAAGCTAGGCGGACGCAAGACTTTAATATTGACTTTTTGACGAATTTGTGAAACAGAATCTAGTAATGGACGAGCAATAGTTTTCAGAGCAATATCTCTTTCCCCATAGGGACGGGCAATCACTAGCAAGATATTCAGTTTATCCTGGGGCAATGGTGACATTTCCGCCCGCACAGCATACTCACTCAGACTGCGGGACATTCCAGCTAGAGATGGGGCGAGAAATTGGCGATCGCTTGGTGAGTACAGCAATTCCCAAGGTAAATTTAACACCGTGGGATCATCAGAAGTAATCACCAGTTCGCAGTTATGCAGCCCATCGTAGGTAGCTGCTTGAAAAAATTCCCGCGCCTTCTCGCTACTGCGAAACACTAATTCAAATAACTGTTCTCCCCAATTCTGCAACTTTTGCTCTATCTTTGCGGCGTTGTCTGGCGCGAGTCCGTAGGGATGGCGTAAATATTCTTCTAAATACCAGCGCAAGTCGGTAAGCGCTTGCTGATTAAAAGGATGCTCAAATTCTACGACATCGGCAAACCGAGGCGCTGCCTGTCCCCGTTGCCAAGAAAGTTGAATGGTATCCTCTTGATGAGTAATCCGCAAGCAATTTTTCGCCATAGCTGCTGTGGAGGAGGTTAATTTTATGCTAGCTAAAATTAAACATCACGTAGATCATTGCTAATTCCGGATAGGATATTACTCCTTTTTCGCAAACCAATTTAGAGTTCAAACACTCGCGCTTGAGTCTTTACTTCTGTGGCGGACACAATTGCTGCACTTTCTGGGGAAGTTGCTGACACGTCTGCTGGAATGTTTGAGGACTTAGCCGCCACCAAGCAAATAATCCTAAACTCATACCACCCACAAGCGCTAATAATCCCCCAAGCACAACCCACCACTTTTGCTGTCCTTGTCGTTTAGTAGGGGTTTTGGTCTTATCTGTTGCAGGTGATTCTTCAGACACCAACTCCAAAAGCGCTTGAGAACTTGCTGTCAACTCAGATTGTTGTTCTTGTTCTGCTTGTGTTATTTCTACAGGTGGTAGTGCCCGAGTTATTGGCACTATGTAGTCTGGGGAAACTTGACAATGGGTGAGAACGACTGATGTATTATCATGAGCATTTTTCTGGTTTGCCAAGTCGATCCACGCTCCGACAGCATCTTCCAAAGAAAGTGTACCTTGTAACACGGGTACAGCATAATCTCGCCAAGAGTGTTCTATCCAATCATTCTCACTTAAACCATCAGAACACAGCAGCAAGATGCCGTCTTCTTCTAAAATAAATCGCTGAATCACAGGACGCAGAAATTCGCCTTCTTTTGTCCCTAAAGCTTGAGTCAGGGCAGTCGCATCTGGGCGTTGAAGTGCTTTGCGATACAAACTGCGACCATAGCGGACTTCTCGCCCTGCCACATCATCATCTACTGTTAAAATTTGGCAATAATTGGGCGTCATCCAGTAGGCACGGCTATCGCCGATACTAACTAAGTAAAGCTCATGAGCGTTTTGTGACTTACCCTCAGAAGGAGTTTTAATAACTTGAGGTAATTGCAGCGCCATCACGAGAGTCGTACCCATGCGTTGGGTGCCTTCGCGTTTTTGCTCATCATTGCCACTGCAAATTACATTATTCACAATTCGCAAACTTGCCTCTAGTTGTTTTTGGATCAAGTCCGGCGGCAAGATATCTGCTTGTTCTGTAATCTCTGTTAGTAAGGCGCGAAGTTGTAACTTTAGCGATCGCACGGCTAGTAAACTTGCAACTTCGCCACCTTCGTGTCCACCAATACCATCACAAACAATCGACACATATGGCAGTAATGAGTCGTCTGAGTCACCAGAGTTGTTGGGATAGCAAGTGTCTTCATTTTGCGTTTGTTGTGGACCTGTATCTGTTGCACCTGCAACCTTTAGGGTTAATGGCAAATCTGCTGCTGATGATAGGAGTAATGCATTAAGTTGATTTGCAATAGAGTCTAAATTTGCTTCCTCATTACACATCTGCTGGACAATATTCTTCAACTCTTGTGTCACTGGTGTTTTTGCCGCAGCTACCCAAGGTTGCCAACACTCGCCCAACTGCTGTAGAGACGTTGTATGCAACGTCTCTACAAGTTCCAACAGTCGCACGCACCAACCTTGCACTCGTAAATTATCTGGAATGAGCAAACTGCCAGCGACTCCCAATTCTGATAGAGGCGTCCACAGTTGGAGAATTTGCCACAACCAGTAAACTTGTCTTACGGCTTGTGCTTGCTCCCATGCATCTGTTATTGCTGGGTAGAGATTTCCCGTCTCATCTATCGGCGCATTTTCCAGTAAGAGAATATCATTGTAAGCAAACCCGTATGCCTGAGGAATATGTAATCTGTGTTGATATAATCGCAGATAAGACACAATTTCTTTTGACAATTCTTCAGGTATATCTGGCAATAGTCCTGGTTGAGTATCCAGCCAAATACTCGGGGTAATCACCTCATACCTATTTGCCACCTTTTCTCCAGGTTGGATTTCGGCAACTGATGAACCAGTTGCCCAAAGGTAGCGGTAAACTAAGGGGGTTTGACAAGTTGCACAAACACTATCCCCCACAGAATTAATAGGTTGAGTACAGCTGGGATTTGTGCAATAGATTATCCGCTGATTTGAAATCATGCAAGTGTGAATTTTTGGATAAATATAAGGGTTAATTACGATTAAATTTGGCAGTCAAATACCTGAAGGTTAGAATAGACTGGAATTGTGTTCTTTTAGTTAAACATATTGTTACTAAAACTTATCAAAATTTACCGCAAAAAATTTACTTTCGCTTTCAGGAAACAGTCAAGGCATGACTGTATCTAATCATAAAAATGTATTGACGAGGTGAATGTATTGTCTAGGATGGCATTATGCCAAGTACTACCTTAATCTGGTTGTTGGCAGGAGCAAGTCTGTGTTTGATTGAACTATTTGTGCCAATAGCTTTCGTCGCTTTCTTGATGGGAATTAGCGCCCTGGTGGTGGCGTTTCTGTCTCAAGCGATTTTGGGCAATTTATGGCTGCAAGTTGTGGTTTGGCTGTTGCTTTCCACAGTCCTTGTCTTACTTTCGCGGCGATTTGTGACATTACCACGACGCAGGTCGAAAATTCAGCATGCAATTATAGCTGAAACTTTAACTGAGATTCCAGCCGGGAAACCAGGACGAGTGCTGTATGAGGGGAATTCTTGGCGGGCACGTTGTGACGATGAAAAACTCAGCATACCACCCAATCAAAGAGTTTACGTCACAAGACGCGAAGGCACCACCCTCATTGTGATGCCAGAAAATCTGTTGCACTCATAATTCTTTTTTTTAATTTGGAAAATTTTTTATGGAACAGTTCTTTTTACTTGTATTTTTAGCTCTAGGCGGTTCTGCCTTAGCAGGTTCTGTGAAAGTTGTGAATCAGGGTAATGAAGCCTTGGTGGAACGCTTGGGAAGCTATAACAAAAAGTTAGAACCAGGACTTAACTTTGTCGTTCCCTTTGTTGATAGAGTTGTCTTCCGCGAAACCATCCGAGAAAAAGTTTTAGATATCCCGCCCCAACAATGCATCACCCGGGATAATGTGACGATTACCGCTGATGCGGTAGTTTACTGGCGGATTATGGATATGGAGAAATCCTACTACAAAGTGGAAAATCTCCAGGCGGCAATGGTAAATTTGGTACTGACTCAAATTCGTGCCGAAATGGGCAAACTGGAATTGGATGAGACTTTTACAGCCCGTTCTCAAATTAATGAAACTCTTTTGCACGAATTGGACGTTGCGACCGATCCTTGGGGTGTGAAGGTCACGCGGGTGGAACTGCGGGATATTATTCCTTCACAAGCAGTCAGGGAGTCAATGGAACTGCAAATGTCAGCGGAACGGCGCAAACGGGCAGCAATTTTAACTTCCGAAGGCGATCGCGAATCAGCTGTTAATAGCGCTAGAGGTAAAGCAGACGCCCAACTTCTCGACGCAGAAGCCCGTCAAAAAGCGGTCATTTTACAGGCGGAAGCTGAACAAAAAGCGATCGTTCTTAAAGCACAAGCCGAACGCCAGCAGCAAGTTCTTAAAGCACAAGCGATTGCTGAGTCTGCGGACATTATTGCCCAAAAAATCCAAACTAACCCTCTTGCTCATCAAGCTTTAGAAGTTCTGTTTGCCTTGGGATATCTGGATATGGGTGCAACGATTGGTAAAAGCGAGAGCAGCAAAGTCATGTTTATGGACCCGCGCACCATTCCCGCCACTTTGGAGGGTATACGCTCGATTGTCTCAGATGGTCAGACTGACTCAAACCCGTTGTTGGCGAAGGAAATGCCCCCAGTAAATAACAAACACGCCAGCTAGGAGTGGAGGAGTGGGGGAATGGAGGAACAAGGGGAAGAAATTACTTTCTCATCTTCCTCATCTTCCTTATCTGTCCATCCTCTCTTATTCTGTAGCCGCAGCTTGAGCTAACTGGCATTGGGTGCATAAACCGAAAAACTCTAGAGTGTGGTAAAAAATCTTAAACTTATGTGTAGATTGCAACTGAGCTTCTAGGTCGTGGACAGGGCATTGATTAATCGGAATGGAAGCACCGCATTGCAAGCAGGTCAGGTGGTGCTTGTCTTGTTGCGCTAAACTATAAAGGGCTTCACCGTTAGCTAATGTCCGCACTTGCACCATGCCTTCAAGTTTTAAGGCTTCCAATGAGCGGTAAACTGTTGCTAAACCCAGGTTTTGGTTACGGTTACGTAATTCCACATAAATATCCTGGGCGGAAATGCCTTGTTTAACGGTTTTTAGTAGATTTAGAATACGCTCTTGACTGCGGGTGCGTATGGCTCTCATAGACAATAGTAAAAAACGCCAATTGTTGAAAATGTTCTCTTGGCTAACTTCTAGCTTAACTCTAATTCCTTGTTATCTTATTGTCCTCTAGTTGGGACAGTAAAGATATAGTATGAGCGTAGCAGTATTCAGCAAAAGCCAGTGCAAAGGAAGTATCTAGCCAAAATTTTTGTAACTCTCCGTCCTTCAGTTCTTGACCCTGCTGGTGTAGCAGTACAATCTAATCTGAAGCAACTGGGATACGATAATGTTGATCAGGTGCGGATCGGCAAGTACATTGAAATAACTCTCACCTCACCTGATGAAGGTACAGCCCGTCAGAACCTGGATCGGATGTGTGACCAAATGTTAGCCAATCCAGTGATAGAAAATTATCGCTTTGATTTGACTGAGGTTGAGTCACAAACGGGAGTGTATTGAGGAGATGGAAAGTCGTTAGTAGGTACTAGTTAGTAGGTAGTAGTTAGTGAAACAACAACTAACAACTAACAACTAACAACTAACGACTAACAACTAACAACTAACTGATAACAAATAACATGAAATTTGGGGTTGTTGTTTTTCCGGGTTCTAATTGCGATCGCGACGTTGCTTACGTAACAAGAGACTTGCTGAAGCAACCAACTCGCATGGTTTGGCATCAAGAAACTGATATTTCGGATTTGGATGTCATCATTATACCAGGTGGCTTTAGCTACGGCGATTATTTGCGCTGCGGTGCAATCGCGCGGTTTTCGCCTGTTATGCAGCAAGTAGTAGAACACGCTCAAAAGGGGAAAGCTGTTCTCGGTATTTGCAACGGCTTTCAAGTATTAACTGAGGCAGGGCTGTTACCAGGAGCGTTGGTTAAAAATCGGGATTTGCATTTTATCTGCGATCGCGTCCCTGTGAAAGTTGAGCGCACAGACCTATCTTGGACGCAAGGTTATCAAAAAGGTGAAATTATCACTCTGCCTATTGCCCACGGAGAAGGGCAATTCTACGCTGATGGAGCTACGTTATCAGAACTGGAAGATAACGCTCAAGTGTTATTCCGCTACGAGGGAGATAATCTTAACGGCTCATTGAACAATATCGCGGGGATTTGCAATCCTACGGGCAATGTGTTGGGCATGATGCCGCATCCAGAAAGGGCATCTGACCCAATGCTGGGTGGTAGCGATGGGTTGAGGTTGTTTCAGGGGTTGTTGGAGAAAGTGGCGGCGTTGGTGTAGTTGCTACCTTGGAATTATTTCGCGCAAAGCAAAGAGGAGTTTTACCTCGTGGGCGTGTTTTAGCAATGGGGCGTACAGTTGCTATTACCTCGCCTTGTGAATCTAGTTCTGCCCAGCTTTTCCCCACCTTCTACTGATTCCAACAAAAAGCTGTAGGGCTGTCCGGCACATACTTTATACCAAGCCGATACTGGTGTTTCGAGGTCGGCTAACCATTCCTGACACACCGGGATAAAGTTGCCTTGTTTTGCTAGTTAGGAAAACTGGGAAAACTCTGGGAAAATCATAAATTTTTCCAAGGAAATAGGGAATTGAGAATAAGCAATTAATATTTTTGCCTGTTCCCCATGCCCTATTTTCTGTTTTTTAGATTACCTATTAACTATTGGTTGGAGTTGGAGAGTCATAGGTAGCTGTACCGCTGAACTTGACTGCTGCTGGACTGGGGTTCTTGCCGATATTGCGGTCTACATAACGCACTTTCTCACGACCTGGGTTGACCTTCTCTGGGAAGACACCATCAGCCGGGTGTATGTACTGAATTTCTCCGTTGGGATAAATCCGGTAAACTTTGTAGTTTGTGATTTTCAATTTCCGGAAGACCTGCCCGCCCAAATAGATACCGTATTCCTTACGAGCCAGATACAGCAGGTTTTCTCCTTGGCGCATGATAGCAGTACCGCCTGTAGGCATTTCAAAAGGCTGCTCCTTGGGGCTAGTCCAAGTGATAGCGTACTTTTCTTCCCGTTCTGCTTTTGCCAGCAACCCGCCAGTACTACCACCAAATATGGGGGTTTGTCCAGAAAGTGTTTCTGCCATAAAGTTTTCTCTCAACGTTTTTACGGCATCGTAACACCGCGACTAGGGTCATATTGCGATCGCGTCATAGTCTGTAACAGTTATTAGTCATTTGTCATTTGTCCTTTGTTACTAGCTTGGACGAAGGAGAAGGGACAAAGGACTATTTCCTCTTGACTTTTGACGGCTTTTGCTGTTGGCTCCCCTCAATGATGGGTATGGTGAAGTGAAACTGACTGCCTTGGTTTTTGCCGTTTGATTTTGCCCAAATCTCTCCACCCCAGCCATTGACAATTTGACGGCAAATTGCTAAACCAAGACCTGTGCCACCAGTGGTGCGGCGCAGTGCTCCTTCTTCTTGATAGAAGCGGTCAAAAACGATTTCTAGAAGATGTGGTTCAATACCGCGTCCGGTGTCAGCCACAGTGACTTCAACCATTTTATTTCGGTTGCGTGCCTTAATGGTGATTTGTCCCTCTGTCGGTGTAAATTTGCAAGCGTTGTCTATCAGTTTTGCCAGTACTTCCACTAGCCAATCTCCATCGGCTTTGACCAAAGGCAAGTTTTTTGCAAGTTGAGTCGTAATTTTGGGCAGATTTTCGGAGACAAACCGGGTGCGAATGCGACTGAGTGACAGTTCCACACATTCTTCTAAGCTGAGGGATTCTGGATGCCACTCTACCCGACCGCTTTCCAAATTGGAAAGCGTCAGGAAATCTTGTATGAGTTTCCGCATCCGTTCTGAGTCAGTAAGAGCAGTGTCTAGCATGACCTGGCGCAACTCTGGAGGCATATCCGGTTCGCTGGTAAGACTTTCCAAGCACACCTGAATGGTAGATAAGGGGGTACGGAGTTCATGTCCGGTGATGGCTATCAAGTTGCTGCGGGTACGGTCAAGAGCTTCCAACTGCTTGTTAAGGTCTTCTAGGTTGGCATAAGCCTCTGCCTGGATCAGGGCTACTCCCACTTGGGTGGCAATAGCTTCTACTAGGTCAAAGTCCCCAACTTGCCAATCGTGTAAAGTTTCGTTGCAGTAGTGCAGCTCAACGATACCCAACAACCGCCCCTGGTAGAACACTGGTTCCATCAACCAAGAACGAATGCCATACTTTTTCACGAGTTCCCAAAGTTCTTTAGAACTGGTAATGCGAACGTCAGTCTGAGTATCGGCAACACAAACCCCCGCGCTTTGCAGTACCACTTCTCGAAATAGGAGATTATTCTCCAATTGCCAGGTTTGTCCAAGAAGAGATGGTATACCAGAACTCAAAAACTCGTGTTCAATTGAGGCTTTGGCATCCGTGCCTTGAGCGCGGTAGATTAAACAGCGAGACGCTCCTAAGTTTTGTCCCAGTTCTTGGGTTGCGACTTGGAGAATGTCTTGAAGGTTGAGCGATCGCCTAATAGCGGTGCTAATCGTATTGACCAAGCGTTCTTTGCGTGCTTGGGCTGCGATGGAACGGTATGCTTTGTGCAATTTGTACTGACTTGCTTGCAGGTAAGTCACTAAACGCCGTACAAATGGGTCAGTGTCTATGTCGCAGGCATATTCGTTGATCTGGTCTGTTTTTGTTTCTCTCGGACTCTCCTCTATCCCAAACCTCTGGCGGCAGAAGTGAATTTTGTTTGCCAGTTCTGGTCTGTAAACTAAAATCCTGTCCAATAGCAATTCAGCAACTTTCAGGCTCACCCCCCGTTCTGCTGTCCAAATTCCTTCAAACCTTCGCGCCGTGTCCATATCTAAACTCGGACTTAGCTCCGGCAGTTGCTGATTTTTGGCAAGAGAACCAATGCTTTCCCGGCAAACCAGACAAGTCGCATAGTTTTGGGCAATCACCACCAAGTGCCACTCTTGACTTAAGCCATCATCTGGTTCAAAGGCAATCTTTTCGTAGTGTTCCGAACTGTTGGTAAAATCCGTTTCGGGTGCGGATAATACGTATATTTGATTACTGCGCTGGGCAAGCCGCTGATATCGATGAGCTTCTTGGCGGTAGAATCGCTCTCTTTGGAAGCTAGCAATGACCAGAGGCTGCTCCAAAGTAGCAGCCAAAACTTGGTCTTCCATTGCGTGGGAGAGCGCCGTTAGTGAAGCCTTGAAATATATTTGAGGTCTCAGGTTGGGTAGACCCTGTAGCAGTTCACTCAGCACGGAAGTCGAAATGCTCATCAATTTCTTTAAGGAGCCACAATCGCGAATGAATCGATGTCACAGATGCATTGTACAAATTACAACGGACTCTCAAGTGAACGAGATAGTTGCAATATGTAAAGAATAGTGAAAGACACCTTGAGAGTTTGGGCAGGCGCAGCACGTTGCTTATGCCGCAACCTTTTGCCTAGGTTTCCCGCCAGCTAACCGACGGCAGCTTTAGCAGTATAGATAAGTATCCTACAGAAATAAACCACCATATTCATCAATGTTAAGTCTTAAGTCCTGAGTTTTGAGTATATCCCCACGGGTAACGCTAATCGTTGGTCATCCGCTACAGTTGTTCTGTTCTTCACACAAGTATTCTTCAGCTATTTACCACAATGGTAAGGTTTCAAAGAATAGACTGACTAGAAAATGGAAAGTAGGGAAACCGCACAGTTTTATGCTTGATATGGTTTACAGTTTATAGGCACTACGCACATAATATAATGCACAAAATAGTCAACTCATTTGTTTTGTCAGTGCAATCAACATAAGCTGAATGACAACAGGTTTCCTTATTAAGAAAAAAAATCTCTTTTCTCTAATAAAAAATTTTAGGAGCTTTTTATCATTTTCCTTTTGACTGGAGTCCTTTAAAGAATTGAACCCAAAAACGACTGATCAGCACTTGGAACTCAGGAAGGTTATTTTTGACAAAAGTGACTAACGACCAAAGTTGTGCTATACAAGAAACCTGCTTACGCGCAATCTAGTAGATCTGTGGAGGTAATAATCAACTTCCAAAAATGGCGCTATCCACAAGATAACTCTCTTCAGAGATTACTTTAGAGCATATCACCAAAGGGTTGTATGTCTATTGAATAAGGATTTTTTACTACTATCTCACTAGGCAAAGAGTTAGATTTTCATACATAGCTAACCTAAAGGTTTATGTAATTTGAATACGCAACAACTTGAGCCGTACTTTTTCTTTGATAAGTTCTTGTCTAAATGTATAATTATTTACAATAATTAATCTTATCGACTTTTTAAGTACGGAGGAGGAACTATAGAAGTTTTTGTATTAACCGCTCAAGAAGCGTGTTGCGAAATATAACTAATTCATGTAATATGACTTTATCAATAATTTTCAAAATTCTTAAAACGATGAGATAAATCTCAAAATTTACCTGTTGCTGCAAGCAGTGAAGTCTGCAATAGCAGCTAGGTAAAATAGTTAACCCATAAACAAAGGAAGCCTTGATGGGGGGGATGATTCTATCCAGAAATTTTTTTTAATAAAAAAGTAGGAAAAATCATTCCCCAATGCCGTATGATGCAGTTGACTAAAATTCCACCATCAGGGTTTGCAACAACAGTAAACATAAAGCGTTGCATATTTGCCCAATCTTCTTAAAACTATGAGTCTGTTGGTCATAGTTTTCCGGGGTTAATATGCTGACACTTACCTGCTTAGGTGAAACATGAGAATAGCCCAAATTTCTCCTTTATGGGAGCGAGTTCCTCCCTTTCGCTACGGCGGTATTGAACTCATTGTTCAACTCCTTACAGACGAATTAGTTAGGCGCGGTCATGATGTTACCTTGTTTGCTTCTGGTGACTCGATTACCAAAGCAAAGGTCCGTTCAGTCCATAACCAGGCTCTACGACTTGACCCCAATATCAAAGAGCCAATACTCTACGAGCAGATGATGCTAGCTGAGGTTTATCAACACGCCCATCATTTTGATATCATTCACTCTCATATAGGTTGTTCTGCCCTTCCTTACTCTGGTTTTGTGAAAACACCCACTGTACACACAATGCATGGTGTTTTTACGTCCGATAATGAGAAAATGTATCGGCGTTTTGCGTGGCAACCTTTCATCAGTATCAGTGAGGCACAACGAGAACCGCGCTTAGGCTTAAACTACATTCATACCGTTTATAACGGCATTGACACAACTGCCTATCCCTTCCATCCCGAAGCGACACAACCTACATACCTCGCATTTGTAGGACGGATTTCCCCAGAAAAAGGACCAGTGGAAGCAATGAAAATTGCTCGTGCTGCTGGCTTACCACTAAAGATGGCTGGCAAAGTTGACGCTGTTGACCAAGATTATTATCGCCAACAAGTGGAGCCTCTGATTGATGGTGAACAGATTCAGTACTTGGGTGAGGTTTCCCACGAAGAAAAAGTTAAATTGCTTGGGGGAGCGAGTGTGACTTTGTTCCCCATTACCTGGCGAGAGCCTTTTGGTTTGGTTATGATTGAGTCAATGGCAACGGGTACACCTGTCATTGGCATGGCGTTAGGTTCAGTCCCAGAAGTGATTGCTCACGGGAAAACAGGTTTCGTTTGCTACTCGCTGGAAAAAATGATTGAGGTAATTCCAGACGCCATAAAATTAGATCGGCAGACGTGTCGCGAGTACGTTATCAGTCGCTTTAGCGTCCAATCTATGACCGATGAGTATGAGAGGGCTTACAAAATGGTGCTAGGGTAGAAGTCTGCACCTGCAACCCCTCAATCTTAAAGTCAGAAGGCAGTATAGCAAATCCATTTAGCCTTCTGGCTTTACTGTTGATAGCACAATGACAAAGGAAAAACGTCTGCTCTCCAGAATGAATTGACTGGCTATTTCTGTTTCACTCTTCACCCAGTCAAAAAGAACACCCGGCCTGAATTCTGACTGGAGGCAACGGAAGTCTGGTGGCTCTGCTCCCAATACTACTCAGTTAAGGGTTATTGCTGCGAATTTTAGGTGTGTAGAGACGGTTGCAATCCAACGTCTCTACAGGGTTTGTCGTTTAATAAATCAGCTTATCCGAACAGTGTTGGCTCTGCTCCTGAGTTTTGAGTTCAAAGGTCAATTTAAAAAATAAATTTTTTAAAAAATTGGAAACTCAACTCATATTATTTTGCTAAGATTAGTATATAATTATTAATATTGCATATTATACATAAATATATTTATTTTTTTATTCCCTTTACAGAAAATTTTAAGTAGCAGTTTAGGGGAAAGATACTAAACTGTTACATTTGGGTGTGGAAAGCAGCGATTCTACGCTGCTGCTGGGGAGTGTCTACGTCTTGCAATTCTGAACAAAAGCGGCTAGTCCAACAGGTAGGAATTTATCCTTGTAAACTTTTTCAGAAAATTTTTAGAAAATACTCTTTTATAAAGATTTTATGATAAAGGCTTCATCCATGACCTGTTACTAGCTGTAAGCGATTATGATTTTTGCTCAATGGCTCAAATCTGCTTTTAACAGCGTCTTTTTTCCTGTTGACGCTGATGATCTCATAAAAAACTAGACCTGTACACGGAATTTTGGCTGATGACACCGGATACGCTAATGACACCGGAAAAAATTCACCTAGACGGAAAAACTTTTGTTCCTGCTGATCAAATACCCATTCCAGAATGGCCATGTGTAGTCAGTGAAAGACCGCAACCGACGCTAACGGTTAAAGATGACGATTTATTTTTGGTGACAGACACGTTGGGCAACATTTCTGGTTGTTCACTCAATGATGGCAATCCCAGTATGGGACTGTTCTGCAGTGACACACGCTTTCTCAGTCGCCTAGAGTTGCAAATTGATGGGCACTCGCCTGTGTTACTCAGCAGCACCGCTGAAAAAGGATTTTCTCTGTCAATTTTGTGTACGAATCCCAGAATAGAAGACCGTCTGAGAGCCGATACAGTGGGCATTCGTCGCGAACTTGTACTTAACGGGGCACTCTTTGAAGAATTAGAAGTATCTAATTATAGCACAAGTTCCGTCATCTTTGAACTTAGTATTAGCTTTGATGCGGATTTTGCGGATTTATTTGAAGTCCGGGGCTATGACAGAGACAAACGGGGTAGACTTTTACGCCTTGTAGAACCTACACCTGAAGAAGGAACATCAACTGGCGATGGTGTTTCTGCATCTGGATCACCCGTACAAAAAGAGCAATCCTTGATCCTTGCCTATCAAGGTCTGGATGGGTTGGTGATGGAATCTCGCATTCAATTCCAGCATAGGCAACCAGACTATTTCAAAGGTTACACAGCAGTTTGGCGCTTAGAGTTGGCTTCTCACGAAACTCAAAAGTTGGGCTACCGAGCAAATTTGTTGACAAACAACCAATCTAGTTCCACCGTCAGCGCAGCTTTTACCTTAGTACAAGCAAAAGCCGGTGAGATGATGGAAGAGCAACATTGGGTACAACAAATTACTCGAATTCGCTCAGATAAAGGGACTTTTAATCGAATTATTGAACGGGCTGAACAAGATATGTATCTGTTGCGCCAGTCCTTTGGTAAGTACAAAACTGTGTCCGCAGGAGTGCCGTGGTTTTCCTCGCTTTTTGGGCGGGATTCGATCATCACGGCTTCTCAAAGTCTCATGTTAAACCCTCAAATCGCCAAAGAAACTCTGTTCCTACTAGCAACATATCAAGGCAAAGCTGATGATGAGTGGCGCGAAGAGGAACCGGGTAAGATGTTGCACGAGTTGCGGTTTGGGGAATTGGCGCGCTGTCAGGAAATTCCCCATACACCCTACTACGGTACAGTCGATGCTACTCCCTTATGGCTGATGCTGTATGCCGAATATTATGCCTGGACTCATGACGGGGAAACTTTAGAGCAACTATGGTCCAATGCTGTGTTGGCGATGGATTGGATTGACCGCAACTTAAAAGAAACAGGCTATCTCAGCTATATCCGAAAATCCAAACGAGGTCTTGACAACCAAGGGTGGAAAGACTCTGGTGATTGTATTGTCAATCGTAAGGGAGAGTTAGCGACCGGACCCATTGCCCTTTGTGAGGTGCAAGCTTATGTCTATGCTGCAAAATTGCGCATGGCTGAAATTGCGAGGCTGAAAAAGCGGATTGACTTATCAGACCGCTGGACAGAGGAAGCAAGAAACCTCAAGCTTCGTTTCAATAGAGATTTCTGGATGGAAGACCAGGATTTCTGCGCCCTAGCTTTGGATGGAGATGGCAAGCAGGTAGATAGTATTACCTCAAATCCCGGTCATTGCTTACATTTAGGCATTTTCACACCTGAAAAAGCTTATAGTGTTGCTGAACGACTGCGGGCACCAGATATGTTTAATGGTTGGGGTATCCGCACCCTCAATAGCTTGTCACCAGCTTACAATCCTATGGGGTATCACATTGGTTCCGTGTGGCCCCACGACAACGCGCTTATTGCAATGGGGTTGCGTTCTCTTGGTTTAATCGATCAAGCCCTGGAACTTTTTGAAGGTTTGTTCGACATGACTAACCAGCAGCCCTATCAACGTCCTCCAGAGTTGTTCTGCGGCTACGAGCGCAATGGTGATAACGCTCCTGTACAGTATCCTGTTGCTTGCACACCTCAAGCATGGGCTACTGGCACTATCTTCCAATTGCTGCAAATGATCGTAAATTTGGTACCCGACGCCCCTAACAACTGCTTACGAATTATCGACCCTACTTTGCCAGAGTCGATAAGCAGTCTGTCAGTGCATAATTTAAAAGTTGGTCCTACGATACTCGATTTGGAATTTGAGCGTTCCGGTAACACAACTGCTTGTCGCGTTGCCAACAAACGCGGTAATCTCCGGGTTGTTATCGAAGCGTAATAAGGGAAATAGGTTACAGGGGACAGGGAACACGAAAGAGGTTATAGGTTTTTCCCTGTCCTCTTTTGTCTTGTGACTATACACTTTCCCCTGTTTACCCTTCCTCTTGTTGATTCTCACTTCTGTGTCCTGGAGAAGCTTCGTAAAGCTCATCCAGTCTTTGGCGGGCGTCTTCAACGTTAATAGAACGCATCACCAGAAGCGGTTCTTTAATTAAGTTGCCAGCAGCATCTAATAACTCTGGATGTGGTGTAAACTTCTTAGTTGATGAATTATAGGGATATCTGCCCTGATTTTGTAAAGATGCGGACTTAGGTGGATAAATTCGCTCTCTATCAAAGCTGAAGAAAATCAGGTTACGAATTAAGTTAGCAACAGCTATAAAAGCTAGGATGGTAAAAGCAAGAATGTAAAGCAGGTGTAACATTTTCCTTCCTCCAGAGGTATCAAATTTTAAAACTATATAGGTTGTTAAAGTTTTGCTTAGCTAAATTGCCTAATGCCGTTAATTACGCTGATGTTGAATGGTTAACGCAATCTTTATGCGCTCATACTCTTGATTAAGAGGGTATTAAGAGGAGAATTTTTATCCTAAAAGAGATTGGGTTAGCATAAAACACATCCCTTGCTATCTCAGATGGTGTCAAAAATTTTTTACTATTTCACTTACATTCCGTCTTGCTGGGAACGGAAGCGCGTTGCCACATTCCAGCATTGTGTTACTAATTGATGCCAAGGCACTAGCGCTGCCATATCAATACCGACCTGCCCGTCAGTTGCATTAAACAGCATCTTTGCCGTCTTCACTTCCTCTTGTGCTTTCTTGACTCGCATCAGTAAGTCAGATTGTTCATGTTGACTCATAAACGAAAGCTGTTCCGTTTCCAGAAAACTGCGTGAGCGCGCGAACCAGTACTGAAAATCTTCTAACAGCGGTTGCAAAACTGTTTTCAGCAGTTCAGTTTCTGGTAAATTCGAGTCTCGCATAAATGAGAAGGATATTCCTAACTTTCTTACTAATATTAACTCTATTTAAGATTCTTAACATTTCTCTTGTCTCTCCCATAAGTCTGAAAATAGAAAACTTTAGTAATATTATTTACACCCTATTCATTAAATTATATAAACTTATCCTAGCTATTGTACAGATCCCCAGGGGGGATCTCAAAAATGCCGTTCATATTGGAGACAAAGAAATTGAGTATTTACGCATATTTATGTATTTTTCTATACTTAAGTTAGTTAAACTTAATTTAGGATGTAAGTGAATGTATGCAAATCCTGTAGGGAAAAACCTGGAGGGTTTTCTCAGCAAATTTACTTCCATTAGGCAGTTAATTCATTTGCATCAACCTTTTGGCGTCCCTTATTACAATTCCTGTTGCTGTAAAGATTAGATAATGTAAACAAACAAGCAATGACGGCAACGGAGTGTTAAAGTAATAATTTATTGTCTCATAATTAAAGTTAAAATTATAGGAGATTGAAGAAAATCCAGATTTAAAAGAGAACACTTGCATGGTTGGGTTTTGTCAAAAACAAAATGTCCTGACAACAGAATAACTACTCTTAGACATTCATCAGAAGTTTGTTTTCATCCTTTATGGGAAATGATTAACTGGACAGTTGAAATATTAAGTTAAACCTACAGGGATTAAAGTGGTTATATTTAAAGAACAAGCCCATATACTAAAATGTGTGGCACTCAGATGGGCAAACATTTCAAGACTGAGGCGAAGTTTTGGCTTGCTAAGAGTAGACTTTACTGATTGGGTGCGTTATTAAGTGGTCATTGTCTTATGACCATTAGCAATTAGGGATGAGCATTCTTTATATAAAGGTTATGGTAGATTTCTACGTAGGTATTAAATGAGATGAGTACTTATTAAAAATAGACATTACTTATGGGAATCATTGGAAATGAATATATCTTTAGGGAACGAGTTCATCCGTCTAAAGGTATAAACCTTCCGAAGAAAACACTGACAAAACTGAAAAATAGTCCCATGTTATATTTGGGGAAATTTTTTCATCACTCCAACTGATCCATCATCTTTATACAATCACGTCGCCAATGGTACAGCAGCAGATGTCGCCGAATTCATCTTCTCATCAGCTAGAACAACCTGAAAAAATATATTTACCGCGTACCAGCGAATCGGAGACTTTAAAGAAGATTCGCCACACGGCTTCTCATGTGATGGCAATGGCAGTACAAAAGCTGTTTCCCAAGGCGCAAGTCACAATTGGTCCGTGGATTGAAAACGGCTTTTACTATGACTTTGATAATCCTGAGCCATTTACTGACAAAGATTTAAAAGCCATTTATAAAGAAATGGTTAAGATTATCAATCGGAAATTGCCAGTCATACGAGAAGAAGTCAGCCGTGAAGAAGCTGAACAGCGTATAAAAAAAATTAACGAACCTTATAAGCTAGAAATCCTCTCAGACATCAAAGAGGAACCAATCACAATGTACCACCTAGGAGATGAATGGTGGGATTTGTGCGCTGGACCTCATGTAGAAAATACGAGCGAACTTAACCCGAAAGCGATTGATTTAGAAAGCGTTGCCGGCGCTTATTGGCGTGGAGATGAAACCAAAGCGCAGTTGCAACGCATCTACGCCACCGCTTGGGAAACGCCAGAACAACTCGCTGAGTACAAGCGGCGTAAAGAAGAAGCGCTGCGACGGGACCATCGGAAACTGGGTAAGGAACTGGGATTATTTATATTTTCCGACCAAGTGGGACCGGGTTTACCATTGTGGACGCCTAAAGGAACTTTGTTGCGGAGTCTTTTAGAAGACTTCCTGAAGCAGGAACAGATCAAGCGTGGCTACCAACAGGTTGTCACACCCCACATCAGCAGAGTAGATTTATTTAAAACCTCTGGACACTGGCAGAAATATAAAGAAGATTTGTTCCCAATGATGGCAGAAGATGAGGAAGCAGCGGCGCACGAACAAGGCTTTGTTCTCAAAGCGATGAATTGCCCCTTCCACATCCAAATATATAAGAGCGAGTTGCGTTCCTACCGGGAACTACCGATGCGGTTGGCAGAATTTGGCACCGTCTACCGCTACGAACAATCTGGGGAATTAGGCGGTTTAACACGCGTGCGGGGTTTCACTCAGGATGATGCCCATCTGTTCGTGACGCCAGAACAGCTAGACAGCGAATTCCTCAACGTCGTGGATTTGATTTTATCCGTAATTAAGATTCTGCAACTAGGGAATTTCAAAGCACGACTCAGTTTCCGCGACCCGAAGAGTGATAAGTATATAGGTTCTGACGAAGCTTGGAACAAAGCTGAAAATGCCATCCGCCGTGCTGTTGAAACCTTGGGGATGGATCACTTTGAAGGCATTGGCGAAGCAGCATTCTATGGTCCCAAACTAGATTTCATTGTCCGTGATGCTCTAGACAGGGAGTGGCAACTAGGAACAGTGCAGGTAGATTATAACCTGCCAGAAAGGTTTGAGCTAGAGTACGTCGCTGAAGATGGTTCCCGCAAACGCCCAGTGATGATTCACCGTGCGCCCTTCGGTTCCCTAGAACGGCTCATTGGTATCTTGATTGAAGAGTATGCGGGAGATTTCCCCTTGTGGTTAGCCCCAGTGCAAGCAAGATTGCTGCCAGTGGGTGAAGTACAACTGGATTATACCAAAGATGTGGCGGCGAAGATGAGAGCAATCGGTATCCGTGCGGAAGTCGATACCAGTGGCGATCGCCTTGGTAAACTCATTCGTAATGCCGAGAAAGAAAAAATCCCCGTCATGGCAGTGGTGGGAGCGAAGGAGGTAGAAACGAATACCCTAAGCATTCGTACCCGTACCTCAGGCGAGTTAGGAAGTATACCTGTAGCTGAGATTTTGGACAAGATGAAAACAGCTATTGCCAACTATGACAACCTTTAACAGAATTTAGAGTCAAGGGTGGGCTATTTGCTCGCCCTTAAAAATTACTTCATATAAATATCCTAAAAAAGATGCTATGACTACTACAAAAGAAAAAGTCCAATCTCTGTTGAGCAAATTACCAGACGATTGTTCTGTGGAAGATGTTCAATATCATCTGTACGTACTTGAAAAAGTTCGTCAGGGGTTGGTAGTCACTGACAATAAAGACACTATCATCTCTCAAGAAGAAGCCGAGGCGCTATTAAGTAAATGGCTTATCGAGTAGTTTGGTCTCCCAAAGCGCTCGAAGATGTAGACGCAATCGCGGCATACATATTTCGTGACTCCGCTTCCTTTGCTGCCACAGTAGTTCAGAAGATACTTGACTCCTCCGATAAGTTAAGCGCTTGTCCCTGTTCAGGTTCCATTGTCCCAGAATTTAACGAGGATACCATCAGGGAACTATTTGCTTATACTTATCGAATCATTTATCACATTCAAGAAGACACTGTAACTATTGCGGCAGTCATTCATGGCAAAAGGCTCTTGGCTCAACGTCTAGATATAGATTGAAAATATGACAGATGGCATAATTGCTACATCTGACATCCCGCTGAGAGTTCTTTGTGCATCGCAAAAAGTAGCAACAAAGAAGGGTGGGCAATGCCCACCCTTCTGCAATTTGTCCCCAGAGACAATACTGAAACATATAGAAATTTTCAGATACAGCGGTTTTCATTTGTGTGGAATACACCTTATTGAAGGGTCGAATGGTCGTTCGCCTGTGAGAGTCCTTAACGCGCGCCTCTGGCAAAACAACCTACATGGCATCTTTGGCACGCTGGTCGAATGCTGACCCTAGAATGAGCAATCACACATAAACTAGGGTGGGAGTCTTGCCCATCCTAATTCTTTTAACTGATAACTGATTCATTAATATGCTCGACCGCAAATAGAATCAACAACTGCGGCTGGCTGGTTACTATTGCGTTCTCGACATAACAAAATTTGAGCTAGACGTTGCTGGTAATAGTATTGATGAGCAATCCAACCTAGAGGTGTACCGGCAATAGTACCAATAATCAGACCAGTAATCAGACTATAAATAAGATGCTTTCTTTTGATAGTGTTTTGTCTAATCGTAGTATCTTGTCTTAACATAGAACTCTTCTTTAAAACTATTTTTTGAAAACTAAAACCGATGTAGGTAGAGCATAACCCTACCTACAGCTATTTCATTTGTCTGAACACACTCTCCCCTGCAAGAAGCCTTCCTCCAGGGATTTACAAAACTTCCGACTGTTTACAGCGCGTGCTTCAGAAACGACACTAATTCATCGGTGTTCAGAGATTGGATTGAGTTCAACACAATTGTGACTTGCTCAGTAGGTGTAAACTCACTTAGATTGCCGATGATATTGCTTCCTAGTCTTTGTGCTAACAGATACCAGAAAGCTATCCTAGCTTCAGCGCTCAATGAGCTATACTCATGAGCGGGAATTGTAGTTCCGCCGCCAGTAACAAGTTCAGCCAGCGCCTTGCTTGGGTTTGGATCGAGGATTGTTGCATCTTGGTCATTTCTTTCTGCTCCTAGGAAGTCACGCAGAGCAGATAGCTGATTTTCTTGGGGCGACAGTTGCTCAACTCGTGTTACCAAATTTGCAGCATCTTGTGTTGGCAAGGCATTTGCAGCATCGGCGGGAACTGATCCAGCAACATCGCGGTACAGTAACGCCAGCACTAGTAGCTCATCGTCAATAATCAAACTCCTAAACCCTGCTACAGCTTCTTGTATGGCATTGGTATTTGTAGAAGTCATGAAACCTCCTAATTGGTAATAATTTTTTAGCGATTTGAGGGAGTTAGCAACATAAATTGCTAATACTGTTTATGGGTGGAAGTCACGGAATTTTAGGATAAATTAGTGACAATATTGTTCCCAAAACGGTGACTTTGCCTTATGTTGTGAAAATCTTTCTGCCAAAGCAACAGAGTAGAAATTTTGACTGCTCTTGCTCATGCCTATTTCAAGATTAAAGATTTCAGTCATAACGAAATCACTATTAAAAGATAGAAAGATTTTTAGAGAAAAATCTTTTGATACCTATCTAAAGAGAGATGAAAGTACATCGGTAAAATTAAAAAATTGTTAATTACCAAGTCAAAGGCGTGACGGCTATTATAGGGTGTAACTACTTGAGCGAAAAATATAGATAAACACAGAGTGAATAGCATAGTTTGTTGACTCTGTGCTTATCTATGTTTTTTTATTTGCTATTTAGCAATGAAGGATGGATACTAGTTTAAAATCTGGAAATTTTAAATTTCAGCACCAGCTTTTGGTTCAGCACCCATTGGCGCAACGTAATCGCGGAAAAGAGTAATCTGCTGCTCGAAATCAATTTGCTTAATTCTATTGAGCAGTTCTTGAGATTGGGAAGAAAGCTGATAGTTTGGAGGCATAGGAATGATAGTAGCGTTTTCCATGCCTTGAGCTAGGCGATACCAAAACAGTAACTTGGTAGTTTCGCTCATCGAGCCATACATACGGGTATATTGATTATCTGCCTTGTTAATTAAATCGCGCTGTAACTGCAACTGTTCTTCGTGGGATAATTCCTTAACTTGATTGAACAAACCTTCAGCAATATCTGTGGAAACAGTGCTGGCTCCGGGTGCTGCGGGGGTAACAGAGTTGCCCATTTCTTTGTAAATAAACCAAAACAAAGCTAGCTGATCGTCTACATTTAAGCTTTGAAAAGCTTGGACAATTTCGCGAATAGTTGGGTCGTTAGTTTGAGTGAATGTCATAAAAAACCCCGATTGCAATAAATTACCAACATTAGCAACAGTATCAAACGTGCATTTAGTGTTTAACCCCGCTGAAGGCAGATGTATCTCAATCAAAGAGAAGAACAATCAGTGGATGAGTTCTTAGTGGTTAGTAGCTAGTTGTCTTCTACTAACAACTCACCACAAACTCATACCTTTCAGGAAGTTGAAACGTCGAGAGACGTTGCGTGCAAACGGCAATTATTGCTTATGGCAACTTAGACATCCTGGTTAACAACGCTGGAGTTTTTCTGGCGACAGGCGAAACTCAGGACTACCCTAATTGATGTCTTTGATGAAACTATTCACATGAACATCGGTTCTGCGTTTTTGATGACAAAATACCCACTACCGCACTTGCAAAAAACGCGGGGTAATATTGTCTCAGCATTGGGATGATCCTGAAGGCACTGGGGGGAAATAAGGGAGATTAATTTGTCTCCCCCTACTACCCCTACTCCTGTGTCTCGTTCCTTCTATCCTCATAATCTGGCGAGGACATTGGGTCTAATTCCCAGCGTCTATCGTCCCGCTGCTCCAAAATTTCCGTTGTTCGCACAAAGGCTTTGTCGTCCATTTCCAACCCAACAGCAGCACCAATCTCATCAACAATATCTTGATCGGGAGTAGGAGCGGTACCACCAACAGCTTCATCACCTACGGCTGCTTCCAGTTCCCAAGCCGCATCTATATCCCCCCCTGTTATTTCTGGACTGGCTTCTACAGTCCCCTCCGTCTGATACCGTTGTCTGCGATCGCCAATGTTATACCCTGGTTCTGCCTGAACACCAGTTCCGTAAGATTCGGTAATTTCTTGGGGCAAATCATCCGTTGCAAGTTCGTTATTACTATTTTGCTCTGATAAATCTCTTTTTTCTGCCATAATCCTAGCCCTTGCTGCATCCTCACAATAACGCTTTCTTCTCTAAGGGTAGTCTTCCAAAAGAAGTATGACTTCAGGAATAAAACAATCTCATCCTTAAGAATGAAGAGAAGCTATGCATTGATGCATAGTCTTATATGTATAAATTCACGTTATAGCCACTTCAGAGAAAGTTATGAATTCAGGAAGTCGGAGTTAGGAGATACTTTCTTATGCTAACTCCCACATGACTAACTCATAACTTTTTTTAGTTTAATGGAAAAATAAAGATAGGAAATAATCAATGTATCACTTTAGAAATAAAAAACATATATCCCCTAAGAACGACGAAAAAGCCCTCATTTTAGCGCAATAATAATGATTACATGAATTCATGGTCGAGTGATAAGGCAGTTAGGATTTATGACTTGGGGTTTTACTTATTTAATGAAACTCCAAGTCATAGCTCCTAACTATTTTCTAAATTATTAAGAAATCAAAAAAACTGAGTTATTTTAAGTTCTTTGATTTATAAAAATTTATCTAGCATTGAAAAATACAATACGAAAAATAAAATACTGAATACTTTAAGTCTAATCAACCCAAGTATTTAGTAAGATAAGCGGAGGCAGAAAAATGAAATACGGAGAGTTTATTAAACACGTTCAAAGCCTATCTCAGTTGAATTCTCGTGAAGAAGCAGAACGTGCGACCAGTGCCACACTAGAAACAATTAAAGAACGCATAGTTGGTGATGAAGCAAAGGATTTAGCAGCACAGTTACCTCAGGAGCTAGGTGAGTATTTGCGTGGGCGAGAGGGTGAAAACGGTCAACACTTTGACCTGCAAGAATTTATTAAGCGTGTCAGTGAAAAAGAAGGAGTAGACCCAACCGCAGCGGTAATGCACGTCCGGTCTGTATTCGCAGTTCTGAGGAACGCTGTGACACCAGGTGAATTTGAAGATTTTCAGGCAAATTTTTCAGACGATTACGCGGAACTATTCCCAACATCGCCCACGAGTGAAGTTCCTGCTTAGTTAGTAGCAAGCGTTTAAGCGTTTACTACTCACCAAACAAAATTAATAACCGATAATTGCATAACTGAACATTCAATGAGTAAGAGGAGTTAAGGAAAGTCAATGGTAAACAATCATACTGGTAAGAAAAAAGTTGCTATCCTGATTGAAAACTTTGTAGAGGATTCGGAATTTCAAGTTCCTTATAATGCTTTAAAGCAAGCAGGAATGGAAGTGGTTGTCCTGGGTTCGCGCATGAACGAAACCTATAAAGGTAAACAAGGAAAACTTTCCAAACAACCCGATGGCACCACAACTGAAGCAATAGCTTCTGAATTTGATGCTGTGGTCATTCCTGGTGGTATGGCTCCTGATCATATGCGGCGCAACCCTAATACAGTGAGGTTTGTGCAAGAAGCAATGCAGCAAGGAAAATTGGTAGCTGCGGTTTGTCACGGACCACAACTTTTGATTGAAGGCGACTTGCTCAAAGGCAAACAAGCCACTGGTTTCCTGGCAATTCGCAAAGACATGATTAATGCCGGTGCCAATTATATAGATGAACCTTTGGTTGTGGATGGGAATTTGATTAGTTCACGTCAACCTGGAGATCTGCCAATTTTTACCACAGCTCTATTGAGTCGTCTTGGTTATGGTGGCAAAGATGCTGCTTTACCAGATGAGAGAGACACAAACGCTGAATGGTGGAAACTGGCTGATGCTTGGGGTGGTTCTACTAAGGGTGATATTACCAAAGCCTTGAATACGGCTCTTGCGGGTGAGCGTTATTCACTAGAAGCGCTGGACAAGTATGCTCAGAAAGAATCGGATGCACAAATCAAATCTCTTTTTCAAGAGATGATTGGCAACAAACAGCGCCACATCCAAATACTGGAAGCACGTCTGAATGAGCTGGGCGAAAAACCTTCTTTAGTAGCAAATATCGCTAACCAGTATGCAAAGGTGAAGACTGCCCTCACAGGAAGTGACGACATATATCAGTTGCGTTCTGCCTTGGGCGATGTGCAAACGGGTATTGGCGATATTGGCAACTTAATGGCAGCAACGACCGACCCAGTATCAACTGCAATTTTCACACAAATCCACAAAGATCTGTTGGTATACGAGCAGCAGCTTGTAGACCTGTATCGGACGCGGATGGGTACAGAAGTCAAGCCTGCTAAACCGACTACAGGGGCTGCTGTGTCAATGTAAGGTCTTTGTGGAACGAACCACATAGGCGCAAAGAAAAGGACACTTCCGTGTCAGGAGAAGGGGGGTTCCCCCTGGTTGAGGAAAGTCTTCGTAGGAACAACACATTAAGAGGGGATCTTTGCGCCTTAATGGTTCGTTTTTGAGAGTCAAGGGAGAGAGAAGAACATGGCATCAACATCGGAAAATAATTTAAGTCAAGGTCAGACGGAAGCCAGTGAAACGGAGCGTTGGGCTTCATTAATTGGCGGTGGTGCAATGGTGTTAATGGGGTTAAGTCAACGTTCCTTAAGAGGGGTGTTGACTGCTTTGGCAGGTGGTGGACTGATTTATCAGGGCGCGACGAAACAAAGCACAATTAAGCAGGCACAGCAAGTACTCAGCGGTAGTGTGAGCCAAGTGATCAAAGTCGAAAAGACGGTAACGATTGATAAACCGGCAGATGAGCTTTATCGCTTTTGGCACAACTTTGAGAATTTGCCCAATTTTATGAAGCATCTCAAGTCTGTGAAGGTGTACGACAACAAGCGTTCTCACTGGATAGCAAGTGCACCTTTGGGCGGAAGTGTGGAGTGGGATGCAGATATTATTGAAGACCGGGAAAACGAATTTATCTCTTGGGCTTCAGTGGAAGGGGCAGATATTGACAACTCCGGTTTTGTCCGCTTCAAAAAAGCGCCTGGGAATCGTGGAACTGAGGTCAAAGTCGTTGTTGAATATAATCCGCCTGGTGGTGCTTTAGCATCTGTTTTCGCCAAACTCTTTGGGGAAGAACCAGAACAGCAAATAGGTGATGATTTGCGCCGTTTCAAGATGTTGATGGAAGCAGGCGAAATTGCCACCAATGAAGGTCAACCAAGAGGTGGGCAATGAAGTCATTAGTCAAATAATTTTGACCAGTGACCAAAGACCAATGACTAATGACTAATAACTATGAAAGCAGTATGTTGGCACGGCGCTAATGATGTGCGGGTTGAGACAGTACCAGATCCAAAGATTCTCAACCCGCGTGATGCTATTCTCAAAGTAACCTCAGCAACCATCTGTGGTTCTGACTTGCACATTTATGATGGCTACATCCCGACGATGAAAGCTGGTGACATTATTGGTCACGAGTTTATGGGCGAAGTGGTCGATATTGGTAGTGAAGTTAAGAAATTACAAAAGGGCGATCGCGTTGTCGTCTCTTCAATTATTGGGTGTGGTCAGTGCAACTACTGCCAGCAACAAATGTGGTCGCTGTGCGATAATTCCAACCCTAACGCCTGGATACAGGATAAATTATATGGGTTTGGTACCTCAGGAATTTTTGGCTACTCCCATGCTTTTGGAGGCTATGCAGGAGCCTTTGCAGAATATATCAGGGTACCGTTTGCTGATTATGGTGCTATCAAAGTGCCACAAGGCATTCCTGATGAAAAAGTGCTGCCCATTTCCGATGCCTTCCCTACAGGCTATATGGGAGCAGAAATGTGCAATATTGAACCTGGAGATATTGTAGCAGTCTGGGGTTGCGGCCCAGTGGGACTTTTTGCCATGAAAAGCGCCTATATGTTAGGTGCAGAACGCGTGATTGGTATTGACCGATTTCCCGAACGCCTCCAGATGGCTAAAGACTTCGCCAATGCAGATACCATCAACTATGAGGAAATTGATGCAGGCGAAGCCCTCAAAGAAATGACGGGTGGACGTGGTGCTGATGCTTGTATTGATGCCGTTGGACTTGAAGCACACGGTGTGGGTCTAGAAGGATT
The DNA here is from genome assembly GCF_000315565.1 of Mastigocladopsis repens PCC 10914. Taxonomy (NCBI): domain Bacteria; kingdom Bacillati; phylum Cyanobacteriota; class Cyanophyceae; order Nostocales; family Symphyonemataceae; genus Mastigocladopsis; species Mastigocladopsis repens. The sequence goes on along the minus strand of NZ_JH992901.1, from coordinate 3,496,870 downwards.
TTACGACGAAGCCAAGACGGCAGTAAAGCTAGAAACTGACCGCCCTCACGTACTGCGGCAAATGATGCTGGCTTGTCGCAAGGGTGGCATTCTCTCCATCATGGGTGTTTACGGAGGCTTTGTCGACAAAATACCGATGGGTGCAGCCTTCAACAAAGGCTTGACCTTCAGAATGGGGCAAATGTTCGGTCAGAAGTATATGCCCATGTTGTTGGATCATGTTTTGAATGGAGAAGTTGATCCATCCCGTGTTTTCACTCATCATTTACCCCTTGAAGAAACTAAGCAGGGCTTTGAGCTTTTCAAGCACAAGAAAGACAACTGTGTCAAAGTTCTGCTGAAACCATAAGGCTTGTTAGTTGATAGTTGATAGTTGTTAGTTTAAAAAAACAAATAACTATTATCTACTATCTACTAACTCAACTCAAACTGAATATATTGGAGGAAATTTATGAAGCGCTTGCGTCAGATTCTGACTGTTTTTCTAGTAGGATTAACATTTTTCGTAATGCAGGCTTTAGGCTACGGTAACGCACTGCAAGCACAAGCTGAAGAAACCGTAAAATCGCCAGAGGGTATTTATTACAAGGGGACACCTTCTGATACAAGCTCTGATACAAGCAATATCCAAAACGACAACAAGCTGGTTGAAAAAGCCAGAAAGAACCTCAAAGAAACTGCTGATAATGTCCGTGAGGCGATCGCTCCAAATGAAACCGTAAAATCGCCAGAGGGTATTTATTACAAGGGGACACCTTCTGATACAAGCAATATCCAAAACGACAACAAGCTGATTGAAAAAGCCACAAAAAAGGTGAAAGAAACTGCTGATAATCTCCGTGCAGCAGTTGATCTAGATGAAAACATCACAACACCAGAGGCGAATTATTACAAAGCACAACCGGAAACAAACACGACTAGTAACGGCAACAACCTGATTGAACAAGCCAAAGAAAGTCTGAAAGAAACTGCTGACAATATCCGCGAAAAACTCAATCTTGATGAAGAACTTCCTCGCAGCACAAAAGAATTTTTGAATTCAACTGAAAAAAGAGTTGAAAAAACAGTTGCGCCAGTCACTGGAACAACAGAAGGATACTATCAAGAACCTTCTCAAGCTAGATAAGTAGAATTATAGGGTGTAGGGACTCACTACACCCTACACCTTATATTATGCGTAGTGAGGACTAAAGTCCTCTTCTTCCACAAAAACAAGGACTACAGTCCTCACTACAAGTTTTATTAAATGACCAAGGACTAAAGACTTATGAAAGCAGTTTGCTGGCATGGTGCCAATGATGTGCGAGTCGAAACGGTGCCAGATCCAAAAATCATTAACCCACGTGATGCTATTGTCAAAATTACCTCAACGGCAATTTGCGGTTCTGACTTGCATCTTTACGATGGCTTTATCCCCACGATGGAAAAGGGTGATATCCTCGGTCATGAATTCATGGGGGAAGTCGTTGAAGTTGGCAGCGCAGTGAAGAATATAAAAGTGGGCGATCGCGTTGTCGTTCCCTTTACAATAGCTTGCGGGAACTGCTTTTTTTGCCAACGGGATTACTGGTCGCTGTGTGACAACTCTAATCCAAACGGCTGGATGGCAGAAAAGTTAATGGGTTATTCGCCGTCGGGTCTGTTTGGTTACTCTCATATGTTAGGCGGTTACGCTGGTGGTCAAGCAGAGTATGCCAGAGTCCCATTTGCTGATGTGGGTTTGTTCAAAATCCCTGATGGTTTAACGGATGAGCAAGTATTATTTTTAACAGATATCTTTCCGACTGGCTACATGGCAGCGGAGAACTGTAACATCAAACCTGGTCATATCGTCGCTGTTTGGGGTTGCGGGCCAGTTGGACAATTTGCCATCAAGAGCGCTTATTTGCTAGGTGCAGACCGTGTTATAGCTATTGACCGCATCCCTGAACGCTTGCAGATGGCGAAAGAATACGGCAAGGCTGAAGTCCTCAACTACGAAGAAGTGAATGTCGGCGAAGCCCTTAAAGAAATGACTGGTGGTCGTGGTCCTGATGCTGTTCTTGATGCAGTAGGTATGGAGGCACACGGCACGGACTTTATGGCGTTATACGACAAAGCAAAGCAAGCAGTACGTCTAGAAACAGACAGACCTACAGCCTTGCGCCAAGTCATTCTCTCTTGTGGCAAAGGCGGTAATGTGTCTCTTGCTGGAGTTTATGGTGGCTTTTTAGACAAAGTGCCAATGGGTGCTGCTGTGAATAAAGGCTTGACGTTCAAGATGGGACAAACCCACGTCCACAAATACTTACGTCCTTTACTTGAGCGCGTACAGAACGGTGAAATCGACCCATCATTTGTCATCACTCACCGCTTACCCCTAGAACAAGCGCCTCACGGCTACGAAATTTTCAAGCACAAGAAAGACAACTGCATCAAAGTTGTACTCAAACCCTAAGGTCATTTGTTCTTTGCTGCAAATGAAAAAAGAACTATCTCGCCGCGCTCTTTTACATAGAGCTGGTTTTGGGTTCATGGGACTCAGTGTTGCTGGAGCAGTGGGACACATTATCAAACCTGCGCGTACCCTAGCTCAAGCAGGACCAGCACCAAGCAATGAACCATCTTTGCCCCCTGAAAAAAAGCTAGGCTGGGCGGTTGTTGGTTTGGGTAAATTTGCCACCCAACAGATCATGCCCTCTTTTGCAGAGTGTAAAAGCTCGAGGTTGGTGGCTTTAGTGAGTGGAGAGCGTGCTAAAGCTGAAAAGTATGCACAGCAATACGGCATCAACCCCAAAAATATCTATAACTACCAGAACTACGACTCTATCCGCAATAACCCGGAAGTAGACGTTATTTATATCATCTTGCCTAACGGGATGCATGCTGAATACAGCATTCGTGGGGCGCAAGCTGGCAAACACATCATGTGTGAAAAGCCAATGGCGAACACACCAGAAGAATGCCAAGCAATGATTGAGGCGGCAAAAAAAGCAAACCGCAAATTAATGATTGCTTACCGCGCTCAGTATGAACCATACAACCTCGCCGCCATTCAACTTGCTCAAAGCGGCAAACTTGGTAAGCTCAAGTCGATAACCTCTGACCACGGACGCAACCTCGATCCCAAAGACCCCGCCGACATTTGGCGGATGCAAAAAAAGCTAGCTGGCGGTGGTTCCCTCTACGACATTGGTATCTACAGCTTGCAAGCAGCACGGTACATTACTCGCGAGGAACCTGTAGCAATCAGCGCCATGATGTACAGCACTCCTGGCGACCCCCGCTTTCGGGAAGTCGAGGAAAATGTCAACTTCGTGCTGCGTTTCCCTAGCGGTGTTCTTGCGAACTGTACTTCAAGCTACGGCTACTCCAATACCAAACGCATTCAAGTTTTTGGTTCTGATGCTGTCTTAGAATTAGATCCAGCCACCGACTACTACCAACATCGCTTATTCATCAATCGCAACAATCGCATAGAAGAGCAAAATATTGAGGAAAAAAACCAGTTCGCCCTAGAGATAGATCACCTTTCTGAGAGCATCATACAGAACAAACAGCCTAAAACTCCTGGCGAAGAAGGCTTGCAAGACGTTAGACTTATGCAGCTGATTTATGAAGCAGCTCGCACAGGCAAAACTATCAATGTTAGTGGTTAGTCGTTAGTTGTTAAAAAGTACTACTAAGCACTAATAACTACTCCCCCTTTATAAACCTAATTGAGGAAACAAATATGGCTGACACAAGTGTTAAAAAAGTAGACTCAGCTTATTCTCCTAAAGGTCAACAAGGTCAAAAGTATCTCGCCTCCGGCAAAAGTGTTTCAATGCGTCTTTGGGAGAACGAACAACCTGACGAACCCAAAGAACCAGCAACGCGGGAATATGAAACCGTTGGTTATGTGATTAGTGGTCGTGCTGAGTTGCACATCGAAGGTCAAGTCGTTTTACTGGAGTCTGGGAATTCTTGGGTCGTGCCAAAGGGCGCATCCCACACTTACAAAATCCTAGAACCATTTACTGCTGTTGAGGCAACCAGTCCACCCGCTCAAGTTCACGGTCGGGATGAGGATTAATTTATACACCTTGACTTCTTACCAGAATCACTCATCATGACATCTCTCCAGAGGCTGAACCTCTGGTTTTTTCTTTATTTTCTAAAGGCAGCAGTCCCTCTGATTGCATTTTTAGTCTTCTGCCTAAGAACTCAATGACCTCAGTCAGTTTACTTATTTTTTAAGTATTTTTTATTTAACTATAGAGTGAGGTACAGCAAGCATTAAATAGGTTTCCTAGAAAGCATAAGCGACACAAATATCAATTGAGCCTGAATTTGTGCCGCCCTGTATGCAAATGAGGTCACAATAATGTTTTACCACACTAAGAAGCTCCAATACTTCAGACCACCAGAAAAACCCGATCCAATTTACGCCAAGAAAATTCAAGAACTCATCGGTGGCACCTTTGGTGAAATGACCGTGATGATGCAGTACCTGTTCCAAGGCTGGAATTGTCGCGGACCTGCGAAGTACCGCGATATGCTTTTGGACATTGGTACCGAAGAAATCGGTCACGTCGAAATGCTTGCCACGATGATTGCTCACCTACTGAATCACGCACCCATCAAACTGCAAGAACAAGGTGCACAAGACCCAGTGGTGGGAGCGGTTATGGGCGGTACCAATCCACAGGATGTGATTGTAGATGTGATGGCGGCAGCTATGAACCCCCAACACGCTATCGTCTCCGGTTTGGGTGCCACGGCAGCTGACAGCGTCGGTTTTCCCTGGAACGGTCGCTTCATCGTCGCCAGTGGAAACCTGATGGCTGATTTCCGGTCAAATCTCCACGCGGAATCTCAAGGACGCTTGCAAGCAGTGCGGATGTACGAGATGAGCAATGACGCAGGAGTCAAAGATACCCTGAGTTTCATGATTGCCCGCGACACCATGCATCAAAACCAGTGGATAGCAGCCCTTGAGGAGTTAAAAGCAGATGGACTGGAAGACACTCCAGTTCCCAGTTCCTTCCCATTGGAATTGGAGAAGCGCGAGTTTGCTTATCAGTTCTGGAATCATTCAGAAGGCACCGAAAGTGCAGAAGGTCGCTGGGCAAAAGGTCCTTCTCCAGATGGCAAAGGGGAATTCCAGTATGTTGAAAATCCCAGACCGCTAGGACCAGAACCTCTACCACCCCTAGCAGATCCACGACTGCATGGAACACCTATAGACAGACAAGCGCAAGGTAGCGCAGATCCTTTGGTTGATCGCACCACAACTATCGGCTAATATCAACACTCTCAAGTTCCTAATTTTGGTTGGCATTGGGTAAAAAGAGCACCCTATTTACTGACATATACGATATGTATGTGTCAGTTTTTTTAACTTATCTTAGCTAATGGTGTAGTATATTATGTAGCATATTCTCAAGCCTAATTTTTAGATGTCTTTGCCCTGGGTACACGCCAATAATGCAGAAATCCAACAAGGAGAAAGCGTCATGAAAATGAGAAAATTGGGACATCAAGGACTGGTCGTTTCAGAACTGGGACTCGGTTGTATGGGTATGTCCGAGTTCCTATCCCTGGCACAAAACGCCGCACTTATCTGGAAGAAAATGTAGCAGCAACCCAAATCACGCTCACACCAAACGATTTGCGTCGAATTGAGGAGGTAGCACCTAAAGGAATTGCAGCGGGTGAGCGGTATTCAGAACAACATATGAGCGCAGTGAATCAATGAGACTAGTTAACTTCAGATATTGCACCTCTTGATCTGAATACCAAATATGAGCGATCGCTCTCAGGGCGATCGCTCATATCATGTCCAGATGAAGACTTTTGACACTCCCACGGCTTCAAGCCGTGGGATTCTAGGCTCAACCTCGAAACTTACTCAATCAGGATTGCTCCAGACTGAACAGAGGTTTCAACTCCCCTAGCGTTTCTTGGTTTCCGTTTAGAAACCAAGATCCCTCATGCCCTGAGGTAGCAATTTTTTCTCTGCCTTTACGAAGTATGTTAATTGCAGCAGCGTAGTCACGTTGTAGAACCCAACCACACTTACAAGTGTGCGTCCTAGTTGATAACGATTTCTTAACCATTGTACCGCAATCTGGGCATTGCTGCGAGGTGTAGTGAGGTTCTACAGCTACTACCACTTTTCCATACTTCTGGGCAAAGTATTCTAAATAGCTGCGAAACTGTCTCCATCCAGCGTCGTTAATGCTTTTTGCTAGACGGTGGTTACGCACCATATTTTTAACCTGCAAGTTTTCGTAGACCACTAAGTCGTTTGAGCAATTACCCAACTGAAAATAAGATGATGTTGACCTTTACCCAACGTAAACTGCCAAACCCAAATACAGCAGTCACCTTAACCCTCGCTCTGACAGCCCAAGAACGCACTCGCAGTCGTCATCGTTTTGAGACAGAAGATGGGGAGCTAGTGTTTTTGCGTTTACCGCGAGGAACGGTGTTACGGGATGGAGATATTCTGCAAGATGAAACAACTGGTAGTTTAGTCAGAATTGCTGCCAAACCAGAACCTGTTTTAACTGTAACTCCCCAAACAGTGATAGATTTGCTAAGGGCAGCGTACCATTTAGGAAACCGTCATGTGCCAGTAGAGATTACAGCGACTTATTTAAGGTTATCTCCCGACCCAGTTTTACATACAATGTTAGAACAGCTAGGGCTAAAAGTGAAAGAGGAAACTGTACCGTTTCAGCCAGAAACTGGTGCTTATGGACACCATCATGCTCACTGATAGCAATCTCTTGTGTCTTTTGCAGTTGGCTAGTCCAGCTTTGCCTGTGGGAGCTTATAGCTATTCTGAAGGGTTAGAAACGCTGGTGGAGAATAGCACAATTGATAATCAAGCAGCCTTAAAGCACTGGTTAGAGGCGGAACTGCGTTACGGAGCAATACGGTTAGAAGCCGCGATCATGGTACGAGCTTACCAGTCTGTGAAGGTGGGTGATTTAAAGTCGCTATCGTATTGGAATACGTGGTTATCAGCGGCTAGGGAAACTGAGGAATTACGCGCTTCTAGCTGGCAAATGGGGCGATCGCTCATCCGACTACTTGTGGAATTACAACCGCAAATTGTGCCGATAGTGGATGCTGTTGGAAATCCTTGCAATTATGCGATCGCTTTTGGCATTGCGGCTGCTTATTGGGATATCAATATAAAAGCAGCTTTACTAGGATATCTGCATAGTTGGGCAAGTAATTTGATTACTTCTGGGGTAAAACTCATCCCCCTAGGACAAACGGCGGGACAGCGGTTATTGCTAGAGTTACAAGAATTGCTTGGCGATGCAGTGGTGGAAATTATGGAGTTGGAGGATGATCAACTAAGTTGTTGTAGTTGGGGTTTGTCTTTGGCAAGTATGAAACATGAGACGCTATATACAAGGTTGTTTCGGAGTTAACGAACCGCGCACTGGGAGATGGGGTGATAGGGTGATGGGGTGATGGGGTGATGGGGAGAATAACTATTGACCATTGACTATTGACTATTGACTAATTATTATGAATGCTTTTCGAGTTGGTGTTGCGGGACCTGTAGGGTCGGGTAAGACGGCTTTGGTTGATGCTTTGTGCAAGGCGATGCGCGAGCAGTATAATCTGGCAGTAGTGACAAATGATATTTATACGCAGGAGGATGCTCAGTTTTTGGTGCGTTCTCAAGCTTTGTCAGGCGATCGCATTTTGGGTGTGGAAACTGGGGGTTGTCCCCACACTGCTATCCGGGAAGATGCTTCGATGAATTTGGCAGCAATTGAACAGTTAGAGGTGCGGTTTCCAGATTTGGATTTGGTATTTTTGGAAAGTGGCGGTGATAATTTGGCTGCAACTTTCAGCCCGGAGTTAGTGGATTTAACGATTTACGTTATTGATGTTGCCGCTGGTGATAAAATTCCCCGTAAAGGTGGTCCTGGAATTACTAAGTCTGATTTGTTGGTGATAAATAAAATTGACTTAGCTCCCTATGTCGGCGCAGATTTAACTGTGATGGAACGAGATGCAAAGAAAATGCGCGGTAATAAACCTTTTGTTTTCACAAATTTGAAAACAAAAGAAGGATTGACAGAGGTTATTGAGTTTGTGGCTACTCATATTTGCTAATGTGGTAGATTCAAGGAATGAGAAATGAAGTCATCACAACTAGCAGTGTTAGAGTAATTCTTCACTCCGCTTCTACGAATTTGTGCAATTCTGTACTAAGCAATAATTCTGACACACCACAGCAACGATGGCTCACCACATTCTCAAAGCTACCAGGGAAACCGTGCATCTGGGTGGTTTCTCTCACATTTTAGAACCAGCACTCACTGTTGACTCTGGCGACACAGTTGACCTAGAAACATACACTGGTTACTACGTTTACGACAAAGCACCACCGGAGTTTCTGACATCTGCATTCCTTGATATTTGCCAAAATCTTCCCTCAGAACGCAAAGTTGCAGCAGGACCACATCTACTGACTGGACCAATTTACGTGCGCGCGGCGGAACCTGGAGATGTTTTGGAAGTCAAACTAGAAGCAATAACACCCAGTTTACCCGTTGGCTTCAATGCAATTCGTACAGGTTGGGGAGCGTTACCAGATCAGTTTCATCAACCTGCCTTAAGATTTATTTCCCTCAATTTAGAGGATAACATCGCTGAATTTCCAAGGGGGAGCGGTATTAAAATTCCCCTCAAACCCTTTTTTGGTATCCTGGGTGTTGCTACTACCGAAGCATCTCGAAACTCAATTCCTCCTGGTCATTATGGTGGTAATATCGATAACCAGGAACTACAAGCAGGTTCTAAGGTTTTTTTGCCGATTTTCGTTCCTGGTGCTTTGTTTTCTATCGGCGATGGACATTCAGCACAGGGAGATGGTGAAGTTAATGTCACCGCAATTGAAACTTCCATGAATGGCACTATTAAGTTGAAACTTCGCAAGGATTTGCAATTAACAATGCCAATTGCTGAAACTCCCACGGATATCATCACAATGGGATTTGGTCAAACATTAGATGAAGCCTTAGAGCTAGCTTTAAAAAACATGATTGACTTTTTAGAACGCTTCATCAATTTGTCACCAGAAGATGCTTATGTATTGTGTAGTTTAGCTGTGAATTTTCGCATTAGTCAAGTTGTTAACAGTCCACAAAAAGGTGTTCACGGAATGCTACCCAAGTCAATTCTACCTATAAAATTCTCATTTTCTTAGAAGCAGTGTAACACAGCTTCAACTTCTTTAAAAAGCATTATCATAAGTTCAGAATCTAGAGCCTATGGAATCTAGATTCTGAACTTATGATATTAAAAAAAATATTTAACGCCACTTAGTCTTCATCCAAAATCTCAAATTTATATGGTTTCTACACATCGGTTACTTCTCGTCATGAGTGGGGTGTTTTCTGGTATTCTTGCTGGATTTTTAGGAATTGGCGGCGGTACAGTTTTAGTCCCTATACTAGTAACCTTGGGATATATGCCAGTGCAAGCAGTTGCTACCAGTAGTCTAGCTATTTTGATTACATCTATTTCTGGTACTATACAGAATTGGCGAATGGGTTATATCAATTTTAAGCGGGTGATTATGTTAGGATTGCCTGCTTTAGTAACGGCGCAAATTGGTGTTTATTTAGCAAATCTTTTTCCTTCTTACATCCTGCTAAGTGCTTTTGGATTATTACTGTTATTGAATATTTATTTGGTGGAATTGCGTAAGCGCCTGACAACTGGGAACGTACAAACCCAAGAGCAAAGGTTCAACCCCACACTTGCTAGAATTTTCACAGGAGGAGCAGCTGGGATCTTAGCAGGTTTATTTGGTGTAGGTGGTGGTGTCATTATGGTTCCACTACAAATTTTGCTACTAGGGGAACCAATTAAATTGGCGATCCAGACGAGTTTAGGCGTAATTGTTCTTACAGCAATTTCTGCTACTCTAGGACATGCTGTAAGTGGTAATATCCTATTTGTAGAAGGGATAATTTTGGGAACTGGGGGACTTGTGGGAGCGCAATTTAGCACTCGCTTTCTGCCTAAGTTACCAGACAAAGTTGTGCTTTTGGCGTTTCGGACTCTGCTAGCAATTTTAGCAGTTTATATGTTTTGGCAAGCTTGGCAGAAGTTTTAGAAAATAACCACAGATAAACACAGATGATGTGTCGGTTCCTAGTTTGCTGATGCAGAATGTTAGCAAGTCGTATCCCGGTTGTTTGGCAAAGCATCAGGTCAATTTGACAATTCAACGTGGATGGGAGGTGTTGGCTTTGAAAGCTTATCTAGGGAATAGAAAATGCTTTTACATTAATATCTGCATCCTAATGCCCTAGATGATAAGTGAGTATCTGTTGCCAAAAACAAAAATTTCCCTAATCGAGAAACGGTAAATATGATAACACTCTACTCATCGTATTTCCTTACTATGTAGGACGCTGATTCCAGCCATCCAACATGATTCGATTTTCTCTTAGTTGTTTCTAGCTTTTTCTGTTTTATCTTTTGCGATTTCCTTAAAACTAAGGCATTCAAAAATCCTACAAAAAAACTTGGAGAGATTGTTAATATCATAAGAGATCCAACAAATTAGTAAAATGTCAATTATGTTAGTTTTGTTTGAACATTTCCTCTTATTAATAGAATTGTTAATAGCTAATTATCATGGGTAATAATATCTATTGGTATTTGTGTCAACTACAACTAAGGCAGGAGCGCAGAGCTTTGCGCTTATACAGTTGTATTTCATTCAAGCGAAAATCGCTATATAGCGGTTTGCAATTGGGTAAGGTACACAAAGAAATAATGAACCACAGATGCACACAGATAAATTTGTACTTCATTCAAGTGAGAAGCGCTATAGTTACAAACAAATAAGTCAGCGGTTGTAAATAAAGTTAAATAGGTTGACTGTCTTTTGTCTTTGCTCCTTGAGCCTTTGTACAGTATAAATGACTTTTGAAAAATGGCAACCCTCCTAGTAAAATTTATTGAGCTTGTTCTACTTATTTACCCATTACTAATCACCAATAGACCCTAAAGCTTAGTGATTAAACGAACTTAGATTTAATTATATTTCAAAATGATTTGAAGAAACTCTGAGATTAAATTGTTACCTAATAAAAGAACAATCAAGCTTTGAAACCGCTCCTGTAAAGAAAAAATACTTTTTCATAAGTAAACAAGAAAGTGAAAAATATACTCTTCCTTTGTTTTAAAAAGAAAGCCCCCTCATAAAAGAGGGGGATATATGGGGCACAAAAAACCCATTAAATGCAAGCAAATATACTATTCGTTTACTACAGATTTTCCACGCCAATGTTTATTGAGAATAAATGAGACCACTATAGGGACCGATCGCGAAACCAGCACTATGAGGCATATTATCCTTTGCTTCTGCTTCAGCGCTGACCGGATGTCCTCCCACGTTGCCAAAATCGCTGCTGTAACCTGCCCAATCACTAGAAAAACGACACCACCAAGTCCCCGAACTGGGTAATCCTACACGATAAGAATCCCAAGTGCGATCGCTAAAATTTAAGATAACAATGACGTCATCCCCTGGACCGCCCTCATTCCAACGGTGGAAGGCAACGACTTTATTGAGGTTATCGACGACGTGACAGTTGATGTGCTGTCCTCTCAGTCCGCGAGTATTGTTGTCCCAATTGCGTCGCAGTTGGCAAAGACGTTGATAAAGCTGAAATATGCCGTTAAAAGTCTCTTTGCGAGACCAGTCAAGCGGAATTGTGTCGCTAAATTTCTCAATTGAGAAAAGTTCTTGTCCCTGCCAAATCATGGGAATTCCAGGTGCTGTCAAAACCACAGCTGCTCCAAGGGTCGTTCGCTTCTTGGCAAACCAGGACTCAGGATTGGCGGGATCGATGCGGCGAGCTAGGGCATCATTATTGCCGGATTCATCGTGAGATTCTGTATAGATAACCCGCTTAAAGGCATCGTTATTGAAGCGGGCGTAGAGAGCGCGAGCAATTCCATCCATATCTCGAAATTGATCGCTGGGAGTTTCTAAAGCATGGCGCACTTCATGGACAAACCAATGCCATTCTGCATCGAAACCTGCTCCCATCTCTGGTGTCGGACGTGTGACCCAGCCGTCATTGTGCCAATCTTCGGCAATGAAGATTTTCTGTCTGGGATAGCGATGGAAAAAGTTTTTCTCATCACTAATCCAACGGAGTAAATTAAATCCCTCGTTATTCCACCCTTGACCGTTATTGAATCCCCAGACATTGGATGTGCTATCAATCCTCAATCCATCACAGTGACACTCGCCTAATAAAAACATCACGTTGTCACGGATAAATTGCCGCACTTCCGGACGTCCAAAGTCAGGTCGAGGACCCCAGTCAGTGGGTTCTCTCTCGTCGTTGTAGAAATAAATGCCTCCATGTTCGCCTTGATGCCAGCCATCAAAGCGCCTTAAGCATTCGTCCAAATCACCAGGTCCAAAGTGATTAAATACGCTGTCAGTAATCACAGCAATTCCTAAACTATGGGCGCGATTGACAAACTTTTTAAATTCGACAATCCCTCCATAAATCGACTCAATAGCAAATGGGAAGGCAATGTTAAATCCCCAGGAAAAATCGGCGGCAAATTCATTAGGGGGCATCACATGAACACAGTTGATACCAAGTTCAAGTAGATGGTCGAGTCGTGCAGTAGCTCTTGCTAAGTCTCCAGGGCGATCGCCTGGATCGTCATCGAATGTGCCTAAATGAAGCTCATAAATCACCAAAGAATTGTAGTCTGGCATCTGAAAATCGTCATCCGTCCAGGGAAACTCCGATTCACGGACAATAGCTTTCCCGACTGAGTTGGTGATTTGCGTCGCATAGGGATCAATCTTATAAAAGACATCTCCTGTATCGCCATTGGTAATTTGATAGCGATAGAGCTGATCGGGTGAAATGCCAGCTACATCAGTAGACCAATAACCATTATTTTCTGAAGCTAAACCGACTAAGCTCGAAGGGCTGTTATTATCTTGATTTCTGTCGTTATAAAAAGCAACTTGAACCTGGCGGGCGTTGGGTGCCCAAACGCGAAAGGCGGTGCCGCCAGGAAACACAATATTGCCCATGCCTTCATGGGTACTGACTTGAGGTGGTGCTATACCAACTACCATTTTTCTCCTGAATTCATTGATATAAATGCCAAAAAAGGATTTTAACCTTCTCACGCGGTTGAGAAGGTTAGTCTTCATTAAGAACGGACAAGTTGTACTAGATGATCGCTTAAACGTAGTGCGAGGGCGACCGCTGTTAAGCTGGGGTTAGCGGCTGGAGAAGTAGGAAATATTGACAAATCGCAGGCGTAAACAAACTCCTGGTCGAGAAACTTGCCGTTTTCATCGACAACGCCTTCTAAGACTGCCTGTGTCCCTTTTCCAATATTGTTGCTGTCTCTCACCTGCATATGGAGAGAACCAACCTCATGGGCTACGCCGCCAAGTCCACCATCGCCAAATCCTTCGTTAAACTTCACTGCCCCGAAAGAATTTAAAATATTGTCTGAGATTTCCCGAACTCTGGCTTCCACTTCGTCAGGAAGTCCAGGATTTTGAATTTTGGCGATCGGGCGAAAATCATTGTCGGCATCAAACTCGATTTGATTGCTTAAAAGTAATTCCCTATTTGTGAGAAAAACGATTTCGCACAGCATATTACGCTTTTCTAAATTGTCGCGGAAAATATCCTCATCCAGATACCGCCCTTGGTTAAAATCTGCACCGAGTTCAATCAGAACATTAAAGGGATCACGAATTCTATCTTCTCCTGGGTGCGGCTCAGTTGGTTGGGATACCACCTTCACAGACCCAAAACGATCATAATAGGGCGACTCGGGCGGAATAAAAAAATGTGCAAACGCAATGGGGTGGTCGGTAACACCCTGCCCTACCAAGTCATTCCCTATGTTACTGCGTTTGGCAAGGCGCGCACTTTCAAAGCAGCCACAAGCAAGAACGACAAACCTAGCTGAAAATTCCTTTTCTTCCTCGGAAATCATATCCCGGACAACGACTGTGCAGGGTTCCCCAGGTTCAATTCTGATTGCCTGATGATGAGTTCGCACGCTTAAGTTGCCGGAACCCGTAGGACCAGCAGTTCTAGATGATTCTAGTAGCAAATCTGCCGTTGAAAACATCCCAGTCGTGATGGTATTTGCACTGGTCAAATTCTGTCTGACCGCCACCGGAGCATCAAAATGACTGTATCGAGGAAGTTGTTCTCGCAATACTCGGTGAATCTCCCGCGTGTAGTAAGTTACTGGCGCGGTTGAACGACCCATCAAGTCCTCAGCGAGTTGATAGTAGCGATCTTCTAAGTCCCACTTAATTTGAGTCGGCCAATAATCCAACTCCCAGGAACTCATGCGCGGAATAAAACCGCCCCAAAATACCGATCGCCCACCCAAATTAAACGCTTGGGCACCTCCGTAGACATTTTCACTCCCATCAGTAGGCTGATCGTAATTAATGACTTGATATTCAAACCAGCGATCCCAGACGTGTTTTCTAAATTCACCAGGAAAATGGCGTCGAGGCAGATTTGCAATGTGAGTCTCTAGGGGAACTCCGCCTGCTTCTAGTACTAAAGTATCTAAACCGCTATCAGCGAGTTGATCAGCCAATACGCCCCCAGCCATTCCAGAGCCGATCACAATAACATCGTAGGGTTCGCGATCAGCAGGATCTGGACGGGAAGTATCAAAAAGCTTTATCTGGGTTTGACCAAGTTCAACAACGGGTTCAACAGGTAAACCAAAGCCAAACTCATTCAGATAAAAAGTATGGCGTTCATTGTCGGTGCCAGGAATATTAAAATTGGGATCGTTAGACCAAATTTGTCGGTTGAGTGCAAACTTACAGAGGAAGCCAGTTAAATACTTCGGATCGGCTAGCTCGAATATCCAGCGATCGTTTTGGTAGCTTCCCTCAATCTCATTGTTTTCCCATTCATCTTTATCTGTTCGCAAGGTCACTTCAGAGAAAGGGGGAATATGAGCAATGGTAACTAATTCGACAAAAATCATAAAAAATACCTTTCATTCGTGAATGAAACTCAAAACATTAAGAAGCCGTCAAAAGGACACTTGAGTTTACTGAGTCAAGGTTAAAAATTTCACGAATTTCAGATGCATCCAAGGCACGATTATAAATGCGAACTTCATCAATGAGTCCTTCAAATTCGCTATCTACTACCTGAGGATCTGGTCCATTTTCTTCCCCACCAATAGTGACAGCATTATCATCTACTCGAATGTTTCCAGTCAGAGGTCGATTGCCAATTTCGATGCCATCAACATAGAGACGCATGATACTTCCATCGTAGGTTCCTGCTAGATGTATCCAACGATTATTCTCTGGAACACCACTGTAAATGTCGCCTTCACGTAAAGTGCCACCGTCATCTGTGCCAAGGTGCCACTTATAATGCATCGCGCCATTTTCTGGACCAAAACCCAAATAAAACTGATCGGGATGCAGAACAGTACCAATTTGTCTGGAAACAGCGACTTTAAAACCTTCCGGGGCTACATTTGGAAACACCCAAGCTGTCACGGTAATTTTATCAGTTAGGCTATTCAGGCTTACCGAACCAGGAATACTGACATGTGAATCATCACGACCACTCAGTTCTACAGCTTTGCCATATTTCCCATCACTTCGAGTGCCATTTATTAACAAGCCGCGATTATTATTGCCTGAGCTATCCAGGACAGTAGTACCTTCTGTTTCATCAAATTGCCAATAGCCTATTAATCCATCATTAATGCCCATAGAACTTTCTCCAAAATAACTTTTTTACTACTAGTGGTTCAGCACACCAAGTTTGAGGGGTTTGTCGTGAGCACTTTAGCGCTAAAGCGCCAACTACAAACTACGCTTACCCGGCAATTTTGGGTTGGCAAACTACTAGGACTTACCCATTAACAGAAATTTGATTGTATGCGTAAAGTTTTAGTTGATTTGCTCAACACAAGTTAAGCATGAATGAGCTAACCTTCTGTATCCTTATCCTTATATAGATGTAAGTACTGATCCACTTATGCAGTTCCGGGATAGAAATGGAAAAAATTGCCAGTATTTTGGTCAGTTCAACCTTTCTACTGAGTGCAGTGCCGTTGATGCACGTAAGTGTCTCAAAGTAAAGTGCGTAAGTCCTACAAAATTATGAAATCCAGGAAAAAATATGTTGTTCTGTTTATGATTGTGGCGATGGTTGCTAGCCTAAGCAGGTGTAGTTTTGATCCGACCTCTGGTGATCTTGAAAGCACAACACCAACACCCAGTCCAACGACCAACAGCGAAAAATTTACACCTGCTGCACAAAGACCGAGTGAGAGCAGTTCATCTTCTCAAGAAACCCCAACCCAAAATAAAGCTTCTTCGAGTTCTCGCGCTGTCACGAAAAAAACTATCAATGTTACGTTGTTCACAAGTGATACTCAATGTCAAGAACTGATTCCACAACAAGTCTCAGTACCAGCCGCAGAACCTGTGACAGGTGTGGTGGGTAAAATCATAGAGCAACGTGACAGTGCTGATTTTAGCTTGTCGGGATATCGTGTTATCGTCAAAGATGGAGTTGCAACAGTTGATTTACGAATATCTCCAAATTCCCACCGTCAATTCACTTCTCTTTCTAGTTGTGAACAATTTGCTCTATTTGGCAGTCTTCGCAAAACTTTATTAAGTAATTCTCAATGGAAGATTAAAGAAGTTCGCTTCACTGAACGAGGAGAGAAAATCGTTCTTTAAACGAGAGAAGATATAAGATAAAAAAGTTGTTCACTCTTCACACTTAGACTTGAGCCATTGCTCAACTATCTTGTGTCCCTAATAAGAAATCAGGTTTTTTGCGGCTTTCTTATAAGATGAGAAACTAAGGCAGTATCATTTTGTTCGTCCTTGTCCCTGTTGTGCTTTACCCATGAATTTTTCTTTTGCTCAGGATCTATCCGTTTATCAGCTGGCTTTGGGAGTGCAAGCCCCTCCTCAAGCATTGCCCCATAGTCCTGCGACTCTGCTGTCACTTGTGAGGTCACAAATTGATTTACTTATTGAGCAACAGATTGCAGCCACTTTATGGGTCAAGCTACCACCAGGAAAAATTTGGCACTCAGAAATTCAGCGTTATCATCAACAACTGAGAATGTCTGGCGTCATTCATACTTTATACATTGAGGAGAGCTGGAGCAAAGAAAATGGGCAGCACAATCTCCCCCTCTCCCCCCACTCTATCGCCCCATCAGAGAATCTCCATGACATACGAGTACAAACCCTGCAAGATAGCCAGTTGCAACGGGAATACTTTGTGATGGTATTGTCACCCCAGTTTTGCTGTCTCATTCTGGCTCATAGACCATTGAGAAGACGCAGAAACAATTCGGCAAAAGCAAACAGGAAAAAAACCCCGCCGTTACTTGCCATAACGACTTTTGATGGCAGAGTCATTCAGCAAGTTTTTCATGTGATCAAACAGGCTATCACACCAGAATCACCCCTGTTTGTACCTGCTGATTTTATTTGTCCCGCAGCACCCGAACCAGCACTTATGAGTCAACTGCTGGCAAAACAACTCCAGCGACAGGATGAAATGAACCGTCAAAGAACGAGAAAGCATCTTGCCAAAATGCAGCAGAAAAATCAAAAACTACAAGATACCCTGCAATTTAAAGATGAATACTTGAGCAATGTGTGTCAGGAACTGCGCGCACCTTTAACACACATGAAGACAGCGTTGAGTCTTTTAAATTCCCCTAATCTGAAACCCCCCCAAAGACAACGTTATTTCCAAATGCTCAATACCCAATGCGATCGCCAAAATGCACTTATTAGTGGGGTGTTGGATTTGGTGCAGTTAGAGCGCAATTTAGAGCGTATTTCGTTAGAGCCTGTACGTCTGTCAGACATTGTGCCTGGAGTCGTGAGTACCTACCAACCCTTAGCTCAAGAAAAAGGTATCATGTTAGCCTACACCGTACCGACTGAACTTCCACCTGTTTGGTGTGTGAGCGGTGGCTTGAGGCAAATTGTGATTAATCTGCTTTCTAACAGCATCAAGTTCACCTCCAATGGTGGACAGGTTTGGGTCCGAGGACGTGTTCAAGGTGATGATGTCCAATTGGAATTTCGCGATACTGGTATTGGTATTGCCGACAACGAAATTCCCAAAATCTTAGACCGCTTTTATCGCGTGCGTCCAGCCGCAACTGAAGATCCAGGTGGTGTGGGTTTGGGCTTATCAATTGTGCAATTATTGCTATGGCGTGGAGGAGGCTCTCTTTCTGTGAAAAGTAAGCTATGTGAAGGTTCCACTTTTACTGTGCAGTTGCCGATCGCTCCTGAAAATCCCACTCAAGAATTGGTTTGAGATTAAGCTTATTATGTTCATCACCTTGATTGCAGACTATGGTAACGGTGACCCAGCTTTTGCTGAGGTTACGCAACGTTTACTGATGGCACTGCCTAAAGCACAGATTCACTCTCTTACAGTTCCTGCCTTCAGTACTCTAGCAACAGGCTTTTGGATTGCTCAACTTGGTCTTAACCCCGGTCCAGTAGAGCGTTTAATCTACCACAACTGTGCGCCTCGCCAAGATGATAAACAACCTAGGCAGGACAATGAAGGCGAAGGACTCACTTATGCCCTGTTACCCAATGGCGTTACAGTGGTGGGCGTCAATGCGGGTTACAGCCTCTCTTTTATCAAAAAATATGCACAAAGACTGCACATAGTCAAGGTTTCTAGAGGCGGGTCGCAGTTCCGCTCTCGTGATGTCTTCCCCAATGCGGCGGCGGCAATTGCTCAGGGCGACTTTAGCCTTTTGGGAGAAGTTTTGCATCCAAGCAATATACCTGATCCGCCAAGCGATCGCGTTGCTTGGATTGATGGTTACGGTAATATCAAAACAACCATCCCAGCAGATACCGTTAACCTCAAACCTGAAGAGAAGGTGGTCGTCCGCGTTGGTGATGTTGTCAGTGATGCGGTGTACTCCGATGGCAGTTTTAAAGTGCCAGAAGGGACTTTAGCCTTTGCACCGGGGAGTTCTGGTTGGTCAATGGCAGATGGGTCGAAATCAGTTCGTTGGATGGAACTCTTTCTACGTGGTGGTAACGCCTGGGAACGCTTCGGCAGACCTCGTGTCAATCAGTTCATTACTCGTATCGGCTAGGAACAGAGAAGGGAGAATAAGAGATTGCCCTTTTTCTCTGGACGAGATGTGTGTGATGAACAATTAACTCTTGACTTCCAACTTCTGCTCGCTACTGACTTCTAAGGGAAGAAAAATCGTAAGCACTTCTCCATAACGGGGGCGTTCGCGTACGATGAGTTTACCCCCGATCGCCTGAAACAAATGCTTGGTTGCAGCAAGATTCAGACTAATTGTCCCCGTTTCTGGTTGGAACATCAGCAGTTGACCAAGAGCCTTGCGAATGGGCGGTGTGCATGGAGATACTGAGGTTTTATCATTATCTACCACTTGGGGTAGGGGCAATAATTGTAATTTCAGTTGGTCGCCAGCAGGGATAACCTGTACTTGAATACGGCTACCAGCGGGTAAACTGCGGGTAAAATTCTCCATCAAACCCGTGAGAACCCGATCCAACATGGTAGGATTACTAACTACAGTTGGTAACTGCTGGGGTAAAACCACATCCAAACTCAAGTTCCGTCGATTCGCTGTTTGTTGCCAGCGAGGAATACTCTGTTGCAACACTTGCTCCAGAGACATTGCCGTCAGTTGAGTGTTTGTGCATTTTACCTTGGCAGATGTTTCTAGTTCTGCTGCTCTCAACAGCAACTCCATCCTGTCAATTTGCTCAGTGCATTCGCGATCAATCAGTTCCAAACGCTTGATAGCATTTGCAGGCAAATCGCGCTGTTTGAGCAATAGACGAGTCATGGTGCGAATCGTTGTCAGTGGAGTGCGAACTTCATGAGCAAAAGCTTGCAACAGTTCTACATCAGGACGAGTTGGCGCTTCTGATGAGCCGCACAGGAGGACACTTGCGTGCGCGGGTTCCCCTGCTGTTGCAAAGTTTCTGTTGGATAGACGTGGCGAACCGGAGAGACTTTCGACAAATTCTGGGCGTCCTCTTGTCGGACTGTCCCCTTGTCTTGCTATTTCCGTGTCTTGTTCTGGTTCAGGAAATTGCGTGAGCAACAACCGACTGAACTCCATCACCGTGCGGTAATCTGGAGCTACGGGAGAATATTTTTGTACTAATTCCTCTAAATTGGCGAACAGATCAGGATGACTTAATATGACTCGTGCTCCTAGCGATCGCCATGCTAACTCAACGACCTCAGGATCAAAAGAAAATGAAAAAGTTTTATCGCCATTGGTGTCTTCTGCTAGAACCAACACTAATCTAAATTGCTTGGTAAAAACCAAACAAAACTGCTCCTTCGCCAATGGATCTGTTTCTAGCACAGGTAAAACCGACTCATCAGGAGCAAATGCATCTGTCACCGCCACACCAGGAGGCATTTGAAATGGCATGAGTGCCAAGGGGTTAAACGGCTTTGCCGTAAAAGTGACTGTCTGCAAGCTTCGAGCCAGTCTTGGGTCGCTGAAGACTGGTGCTGGCGCAGCCAGAACTAATCCAAGGCTCGCCTCAGGTGAAGCCGTTGCTAAAGTATTTAATAGCAATTGTTCTGTCGCTGCTATGCTTACACGCCATTGCCGCTCTGCTTTGGCAGATGAGCACTTAGCCACTGTTGATTGACTATTTGTTAAAACTTCGCTCAAACTCGGTAAGATCCACTTGTACACGACTTTCCACCCCTTCAATAAAGAGCGACTGACAGCGTTTGGGCAGGCATTCACTACTATTTACGAGGTTATAGGTATTTGTTTGTTATTGAAAGTCGTATAACCGAACAATTGCAGCGCAATTTCCCCTGTGCTCACTCATGATTATGTTACGGGTAGCTCAGGACGAAGGACAAAGGAGTATAGAGCAGTCGGGCAAATAACCAATCTCTTGATAGAGACTTAGCTTACACTTATGGACGATGAAAGTCAGCTCAAACAAAGGCAAAGTTATATAGGCGCAAGACAAAAATAGTTTTCGTTTTTGTGCTGTTTTTAGCTATTTAAAGGAGGAGTAAAATGGCTTTGGGCGAACACAAGCGTGCAGTCGGCGTATTTTCTAGCCGTCATGAAGCCGAGCATGCACTCACCGAGCTCAGAGATGCTGGCTTCCCGATGAATAAGATTTCTATCATTGCTAAAGATGCTGATCGCACCGGTGATATTGCTGGTGTTGAAACGCAGGAGCGTGTTGGCAACAAAGCTGATGAAGGAGCCAAAGCCGGAGCAGTGACAGGCGCAACATTAGGGGGCATTACCGGCTTGTTGGTAGGTTTAGGTACCTTGGCAATTCCTGGCGTTGGTCCGGTATTACTTGCAGGCGAGATAGCCACAACTCTGGCTACAGCCGCTGCTGGTGCTGGAATTGGTGCTGCTGCTGGTGGCTTACTGGGTGGGCTTGTTGGTTTGGGAATTCCTGAAGAACGAGCCAAAGTCTACAACGAGCGGGTATCCCGTGGGGATTATCTGGTAATAGTAGAGGGTACGGATGACGAAATGCGTCGTGCCGAAACTATTTTGAGAAACCGGGGTATTCAAGAGTTTGGCATTTATAGTGCGCCTGGTGTTACAGACACTCGCACAGATTACGCTGATCCTGTTGTGAACAACCAACCTCCGTTAACTAACAACCAACCTCCAGTAACTATTGTTGACCGTCGGGATGCAACTCTTTAAGAGTTGCACTTATGAGTCAATAATTAGAAAAGTCCTTCCTCTAAAATATTGCTTTGGACTTTGAAAAATTCGCTCCTCAACCTCACACACAATTAACAGTGTTCAGTTATCAGTGAATTCCCATAACTGAAATTCAAGGATTACTACAAGCATTTGCCTGTTCCTGTATGTATTTTTGGGTGAAATGATAACTGTTTCGTGTTAAGAACTGCTTCTGTCAATGAATCTTGAGAAACATTTAAGTGGAACAGAGAAGATGAAGAAGTTTATTCCATTGATCATTAGTGGCGTGATTGCTGTTGGTGCGGTTGGTTGCGAACCCCCTTCAAGAACGAGTGCAGATGCTCCTGCTGGTACAAATGAAAACGTTAATGCTCCAACAAAAGACACTGCTCAGACAACCCAAGAAGACGCTACTGGTGAAGTTCGTAAAGAGCAAATAGAGTCTGACATTAGAGCACGCGAGCAACGTAACAATGCCACTGGCGGTGACTTAGACAGAGCTGATGCTGATTTAGAAAGCGAAGTTCGCGGCAAGTTAGAAGCAAATTTGCCAGCCAGCCAGTTAACAGTTGACGCTAAAGAAGGCTCTGTCACTGTAGCTGGAACAGTTCCAACACAAGAGCAACTGAATAAAATTCCTACTTTGGCACAAGAGATTAAAGGTGTTAAAGGTGTGAAGGTAGACGCAAAAGTAGCTCCAGCTCAACCAGAATCAGACACAAACAATAAACAACCTCAATAGTAAGTTATGTAGTATAAACTACATAAGCATCTACCATAACAAATTCAAAAACCAACGCTCGCATTCTTCAAGAAAACAGAGAAATGCGAGCGCTTCTCATATCTCAAACCCCCCTAGTGTAGAAGGGAAAAATTTAACCTTTGGTTTGTAAGAGCCAGTGTTTGTAACTGAGTACGTAAATGAAAATAATCATGAATAAAAGAGGTGTTATTGTTGTTGGTTCCGGTACCTTCTTCACTTCCTGTCCAGGCGGAGAACTTACAGGGGGAGTGGAAGGCACCTCAATGATTTGATTTTCACCGGAAGGACCACTGCCTAAAGGAGGACTAGACCCATCAGACGAAGGCGGAGTGGTAACAGGGGATGTACTTGAGACGCTACTAGATCCCTCATCTGAGGAACTATCTCCACCAAGGGTCAGAAGAAGTAGAAGTAAGGCAAGACCGCCACCGCCAATGAGCCAGCCTGGAAAAGAATTCCGTGAGGCTTCTTGCAATACGACATCTTCTGGTAAGTAGGAAGGAAAATCAACGCTTGTCAATTCTGGCGTCAACGTTACTGGAGTTTCCCCTACAAAGACTTCTCCAGCCAGAGTTTCTTCAGCAAACCACTCAGCTTGGGGAACACCAAGATTTGGACGTCCGAACTCACCACCATCTGGTGAATATGGTATGGAGAGGTCTTTGAGAATGGTGTCTTTGAGAGACTGTTCATTCCCGGAGTTCAAGGCGCGCATCGATCTGGAAAGTTTGTCCGAGTAAAACTTGGTTTGCTCTGGCTCTAGACCGAGAGATTGAATCTGCTGTTGAGCATTAGGAATTTTTGCGACCTCTTCAAGCAACAAACGCCCATAAGCGTATTTCAAATCCAGCAAGGCATTGCGAGGATCAAGCGAGTTCCCGCCTCCTTCAGGTGCCCAGTAGAAGTTTTGGGTAACTTGTCCTAAACCTTGTTGGGGAGTCCGAGCTACTGTTTGCCCAAGAAGATACCGATACCCGTCCACAATATTAGGGTTGTCATTCTCCCAGAATGAGTGGTACGGTATCTCAGAAAGATTGGGATTGTCTCCATAGAAGGAAGCAAAATTCCGGTAGTTTTCCTCCCCACCAGCTGCTCGCATCAGCAGTTCTTGGTAGCTAGGTCCACCGTTGGATTCAAGTATTTTCTGGAAAACGGCTCCAGCCTTGTTACATGAAGCACCAAATCCTACAGTACATGCTGGAATGCCTCGCATTTGACTCAAATCTCGCCCTGATACCTGATACTGGAGATAATTTTGCTCCAGTCCTGGTTGGATCCCATAGCGCCCAATGTTCAACTGAGCAGAAGCAGATTGAGATACAGTGAGTACTCCTGCAAAGGATGATAAGGATGATAGTGCAATTGCGATTCTTTTGACTCTTGACTTCAAGGGATCACCTCCAACAAGTAACTTTGAATGCAGCCTATGAAACTGGAGAAGAAGCTAAATTCTGAGGCGAGTTGATGTTAATTGTGATTCCTGTACCTTTAAGTTTCCCACCTGTGACAGGGTGATATATGACAACTCCACCGTTTGTTTGGTCGAAAAGATAACCACGACCAGATGGTTGTACTTTTCCTTGCTTTACTAAGGAGAAGAAGGATTCAAGATATCTGCTTATACTTTCACGGTTCCCTTGATTTGTCTTTGTATGCTTCTCTATAAGCATCATGAACAAGTCCAGGGTACGCTCGTCTTGCCCTTCAACGAGAATACCATCGTCCAGGAAAGAACTAGCTACAAGCTTTCCATTAATTTGCTGAACTTTAAGGAGGCTATAATAGCGTCCCTGCTTTCTAGAATCATTCACATAACAGACCCAAGAACCATCTGGGTTTTGTCTAAAACCTTGTTGCGCCAGGTAGGAAAGTGGGGAACCACTTTTTTGACTCACTGGCGAAGGCAACAAATCTTCCACTGAATCGGAAGAGCAAAGCCTTTGCGTCATTTTTTGTTGAGGAGTAGTTGGAGTCTGTTGCGCTATTGCAAAGTAAGGCATAACAGCAACCGCAGATAGAGAGATAGTAAATGTACTTAGTAAACGAGCAAATATATTCATGTTCTTTCCCTATAAGTTACGAAGGAATTCCTTTTGTGGGAGGGTGCCCTTAGGTATTTCCTTGTACCTAGATCCAATTATTTAGATATTGTTTCCAGATTTAGTTAAAAATCCCTAGAAATCTTTAAAAAGAATGTATAAATCCCACTGGTTTGACAAGCAAAATTTAAATTTTTAATGTTTTTGTTACGTAGAAATAAGGAATTTGCATCCTGCGTAGATTCGCCTTCTCTTCCCTTGTTTGCCTTTGTGCTACTTACATCTAGCCTTTTTGAAAAATTGTCCATAAAAAAATAATTGAAATTTCTGAATAATTATAAGTGCTTTTACTGATGAAATGACGCTTAACTTCCTACCGAACTGAAATGTCATTTATGAAGCCAACTTTAAATTCTCGCTCGTAGAGTGCTAGAGTGCTTACTTTTAGAGATTTTGTAGTTTTGTAGTTTTGTATTATACCTATCACTCACACCTCGCTATAACTCTTCATAAGATCGCCGTAAGTTAAAACCTGTTTAAGGACTGTATGATTTTAAGATTTACTTTATAAATCAGAGCTTACTTCTGATAGCTAAAGAATCTCCGGTTAATTCCTTAAAATTTTGGGCGTAATAACCGTTATTTGCTTTTCGATTAACTTTTCGGAGAGTATACTACTAAATTTATTGCTGTTCTAGCACCCACATGAAAACATCTTAAGCAGTGACCGAAATCACAACATGAGTGTTCATCTCTGCATAATCACACGATTGTCATAATCAATTCAAGTGATACCAATGTGAAAAAAGAATGCAACACATCGGTTAAACCCCTCCCCAACCCTCCCACCCCCCTTGGCAAGGGGCGGGTGGGGTTATCTAGCGCGTATTAAGTCATTTTGCAGTATTGCTCACAAAGAAGCACTAATCAGCGTAATAGCACAAACTAACCAGGCTTGATATAAGAAGCGATCGCATCCGCAGACATCGAGCAGGACTAGAACTATTAGCCGACTGGGAATTTAACAGCATTGGCAAAATCGTTGGTAAAAAGTTAATGCTACTTGTCTGTACAAAGTCCATTACAATTGACAAAATCTCGACAAAAGCAGATGATCGATTTATAGTTTGGTTATCAGCTTGATGTTTGGCAGAGCGAAGCGGCGGCTAAAACCTGGAGAGTTCTGCCAAAAACTCCAGAACCTAGACTAGTAAATATTTTGAAGGTTTGAAGTGTTGAGATAAATGAAAAAAAGTCTCAACAAGTATGGCTGAAATTAACCTCTTTTTGAGGTCTGCCAAAACCCGTTCTGGAACGCTTACTATGTAACGTTTTCAGGGCACAGACCCGCACCGATTGCGTTAATTCGGATTAGTTGGAAACGTATGCCGTTGATGACCAGGTTCCTCGGGTTCTGAACCCGCACCGATTGCGTTAATTCGGATTAGTTGGAAACAAGCAGAATGTAGTCAGAGCACTTGACATATGTGTCCGCCCCGCACCGATTGCGTTAATTCGGATTAGTTGGAAACTTTTGTATCCCGCTTCTGCTTGTAAACCTCCACTACCCGCACCGATTGCGTTAATTCGGATTAGTTGGAAACCGGTAGCCTTCTTCGGATGGGTCGTCTAATCTCCACCCGCACCGATTGCGTTAATTCGGATTAGTTGGAAACGGGCAATTACGTGATGTAATGATGTTTGCAATACTCCCCGCACCGATTGCGTTAATTCGGATTAGTTGGAAACATCGCCTCTTCAACGCGCTCTTTTATCTCACAATACCCGCACCGATTGCGTTAATTCGGATTAGTTGGAAACCGGTAGCCTTCTTCGGATGGGTCGTCTAATCTCCACCCGCACCGATTGCGTTAATTCGGATTAGTTGGAAACTCGACCTCGATCTTTTTGCGGACAAAGGTCAATCACTCCCGCACCGATTGCGTTAATAAACGCAGATCATACAAAGGCAGAGGCTTCGCTAGTTACATAGTGCGATCGCATCTCATGCATGGCATCAAATTAAAACCTATCCTTAATCAAATTCCTACTGCTATTGACCTGCAATGAAAGGTTGATTGGACTGAGTTTAGATACTGCTCAAAGCTTCTACCAATTTCTCAATATGCGCTGCTTCATGAGTCGCCATCACAGAAATCCGTATCCGACTCGTAGGAACGGTGGGGGGACGAATAGCCGGGGCAAAAATGCCAGCAGATTTCAGATGTTGTCCACCTTTGAGAGCATCTGCTGCACTGGGCAATTGAAAGCAGAGAATGGGTGACTCAGAGGGTAGTAATATCAACGATAGTGACTGCTGTTGGATGACGTGTTTGAGTTGGGCTACATTCTGCCATAATTGGGCGCGGCGTTGCGGTTCTTGCTGTACTATTTTTATTGCTGTTAGCGCCGCTGCTGTATCCGCAGGGGAAAGCGCCGTGGTGTAAATCCAGCTAGGTGCGCGATTCCGCAAAAAGTCTATTAAGGTTCCACTTCCCGCCACATATCCGCCTAGACTACCCAAAGCTTTGCTCAAAGTGCCAATTTGAATTAATTGCCTTCCCGTACATCCGAAATGTTCTACGCATCCAGCGCCAGTTTCTCCCAGTACCCCTGTGGCATGAGCTTCATCAACGAGCAGCATACAGCTAAATTCTTCAGCTACATCAAGTAGTGCCGATAAAGGACACAAATCACCATCCATGCTGAAGACGCTATCAGTGATGATAAGGCAACGTCGGTAGTTTTGCCGCTGTTGACTCAGTTGGGTTCTTAATGCTGCAACATCACAGTGAGGATATTCAATAATGGTTGCACCACTTAAGATTGCCCCGTTTTTGAGACTGGAATGATTGTACTGGTCAGATAAAATAAAATCGCGCTTGCCTACAAGGGCAGTTATTGTACCTACATTCGCCAGATAGCCGGAACTGAAAATCACTGCATCTTCTGTTTGTTTGAGGGATGCGATCGCTCTTTCCAACTCCCTATGTAATTCTCTATGTCCGCTGAGTAATCTAGAACCTGTAGCACCCGTACCAAATTCTTGGACAGCAACAGTAGCCGCCTTAATCAGCCGCTTATCCCCAGCCAATCCTAAATAGTCATTACTGGCAAAATTAATCACCTCTCGTCCTTCCAAAAGTACCGTTGCACCAGGAAGACCGTGGATTGTTTGTACTGAGCGATACCAGTCAGCACGGTGAATTGTCGCCAGGGATTCTTCTATCCAAGCGTAAGGATTTGTCGGCATTTTTGAGTGTTATGACTCCTTTTGCGAGCCTGACTCAGTATTCTTTGTTTCAGGGTGTTTGTTATAATCTAGTGGTAATTGCTCCACTTTTCCTTTCATTGGAGGCAGTTGTTCGACTAAACCCATTTCAAAGGCTATATCTGGTAAATCACTAGCATAGTAATTACCAGGCGTGAAAACTTTGATAGTCGTAAAGCAGTTTTGTCTGAGATGAACCACTTCACTTGGGGCAAAAATTTCCCTAGAATTTCTTCTTTCGATTGACATCACTAATACTCTCAGAGAGTCTTAAGACTTTCTCCTAATAGTTTAGCTATACAGTAATCCTAAATATCTTATGAACAAATACTTTTCTTTCCAATCTTGGCGTTATCAGCGTCTTGGCGGTTTATAAAAATAAACTTGTTCACGACCTACAGCGGTTTGCAATTGGGTGAGGTACACAAAGAAATAATGAACCACAGATGGACACAGATGGACACAGATAAATTAGTACTTCATTCAGATGAGAAGCGCTGTATTTGTGATTGCTATAAGACTCAATAACTACTGACTATATTCACTACTCAGATGAGTGATCGCCTGTTTAATCCACTCTTCGACGTAGGCATCTTTGGGTAGTCCTAGATCTTCACTAACGACATGTAGGGCATGACTCACTTCACTGGCAGTATACCCCAGTGCGAGGAGGGTCATTTGCACTTCTTCAAGAATACCTGGTGCAGGACCACCTGTTGCGACGAAGAATCCCGCTGTCTTACGCCACTCTACTAACTTACTTTTGAGTTCTAGACAGAGGCGTTCTGCGGTTTTTTTGCCAACACCAGGAGATTGAATGAGTAATTGAATGTTGCTGGTAATAATCGCCTGCACTAAATCTGGTAGTTCCAAAGTGTCCAATAGGGCGATCGCTAAAGCTGCACCAACACCACTAACACTTAACAAATGGCGAAACACATCTCGTTCCCCAGGTGAACCAAAGCCGTACAGCAATGGTATCTCCTCACGAATTTGGTAATGGGTAAAAATTTGCACTTCACCTCCGGAGTCTGGCAATTGCTGTGCCAGTCGTGCAGGGATTTGCAAATCATACCCCATACCATTCACTTCCAGAGTCAGAGTATGGCGATGACCACTATTGTTCTGGATACCAGCAACAATTCCTTTGAGATAGCTAATCATTCTAAGAAACCAAAATATTTTAAGCCTTCTAGTATTCCACCAGCACAAAAATTTGTTGCCAGGTAACGGTAGTCAGCAGGATGTTCATTATGCCATTGAAGTAGCTCCGGACGAGCATTGCCCACAATAATTCCCCGTTCTGCTCCAGCAGCGAATAAAGCAATATCATTACCAGAATCGCCACAAACAACCGTTTGCTCTGCTACAAATTTCCATTTTTGGCGGAGAAACTGTACTGCCTGTCCTTTATCGCTGTGATGGGGTACGATGTCAAGGTCTATACCGCTACTGTAGATTAACTTTACATTTAAACCACTTTCTTGCAATTCTGACTTGAGTTGCGGTAAAACCCTTGCTGCTGCCTCTTCTTGAAGGAAAAAACTCACCTTGAAGGAACGCTGTTCTGAGTCGGGTTGCGGAACCAAGTCAGAAAATTGAGTTGTTTTTGTTACTACAAGATCCCGGTTCCAAGCAGACGAAAGTTTTTCTGACCATTCTGAGTCAGGATCGGGACTACCGTCAAGGTAAATTTCTGTTCCCACAGCCAGGACGAGACTATCTGGTTCTAAAAGATTTTTTTCATTTTTGAGTTCTTGGTAGAGAATAGGCGATCGCCCTGTCGCATAAACAATCTTGGTGCCATGTTCTTGGCGTGTCTGCTGTAAGCGGTCGTTCAGTTCCAAGAGTGCATTGTCATTGCCAACGAGGGTATTGTCTAAATCGGTTACGAACAAGAATTTAGCCACAGGAACCTCTTTTGTTAGCTTTTCCACCAAAAAGTTTATGCTGATTTGGCACCAATCTTATCTGTTTCCATATAGGTATTGGCAAATTGAACAGTTGTGCTAAAACCGAGATTGGACAAATCTAAACGATTTACAGCCGCTGAATTTAATATTCTCAGAGAAATTCAAAAAAACATCAACCCTTGAGGTTCTAACTCAATTTCTGCAACACCGGAGGATTTTGGAGTGGCGACCATCTTTGAATTTTTACATGACTTAGCTGCCAATCTCAATCCTCTCCACAGCCTCAGAACCCGGTTAGGGCTAGCAATTGGCAGTATTGCGTTTGTGCTGTCAATCTTAGCAAGTCTGATTGTTGGACACACCTCCAGCGAACTGGTCAAAGTCGATGTTGGTCAGTCGCTAGCAGAAATAGCTTACCAGATGGCTGATAAGCTAGACCGGGGGATGTTTGAGCGCTATCGCGACATTCAAATTATCAGCACACTGGATGCCATCCGTAATCCAGACTCTTCTGTATCACAGCAGCGTACACTCTTAGAAAAACTGCAAAGCACTTATACTGATTACGCTTGGATAGGTTTGACGGATGAGAAGGGGATTGTTCAAGCCAGTACAGGAACATTGTTGGAAGGCAAGGATGTTTCTCAAAGACCTTGGTTTATTTATGGGCGCACAGCCAGCTACATCGGTGACGTACATGATGCTGTAAAACTGGCGAAATTGCTACCCAATCCGACGTATGAACCATTGCGTTTTGTGGATATTGCGGTTCCTGTGATGGATCTTCAAGGTCATCTACAGGGTGTTTTGGGTGCCCATTTAAGCTGGGGATGGTCTAAGGAGGTGAAAAAATCCCTATTGCCTCCAGTAGAAGAACGCAACAAAGAAATGTTTGTTCTCAGTCAGAATGGTAATGTTTTGCTAGCCCCCCCAGAGTTCAGCACAGTCAATTCTCTATCCCTAAAAAGTGTTGAAGCAGCGCAACGCGGAATGAATGGTTACCTGATTGAGAAATGGTCGGATGGTCACAGTTATCTGACTGGCTACACTCAAAGTGTTGGTTATCGAAATTACCCAGGATTGGGGTGGTTGGTGCTAGTAAGGCAAAACACTGATGTCGCATTTACTCCAGTACGGCATCTACAGCAGCAGATATTTATTGGGAATATGATACTAGGGACTTTGTTTGCGGTTTTGGGTTGGCTTGTCACAGCAGCAATTACCAACCCCATGTTAGCGATCGCCAAAGCCGCCACCAGCATTCGTCAAGGCAATAAACAAGTGAAAATTCCCGTCCTGCAAGGTCAAGATGAAATTGCCAATCTCTCTCGAAACATCAGCCAGCTTGTTTCTACTTTAACCCAGCAGGAAAAAGACCTCAAGGCAAGTAACGACCAGTTGCAGTTAGAACTCACCTCCAAGCTTATGGCGCAGGAAATGCTACGACAAAGCGAGGAGAAGTTTCGCCAATTAGCAGAAAACATTCAAGAAGTTTTTTGGCTTCAAGACTTCAAAAGTAGCAAAATTATCTACATTAGTCCTGCATACGAGCAAGTGTGGCAACGCAGCTGCGAAAGTTTGTATGCTAACCCCAATTCTTGGTTAGAAGCTGTTCATCCAGAGGACAGAGAATACCTATTTACTAACATTAAGAAAAATACTGATAACGCTTACCACAATGAATATAGAATTGTGCGGCCAGATGGTTCTGTACGCTGGATTTGGGATCGCAGTTTCCCAGTGTATAACAATCTTGGAAAAGTCTATCGTCGAGTAGGAATTGCCCAAGATATTACCGAGGGCAAACAGGCAGAAGAAACTCGTTTAGCACTGGAACAAGAAAGAGAAATTAGTCATCTCAAATCACAGTTCATTGCCATTGCATCCCATGAATTCCGTACACCGTTGACAACCATTTTGTTGTCTTGTGACTTTCTCCAAACCTACAATGACCAAATATCTTATGAGAAAAAAGAGCGGCATTTCAAGAAAATTAAGTCAAGTGTCAAACATCTGACTCAAGTATTAGAAGATGTTTTAACTATTGGGAAAACAGAAGCAGGAAAACTTAAATTTGAACCAGTCCCCATAGACTTAATAAGCTTTTGCTTAGATTTAGTCGAACAGCTACAACTGAGCGCTGGCGAAAAATATCGTCTTAACTTTATTGACCAGTGCGTTTACGGCTGCAAAAGAGAAGAACTACCTCTCATGGATGAAAAACTGCTGCGGCATATACTCACCAATTTGCTTTCAAATGCCATTAAATATTCACCGCAAGGAGGTACTATTCAATTTGAACTGATTTGTGACCATAAAAGTGTCATTTTCCGTATCCAAGATGAAGGTATTGGCATTCCAGAAGAAGACCAACCTAAGCTATTTAGCTCCTTTTTTAGAAGTAGTAATACAGGCAATCTTCCGGGAACTGGACTAGGGTTAACTATTGTTAAAAATGCAGTTGAATTGCACGGAGGACAAATTACCTTAGACAGTCAAGTGGGTAAGGGGACAACTTTTACCGTGATATTGCCACTAAATGAAACAGTTGCAGTAGAGAAAACCTTAATGGGTAGTAGTGAGTGGGTAGTTGGTAGTAGTTAATGGTGCTTTTTAACAACTAACAAGTAACATTTATTCTTCTTTCAAAGTTTCAATCAACAAGTCCACCTTCTCCTGTCGTTCCTGCAAAAAAGCTTCACATTGACGCAAAGACTCAACAGCCGCTGCAAATTGGTCAAACACCTCTTGTAATTCCAAATCACCCGCCTCAATGCGAGCAATAATTCTTTCTATTTCAGCAACCTTAGCCTCATAATTCCAACCTTGATTCATAAAAACTCTCTGCATTCTCTGCATCTCTACGGTTTACTCTCCAACTTCCGTAACCTTCACTTTAACCTCACCCTGACCCAACTGAACCAACAACTCCTCTCCCACAGTCAACTCAGCAGCAGAACGAGCAATTGCACCATTTTGCTGACGCACCACCGCATAACCACGTTGCAAAACAGCTTTAGGGTCAAGAGTTGCCAACTTTTGGCGTAACATCTCTACGTGCTGCGTTGCGTGCTGCAATTTCGTCGTTGTCGCACGCACCAATTGCTGACGCTTCCAACTGAGTTCCTGCATTTCCTGCTGCACTTGTCTATCTAACCGTATGCGCCGCAAGCGGTTTCGCATTTGTTCCAGTTGGTTGTGTGACGTTTCCAACGAATCATGTACGCTCTGGTGTAAAGCAACAACTCGCTGTTGATGCTGAGTATATAATTCCGCCACCGCTGGAACAACTAGTTCAGCAGCAGCCGTAGGTGTATGTACGGAAGCATCTGCAACTAAATCTACCAAAGACTCATCCCTTTGATGACCAATGCCGGTAATCACTGGAATGGAACAACAAGCAACTGCTCGCACCACCCGTTCATCATTAAAGCAAGCCAATTCCTCAACCGCACCACCACCTCGTGATAAAATGAGCACTTCGGCGCGTCCATCTTGTTCTACTCGTTGAATAGCATGAAATATCGACTCTGGCGCTTGCTCACCCTGTACTGTCGCAGGAGAAAAAAGAACGTGTAAACCTGGATACCTTTGCTTGAGAGTCTTTTGAATATCTCCCCAAGCTGCAGCAGTGGGTGAGGTGACAACGGCGATAGTTTGAGGATGACGGGGGAGCGATCGCTTTCTTTGCGAGTCGAATAACCCTTCCGCCTCCAACCGTTTTCGTAGTTGTTGGTAGCGTAGCGCTTGCAAACCAACACCAGCCGGCAAAGCTTGCCAAACGGAAAGCTGATATTCTCCGCGATCTCGGTAAATTCTTATACTGCCTAAGACAATTAACTGCTCACCAGGAACAGGTATCTGTGCAAGTTTTGCTAATTGGCTATTCCACACTATACACTTAATTGCAGCACCACCATCGGGGTCTTGTAGCGTGAAAAATAACCCACTGCGATGATGGTTAGCGCTGGAAACTTCTCCAGTTACCCAAACCCGTCGCAATTCCTCATCTTGTTCTAGTAGAAAGCAGATGTAGTCTGTCAATCCAGCAACTGAAAGCGCTGTCTCGAGAATGAGAGAGTCAGGAAGGTCGGAAGTCATAATATCTATTGTGGGGCAAAAAAGATGCTTGCTAAATCATTTTGGCAGGCAAGATACTTGTCTTTATCAAGATATGATTTTTACCGACACCACAGAATTTGTTACATAGTTGTTTATGCTTACCTATCACCAGGCAATGATTGAGTTAGGATATTGTCACACTTCCTTGTTGAGAAGTTCTTTACTAGCAAATTGTGTTTAAATAAATTAGTATATTTGTTCTACTCTTACTCCTAAACCTACACTCCCTAGATCCATATATAGAGGCACGGAATGGCTATTAACACCACTGATGTTGCTGGCAAGCAAAAAGCGCTCAACATGGTACTCAACCAAATTGAGCGCACCTTTGGCAAAGGAACAATTATGCGTTTGGGCGACGCGACCCGGATGCAGGTAGAGACGATTTCCAGTGGGGCGCTGACCCTGGATCTAGCGTTAGGTGGCGGTTTACCCAAGGGACGGGTGATTGAGATTTATGGTCCGGAAAGTTCTGGTAAGACGACACTAGCGTTACACGCGGTCGCCGAAGTGCAAAAAAACGGCGGTATTGCTGCCTATGTTGATGCTGAACACGCTCTCGACCCCACCTACGCTGCGGCGTTGGGTGTTGACACCTTAAATTTGTTCATTTCCCAACCTGACACTGGCGAAACTGCTTTAGAAATTGTCGATCAGCTTGTCCGTTCTGCTGCGGTTGACATTGTCGTTATTGACTCTGTGGCAGCACTCGTACCCCGTGCTGAAATTGAAGGCGATATGGGTGATGCCCATGTTGGTCTTCAAGCAAGATTGATGAGCCAAGCTCTACGTAAAATTACTGGAAATATTGGTAAATCTGGTTGCACAGTGATTTTTCTTAACCAACTGCGCCAAAAAATTGGTGTCAGCTACGGTAATCCAGAAACGACGACTGGCGGTAACGCTCTGAAATATTATGCTTCGATACGCTTAGACATTCGCCGGATTCAAACCTTGAAAAAAGGTACAGAGGAATTTGGTAATCGCGTCAAAGTCAAAGTTGCTAAAAATAAA
The DNA here is from genome assembly GCF_000315565.1 of Mastigocladopsis repens PCC 10914. Classification (NCBI taxonomy): domain Bacteria; kingdom Bacillati; phylum Cyanobacteriota; class Cyanophyceae; order Nostocales; family Symphyonemataceae; genus Mastigocladopsis; species Mastigocladopsis repens. Next base: position 3,461,956 of record NZ_JH992901.1, on the reverse strand, counting down.
GTTGCACCACCTTTTAGAATTGCGGAATTTGACATTATCTTTGGCAAAGGTATTTCTACGTTGGGTTGTCTTGTAGATTTGGCAGAAGAAACTGGTATCCTTGTCCGCAAGGGTGCTTGGTACAGCTATAATGGCGAGAATATCTCCCAAGGTCGAGACAACGCGATTAAGTACCTAGAAGACAAGCCTGAATTTACGGAAAAAATTAAGCAGCAGGTGCGTGAAAAACTAGAAATGGGCGCTGTTGTTTCTGCTAACTCTGTGAAGAAGACCGAAGAGGACGAAGAGGAAGAAGAATTTCAGTTAGAAGAAGAGTAAAACTGTAGTTTTGGTACGTTAAACTTTGGTAACGTACCAGACAAAACTTATAGCGGTTCTCATCTGCACGCCAGTCGCCACAACGGGGGACACCCCCGCAAGGCACTGGCTCGTCCATCTGCGTGCATCTGCGGTTCCTTAATTCTTTAGGGTTATTTGTGGCAATTTGGTGTGTGTAGAGACGTAGTATACTACGTCTCTAGATAAAGTATGCCAAAATCTAGAATCACAACAAACCTCGTTTCCCATTGGGGCGCACGGTCATCCAGTTCGTCTTTGCTAAGACTAACTGCTCTTCAGAAATTTTGGCACCAGTTAGATTAGCTCCACAAAGATTGGCTCCTCGGAGATTAGCATGATTGAGATAAGCATAGCTGAGGTCTGCCCCACGCAGGTCTGCCCCTTCTAAATCAGAATTACTCAGATAAGCCTTGCTTAAATTAGCGTCTTTGAGATTAGCTCGGTTTAGACTGGCTTGTCCAAAATCACTGTTATGAAGATTAGCTCCTTGGAGATTAGTTTTCTGCAACTGTGAGGAATGAAAATTTGTCCCTGATAAGTCAACTCCTTGCAGGTTGAGCATACTCAAATTGTATAGGGCAAAATCCCGTCTCCCTTTCAAGTAGGCTGTCAGCAGACCTTGAGTATCCAACTGACGCGGAGTGTTTGACTTTTGACCACTACTAGAGCCACTATTATTGCTCTCCAAAGTCGTTGGTTTTGCTGTTAGAACTCTTGGTGGTGTTCCCGTCCCATATGTACCAGTGGCATTTTTTGTCTTGGCTCGTCTTGCCCGAATAGCAGCTGCAACCTGCGCCACCCCTTGTCCAGAAGGATTAGCAGAAGAGTTACTGCACAAAATACCAGATTCGCTTCCTGTAGAGGATTGTATCAAAACGCTCTGCGCCAAAGTATCCAGATATGGCTCTAGCTCCAACGCTCTGAGTACTTCCTCGGCTGCTTGGTAACGATTACGGACTGATACTTCCAGCATTTTTCGCAGTACTTTGCTTAAGTGGTCGCTAATTTCCACCAGTCGCTCCCACAACATTTCGCCCGTTGTCGGATTGTAGTCTAAATCTTTAGGAGATTTGCCACTGAGTAGATAAATGCATGTCACGCCTACAGCGTAGAGATCGCTGGCGAAGACAGGACGCATTGCCATTTGTTCTGGAGGAGCAAAACCAGGAGTGCCAATAGCATATGCAGTTAATGCCGATTGATCAGATTGTGCTAATTGGCTAACTTGGTTTTTGACAGCACCAAAGTCAATCAGAACCAATATGCCATCTTGAGCGCGGCGAATGATATTGGCAGGCTTGATATCACGGTGAATCACTTTTCGCTCGTGGATGTGTTGCAGCAATGGCAGAAGTTCGCTCAAAAATTTCTTGACTCTTGCTTCGCTGAAAACTCCGTTACGTTTGACCTCCTGTTGTAAGGTGTCACCATGAATGTATTCCTGAACTAAATAAAATTGTTCGCAGTCTTCAAAATAGTCCAGCAGCCTTGGTACTTGAGGATGATTGCCAATTTTACCTAAGGTAACGGCTTCTCTGTCAAAGAGTTCCCGTGCCATTTGCAAAACATGTGGTGCTGTTCCTGAGGGGCGTAGTTGCTTGATGACACAACTCGGTTCTCCAGGTAAGGCTTGATCTTGAGCTAAAAACGTTGCTCCAAACCCACCCTGACCTAAAGCTTTGATAACTTGATAGCGATCGCGCAACAGCAGTCGCGAGCCACAAGACTGACACATCTCGCTATACGCTAAATTTTCCGGATTGGGACACGTAGGATTTATGCAGTAGCTCATGTACTGTCAACTCGCTGCACGAAAAATAACGGGGAGTATTAAACTCTGATCTCATTATTGAGTTCAAAGTCAACTCTTGCCAGGTAATTTTTTCTAGAATGCCATTGAAGAGTTGGTAAAGTTATGTTTATTTTACGTAAAGCAAGCGTAAATCTACGTAAATTTAGTATGTTGCTGCTCTCTAATTGTTTCACTTCTATTGCCAGAGCAGAGAAATCTAAAGTTTTATTAACTCATATATGAACAATTGTTCAAGTGTTGTAGATTAATCTCAAGGAGAGTAAGGAGTAAAGTTATGACCAGCGTAACCCAGATGAAATGTGCGTGTGAACCTTGCTTATGTATTGTTTCCTTAGAGGACGCTATTCAAAAAGACGATAAATACTACTGCTCAGAAGCTTGTGCTGAAGGGCATCAAACCATGAAAGGCTGCGGTCACAACGGTTGTGGCTGTTAAAAATTAAAAAGGGGTTGGCGACTGGGGAATTTTATTTCCTAGTCCCCAATCGCCAATTCCCAGCACTCAGTCCCTAGATATTACAGAGTAGACATCACATCCCGTGCGGCTGTTAGCGTCCGCTCAATATCTTCTTCTGTGTGGGCAATGGAAGTAAACCCTGCCTCAAATTGAGATGGTGCTAGGTAAATGCCTCGCTCCAACATACCGCGATGGAACCGCCCGAACTTAGCGGTATCCGACTTTTTGGCATCCTCGTAGTTATGGACTGGTCCATTCGTGAAGAATAGACCAAACATCCCACTGATTTGACCGCCGCAAGCCGCGTGACCTGTTTGGTGAGCAATTTGTAGCAAACCCTCTGCTAGCTTCTTGGTAATGCTGTCTAAGTACTCGTATGTTCCTTGTTTTTGCAGCAATTCCAACGTTTTAATTCCGGCAGTCATTGCTAAAGGATTACCAGAAAGAGTCCCAGCTTGATACACCGGACCTGCGGGAGCAACCATTGACATGATATCGCGACGACCACCATAGGCTCCTACTGGTAGACCACCGCCGATAATCTTGCCTAAAGTTGTTAGGTCGGGGGTGACGCCAAACTTCTCCTGTGCGCCGCCATAGGCAATGCGGAAGCCCGTCATTACCTCGTCAAACACTAATAACGCCCCATGCTCCTGGGTCAGCTCTCGTAGACCTTCTAGGAAACCTGCATCGGGAGGAATAAACCCAGCATTGCCAACAACTGGCTCTAGAATAACACCCGCAATTTGGTCGGAGTTTTCCTCAAACAGTTCCTTGACAGCTTCTAGGTCATTGAAAGGAGCAGTCAGGGTATGACTGGTAGCTGATTTGGGAACGCCAGGAGAGTCAGGTAAACCCAGCGTGGCTACACCAGAGCCAGCCTTGACTAAGAACATATCGGCGTGACCGTGGTAACAGCCCTCAAACTTGATAATCTTATCGCGTCCGGTGAAAGCTCGCATCAAACGCAGCACTGCCATACAAGCTTCAGTACCGGAGTTAACAAATCTTACCATTTCGATGCTGGGGACGGCAGCGATGACCATTTCTGCCAGTATATTTTCTAGCACGCTGGGCGCACCGAAGCTAGTCCCTTTTTCCAAGGCTTCATGTAGTGCCGTGATAACTTCAGGATGAGTATGACCACAAATGGCTGGTCCCCAAGTTCCCACATAGTCAATATACTGGTTGCCATCTACATCCCAAATATACGCGCCTTTGACTCGGTCAAAAACGATAGGTTGTCCACCCACGGATTTGAAGGCTCGGACGGGGGAACTGACCCCTCCTGGCATGAGGTTTTGGGCAGCAGCAAAGATTTCTTGTGATTTTGTAGTTTTAATCGTTGTATTTACCAAAGTTATCTCCTACGGTGAGAATAAAAAGCTCTATCTTAGGATAGGGGTAAACACTGCCTAGAACTTATATCGTAGTAAATTAGCTGAACCAGGATAATAACAATATGTTATACAAGTCAAATCAAGACTTGCCTCTAGAAATTCGCAGTCGTTTATCAGAGGCATACCAGGATTGGTATCGAGCCGCTTTTAACTCGGCGATGCACTGGTACGGTGAAGCACCAAAGGCTCACCAAGTCGCGTTGAGTGCTGTTAAGATGCAATCGGCCATGCATAAGAGTGTTATTTAAAGCTTGGGTTAAGTAAGTGAGTTAGAAAAAACGTACCAGATGCTCTCTTTAGAATGGTATGGTGAACCAATGAACTATTTCTAATAGAACGAAGCATCTGGTATGTTTTCTTGCGATTTACATTCACTGCACCACGCCATCCCTGTTGAAAAAATTCGCTATGATGAAAAAGGACTTGTGCCAGCTATTGTTCAAGATTATTTAGATGGCACGGTTTTAATGATGGCGTGGATGAATCGGGAGTCGCTCCAAAAAAGTTTGGAGACTGGAGAAAGTTGGTTTTGGAGTCGTTCTCGTCAGGAGTTGTGGCACAAAGGGGCGACTTCTGGGCATCTTCAGAAACTGAAAAGTATGCGTTATGACTGTGATAGTGATGCGCTACTGGTTGGGGTAGAGCAAGTAGGAGATATTGCCTGTCATACTGGTCAGCGCAGCTGTTTTCATAAAGTAGATGGACAAATAGTCCCGCCACTAGGGGATACATTGTCACAACTGTTTGCCGTCATATGCGATCGCCGTGATAACCCGACTGAAAGTTCTTATACTTGCAAGCTTTTTGCAGGCGGTGATAACAAGATTTTGAAAAAGTTAGGTGAGGAAACCGCAGAGGTCGTGATGGCTTTTAAGGATGATGATGCGGATGCCATTACTTCAGAAGTTGCTGATTTGCTTTACCATACTTTAGTGGCATTAGCTCATCATAAAGTTGATGTGAAGGCTGTTTATCGCAAGTTGCAAGAGCGGCGGAAATAACATGAACTGCACCAGGCGCAGAAGGTGCAGAGGAACAGTTCCTGCCGGTAATCAGTGTTTAATTTTCAGCAACCGATGAAGGTACTGTAAACTGGCGATAAAGATGACAGTACTTAGCCCTAAGCATATCCAAAAGCTATCAACTACGATTCGGGCTTGGTCTAATACCCAACCACCCAAGGGAGGACCTATAAAATACCCAGCAGCCCAGCACAGGGAGCTAATAGAGAAATAAACACCGCGTTGGGATTCGGGGGCTAGATCAGTGACTAGGGACGAGGCAGAGGGGGTGTAAGAGGCAATAGCTAGGGCAAATACTCCCAATGCCAAAGATGCCCACACCAACTGATGAGATGAAGCAACGCCTGTCATCCAGATGAGGCTAAAACCCACACCCCATAACACTGCGGAAACAGTGAAGACTTGAGAATGAGTAAAGCGTCTTAAAACACGGGCAATGGGCAGTTGTCCCAAACTCGTGATGACCAAATGCCAAGCGAAAAGGGCACTGATAGTAGTTTCAGTAAATCCTTTTGCTGATTCCCCAACTTGCACAAAGTTTTTGAAGTAAATGGGGAGGGTACTGTGTAGTTGGGAAACGTAAGTAGTGAAGATAATATTGATGACAACATAAACCCTGAACGGGGCATTGCGTAATGCTGTTATCCAAGAAGCTGTTTGTGACGTGACTTCTTGTCTTATCTTTTTTGGTTGACAGGTTTCTTGGATGGCTACATAAACAACTGCAAAAAATACTATGAAAGAAACTGCATCAATGATAAACAGTGAGCGATAACTCCCTGTTGTCGCTATCAAAACCCCTCCTAGCACAATTCCCATCCCCAAGCCAAGATTATCAAAAAGTCGGGTGAGGGCGTAAGCTTCACGACGATTTTCAGTTGGTGTGACATCGGCAACAACAGATTCATTTGCAGGCCAGTATAAACCTAAGCCCAAGCCACAAATCACATTACCAATAACTAAATTGACAAAATCGCTAGTTGCAGCCAAAACTAGAGAACCAATTGCCGAAATTGCCGCCGAAAGCAACAAAGTGCGGCGGCGTCCAATTTGGGGGGCATCAGACAAAACACCACTCAAAATTCGCCCTAAAATGCCAGAAACTGAGGCGCTACCTAAAGCCAAGCCGACAGATGTTGCAGATAAACCTATTTTGTTAACGAAAAAGATAGGAGCGTAAAACAGTGTAAATCCAGTACCAAGTTCTGAGAGAAATCTACCAATTGCTAAGATCCAAACTTGGGGATTTAACTTTGGGAAAAAGCTTAATTTATACTTATTCAAGAATGTCACTCCAACTGTTAAATCAAAGCAGGTTGGTTGAATAAGATAACAACAGGAATTTTTCTAATAACTTTAGATAGTAAAAATTCTGGGAAGTACCACGAACGCAGGGACATTGCTCTTCATTATATGAATAACTATTGCGATTAGTACACTCCTCTTAAGACTCATTTTTTATGACTGTCATCTTTACCGTTCCACTTCTAAAGATAGTGTGTTCAGACAAGCTAGTGCCGCTGCTTTTGAAGTCAAAAGGAGCCAGCGCTATGCAGGAGGTGAGACCAGTACCGCAGTTTCTTAGGTCGGGCTAACCCTCCAAGCAAACTAAGCCCGAAGGGCACGCTGCGCGAACGGAAGGGTTAGCCCGCTCTCACGGCAACTGGCGTAAGCGCAAAGCGTACCGCAGGCATAGGCGCAGCCTCTGGGGAGGAGATACCCGTAAGCGCACGCACACTACGTGTTGGCGCAGCCTGTCCGCAGGACTTACGCCGTAAGGCGTGGCGTCAGCCATAGGGGTTTCCCTCTCCCTAAAAAGACCCTCGACCCCACGAGTACTCGTGGAACCTCCACTCTTATCTGTGGAGGCGGGGTTTGCGACTGGGGAACGAGCCAGCCTTTCTGGTTGATTCGTGGGACAAGACGGATGGATACTCGTGGGGTTATTAAGGCTGGCTCATTTCTTTGCCCAAATGTATCGGGGGCGAAAAAGGCGGTTAATTCTCAATTAATCTTGATTGTTGACATAAAAACCCGCCTTTTTGCCAAGGTTGTCCAATTTTGTCCAGGAAAAATGAAGCGGGGAGTGAAGAAGACGCGGGTAAGGGGAGACGCGGCGATGCAAAGACAGAAAATTTCCCCCTGTCCCCTTTTAAATAGACCTAAAATTAATTTTTTTGTAATTCTTATTATTGGCTGGAGTTTTCCTCACTGATTCCACAAAGTTTCCACAGGCGCTTTGCTATTTTCCACAGCTGCTTCACGATGTTACAAGCTCTTGCCGTATTATTGGGGATTTCTTTGTCTTGTGGGCGGGGGTGTTAAGAGACTGAGTTTTTATTAACAAACATTACAAAAAAGAACTGAAAACCCCTATGTTTTCGTAAATATTTATTTTTCATAAATATTTACTTCACATTTCGCAGCATTGACAACCCCACCCCCTTTTGCTGCAAAATGATGCGGCTTGCTTTTTTAGTCCATTGAACTAAAGTGTAAATTTACCTAAGCTGTTGCCGCAGATTGTCGGACAGGCTAAGGGCTATGTGTTCCCACTATGGCTTAGTAAAAGCAAGATTTCCCGATTGGTGAACTTTAAAGGAGACGAATCTGATGAACGCAACAGTTAGCATTTTTACAGAAATACCCGAAACACTTCATGAATCGTTGAAAAATTACTTAGAAACACATCCAGATTGGGATCAAAACCGTGTACTGACAGCAGCATTGTCGTTGTTTTTACTTCAAAATGGGGATAGCGATCGCCGTGCTGCCCGAGTTTATCTAGAAACTTTGTTTCATCACTGCTAAATAGAAATACGTTGTCCGATTTACCAGAAATACGAGCAAATTGATCAGACATTCTTGCTTGTGCCTGAGTATATGTAGGGCTTACCATGCCTCATGCCCAAATTTTAGTGACACACAGCCACCGATGGGTTCGGTTGTGGCAAACATTGCAATCAAAAAGGCTGGCGGATGCTTTTGGAAGGGTCAAAGAGTTTTTTCAAGTCACTACAGATGTTATTGCTATTGTTGTGACATTCTTCCCCTACTCCCTGTGCTTGTCCTTACTAACCGTCAATGCCACCTTAACGACGTTTAGGTGAGGAAGTTGAGGCACAAATTTGAAGAGCGCCATTTGGGTTACGAGCATGGAAAATGGCTAGGCTATCTGTTTGTTTCTGGAGTTAATGCAGGGTATCCGTAACAAAAAACCTCGAGTGGGGACTTTCGCCACTTGAGGTTATCGCTTGCAGCATCACGAATTTTTTGGAAGTTATCAAGCCAAAATTATAGAAATGGTCTATACTTGTTTGCCCGCGTTCAAATAGCCCTGCTTTCAATAGACAGGGCTTTTACTGAAGGATGAGGTGTGAAGTATGAAGGATCAACTGAAGTATTGAGTATTTCATCCTTTGTCCTTTATCCTTCGTTCTTTAGACTTGATTCGTTCATACCCCAGCGATTAAAGCCAAAAAAGCAACGCCTAGTTTCTGCTTGTGCGGTAATTACAGTAACTGCGATTAAGGGCTTATATTAAGGCTAATTTTTTAACCTGGTTCCCAGTACAGTCGTCATAATTCACATATTTTGCAATAACTAACAATTGATTTTTCCTAGTGAGATTTTTCAGACTGTGGGACTTGAGAAGGGCATTCAAATTTATACCCAACGCCACGCACCGTTTGAATTAATGCTGGTTGGGTGGCATCAGCCTCAATCTTCTTGCGAATTTGACCGATATGTACATCTACAACCCTTTGGTCGCCGACATACTCGTAGTCCCACACCTCCTGAATAAGTTCAGCTCGTCGCCAAACTCGACCTGGATGGCTGGCTAAAAAATGCAACAAGTCAAATTCCAAAGCAGTTAAGGGTACAGGTAGGCTGTTAAGTGTTACCTCCCGCCGTACGGGGTCAATCATGAGCTTTTCAAATACCAACCTCTTCTGTTCTGCCGTAGTGACAACACGCTGACGCCTTAAAATCGCTGCCACTCTGACTTCTAGTTCTCCTAAGCCAAATGGCTTAGTCAGATAGTCATCAGCACCTTTAGAAAAGCCGCGAATCTTGTCAGCTTCGTCTGCTCGGCTAGTTAGCATTAGTACAAAAACTCCATTACGGCTTTGCATCTCTTGGCAGAGGTTAAACCCAATAACGTCTGGTAAATTTACATCTAAAATCACCAAGTCTGGGTTAAATTGCTCAAACATCGCTAGGGCAGTCTTACCATCTTCGGCAGCCTCTACCTGATAGTTTTGCTTGATTAAAAAGCGTTGGATTAAATTCCGAACCGCAGGGTCGTCATCAACTACAAGAATCTTGGCAGGAGCCATGACCATCACTTTGCACAAAAATTTATAGGATTAACATGCGGATTCCGTAAGAAGCACGGTTCCCGCTTTGGGGTCCATAAGTATCTACAAGGCTAAGGCAAGAAATCCCTGATTATTCAAATACTAGTGTAATCAGGATTCTCAACTATTAGAGCGTAAATATTTTGGTAATGCCACCCCTTGCTTGAGTATTTCGCTTTATTATTCTCAACCTTGTGTCCACAAGGCAGATGCTCTGACCTTAGCCACGGCAACTAGGTAAACTAGGACACTGTATTATCCCAGTTGCGTGATCATTTAAAACGCTTCAATTTTAAATCGATATGCGGCTTTATGGTACAAAACACCTGAGACTAATTATTCATAAATGAGTCAAGGTACAATAAAATGTCAAATCTAACAAAGAGATTTTTTTCATAAAAATGCCTTTTAGGTATTTTTAGCTTAAATTCTAGAGTAAAGCCCTAGTAAGTGAACGACATGAGGGGATACACGGAGTTATGGCTATATGTTAAAGTGACTATAGTTAAAATCACCAAAACGATGCAACTTACCTATACTACTATCCGGGTAAGGCATACGAATTGACCAAAACATTGGTTTCGACCAAAATTTAAGAGTATAAGTGGTTTTTTCTTTAGTAAGATATTGCCGCCGATTGAGGCTGAAGTGATAAACTCCCATGAGCGAGCAAAATCCCTACGAAAAACTTGGGGTATCAGAGGATGCTACCTTCGATGAAATTCAAGACGTTCGCAATCGCCTATTGGAGCAATACAGTGGCGATGGCAAACGTCTAGAAGTCATTGAAGCAGCTTATGACGCGATTTTAATGGAGCGCTTAAGGATGCGCCAAGAAGGCAAAATAAAAGTGCCCGAACGCATCCGCTTTCCCGAGCGGCTCGTGCAATCGCCTCCAAAAGAAAAGCTAACCCCTCGCGACCAGTCGCCTGCGTGGCTACAACGAATCCTGGATAAGCCAACTCCAGCAGATGTATTGTTACCTGGAGCTTGGTATATTGGGTTGAGTGCCATTAGCGTGTTTTACCAAGCTGGGGGCGACCAGATTTTGCAGTTGGTATTAGTGCTTGGGGTGGGTTTAAGTATTTACTTTCTCAATCGCAAGGAAGGAAAGTTTGGTAGAGCAGTTTTATTAACGCTTATCGGTCTAATTACGGGCTTAATTGCCGGAGGATTTGTTGTCAACTGGCTCCTACCCCAAATACAATTTCTCAATTTAACTCAGAATCAGTTTTCTACGGTGGTAACTTTCGTATTGTTATGGCTTATCAGTAGCTTTTTAAGATAAATGGATTTTTGGGAATGGAAAATGGGGAATTGGTTAATTCAATTCCCCATTTCCCATCCAAGGTGTTTGTTGTAGCGATCTCTCTAGGACTAAATCCACAGCACAACTCAAATCCTTTACAATTAAGTCTGGCTGGTAGGGTTCTAATTGAGCGCGATCGCGGATACCACACTCTACAGCTATCACCTTGATACCGTGTTTTGTGGCAGAAATCATGTCGGCTTCCGTATCTCCCACCATCCAGATATCAGTCGCAGGGGGAAGTTCTTCTATTGCCCGTGCCATCAATAAGGGTTTATCATCAATGTCACGGGTTTTCACGTAGTCGTTGCTTAGGCAATAACAACGATTTTCTGGGAAAAATCTGCCTAAATCATATTTTTTGAAGGCATAGTCTAATTCCCAAACTCGACGCATAGTCATAACGACTAAATCAACTCCCGTCTCTTGGATCTTTAGAAGTGCCTCTACAGCACCAGGCGCTAGGCTGTCATATTGGAAGTATGGTTCCGTATGCACAGTTTTTCGCCGCATTTGAGCAAATTCCTGCGCCTGCACTTCATCAAGACCAGAAATGATACCAATTTGTTTTTCGGGAATACGCGATCGCTTCAACTGCCAAAACTCTGCTTTGGGAAGTTGTCGTACTTGTTGGTCTAAGTGCCGAGTCTTCTCCAAACAGAATTGATAGACACGGTAGTACCGTTCAGAAACATCAATAATGGGACCGTCAAAATCTGTAATAAGTCTTAACATTTTTAGACAAATGTAAATTTTATTAACAGATTAGCCCAAAGATGCTGTTTTAGACTTTTGAAAATTTGATAAGTCCATTTTGGATTTCTAATCTATCGTCCAAAATCTTGTAGGCTACCACGTTTGATTTGTTCATTTTCAATTGCTGCAAATAAAGCGCGAAAATTCCCTTCACCAAAACCTTGAGCTTGGTCACGACGCTCAATAAACTCAAAGAAAAAAGTCGGCTGTCCAAAAATGGGCTGGGTAAAAATTTGCAGTAGTAAGGGCGTTATATTCTTTGACCCAAAAAAAGTATCTTCTTGCCAATCTACCAAAATCTCCTGTTGAGCAATAGCATTCAGTTCCTCTGGAGATAGGGGAAGCCCTTTTCGCTGTCGAATCTGTGAGTAGTAGCCTTTGGAAACTGGGAGTAAACATAGACCATTAGCGCGGAATTGGGCGATTGCATGAACAATATTGCGTGTCCGTAGGGCGATATGTTGAATTCCTGCTCCTCGGTTCACGTTCAAAAATTCTTGAATTTGAGAATTGGCTGAAGCTGGCTCATTAATCGGCAATTGTACGCCTCCATTGCGCGAAACTATCACCTGGCTATATAGAGCAGAGCGAGCAGTTTGAATATTAAACGTCTGCTGTTGCTGAAAATCAAGGATCTTCTCGTACCAAGTCACTGCACGTTCTAAATCGCCTGCATCTACGTTCAGCACGATGTGGTCTATGGCGGTGAAGGAAGAGGGGGGGAGTAGGGGAGTGTCCGAGTGGAGGGAGAACAAGGGAGATTTCTTGTCTTCACCTACTCCCCTTTCGATGAGAGTATGAGACAGAGAACCCCAAGCGGCAATTTTGCCCCATTTAATGTATTCCTGACCATATTGGTGTTGCTGGATAGGTTGGAGGACTTTTGCCCCGTGGGCTTGAGCAAGCAAAATCACCTCTTCTACATTTTCAACAGCAAAAGCGATATCTGCCACACCAGGCGGATGGTGGCGCAAAAACTCAGCCACAGGACTTGTGGGTAATAGCGGGGAAGACAGCAAAAAGTAGATTGGACCACTTTTGACCACTTGTGTGCAGGTGTGAAAGGTATCATCTTCCCTAACTCCCCACGGAATACAGCTCCCCTTTTCACGGAGGGTTGGAGGAATGGCAGAATCAGCGACGACTTGAAAACCCAGATGGCTTACAAACCAATCGCGCCACGCTTTGGCATCTTCTACATAGAAATGTACGTGATCAATTTTCATATGCTTTGAAAATCCAGCGCAAGTGCTTATCTGTCTGTAAATTCTGCCTTTTTTGCTGTATTTTCAGGTCATTCCTAAGCAAGAATCTGGATTTTCAAACAAAAGTGAGGATTGAAGATTTACTTGAGGTGTATCAGCATTATCTCTAGCAGAAGGGACATGAATCAAGCCAGAATGACGCTCATCCAGAGCAACACATCCAGTTTGCCCATACTACACCAATTTGCAAAGGCTATTTTGATTTGAATAGGAAAAGTGCAAACTGTTGTTAAAAACAACGTAGGATGACTAAGAATTTCTCCGTTGCTACAGCTAAATTAACTTTAAGATCATTGACTTGTGTCTGGAAAAAAAACTTCTTGGGGTACATCAGAGCTGACAAAGCCCCGTAGTTCAACTTGAGGTTGTGAAAATTTAGCCTGTAGGTTTTGTAAATTTTCTTGTAACTGAGTTTGTAGCCAGTATTCAAATAGTTCATTGAGCAGTCGCTGCCGCATTTCTTCATCTAACTGGGCCGGTAGAAACTTTTCCAGCTTAACAATTACAATCCAATCTCCCAAGGGTGTTGGTGGTAAAAGCTGACCAGCTTGAACCGATACCAGCATATTTGCCAAAGCTGGATGGGGAATACCTAACTCGACCGGACCTATTAAGCCGCCTGTTTGAGCTTCTGAACCTTGAGAATACTCGCGAGCAAGTTCGCTAAAAGACTGTTCCCCTTCCTGAATTCGGAAGTAAAGTTCTTGGGCAATACAAATATCTTTCACCCGAATGAGGGAATAGACAACCCTATCTAACTTTGCCTTACGTTGAAGAAAGTAGGACTGTAACTTATCTGCCCAAGTGCTTCGCTTGAAGTTTTCCAGTTTTATGTTACGTGTGGCTAGATAGTCTAGTTGTTCGCGGTCTAGACCACGGGCTTGCAACCATGCTTGCAGGTCACCTTCAGAATTCAACTGATGCTGCTGGTAGAAGTGCTTATATGCCTGGGTATTTTCTTCTTTTGTCAGGATAAGGTTGGCGATCGCATTGTCGATAATAATCTCTCGCATCAACTGCGGCAACATTCCGTACTGCTTCAGCAGGGGAATCAGTTCGTCCTTGCTAACGGCGCGCTTACCGACTTGTAAAACTGGAATCATAACTTCCTAAATGTTACAATTACCTGTCTAGGGTAGATAGAGTAAACTAACTCTTCAGGTTTTATCAAAATATCTTAATATCTAGTATTTCTAGTTTAATTGTACTAAGTATTACAGGTAACTTTATTATCCGCTTCAGTTTCACCTTCGTAAGAGTGATAGAAAAAAGAGGTTTGAAAAATCGCCCCCACGTTTGGAGTGAGGGCAAACTGAGGTAAAAGAGTTAGACTACCAAGACTAAGCTGATCATTCAACGAGAAGCCATAAGTAGAGTTGTCATCAGCACTGCCGTGATCACACTAAAGTCACCAATCGCATAGGTGGTATCTTCTAAACGGTAGTACCCAACAAGACCCGGATACTGTGTGCTAACAACATCAAACTGATAAATTCCCAGAGCATTGTTGGGTTCACCAAGAACTGATCCTTCTAGCAGGGAATATAGGTTGGTTTGATCAGGATTCATTGCCAAGCCTTCAAAGCCTGTGGAACGGCTAAGATTGGAGGGACTAAAACCTACAATCCTATCAGAATTATCGGGCGTTAGCGAAACTCGTCCAAAGGGAGCTTGCACCGAGTTGCCGCCAGTCATCTGATCACGGACTTTGTCTCCTGTGGCAGGGAAGTCAGTGAAGTAGCCATCCACGCCCAGGCGGATAAATTGCCTGTACTCTAGTTCTGGGTTTCCGTTATAGTTTGCTGCTAAATAACGATTTTCGTTACGGAAGGTGTAGGGATGTACCAGCAAACCAGCTGCGTGGGCATCCTGCACTAGCGTTGTGGGAGGCAATGTGATTTTGTCAGCTTCGTTGACGGTGCCATCTCCAGTGATATCATCTGCTTTACCATCGCCATCGGCATCAATACCCTTAACCGAGACAATCATCCGCTTCCAGGGACCAATGCCATCGGCGTAAGTTGCAATTTCCTTCAAACCCTCAGGAGTCCGCAGGTCGCCATAGGTACGGCTATCACCACTCACCACGAAATCGTATGGCTGCTTCTCAATCACCGTACCATCAAGGGCAACATCAGTTGCATCTAACAATTGCACCAACGGCACATCTATCATCTGGTTGAGTTCTTTAAGGTTCCCCACTTCAAAAGACTGGATAAACAACCGATTCGGGTCAGTAAAATCGTTTTTTTCCAGAGTCTTAACCAGTGGTTCTTCCAAAGACAAGCCGACAGAATCGTGATAAGTGGGGTGCTTGGTTTCGGGGTAGATGCCTATTTTACGGCCCGTTTCGGTTTCTACCTGCTTGACCAAATCAATGATTTCTTGAAGGGTGGGAATTTCAAACTGACCGTTATAGGACTGATCCCGGAAGGAGAGACGCTCTTTTGCTCGCAAAGTCTTAATTTCTTCCAAGGTAAAGTCGTTAGCAAACCACCCTGTTTCTGTTACACCGTCAATAATCTTAGTAGTATAGCGATCAGCAAACTCTGGGTGATCGGCAACGTTGGTGGTATCTGTAATATTTATTTCATGGCGAGCAATCAACACTCCATCCTTAGTGGAAACGAGGTCTGGCTCAATAAAGTCAGCCCCTTGCTCAATAGCTAATTTGTAAGATTCTAGGGTATGCTCTGGACGCTCACCACTGGCACCCCTGTGACCAATGACAATGGGGGGTTGACCATTTAGGGTTTTCAGGCGGTAGAAGTTCCGGGCGGTAATGGAAGCCTCAAACTGTATGCCACTGAAGCCTTGAGCAGGTTGTTCTGGAAAGGGGATTGTCCTTCCATTTGTATTGCCTGTCATCAAGTTTCCAGAGAGAAGACCCTCAGCAAATGTATCTACTGGTAGTGAAGCAAATCCCTTAAGTATCATGTTTGCCATGCTTTTTCCCTAGTTTGTCGCAACCTAATTTCTTCAGCGGTGGGTATACTATCTGGCTTAAATCTAAAAGAGGTTTGTTCACACCACAAAAATTGAGATTAAATCTCTTTTTTGATAGATATTTGTGGTAAAGAAGCTGCTTACATTTATCAGATTTAAGATGCATTGAACCCAGATATTTACCTTGTGTCTATCCCATCGAAATTCTCATATGTAGGTTAAGGATAAAAAATGTTCTGATTAAAAGTACGATATTTTCGGTAGTTAGAAAGCAACAAGCAGTTGGAGGTGGAAAAAGACGACGTTGGATACAGACAGATGGGCAGGCTGTGGAACAGAGGCTTACTGTCCCTACGTCGTTCAGTAAGCGGCAGTTGAAACAATCTTTACTAAAATTGATTCTTCTTAATAAAATGCAATAAGATAATATATTAAGTCATATATATTTTGAGGCGAGGTCAAAACTTAGCCTTCATACTCAGACTTACAGTGAATGAGGTATCAGGTATGGGTAATGTCACATTCGTTAAAGAAAATCAAGAAGTCGTGGCGGCAAATGGTGCGAACCTACGGGAGAAGGCTCTGCAAAACAACATCGATATATATAAACTCTTTGGCAAGATGATGAATTGTGGAGGTTACGGTCAGTGTGGCTGCTGCGTTGTTGAAGTAGTCGAAGGAGTGGAAAATCTCTCACCCCGTACAGATGCAGAAAATCGATTATTGAAGAAAAAGCCAGAAAATTGCCGTCTCGCTTGTCAAACCTTAGTGAACGGTCCAGTGAGCGTGGTAACAAAACCTTAACAGGAAATAATCACGAGTTAAGGTTAAGGGTAAAAAAGATATTGAACTTCGACTTTGAACTAGTAAAGAATAACTCGTTGAAGCCACGATAATGGTATCCTATAGTTGTTGACCGAATCTCATAGAGAGGCTTTCTTTCCATGCAAGTTAATGACCTGGGGTTCGTGGCGAGCATTTTGTTCGTTTTGGTTCCCTCTGTTTTTTTAATCATTCTTTACATCCAAACTGCTAGCCGCGAAGGGAAAAAAGATAATTAAGACCTGTTTTGTCAGCAAGATAAAAACCCCTATACTTGTCGTGTAGGGGTTTTGTTTATCAACTGCTCAATCTCCTTTGACTTTATCGCGCCAACAATACAGGACAGGTTGCATTAACTCGAACATAGTCAGATAAAGAGGATCCCAAAAGTCGGTCTATATCTACTAAATTCTTAGCAATTGAGGGACGCCGATCTGGAGAACCGAGCAATAATAAGTCTACGTCCAACTTATCTGCCAAGCGACAAATTTCTTCACCTGGTTTACCACTACTTGTGATACAACGAGCTTGGACGCCATATTTTTTAGCTTCTGCATAAGCTGTAGCCAAAATAGGATTTTGTTCTGGATTAATTTCAGTTGTTTCAGATTCTTTGCCGCGTAAATCTGTATTAATATTAGCGAGAATCAATTCCCCTCCCTTAATATCTCGCAGGAAGAATAAAGCCAAATTCACGCAATGTTTTGCGGTATCAGAGTTATCCATTGCCACCATAATGCGGTTAACTTTTTTGATATAAATATCATCTTTTACCAGCAACATGGGGCGAGAAGATAATTGGAAAACGTACTGACTGACTGAGTTTGCTAAAATCGATTGCAAGCGCTTGAGTCCGCGTGAACCCATAATAATTAAGTCAGCCTCGATTTCGTCAGCTACTTCGCAAACAACACGTTTAGGATCACCTTGCCGCAAAATTGAAGAAACTTTGCTGGGATCTAAGTTCAAATACTGGATTGCATTAGCCAGAATTTTGCCGCCTTCTTCCCATTTAGCTGTCATCGCTTCAGCAGAAACTTGATCGGGAACAACGTGCAAAACTGTAACTTTTGACCTTTGGATTGATGGCACTTCTATCAAAGTTTTGAGCATTTCTTCTGCATGCCCCAATCCAGAGACAGCTAGCAAAATTTTTTCTATCATTTTACGTCTTGTTGTTCAGGTTGCTTTGGGAATTAGCCACTGGTCATTTGTCATGAGTTATTAATTATACGGATGCAAAAAATGACAAACGACATTTGGGTTTATTTGCGCCTAGTTACCTAAATCTTCAACTAGGCTTCATTGATTTCAGCTTACTCTCAATTTTGACCAATAAACTTAACGAATGATTATTAAATTTATTAGTTTTAATTTATGTTTACTGTTTTTAATTAAAAACTCAGTTAAGTCTTGCAAAGAAGTGCTACAAAATTTTATAAAAAAAATTTAAATTTACTGTTTGCTATTCTTCTTTTATTTGGAAGTGGTAGCAGCAACGCCAACTGTGGTAATTCCCCAGACATACAACTTCCTCTACGTGTACCGCCATTTTCTCGGCGTCCTGGTCGCCCTTTATCAGGGATTTTCACTTGAAAATCCCTATTCTGCTGACTGCGGTTCCCCGTTTGTGTTAACTGGTTTGTGATGCGTGGGAGAGAAGTTTGTGCGTAAGTTGCTAAAGGCAAGCTTAACAGCAGAGGAAGTAGGGGAAGAAAGTAAAAAGTAAAAAGTAAAAAGTAAAAAGAAGTTTCTTTTAATTTTTGTCTTTTTACTTTTAACTTTTGCTTCATCTCCCTCATCTCCCTAGTTAAGCTGCGACAACTAAGCCGTTGTGCCTCAGCAAAGGTTCAGTACTGGGTTCGCGACCCCGGAACGACTTAAACACTTCCATTGGATGCTTGCTACCACCAAGAGCAAGCACTGTATTACGATAACGCTGACCTGTGACTTTTATCGCCTGTTCGTTATCTAAGCCTACTTCTTCAAAAGCGGCAAACGCATCGGCACTTAAAACTTCAGCCCATTTATAGCTGTAGTAACCTGCCGCATATCCTCCAGCAAATATGTGCCCAAAAGCACATAAAAAGGAATCCTCTGGCAGTGGTGGCAAAACACTTGTGGTCTTGGCAATGCGATCGCGCACATCCTTGGGAGTTTCTCCAGCACCTCGTCGGTACCGGTGGTGCAGTTCTATATCAAGGAGGCTAAAGTGGATTTGCCGCAACATAGCACTACCACTCATGTAATTCTTTGCTGCCAGTAGCTTTTGATAGTAATGTTCTGGCAGAGGTTCGCCTGTTTCGTAATGCTTTGCCATACCAAATAAAGTTGGTCTGTCATAGCACCAGTTTTCCATGAACTGGCTGGGCAATTCCACAGCATCCCACTCGACGTTGTTGATACCTGCTGCACTAGTGTAGTCTACCTTAGTCAGCATATGATGCAAGCCATGACCGAACTCGTGAAACAAAGTTTCTACTTCATAGAAAGTCATGAGACTAGGCTTGCCATCTATTGGGGGAGTTTGGTTGCAAACCAAATACGCCACAGGAAGGCGGGTAGTCGTCACCCCATTTTCTGTCACCTTACCACGGCTGATGCAGACATCCATCCAAGCACCATCACGCTTTTCTTCTGGACGGCTGTAGGGGTCTAGGTAGAAGTAGGCAATTGGGTTATCTGTTTCGTCAGCAATTTGGAAGTAACGCACATCCTCATGCCAAAGTGGGGCTTGACCATCAGCAGAGGTGATTTTGACGCCAAACAGCCGTTGCACCAATCCAAATAAGCCATCTAGAACTTGAGGAAGTGGGAAATAGGGGCGTAATTCTTCAGCAGTGAAGTCAAATTTTTCTTCTCGTTGACGTTCTGCCCAAAAAGTGGTATCCCAATGTTGTAAATCTTGGGCTTCTGGTGCTCCCTTTGATGCGGCAAAGCCTTTGAGTTCTTCTAATTCCTGATTAGCAGCATCATAACTACGGGAGCGTAGTTCTTCCAACAGCGACTCTACTGCTGGGACACTCTTAGCCATTTTACTGGCTAGGCTTAATTCAGCATATGTCTTAAAGCCGAGTAATTCCGACAGTTCTTGACGTAACTCCAAAATCCGTTCAATCAACGGGTTGTTATCCAGCTCACCCGATGAAGCACGGGTGATAAAGGCTTGATACAATTTTGCTCGCAAGTCACGCCTGGTGCTGTGCTGCATGAAAGGACCGTAACTGGGGAAATCCAAACTGATGCGCCAAGGACCGTTTTCTGGTGTAGCGTTTTCTTCCCCGCCAGCCCGTGCGGCTTGTGCTGCTAAACTCAGCAAACTGGGGGGTAAGCCGTCGATTTCTTCCTTGGTTGTCAGTGTCATGCTAAAGGCTTTAGTCGCATCTAGCAGATGGTTGGAAAACTTAGTAGAAAGTTCTGCCAACTCCATCTGAATGGCGTTGAAGCGTTCCCGTGCTTCACCCTGCAAGCCAACACCAGAAAGTTCTGCATCTCGGATGGCAGCCTCCACAATACGCTGTTGCGCCGAGTTTAATGTTGCCCAAGCATCACTAGCACGGAGTACCTTAAAAGCATTATAAATTGGTTGGCTTTGGCTAAGTTTATTAGAAAACTGTACCACCTGCGGCTGTACAGTTTCGTATGCTTCGCGAAGTTCAGGGCTATTTTTCACACCCATCAGATGGTTTACAACGCCCCAACTCCAATATAAGCGTTCCGTCAGCTTTTCTAGAGGTTCTACTAAACCGCTCCAAGTCGGCTCTACATTGGCTTCTAAAGTAGCAACTTCCTGGTCTAGTTCTGCCAGTAGTTGGTTGAATGCAGGCACCACATATTCTGCTTTAATCTCTCCAAAGGGAGGCAAACCAGAGCCTTTAAGTAAGGGATTATCTGAAATAATGGCATTTTTACTCATGTTTTTGTGTGAGTAGCGGGTCAATACGCAGTAAAAAGCGGTTTTTCTTTATATATCATCTAATGTAACGACAGCTTTCTCTATTGCGGATTTTTCGCAACTCAAGGTGATAACAACCGCACTTACACCAAATTGTGCAGGCTATAATTGTCCAACTCCAGTAGTGGAGTGCGAAAATTTTGGATTGACTCAGGGTCATTCTGACGTTCAAGGCTGGAGGTTGGATCAAACGTCATATCATGGTCAAGAAACTGACCCAAAAAAGTAAACCCTGCGGTAATTCTCGGGTTATCAGGGTTTTCGGGGTTGGGGTTTCCCGGTACATCTTTAGCATCCATGAGTCCACCTGGTTTTCCAAGCTCAGACAACTTCTCCCGTACTTGAGGAGTATCATCAGGGGCAAAGGGGGGTAACGATGGGAAGAGCCGACCGAACCTTCCTTGTTCGTGGTAAATAGAACGGGGCGGAACTTGGTCTCTAAGGTACAATTCACCGTGTCTAGTCCTAGTTTTTCCTTCTAGTTAATTACTGCGAAGGAAGGAAATTGCTTAAGCTTTTTTTAGAAAATCTTTCAGCTATAAATATAGTGACCCCATCGATTCAAAGCCTTCCTTCCGCTTTCTGACATAAGTGTTAGTGAAATCAACTTATGCACTTGCGTCATCAGATATAGCAATCCCAAATAATTCATGAACATTAGTTCAGAGTGCAGACTAAAAGTCCGCACTCTCCTTGAAGCCTGCACTACAAACAACGTTCACAACCCTTACGGGGATTGCTGTAGGCTAATTACTCAACTGTATTTAATTAGATACAACGGTTGCAAAATTTATGGCTTTTGCTACAAACTAGTTGGCACGAATATTATCTTGCTAACATTTCTTAATTATTTTTTTTGTTAGAAAACCAGAGTGTTTGATATAATTGATTATTTTTTTAAGCAATGGTTGATAACAATTGTTAAGTAAAAGATGACGCAAAAAAATAGCTATTTTGAATACATCTTGACTTAAAGAAAAAATAAAATTTTTGACAACTTTACGAAAATATTTATGAGCAAAATAAAGACGACTGATTATTTGTGCTTGGAGACAAAGAATGGTAGCGATCGCAGAGAACGTCCAAAAACGGCTAACTATACAAACTATCGAAATAGCTCCTAACACAACGGCGATTCGCTGTCTTGATTGGGACCGCGATCGCTTTGACATTGAATTCGGACTACAAAACGGTACGACTTACAACTCATATCTCATTAAGGGTGATAAGGTAGTTCTCGTTGATACCTCTCACACGAAGTTTCGCAACCTATATTTAGATACGCTCAAAAGCCTTGTAAACCCGAAGGCGATTGATTACATTATTGTCAGCCACACAGAGCCAGACCACAGCGGCTTAGTTGAAGACGTTCTCCAATTAGCTCCCAGAGCCACCGTCTTAGCATCAAAAGTTGCACTTCAATTTTTAGAAAACCTGGTACACGATCCGTTTTCTAAGAGGATTGTCAAGAGTGGCGATCGCATAGATTTAGGTCAAGGACACGAAATAGAATTCGTGAGTGCGCCTAACCTGCACTGGCCCGATACAATATTCAGCTACGACACCAAAAATCAAATCCTCTTCACCTGTGATGCCTTTGGGATGCATTATTGCAGTGATGATACCTTTGATGTCAACCTAGAGGCGATCGAACCAGATTTTCGATTCTACTACGATTGCTTGATGGGTCCGAACGCCCGTTCGCTGCTGAATGCCATGAAGAAAATGGGCGAACTTGGAAAAATTAAGATCATCGCCAACGGACACGGACCATTACTGTATCACAATCTGGAAGTTCTTAGAGAGTGTTACCACAGCTGGAGCCAAAAACAAGCTAAGGCAGAAACAGTAGTAGCCTTATTTTATGTCTCTGGCTATGGACACAGTGAGCGCCTTGCCCAAGCAGTTGCTCAGGGAGTCCAGAAAACTGAGGTTGGCGTCGAAATGATCGATCTGACCTCTGCTGAGATCCAAGAGATTCAAGAACTCGCAGGCAGGGCAGCTGGCATCATTATCGGTATGCCCCCAAGCGCTAACGCCGCCGCTCATGCTGCCATCAGTTCACTACTCGCTGTTGTCAAGAGCAAGCAAGTGATCGGACTCTTTGAATGCTACGGCGGCGATGATGAACCCATTGACCCACTGCGGAGAAAATTTCTTGAGCTTGGCATCAAAGAAGCCTTCCCAGCCATCCGGATTAAAGAAACTCCTACCAAAGCCACACATCAACTGTGTGAAGAAGCTGGTACAGACTTGGGACAATTGCTCGTCCGCGAACGCAACATCAAGCAAATTAAGTCCATCGATGCAAACTTGGAAAAAGCGTTGGGTCGCATCAGCAGCGGATTGTACATTATCACCACCAAAAAAGCTGATATCCAAGGTGCAATGCTCGCTTCCTGGGTAGCTCAAGCTAGTATACAACCTTTAGGATTTACAGTTGCAGTCGCCAAAGACCGTGCGATTGATTCCTTGATGCAAGTGGGTGATAAGTTCGTCCTTAACGTTTTGGAAGAAGGAAATTATCAAGAATTAAAGAAACACTTCCTCAAGCGTTTGCATCCTGGTGCAGACAGATTCGCCGGAGTCAAAACCCAAACAGCCAGAAACGGTTGCCCCATATTAACAGATGCTCTTGCCTATATAGAATGCGAAATTGCCAGCAGCATCGAATGCAGTGACCACTGGCTCGTATACTGTACAGTTCAAGACGGTCGAGTCTCCAAACCCGATGGAATCACAGCTGTTCGCCATCGCAAGGTAGGCAACTACTACTAAACGACAAGATTAGGAGGAGAAATAACTTCCTCCACTACCCCACTCCTCCACTCCTCCCCTCCTCCTCATCCCTCACTCGATAACTATGAGCAATCCGAATCCCCGCGACGTACAAGTTCTACCAATCGCTACAAACACAACAGTACTCAGGGCACGCAGTTGGACGCGTTTACGGTTTGAAATTGAATACGCGCTGGCAAAGGGTACCACCTCCAATTGCTATTTAATTGAAGGTGAGAAAACTGCAATTATTGACCCACCTCCAGAAACTTTCACCCCAATTTTTCTAGACGCATTACAGCAGTCTCTTGACCTAAAACGGTTGGATTATGTCATTTTAGGTCACTTTAATCCTAACCGGGTAGCAACTCTCAAAGCTCTCTTAGAACTCGCACCACAGCTGACCTTTGTTTGTTCTCTTCCTGGTGCTGCCAATTTGCGTGCAACTTTCCCCAACCACAAATTGAACATTATGGTGATGCGAGGGAAAGAAACTCTGGATTTAGGTAAGGGTCATGTGTTGCGATGCATCCCCATTCCCAGTCCACGTTGGCCCGCAGGTCTTTGTACCTACGACCAGCAAACCCAGATATTGTACAGCAATAAGTTATTCGGTGCTCACGTCTGTGGCGAAGAGGTTTTTGATGAAGACTGGGATGTTTTAAAGGAAGACCAGCGCTACTACTTCGATTGCTTAATGGCTCCCCATGCCACTCACCTACAAGCAGCGCTGGAGAAAATATCAGAACTGCAAGTAAGAATGTATGGTAATCTTCACGGTCCAGTAGTACGATACGGTTTGGTGGAACTTACTCAAGCTTATCAGCAATGGAGCCGTTCTCAAACCGAGCGCGAGATCACCGTTGCCCTACTTTACGCCTCAGCTTATGGAAATACAGCAACTCTGGCGCAGGCGATCGCTCTTGGTTTAACCAAAGGAGGAGTCGCTGTAGAATCTATCAACTGCGAATTTGCTCAACCTGAAGAAATCAAAGCAGCTGTAGAAAAAGCTGATGGCTTTATCATCGGTTCTCCCACCATTGGTGGTAATGCGCCGACTCCGATTCACACTGCTTTGGGTATTGTCTTATCGATTAGTGACAACAGCAAACTCGCTGGGGTCTTTGGTTCCTACGGATGGAGTGGCGAAGCTTTTGACTTAATTGAAGGCAAACTCCGGGATGCGGGATATCGGTTTGGGTTTGACAGTATGAAAGTGAAGTTTAAACCCTCAGATGTCCTTCTCAAGCAGTGTGAAGAAACGGGTACAGACTTTGCTCAAACCCTAAGAAAAGCTAAAAAACTGCGTTTGGCTCAACCAGCAGCGACCCCTGTTGAACAAGCTGTCGGTCGGATTGTCGGCTCAGTTTGCGTCGTGACAGCAAAGCTTGGAGAAGTCTCTACTGGAATGATGGGGTCTTGGATTTCTCAAGCCACGTTTAACCCACCCGGTCTTACCGTTGCTATTGCCAAAGACCGGGCGATTGATACCCTGATGTATCCAGGCGGTAAGTTTGTTTTAAATATTCTGCCTGAAGGCAACCAACAGGAATACATGAAACACTTCCGCAAATCTTTTGCCCCAGGAGAAGAGAGATTTGCAGGTTTTCCTACAGATGTTGCGGATAACGGCTGCATCGTCCTGACTGACTCTTCAGCATATCTTGAATGTTCTGTCAACAAACGCATGGAATGTGGAGACCACTGGGTTGTATATGCAACTGTTGACAATGGTAAATTATTAAAACCCGATGCTGTTACAGCCATTCACCATCGCAAAACAGGCAATCATTATTAAGCTTTGACACTGCGTAAAGTACCGCTCTTGAGTCAGCTAATCGTCATTCATTTTTCCAGGATGATTCGCTTGTAGTAAGGGCTTCAGCCCTAGCTCTATGCAACTTGAAGGCTCATTAGCTTAGCTTCCTGTTTAGCTGAATGATACACCAGATGTGAACTGACAAAAACCCTAATTCCACTGTTGATTCCCTCTCTCCCAGGTTGGCAGAGGGGGTTTATGTGCGGCTAGACCTATGTTGATTTAACGCAATACAGTTTGGTTAACGGTAGCCGTCACCCTAAAGGATACGGAGTTTACGGGCACACGCACAAAGCCTGCACAGGGTTGGTTTGTATAGCCACAGGCTATACAAACCGTATTGTGATTTAACGGATTTTTTATAACTACCTAGCGACATAATTTTTGAAATTTTCCGCATTTGCCACAAGGACACTCGAATATATATTGTGTAAGCTTTAACTTAGGACTCAGTGCTTGTTACATTTTATACTACAGAAGCACTGGATCAACCGTTCTATAGTATTGTCCTCCTTGTATGACTCAAGAAAACAGCAAAATTAAATTTCCTTTTTGGCAGTATCTGAACCAACCAGTCTTCGGTCACAACACAAAGCTGATCTTAAGCCCCCGTCGCTTTGCGCTTCTACATAGAGTGAAACTTTTAGAACGGTGCTGGGCTAAAGAATGTGACGCAAAAGGACCACAACAGAATTAGATAGGAAAGTCATAACTATTGATTAAGCCTCGTCAACAGAACGGGGCTTTTTGCCATCTAGTAGGGCACTCACAGTCATATCTCCCATAACATTGATCACAGTGCGGCAGCGATCCAAAAACCAATCCACTGTGATCAACAAAGCAATATACTGTGTGGGCAAGCCAACGGAAGTGAACACCAATGTCATCGTCACCAACCCAGCTTCTGGGATACCTGCTGCACCTACCGACGCAAAAATCGACGTGAGAATAACAACAAACTGCTGCCCGAGATTCAGATTTTGCCCAAGCACCTGGGAGATAAACAGCGCAGACATCGCCTCATAAAGCGCAGTGCCATCATTATTGAAATTTGCGCCAACTAATGCCCCCAAAGAAGCAGAGGTTTCCCGTACGCCAATTTTGTGCTGTAAAGCCTCAAAGGTAACGGGCATCGTCGCTACTGAGGAATCGGTGGAAAAAGCTGTTAAAAAGGCATCAGTACCGCCACGCAGGAAGTTTTGTGGTTTCACCCAAGAACCAAATTTCACCCTAGTCAGGTAGTAGCAAGCTTGCAACGCCAACGCCACTACCACCGCTACAACGAACGCGCCTAGAGATTTAAACGGCTCAAAGCCCTTTTCAGCAACAACTTTAGCAACAATTCCAAAAACTGCTAATGGCACAAGAGCAATCACCCAATGGAGGATACGGATGATAGCTTCAAACAAAACGCCAATGACCTGCTCAATCGGCTGGTATGTTGTTTGACCTTGGGCAACTTGCTCAGATTTTATCGCACGCAGGACGATGCCGAAGCAAAGAGCAATAACGATAAGCTGAATGACATTGTTATTAACCAAAGGCTCAAGTACAGCTTTTGGCACAGCGTCTTTGAGTAGTCCCCAGGGATCGAAACTTTTAGGAGCTGTTTGCTCACCTATTGGAGATGCCAAATTTCCCCACGTACCGGGACGCATGACGTTTGCCACCAAAAGTCCAATCACAATAGCTACTGTCGTGTTAGTAAACAGCAGCACTGCTAAACGCCGCCCGGCTCTACCAGGGATGTGAGTTGTCATGAAGGTATGTAACACTGCCATCAAAATCAGCGGCGTCGCAAGGGCGCGGAGAGCCTTTAGCACTAATTCAGCAGGAATTGCTAAAGTCTCTATAAAGGTTTTATTTGCCTCACTAGGGTTTCCTGCACCCAATGCAACGCCCAATGCGACTGCCAGAATGAGCGCGATGACAATTTGCAAAGTGAGTGGAATTCTTTGCCACCAAGGACGAGGTTTTGTTTGAGGCTTATCGATGCTGTCTGTTTCGTTCATGCAGGACGCTCAGTTAGCGATGCGATTATTAAAGCATCACTTTGGACATTAAAGATTCCGGATAAGGCGATTATCACGCTCAAGTACAAACTGCGCTACTCTGGTAAACGCCTCTGTTTTTGACTGCTAGTTGGAAACGCATATGTCCTTTGTCCCTTTACACATTCATAGTGACTACAGTCTACTTGATGGAGCCAGTCAGTTGCCAGAGTTGGTGGATCGTGCCATCGAACTGGGCATCAAAGCAATAGCTCTCACAGATCATGGTGTGATGTACGGTGCGATTGAGCTCATCAAAATCTGTCGCAATAAAAATATCAAGCCAATTATCGGCAATGAAATGTATATCATCAACGGCGATATCACAAAACAAGAACGCCGTCCCCGCTATCATCAAGTTGTTTTAGCTAAAAATACAAAAGGATACAAAAATTTAGTCAAACTCACCACAATTTCTAACCTACAAGGTGTACAGGGTAAAGGAATTTTTTCCCGTCCTTGTATCAATAAAGAATTCTTAAAACAATACCATGAAGGCTTGATAGTGACGAGTGCTTGTTTGGGTGGGGAAGTCCCCCAAGCAATTCTCAGCGGTAAATTAGAGGCTGCACGTAAAGTTGCCCGGTGGTATAAAGAAGTTTTTGGTGATGATTATTATTTAGAAATTCAAGACCACGGCTCCCAAGAAGACCGGATTGTGAATGTAGAAATTGTGAAAATTGCACGGGAGCTAGATATTAAAATTGTAGCTACTAACGATTCCCATTTTATTTCTTGTTACGACGTAGAAGCACATGATGCTTTGCTGTGCATTCAGACTGGCAAATTAATTTCTGAAGATAAGCGAATGCGTTACAGCGGCACAGAATATCTCAAATCTGCTGAAGAGATGAAGGGGCTATTTCGTGACCATTTGCCAGAGGATGTCATTGAAGAAGCAGTGACAACTACAGTTGAAGTTGCAGAGAAAGTCGAGTCATACCAAATTCTGGATACGCCTCGCCTTCCCAATTATCCCATCCCATCGGGTCACACTGCTGACACTTACGTTGAAGAAGTTGCTTGGCAAGGACTCTTACAAAAATTACATCGCAAATCTATAAATGAAGTTGACACAGTCTATAAAGAAAGGCTGGAATATGAACTTACAATGATTCAGAAGATGGGGTTTTCCACATACTTTTTAGTGGTGTGGGACTACATCAAATTTGCGAGAGATAATAATATTCCTGTTGGTCCTGGTCGTGGTTCAGCAGCGGGATCATTGGTTGCTTATACCATGGGAATTACTAACATTGACCCCGTGCATCATGGACTGCTCTTTGAAAGATTTCTTAACCCAGATCGGAAATCCATGCCTGATATTGATACGGATTTCTGTATCGAAAAACGGGATGAAGTCATTGATTATGTGACAGAAAAATACGGGAAAGAAAGAGTAGCCCAAATCATTACCTTTAACCGCCTAACATCTAAAGCAGTTTTAAAAGATGTTGCCAGAGTGTTAAATATTCCCTATGGGGAATCAGACAAAATGGCAAAGCTTATTCCCGTTTCGCGGGGAAAACCCACCAAACTCAAGGTGATGATTTCTGATGAAACACCAGCACCAGAGTTTAAAGAGAAATATGATAATGACCCAAGAGTCCGTCATTGGGTTGACATGGCAATCCGCATTGAGGGAACGAACAAAACCTTTGGTGTACATGCCGCCGGTGTGGTAATTTCTTCTGAACCATTAGATGAAATTGTACCGCTCCAAAAAAATAATGACGGTTCTGTGATTACCCAGTATTTTATGGAAGACTTGGAATTACTGGGGTTGTTGAAAATGGATTTTCTGGGTCTCAAGAACCTGACAATGATTCAGAAAACCATTGATTTGATTGAGAAGAATAAAGGATTTAGAATTGACCCATACGAAATAACTAGTCAAGAAAGAAAAGCTCAGAGGATATTAGCTAAAGGCGAATTTCCAACTTTACCAAAAGATGTTAAGAAGACTTACGAACTTTTAGAAGCGGGTGAATTAGAAGGGATATTTCAATTAGAATCTTCTGGAATGCGGCAAATAGTCCGCGATTTAAAACCTTCCAACATAGAAGATATTTCATCAATTTTGGCACTGTATCGACCAGGACCACTGGATGCAGGACTCATTCCTAAGTTTATTAACCGTAAGCATGGTCGAGAGAAGATTGACTATGAAACCCAAGTTCTAGAACCTATATTGAATGAAACATATGGAATTATGGTCTATCAAGAGCAAATTATGAAAATTGCTCAAGATATGGCTGGATATTCTCTAGGACAAGCGGATTTGCTGCGCCGTGCAATGGGGAAAAAGAAAGTCGATGAGATGAAAAAGCAGCGGGAAAAATTTGTAGATGGCGCGGCAAAAAATGGAGTAAAAAAACAAATTGCTGAAGAATTATTCGAGCAAATGTTAAAGTTTGCCGAATATTGCTTAAGCTATGACACGGAAGTGTTAACCGTAGAATATGGCTTTTTGCCGATTGGGGAAATTGTGGAAAAGAGTATTGAATGCTCTGTGTACACAGTTGATAGTAACGGGAATGTATACACACAACCAATTGCCCAATGGCATAATCGAGGTCAGCAAGAAGTCTTTGAATATTGCTTAGAAGATGGTTCAATTATTCGGGCAACAAAAGACCATAAATTTATGACGATTCATGGGCAAATGTTGCCAATTGATGAGATATTTGAAAGGGGATTGGAGTTAATGAAAATTCAGGGTTTGCCGGAATAGAATTTTCTGATAAAGCCTTACAGCCATAATATTTTGCACCCCAAGGCTTATGGACTCGCCTGCCAGACTATCCCTAACCCACAGAATTGGCTTCAGCTTGACTTTCACGGTTTTTTCCATCAGGAATCAGCCGTTCCAGCAAACGGGCGATCGATGGAATAAACCAGATGACCGTCAGCACACCCAGCAGATTAAATAATAACTGTGCATTAGCAATTTCACGGGCAACATTATCTCCCGCCCCCGCCAAGCTAGAAACCCACTGGGCAAGTCCTGCTAATTGAGCAGCAAATAAAATCCCCACACCGGCGCAAACAACATTGAAAATCAAATGAAAAATGCCCGTCCGCACGGCTGGGCGTTCGCGTCCTATCGTAGACACGAGTGTATCAGCGCAGGTACCAACTTCAGCACCCAGTACCAAAGCAACCCCTGCGGGTAATGAAACCAATCCTTGACTAGCTAGAGTGACGACAATGGCAACGGTAGCGGAGGAAGATTGGATCAAGATTGTAAACAGCGCCCCGACTAAAGCACCCAACAGCGTGTTTTCCCCCAAGCTTTCCATCCAATTAATAAATGGCTCATAGTCTTTGAACGGTTCCATTGCGTCTTCAATTGTGTCAAGGCCAAAAAACAGCAAGCCTAGCCCCAGCGTAATTAAACCGATGTTTTTCCAGCGGTCTGTCTTACCTAAAAAAGTTAACAACAAGCCAATAAACATTGCGATCGGCGCATACTCGTTAATCTTAAAAGCAACGACTTGAGCGCCGATAGTTGTGCCAATATTGGAACCTAGAACCACGCCGAGAGATTCCACAAAACTTAGCAATCCAGCACTCACCATCGCAATCACGATGATGATTGTCACACTCGACGAATCTAGTACTGTTGTCGCTACCGTACCAGTCAGTACTCCGGCAAAGCGATTCGTAGTGAACTTACTAATGATTTCTTTGGCGCGATCGCCTGCCAACGCTTCCATACCCTCTGCCATCCGGGTGACGCCATACAAAAACAGTACCAGACCCGCCAGCGCACCCGTAGTTATTTTAAAAATATCCAGCTTGCCTTCTTTTTCCCCTTCATTCCCAGCGCTTCCTGCTTCGCCACTCTTGCCCTTTTCTTCCCCTCCAGACGTTGCAGGTTTTTGAGCCTCATTATTGTTTTGCTGTTGAGCTTCTTGAGCATTGACAGTGATTTCTAAAGATGATGTGTTAAAAAAATGCCAATCATTTTCTACTAGAGAAGGACCAATAACCAAAGCTAAAACCACAATACTCAAGCTCAAAAATTTGAGTATTTTTATTTTGAAATTGTTTGAAAATAACACGATACTCCTCCTTGCAAAATTCTTAGAATTATGTTAATTATAATTTTCTGCTTATGATAGGCTAATAACGAGCAATACCAAACATAAATATGCTGGCTTCTACACAAAATTATTTAGAAAAATATTTTAAAATCCTAATTTTGTCATGTGCAGTCTTTTGCGTTACATAAAACTGACGAAAGCTTTTTTCTAAATAGTAGACACTAAAATTTTTGTATTTTTCAAGCCTTATTTACTTACACCCAAAGAGGGAGATTTATAGCTTCATTAGATAATTGACTAAAATTTAAAATCTGCTTAAACAATAGTTAATTTTTTATTAAACTTAAAATAATTTGTTTTTTGCAAGGTTTCTGGTGGAAATCATATCAATTCACCCTTGTGACGCGACAAAAACATTCTCATTTTTGTAAAAATATGTTAGACTCGCAACTTACTTGCTTTTCCAAGAGATTATCTCTTGGAAACAACGTTTCACTTGCTCTAAACTTCCTTTTGAAGGGGAAATTATTTGCATTTATGAAATCACTTTTTTCTGTTCTGATCACTCCTGTAGTTGTATTGTTAACATCAACACACGCGCTAGCAGCTATTCAAACTAAAGTCGTTGAATATAAACAAGGGAATACAGTTTTAGAAGGCTATCTGGCGTATGACGACGCTATACAGGGTAAACGTCCAGGTGTTTTAGTAGTTCACGAATGGAACGGGTTACAGGATTATGCCAAAAAACGTACTGAGCAATTAGCCAAACTAGGGTATGTCGCCTTTGCGGCTGATATCTATGGCAAAGGAATTAGACCGAAAAATCCAAAAGAGTCAGGAGCACAAGCGACAATTTATCGCAAAGATAGACAGTTGATGAGAGCGCGTGCTAATGCTGGACTGGAAGTCTTACGGAAAAATCAGCTCACTGATGCCAAACGCATTGCTGCTATTGGTTACTGCTTTGGTGGCGGTACAGTATTGGAATTAGCCCGCAGTGGTGCCAATATTGCGGGTGTCGTCAGTTTTCACGGAAATCTCGATACCCCAAACCCTAACGATGCCAAAAATATCAAAGCAAACGTCTTAGTGTTGCATGGTGCTAATGATCCCTTGGTTCCTCAGCAACAAGTCAAAGGTTTTCAAAAAGAAATGCAACAGGCAAATGTGGACTGGCAATTAATCTCTTACCCTGGTGCAGTTCATGCCTTCACAAATCCAGAAACAGGCAATGATCCTTCTAAGGGAGTAGCTTACAATGAAGCTGCAGATAAGCAATCCTGGGAAGCAATGAAGCGATTTTTTGCCAAAATTTTTAAATAAGAGTTAAATGGTGTTTACACTGATGGTTTGGTGTGAGTAGGGGAACTTGTCGGCAAACAATGGTTTTTCTTTCTATATCTTCTCATGTAGCGATCGCTAAAGAATTTCGTGGAGTGCGGCTATTGTGATCAATAAAAAGGGAATAACCGCCTTGCAGTAAAACAATCAAGCGTAAATCTAAACATCAGCCGAAAAGCTTACGACATTGACCTGACTCCTACTGAATCGAGTACTTTATTTTGCTGGGAGTGAATTATGAGTATGTTCTCAAATGTTAAAGCCAAGCTCATAACACAACAAATATTCATTTTTTTGTGTATCTCTTGCTCTTTTACCTTTCTCTTTATTAAAAATTTTTCCGAACCACTAGCTGGAGGTAATGATATAGATATTTGGGAATATATGGGCTTTTATTTAAAAGAAAATCTTACTTTTTCACCATTCCCAACGCTGAACCTTGAGAATAACCAAATTTTTTATCCCTATGGAACAAGCAGTGTTTTTCAACCTTGGGCATTTGAAAGAGATATTTTCTACGCTATTCTATCCTCAGTTTTTGGCAGTGGCCCTTGGTTAAAAATTTATTACCTATTAACTATATTAATAACAGCCCTGGGAACTTTTACGCTGCTTTTTCGGGATTATGGTTATGCTCGTGCTGTTGGAGCCGGATACCTGGTTTCCTATGGTAATTTCTATGCAATCATGGAATATCCAGTTCATATTAGCAAAGCTGTGCTTCACTGGACGACGCTTAGTTATATAGCTGATTTCCTCATAGTTAAGAGAGTCGTTTTGGGTCAATCCCTGTCTTTAAGACTCATTTTAGTGAGGGTTGCCTTGCTGTTTCTGTCGCTAGGGCAAGATATTGGATACATAGCTGGCTTTTCCCTAACTTCTTTTACGGTTTCTACGATTTTCATCGCTTTACTCTTCTGCTACAGATATTTTAAAGGCAAATTTAATTTAAACCAAATATTACAGATTCTAAAAAATTATAGAAATAAATTTTATGCTGATTTCCGTTTTTCCTTTTTTCTATTATCTTTAAGTATTATTTTAGGCTACATTTATATACCTTTAATTTTACAAATTCTCAGAGAAACTAAGAAATTTGATTTTACAGAAACTGTGAGTGCAGGTTTATGGGTTCACCCCTTGAGATTATTTATTCCATTCTTCCCTAAGGTTAACCCAGGACTACCGGCGTTTCAAAAATTATTTGGTGATATACCAGAAAATATAGGTGCTGGTAGTCCTGGTTTGTTTTTAGTTATCCTTGGTGGTGTGGGTTTATGGAAAGCACGTAAGCACATTACGATCTATATACCACTCCTTATAATATTCATACTATTTGTCTTTTACAATCCAATTCATTTGCCAACAATTAATATATTTCCCTGGCATGCTTTTAATCGGAAACCTGTGACTTCTATGTATGCAGTTATACTTTGTCTTTTTGCTTTAGAAATTAATTTCAATGAGTTCCGATGGCATACTAGAAAATTACTTTTAATACTCTTAGTTTGTTTAGCTTGCATTGAACTTTACACTGCTTACTCTATCAAGCTCCGCTACAATCCTTATTCAGCCGACTATAATTTCTCGTTTGATAAAAATTTCTTTTCTTATATGAACTATGTTAAACAACAGCCAGGAGAAGCAGTGTTAGATTGGCCTTTCTGTGCAGTAGGAGGTAACGGAGTTGGGTCAGAAAAACTTTGTCCATACTACCACTTAAATTCTGGTATTTTCTCTCTTAGAAGGTTTCATAAAAAGAAAGTGATGGGGCAGTACTTCGGTCGTTTGCACCCTTCACAAATAGAACCATATCTTCAAGCTGGCTGGGACAAGCTATTCTTTCCGGATAAACCAGATATTTTCAAAGCTACTCGTCAAACACGTTGTTTTCGACCAGAAGAGTGGTCTTTTTTTACAGATTTTTACAAGTACAATGACTTTGCGGGGATGAATCTTTATGTAAATTTGTTACCAGAAGATTGTGTGACAGATTTCTATAAACGTTTTGGTAAACCTGTAGCAGAAACATTAGTCCCAGCAGCAGGCAGAGTACAATTTTTCCCGAAGTCCTCAGATTTAAGAAATCAAGTTAACTTAGCCTTAGGTTCTAGCCTGAAGTTTGAGCCTCTGCTAAATTTATCGGAATCTAATTTAATAGACAGTAACTCGCCTAGTACTTTAACTACCAAAGGATTAAGTGCCATTGAGACAAATAATAAAGATGGTAAATGGCGCTGGGCTTTAGGAAAAGAAACTTTGTTAAGCTTCAAGCTATCGAAATCTCAACCATTACAGCTAAACTTCAGGTTTATCAATCCGATTGCTTCTCAAAGTGTAAATCTGGAGATTAACGGAGTCGTATTGGAGAGTATTTCTAATACTCAGGGGGGGGAGACTATTGAGCGGAGCCTCAAGTTTCAAGGTGTTTCAGGATTGAATCAGGTTATTTTTAGATATAAGGACTGGAACAAGCACCAAACTACATTTGCACCTAAAGATGATAGGCCTATGGCAATTCAATTTAAGAAATTAACAATTTCAGCACAAGAATAATCTTTTTCAAAAAGCTTTCTAATCTCCTAAATCATTTTTAATCGCGTCATTTCAAACAACTGCTGGGCGTTCCTTCCTAAAAAAGCATCAAACAGAACTTGCTGCCCTGGTTCCACTTCTACCATATAACGCTGGGCAATTTCATAGTAGGCATAAGTCCAGGGGACTTGAATTTCAACATCTGCGGTATCTTCAAAGACTGTGACAATTTCGGTAACTGCTTGAGTTGCTGTTTGCCGCAAACCACACGCAATATCCCCCTCAATCTCAGCTTTCATTGGCACACCTAAGTTAGCTAAACCACGAGCCGTCGTTTCAATATCTGGGTATTCTGAGGTATTCTGGCGGTTAACGTAGCCTGTAAAGTGGTTGACTGCATAACCGTGCAGCAGCACCCAAGCACCATATTGAGTGACCTTGTTCACTTCTTCCAAAATAGAACGCCGGGGAGGTTGCCAAGGGCAGATAAAGATTCTATGAAGTTCCTTGACAAGACGTTTAATATCAGCATTAAATGTATCGAAAATTGCTGAAAAATTAAGTAAATTTACGCCAGAGACGGTTTGATGGATGAGTTGGACAGTCTTTTCTGGCAATTCATCCACAATCAGCTCGCTGATAAACAACTTAGGCAAATCAAATTCTTCTTGCTGAGGATGGCAATAATGACGGGCGTAAAGATGGGTTTCTGGAAAAGAATACTCCCCAGCCGCCTGGTAACCCAAAGCCTCTGCAAGTTGTCCCAAGTAGCCAATACCCAAGTTAACCTTACCCTGTGGGCTGTCCACTACCATACGTAAAGACCGAAAAGCGATATGGTCATTAGTAACAGTCCCACCCGCGTGAGTTATCATTTGCGCGTATGTGCGGGCATAACTGACCCTAGTGCTGTAGTCGTGCCAAAGCAATTCCCAAAGATGACGGGCAATTTCGGGGTTCATGGTATTTCTGGCGATGCATACTTAGATTTATGATAACTTCACGCCAAGATGTACAGTTCCAAAAACTTCCTGAGTACCTTTGCGTCTCTACGCTGGATTCGTTTATATGAGTGTCTACAATACGGTAATGAAACCACAGATGCACACAGATTAACACAGATAAATTAACGGACACTTGCACGCCAGTCGCCTGGGTCGGGCTAACCCTCCTGCAGCACTGGTCTCACCGCCTGCAGCGCTCGACTCACCGCACGGCAGTGTCCTCATCTGTGTGCATCTGTGTTAATCTGTGGTTCTAAATATTCCTTAATCATACTTTTGAAGTTTATTGTAAGTGTCTAACACGAAACTTCAGCTAAAACTTCAAAAAGAATCTGTAGGGCAATTTCAATTTGGTCGCTATCAATAACCAGAGGCGGACAGAAGCGAATTGCTGCTTTTCCGCAACCAAGTAACAACAAACCGCGTAAGAAAGCTTTTTGAAGAATGCGATCGCGCAACTTGGGATCAAACTTACCCTCGTTGTCTAACAAATCCACCGCTACCATCAAGCCCTTTCCTCTCGGCGGTGAAACTTGCGGAAATTGCTCCGACAGATGACCTAAACCTACTTGCAGTAATTCTCCCATCTGGGTGGCGTTTGCCATCAAACCGCTTTCCAACAGTCGCAAAGTCGCAATAGCCGCAGCACAAGCAACTGGATTACCACCAAAGGTGGTAGCATGAGAACCAGGTTGCCAAGTCATAATTTCCGGACGAGAAAGAATAGCTCCCAACGGTAGACCACTGGCAATACCTTTGGCTGTGGTTATGATATCAGGCATGACACCCCAATGTTCAATGGCAAATAGACGACCCGTGCGCCCCATCCCAGATTGCACTTCATCAACAACCATGAGGATGCCATGGCGATCGCATATTTCCCGCAGCCGCTGCAAAAACCCATCCTCTGGCACAATATAACCACCTTCTCCTTGTATCGCTTCGACAACGATCGCTGCGACCTCTTTAGGCGGTAGCATTGTGGGAAATAATTGTTTTTCCAGGTAATCTAGGCTAGCGTGAGTCCCGTAGGGAATGTGGGTGACACCTGGAAGCAGAGGACCAAAGTTTGCTCGCTGTACTGTTTTGGAACCAGTGAGGGACATCGCTCCATAAGTGCGTCCGTGGAATGCTCCCAAAAAGGCAACTATCAGGGAACGCCCGGTGTAGTATCTTGCTAGTTTGATCGCTCCTTCGTTAGATTCTGCTCCAGAATTGCTAAAAAACACCCTTGCACCATTGGGAAAAGGGGCGCGGATAGCTAATTTCTCCGCCAGTTCCACCATTGGTTCATAGTAAAAATCAGTTCCCGACATATGCAGTAGCATTGCAGCTTGCTCTTGAATCGCTTGCACAACTTCCGGGTGCGCGTGTCCAGTTGCGGTAACGGCAATTCCTGCAGTCATATCTAAAAAGACATTACCGTCCACATCTTCCACCATACACTCCTCACCGCGAGCGACAACCAACGGGTAATCACGGGTGTAAGATGGTGAAGTCACAGCGCGATCCCGTTCTACAATAGCTTTGGCACGAGGACCGGGTAAGGATGTAACTATGTGAGGCGATCGCGGTAAACTTATATCAATAGGGATACTTAACATAGTTGTATTAGATTTTTTAAGATTATTTCTGATTAAACGGTGAGAGGCGATCGCTTGCAGTAGCTTTTGATTCTATTTCGGTTGATTCTATAGCGGTTCTCAGTCTTTATAAAATACAGTATGGCAAGATGGAAGCTGATTTGCTTAATGGTATGCCATAAAGCCGATGTTAGATTTTCATCAAAACGGCATCAGGGAAGAAACACTTCACTGCATCCTCCCTAAAAAACACTGACCTTTCAATTGCTCGGATGACTTTATGTAACAATTTGACCAACTTTCCCCCTGATAGTTACCTGATATGTCATCCTAGTAATGTGAGAATTTATTCGGTAACTGTGTTTGTTTTTTTTATTGATTGGCTTTTTCCTTTTGGTATTGAAAGACTTCTCTCCGAAATCTAAATCTCTCCACACTTATGATTTTGGAGACAATTTATGTCACTTTATGTAGGTAACCTCTCTTATGAAGTTACAAAAGAAGATCTGAATTCTGTGTTTGCAGAATATGGTTCTGTCAAGCAGGTTCAGGTTCCAACTGACCGTGAAACAGGTAAACCGCGCGGTTTTGCTTTTGTGGAAATGGGTACAGAAGCTGAAGAATCAGCAGCCATTGAAGGTCTTGATGGTGCTGAATGGATGGGTCGTGATCTCAAAGTCAATAAGGCTAAGCCCAAGGAAAACAGAAGTTCGTTTGGTGGTAACCAAAGCAACAACAGCTTCCGTAACCGCTACTAACCGTAATAGATTTACCTGCATCAAAGAGGCAAAAAGTAGTCGGAGCATTCTGTTGCTTTTTGTTCGTAACCCTCGATAGCAAAGTCGAGGGCTTTCTTAGAGTATGAATCGTCCTTTTCCAAAACATCTCCTCAAGGAATAGCTGGGATGTTTTGGTTGTATAGGTCGATGAAAAATCTTTTGATCAGTTTGATAAATGTACTGGTGCCTAGAAGGCGGTATCGGTGGTTCTTTGTGAAACGAACCGCCGATACGCCCGAAGGCAGAATCAATGAGAGCAAACCATATAAAAGGAGTAGGGCAACCCATGACAAAGCAGGAATCATCGGCAAATGAAGGGCAGTATATTCACCAGTCCGGCACAGAGGCGCTCGAAACGGCTCAAGCTAAGCAAGCCGGAGCCGAGTTCAAGTGGCATCTCGGTCGAGTTACTCGTTTGGGGAACTTCGAGATTGCTGGGGGCAGAGAAGTGACGATTATCTGGGAGGAGGGAGGCGTCAGTTCACAGCAAGGTGACATCACCGACGAGCAGTGGGAAATTTTTAAGCTAGCGTTTTTGACTACTGGGCGGCTCGCTGTGCTAAGCGATCAGGACGGGGAAGACTGGATGCGCGACTACCGCTGTCTGGAGGCAGTGCGCTAAGGATTCTACAGCAGACTTCCACCTAACTGTAGCGCCTCGAAAACATAATCACTCCGGCGCAGAATACACCAAAAGCTTTTCCGGGTTATCCTGGAAGGGCTTTTTTGTAGGGTGGGGATTGCCCACCATAAACTCAAATGCTATAGCAATCCTATTTGAGTTGTGAGAATTTTTTCGTGAATAAACCGCCAAGACGCCAAGAGGAGCCAGCGCTGCAGGAGGGTTTCCCGACCTAGGCGACTGGCGTCGCCAAGAAAAGATAAACAGACAATTTCACAAATGATTTAGGAGTGCTATAGAGGATGCTTATTACGAAATAGCCCTTTGTCCTGTACTCATGAAGAATTCCCCTAGCTACGGTTATCTATTTGAGCACGTTGCAAGCTTCCCGAAAAATCTACATACACAGTCTTCCATTCTGTAAACACATCCAAAACAGCAGTACCAGCTTCCCGATGTCCGTTTCCAGTTTGTTTGACACCCCCAAAAGGTAGATGAACCTCTGCGCCAATAGTCGGACCATTGATGTAAGTGATCCCAGCTTCGATGTCGCGCATGGCGGCGAAAGCACGGTTAATATCGCGGGTGTAGATTGAAGAAGAAAGACCGTAGGGTGTATCGTTAAGGATGGCGATCGCCTCTTCAAACGAGTTCACCTCGATAAGCGCCACCACAGGACCAAATATCTCTTCACGGGCGACTCGCATTTCGGGCGTGACTTCATCAAGAATCGTGGGTTGAAAGAAGTAACCGTATTTTAGTTCTCCCTCGGTTGCTATTTCTCCACCTATTAATACTTTTGCGCCTTCTTCATGGGCAATATCCAAATACTTGCTCACCCGTTGAAGTTGAGATGCATTTACTAAAGGTCCTATATCAATTTTGGGATCAGTCCCTGCGCCCAAGCGTAACTTGCTAGTACGCTCTTTAAGCATTATGGTAAACTTCTCTTTGATGTCACGATGCAAAAGCAGGCGACTCGTAGCAGTACATCTTTGACCGGCAGTACCAAATGCTCCCCAAACTGCCCCATCAAGAGCAAGTTCTAAGTCAGCATCTTCCATGACAATTTGAGCATTTTTGCCGCCCATCTCCAAACAGACGCGCTTGTGAGTGCGTCCGCAAGTTGCGCCAACAAAAGCACCCGTTTCCGAAGAACCGGTAAAAGATACCAAATCAACTTCAGGATGTTCAACTAAAGCTTTCCCTGCTTCTTCTCCCACTCCATGCACCAAGTTGATAACTCCGGGTGGCAAACCTGCTTCGGCAAAAATCTCAATAAGTTTTGTTGCACAAGCGGGGGTATCTTCAGCAGGTTTAAGGATGACAGTATTACCACACACCAAAGCTGGCATAGCTTTCCAGCAGGGGATAGCCACAGGGAAATTCCACGGAGTGATGAGGGCGCAGACTCCGATAGGCATCCTTACTGTCATTGCAAATTTGTTGGGCATTTCCGAGGGAATGGTTTGCCCAAATAGCCGTCGCCCTTCACCAGCACTGTAATAGGCGCAGTCAATCCCTTCTTGGACATCTCCCCGTGCTTCTGTTAGGGGTTTACCCATTTCCCGACTCATGAGTTGGGCAAGTTCTTCTTTGTGCTTGAGTAAAAGTTCTCCCACTCTCTGAATATATTCTGCTCTCGCGGGGGCGGGAACGAGTCGCCAGGTACGATATGCCTTGCGGGCGGCGGCTACTGCTGTATCAACATCAACTGCTGTAGAACGGGGGAATGTAGCAACAACTTCGCTGCTATCAGCGGGGTTGCGACTTTCTAGGGTAGCTTCTGATGCCGTATTCAACCATTGACCAGCGATGTAATTGCGGCAATTCAGGGGAGTGGTCATTGTCTACACCTTGGGATCAACGATGCAGTAGAACATTTGTTTCAAGTTTGACTTGATGTATCGATTGTAGTCAAAATGTGGTTTTACATTAATAGCGACACTAGATTGGTCTATTTGGTTTTTCAGCAGGCGCACTTACTGACACTTGCAGAAAGCCAACTGAGCGTGAATACTGCTGTTTTAGCTGGAGTTGGCAAAGACCTAGAAGCTACTGTTGGAAAATTAGGGTACAAACCCCATCACCCCAGCCGGAGAACCTGAACCCCCACGCAACCGCAGCACACCAATTGCCAGAGTAGCTCCTGTTGGCGGTAACTGATCCAAATTCGTCAAATTCTCCAACACAATACCCTGTCTTTCCAACACCAAGCGATTCGTCACAAAAGTAGTATCTTGCCCTGAATCTACCCCATGAGTATCAATTCCTAGCCCAGCAATTTGACGTTCCTCCAGTAAGAACCGTGTTGCATCGCTACCAAACCCAGGAAAATGCATACCTCCTTGAGTATCCTGGTTAAAAAAGGCATTGTTATCCAACCATTTCTCTTGCCAACACGTATAAAGTAACACTACGCAACTAGGCGGAATCTCACCATATCGTTCCTCCCAAGCCAGGATATCTTCAACACAAAGGGCATAATCTGGATTCACTACAACCTGTTCCCGAATATCAATGACTACAGCAGGTACAACCAACGACCCCGCAGAATATTCCTCAATTCCCACACCATCAAGGTGAAAGCTGTTGGGAGCATTGATATGAGTCGCGCTGTGTTCCCCCATAGAAAAACGCCGCAGATAATAACCATCCTTATATAATTCTGCCACAGTCTCAAATTCCACAGGCGGATCACCTTGCCATTGAGGAATATCAGTGTCAATCACATAACTTAGGTGTATCACCCGCGAGTAACTAATTTTTCTCTCCTCTTCTCTTTCCTCTGTGCGCCTGTGCGGTTCATTATAAAAATCTGCTCGCGTCAATCTCAAGAGCGTTGCTTCCATAACAGCACGAGTTTGACCAGTCACAGTAAATACGAGCGCCTCGCGGTACACCCGTTGTGCATTATGATGGCTATAAATAGCAGCACCACTAGAAACAGTCACCGCTGCATGAGCTATTCGCCCTGCTAGATCAATCGCCCAAGCTCGCAATTGTAGGCGTTCAGACAATTTCAATCCAGGATTATTTTGCGCTTCCCGAACAGCGTTGCGACAATTATTCAATTCCTGTTGCAGAGAATCAAAAGCTTTTTGGATAAAAGGTAGAGATTTTCTGCTGGCGACAGACTCCAAAATATCTAAACCAGCAAGGGCGCATCCCGTAGCAAGAAATGTAGCACGGAGAACATTTTTTTGATCGTTTTCGTGAATCCAACCAGCGGGTTTCATAAAAACGATACGTTCTGCGGATAAAAACCAGTTGTTCAGAGTAGCAGTTACGGTGTTGCTTGATGTCATAGCCGCTAGTTGTGCAGGAGTTGAAAGTGTAACAGCACCTCCTGAGTCTTGATGTGTTTCAAGTAAGGGTACAATACCGAAAACAGCACGACCATCAGGTAATGTGGCGGCGACAATAAACTCGCTGAAAAATTCCCATCCCGTCACCCACGGAACAACCCCATTGAGTTGATATCCTCCAGGTACTGGTATAGCTACAGTCAGCGGATCTCCTTCTCGCCGAAGCTGGGAAAAGCCAACACCCAATAAAACTTCACCGTTGCCCATGCGGGGGAGGTATTCTTCCTGTAGCGAGGAGTTGCTACTAGCAACGAGCATACCAGCAGCGCTTTGGTGTTGAGTTTGCACAAAGGCTAAAGCACCAGAATACCGTGCTACCAGTTCTTGAAAGTTGCCATATGTCTGTTCGCTGAATTCTTTTCCACCCCAGCGGTGCGGAACCTTTAGTGCTAGCAAACCCAATTTGCCAAGACCTCGAAGTGCATGGAATAGGGA
Organism: Mastigocladopsis repens PCC 10914; assembly: GCF_000315565.1. NCBI lineage: Bacteria > Bacillati > Cyanobacteriota > Cyanophyceae > Nostocales > Symphyonemataceae > Mastigocladopsis > Mastigocladopsis repens. The sequence goes on along the minus strand of NZ_JH992901.1, from coordinate 3,419,144 downwards.
ATTTGGGTTGCAGTCTATCTCGTTAGCTGATGGTGCAACTTCTTCGAGCAAGTAGGACTTAGCTGTATTTAGGAGAGAGTGATGATCCTTCAAAGTGTCTTCTGAAATCGCTTCGACACGGTTGCAAAGGTTTGCTAGCTACCTATAGCATAGAGAACCCCTCCAACCTTTATGAGTATCAGGTTTTGGAGGGTTCAAATGTTGCAGCAAAAAGTGAATTAATAATAAGTAAACAACTTAAATGTTAAGTTGAGGTTAAAAAAAGGTTAAATGAACTTAAAAATCTTCTCCAACAAGCACACTTCCTCAAATATTTTACTTTATAAAAAGTAAAAAAACGAGAAATAGACAAGGTGCAAATACTTAACAATTGCAGTTTTTAGGGGTGTTAAGTATGAAGAAAACAGAGATATCCTCACCCCCTGCATCCTTGCCGATAACACTTAAATCCGCACGCCCTAGCCCCTACACCCTAGCCTTCTATGAAAATGCAGTACTATACCGACGGCAAACACAGCTACTTATCTTGGTGCTCAATAACACTGCTACTGTCTCTGCTATTTTCTGAGGAAAAGTTGGTAGCTAATTAATCTGTCTATCTTAGTGAGCTTACTGAGAACTTTGGTGAGAGCCACTAAGGATACAAGACAGATGGGCGCTCCTTGGGAGCAGTTGGAGCAGTGAATTCAGCCTCTTGTGTGGAATTGACTTGTGAGTGCGATTGCGGACGAAATTCTACGAGATCGCGTTTAATGGTGATATCATAGTCACCAAAAAAGTCATGCCCGAGAAGCCCAGTTTCTAATTCTGCACCAGCGATCGCCACTGCTACACGATTCACTTTAGCCCCACCAACTTCCATCGAATCCACATAGCCGATGGGAAACTCTATAGCTTTGGAACTGGCTGTGTTTGCCTTCGCTCTTCCGACTGGCACCACTCCCAGAGCATTTGCCATCTTCTGGGTAATGACTGTGCCACTAGCTCCCGTATCTAAAATCATCTCAAACGGCTGATTGCCATTGAAGGTGACTTCGATAATTGGCGTACCACCAATTCGCCGTTTGATGGGGGCTGTATACACCTGTTGTTCGTTTTGCCGTTTTGTTGGAAGTGCAAACGCCTCTTGCTGTTTAAGTGGCACTACTGGCGTTGACTTTGGCAACGGTGGTTGAAGTTTTTCCGCAGGTGCGATTGGTGGTTGGGTGACACTAGGTGGGGTAATACTTGGTATAACAGAAGCCTGGGGAACGGCAACAACGATCCTCTTTGGTTGAGCTTGTGGTGGCGGATTTATGGGGAGAGTGGCTTTTCGTATAGCATATTTGAGCTGGCGTTGGTAATCGATGATTTTTGCTTGGGCGCTTGTGAAATAAGGACTATCAACTGGCACTTTTTGCATCAGCGCGATCGCGTCTTGCAGCTGAATTGCCACTAAATCCCAATCCTCTACAGATTGAGCCGATTGGCTTATGCTAAGAGCGCCAACAGCTTTGTCTAGTCCCTGTTCAAAATAACTCACTTCAATCTCAGACAATTGCTGCCTTGGTGACTCTGGTTGTGGACTAGCGCTTAGAGGTAGCGTTGTGGCAGCAGGCGAGGCGACACTCTTATCAGTAGGCGCAGGTTGCTCATCGCCACCTGTCACGGCAACCTGTTGCTCTTTATTACAGGCAACAGTCAAAACCGCTAGTGTGGTTGACACAAGAATGAGCGCTGCTCGGGATAAAATAAGGTGAAGCATAATTAATATAAATATTACCCGCCCTAGGGCGTTGAAATCTACTACAGATCATTACCGTTTAAAGATTTTGTGTGTTCGAGCCTTAAGTAATAGTTAATTGAGTTATAACTGCCAAAAGCCTTGACTCATGGCATAATATTCGTTCGCACTATCGAGTTAATTGGAAAATGGAGAATAGGTGATGGGTTCATGTTCAATTCCTCTGTTATCTATAACCCTGTTCCCGATAACCTCCCTGTCTCTCTTATCCTATACCTTGTACCTTATACTTTCTTCTCATCCCAAATCCCTATCCTAGATCACAGCTTATGCCTCTTTCTGACACAATTCCTGCTATTTTTGTTTTGGCAGATGGAACCACATATCATGGCTGGTCTTTCGGTGCCACTGGAACCACGATTGGGGAAGTGGTTTTTAACACTGGTATGACCGGATATCAAGAAGTGCTGACCGACCCTAGTTACTGCGGTCAGATAGTCGTTTTTACTTACCCTGAATTGGGGAATACAGGAGTCAATCCAGAGGACGAGGAATCAAGTAGACCCCAGGTGCAGGGTGCGATTGCTCGGAACATTTGTACTCGCCCAAGTAACTGGCGCTCCACACAGTCTTTACCTGATTACCTTGAACAGCACCAGATACCCGGGATATACGGCATTGATACCCGTGCCTTAACCCGCAAAATTCGGATTTTTGGAGCCATGAACGGTGGCATTTCTACAGAAATTTTGGATGAGGCTGAGTTGCTGGAGCAAGTACAGGCAGCTCCTAATATGAAAGGATTGAATCTTGTCCGGGAGGTCACTACCCCAACTATATATGAATGGTCTGATCCCACCAACCCCGTATGGGAATTTAATCCTGCTTGCCAAGAAAATTCCGAGGAATTTTTCACTGTTGTTGCCATTGACTTTGGTGTAAAACGCAATATCTTACGTCGTTTGGCGAGTTACGGTTGTCGCGTCATTGTTGTTCCTGCTAATACCCCACCAGAAGAAATTCTCAAATACAATCCAGATGGCATCTTTCTTTCTAATGGTCCTGGTGATCCAGCAGCTGTCACCGAAGGCATTGAAACTACGAAAGCACTGCTGGGAAGTCAAAAACCCATGTTTGGTATTTGTATGGGACACCAGATTTTGGGTCATGCGCTCGGAGCTGAAACTGTCAAACTCAAATTTGGTCATCGCGGTTTGAATCAGCCAGCGGGTCTACAACAACGAGTAGAAATTACCAGCCAAAACCATAGTTTTGCCATTGACCCAGAGACTTTACCTAACACTGTTGTAGAAATTAGTCATCTCAACTTAAACGATCGCACCGTTGCTGGAGTACGTCACAAGTCACTGCCAGTATTTTCTGTACAGTATCATCCAGAGGCAAGTCCTGGTCCTCACGATGCTGATTATTTGTTTGAGCAGTTTGTTCAAGCAATGCAAGCAGATCGTCGAGCCGGATTAGCCAGAGTAGGATAAAAGTAGGATAAAAATGGAGAAAGCTGGAGATTGGGGATCTGGGGAGCAAAAAATCAGTTCTTCCCCTGTGGCCTTGTGCCCATTCCCCATATCCAAGCAAGTTGTAGACAATCTACACTAAAACCATCTATACTTGAGCGTTCACCAGAACTATGAGGAGGGAATTATTGCTGAGCCACTTAATCTAACTGTAAGCCTGAGAGGCACTCGTGAAGTCCGGGATAACTGTCAGCTATTCCGCCTCACAGGTTTGTTAGACGCCTTTTCTGAACCAACATTTCGCAAGGTACTTGGGAGCAAGATTGAAGAGGGACCAAAGCACATTATTCTGGATCTCTCGCAAATCGATTTTGTTGATAGCTCTGGCTTGGGTGCTTTGGTGCAGCTAGCTAAGCAGGCTCAAAACTCCGAAGGTACCTTGCAAATTGTTACTAATGCCCGTGTCACTCAGACGGTCAAGCTTGTTCGCTTGGAGAAGTTTCTCGCCCTACAATCTTCAGTTGAAGCGGCTCTAGAAAACACCAAGTCGTCTTGATTGCTTGACCTGAGAGCTTAATATAGCTATCCGATCATCCAATCTGGATAGCTTAAATTTTTCTCAGATAAGCAAAGATATATGGTGTATAAGACTCAAAGATAGCTTGCAGTATGCTATCATAGTTGAATATAAGATTTATTTCATACTTTACACTTTATACTTTAAGCTTTAAAAGTATCCTTGTTTTTAGCGCCCAGACAAATCATTTTGGATACTTTTAGATTTCAGACTTCACTTTAAGCCCCTTGAGTATAAGAAATGGCAACTAGAAATTGAAAAAAAGATAAAATTTAGGCAGTAATTTTTTTAGCTGTGATTAAGCTTAGGTATATCTGCACGGCATTCTGCGGGTAAACGAATAAGTCTTCCCGAAGAAAGCCTCCATAATAGAGCCTGCGAGGAAAAAAGAACTTGTGAGATCGAAGGAGGAAGACCCACTAGATGGATCAAATGAAGCTTCCAGTCAGAATTCAGTTTGGTATGAACTACTAGGGGCAACAAAAGAGCATTTATCCCAAGAGATTTCACAGGCACAGCTGCAACAAATTTCTCCTACTGCTTTAGCTTATTTGGGAGACGCAGTTTATGAACTGTACATCAGAATGTTTTATCTGCTACCACCTAGGCGCTCAGAAACATACCATCGTCTAGTCGTGTCACAAGTCAGAGCAGAGACCCAGGCTAAAATGTTGCAGACGCTGTATCCTCATCTGAGGCACACCGAGTTAGAAATTGTCCGACGGGGTCGCAATGCTGCCGCAAGGCGCCCTAGGCGGGTCGATCCCGCGACATATCAACAAGCAACTAGTTTAGAAACTTTAATTGGCTACCTGTATCTCACCGATTTCCATCGCTTAACCGACCTGTTGCAAAAACTTCACCTGGAAAAGCTGTGAGAAATTAAACTCAACAATAGCAAAACTTGTAGAGTAGGTTCGGTAAATAGAGGTAACAAGGACGCCCACCTATAAGCTCTACTAATGACTCATATGATCAATAAACCAAGAAAAATCAAGACTTCTGGCGAACCTAATAGTGGGCAACCCTTGAAAATGAAGGGAAAGCGTGTTATTTCTCATCCAAGTCGCGCTTCCAGAGATAAAGGTGCCAACACCCTAACAGAAGGCTCACGCCAACATCGTAACTTCTCCTCCAGTTCATCCACTTCTTTTCAACAATCAGAAGATACGGATTTGATCTACGGTCGTCATCCAGTGTTAAGTGCTTTGGAGAATGAGCGCAGTCTCAACCGGATCTGGATTACTTCCCGTCTGCGCTACGACTCCCGCTTTCACTCGCTGATTTTACGAGCGAAGGAAAATGGCACAATTATTGACGAAGTTGAGCCTAAGCGCTTAGACCAAATCACAGACCAAGGGAACCACCAAGGTGTGGCAGCGCAAATTGCTCCGTATGCTTATATTGATTTGGATGCGTTGATTGCACAGACAAAATCTGTTACAGATCCCGTGATTGTTGTTGCTGAGGGGATCACTGACCCCCACAACTTAGGAGCAATTATTCGCACTGCAGAGGCGTTAGGCGCTCAAGGAATGGTGATCCCGCAACGCAGAGCATCTGGTATTACCTCTACAGTCATGAAAGTAGCTGCCGGTGCTTTAGAAAATTTTCCCGTGGCTAGGGTGGTGAACTTGCAGCGTGCTTTGGAAGAACTGAAAGCCGCTGGCTTTTGGATTTATGGCACTGCTGCTCAAGCAAGCGAACCTCTGCATACGGTAAAACTCAACGGTCCTATTGTTTTGGTAATTGGTTCTGAAGGCGAAGGTCTGAGTATTTTGACACAACGTCATTGCGACTTTTTGGTGTCGATCCCCCTACAAGGTCAAACTCCTAGCCTGAATGCCTCAGTAGCAGCAGGTATGGCGCTTTATGAAATTTACCGTCAACGCTGGATAAATACGCTACACCTGGATAAATTCCCAAAAATTTCTTTGAAAAAAGAACAGTAAAACAGAGTATAAAGAAATGTAAAACAATCAAAACTAGCAGCATATCGTTTAGAACCCAGTACCACATTTAGAAATCGGCGAGAACCATGAAAATCGTTTGGCATAACCTTAAGGAATCTTTGATTAACCTATTCCAGAACTTGGGCTTAGCTTGGTGGGTAGAAATCGTGACGCAATATCCCCGTTGCACCTACTACTTTGGACCGTTTCTCAGTTCTGTTGACGCAAAAGCGGCGATAAAAGGCTACGTAGAAGATTTGGAACAAGAGGGAGCGCAGGGAATTATTGTTAATGTCAAGCGCTGCAAGCCAAATGCTTTGACGATTGCTGATGACCTGGGGGAAAGGATTGACCGCAAAGTAAAGCCTGTCTTTAGCGGTCAAATGTAATTAAACTGAGGAGAATTTAGAACTCAGAATTCCTAAATATCCCTACTAGTGAATGCAGGGGATTCAACAAGCAAAAAATTATTCATCTCCATAAATAAAAATTGGAGATTTTATCATGACTCGACATCCGGTTACAAAAGAACTCTCCGGCTGTGATCGAAGAGTAGTTCTGAGTTCTTTTCTCGTCAGAAGGCTAGTTAGTAGTTGTGCTTAAGCGCAACTACTAACTTACAACCTGTAGATTCTTCTCAAGCCAACGGTCAATGTCGCTTAATACTTGATCGGGGATCTCCCACGGGAAAAGATGGGCAGTATTAGAGTAGCAGTGCGACTGACAATCTTTGAGGTAACGAGATGTTTCTAAGCTGGCCTCAGCTGTGATGTGGCGATCGCATTCCCCAGCCAGCACAAGAGCGGGACATTGAATTTGTTCTAGGTCTGTTAGTCGATTGTACCCTGCCCCAATCGCGGAATAAAGAGCGCGAGTGGCAGGAGCAGAAGTTTGCAAATAGGCTGACAACGCATCCTTTGCTATGTAGCGGTAGGCAGTGGGATTGTGTTGTTGGATTAGGTAGCGAAAGAGCGATCGCTTGCCAAAAGTTTCAATATTCCACTGCCAATCTGGTTTTATGAAGCTTAAGAGGGCGGCAACACCAGTATAAACATTATCTTGCCAAGTCACAGGCGGATGATTGCCTCTGGGTCGGGCAGCTGTAGCCACCAAAATTAGCCCAGTGACTCGTTCCGGTAGCCGCAGTGCCAGTTCCATACCTAGAATGCCACCTAGCGACCATCCTAATATCAGACATTTTCTTATCCCAAAGCGGTCTATAAGCGCTTCTAAGTCGGTTAAATGGTCGTGCATGGCAAAATTGCCATTAAACCAACTTTTCCCGTACCCGCGCAAGTCTGGGGCAAAAGTTTGAAAGCGTTTTGATAGGTGATTGGTAAAGACAGAAAGACTAGAACCGGAACCAGGATGACCATGTAAACACAGAATTGGGAAGCCTTTACCTTGAACGTAGACGTTAAGGTTAGTAGCAGGTGAAGTTGTTTGACTGCGGTGAGCACTCATCGTTAATAATTCGTAATTGGGAAAAACTAGGAGCGGACTCAATTTCGTTGAAATCGGTCATTCTCAGGAAAACCGCTACCAATATTGGCGTAATGCAAACTGTCAAGAATGGCGCGTTGATGTTCAACAGTTGTTGTATCCAGTATATTTAAATGATAAATTGGCATCAATTATGACTTCTTGAGAGTGCGTAACAAAGCTTTTAGACAAATTATGAATTCTCAATTACGAATTTTCTCTATATCCTCCTGCATAGTTAATCACGCACATCTGCCTGTATGCAGTGTGAACCCCAAAAGCAACTCCAGCCACCTTAAAAGTAGGGTTAAACATATTTGTTCTATGACCGCGATCGGGTACTCCGTCGTCAATAATTAATTGCATAACAATATCTTGTGCCGTATGGGAACCATAGCTAATATTTTCCCCAGCAGTGAATTTCCAACTCCCGTAGCGGTTGAGGCGAGTAAAGGGGTCACTCTTATCGCTCCCCTTGTGACCCAGAATCCCTTTTGAGCCTTGGTCTTTGACATGATCCCTAGCCGCCAAAGACATTCCTTTGGATGCCGTTAAAGATCCCACTGGACGGACTGACTTGAGAAAGGCGATCGCCTCATCAACCGCTTTGACTCCTTCGTGTGTTTGCAAATAGACTCGACTAGAGATTCTAACTCGATTGCCTTCAAAACGTTGTCTATAGTTTTCTAATACAGCAGCATAAGCAGCGGGATTTGTTCTCGCCTTATTCATTTCTACAATCACTTGTTGTTCAAGACGCGAAAGAGTCTTTGGGCGTACCAAAACATCAGAATCTTCTTCTTCAGGAATGTTAGGTACAAAGGAGTCAGACTCAAACAATGCATCACAAGATGTAGTTAATAAAGTCATGGGGATAAATATCCAAAATACCATCCGACGCATCAACGACCTCATAACTTTGAAGCGACCAATCAATATGTATTGAGATCCATAAATTTATAACTAGTTTCCAGATGACTTGATAAGCTTCTCGTTTTTAAAGCAGACGAATGTTACACCGCTTATTCTGATGATTAGACCACAAATCTTCTGGTGGGCATTGCCCATAAAAGCTTATGTGATAGACATTTGAGATATAGCTATAGCCCAATACGGTTCAGTTAAGGATTTTTGGTGAGATTCGGTCAGGTGTAGAGACGCGCCATGGCGCGTCTCTACATTGTGTTCCTGATAAGGGTTTTGGTCTTATCTGAACCGTATTGAGCTATAGCCACCTTAGCTGAAAACCGCTGTCATAAAAAAACTCCCGTTATAATGCAAAAGCATTTAACGAGAGAGTGCTAACAAATTTCAATTCAGCAGGTCGGCACAAATAAATGTAACCCGTTCGGGCTGGAAATAGGGAATAGGAAAGAACCATTTCGCATTCCCTATTCCCAACCCCAAAAAGCCATGTTTAATTACCCCCATTTGCTGAAATCAATTTTTCTTGATATCCTGCTGCGTAGGTAATCACGCACATCGTTTTGTATCTGGCGTGATTTCCATAAGCAACCCCAGCCACTTTAAAAGCGGGGTTAAAAATGTTTTTTCTATGACCGCGATTGGGCACTCCATCATCAATAATTAACTGCATGACGATCTCCTGAGCCGTCGTGGGACCATAACTGATATTTTCCCCAGCAGTGGTTTGCCAATGTCCGTAGCGGTCAATCCGAGTAGATGTGTTACTACCATCGCTGCCATGATGACCTCTCTTACCTTGTGCTCCATTATCTTTGACATGATCTCTAGCACCTAAAGACATTCCCTTAGATGTGGTTAAAGCACTAACAGGACTCACTGAGTTGAGAAACTCAATTGCTTCATCAACGGCTGTTAGCCCTTCGTGTGTTTGCATGAAGCCTTGATTAGAAACTTTTACTCGCTTACCTTGGAAGCGCTGTTTGTAGCTTTCCAAGATAGGGATGTATGCCTTGGGATTTGTCCGTACCTTGTTCATCTCGCTCATAACTTGTTGTTCCAAAGGCGTCAGGTAAGTTTGCTGTGTATCTAAAGTAGGATTGACTGCTTGAACTGCACTGGGAGCGGCATTCCTTACATATTCTTCTCCTGCTAAAGATGGGCTGGATATAAATAGTTGAGAGCTACAAGTTGCTATCAGAGTCATAGGGAAAAACACACTGAATCCACTGCGACGCATTAATGACCTCATGATTTCTGTTCCACCGAAGTTAATAGGGTTGTCTTGGATGCACCACGTTTTGCTCGGGTTAATTATGTGGTACTTGGTTTAATAGAGCACTTAAACTGAACTCAGTACTCTGCAACCTTTGTAACCTTGCAAACCAAAGACAGTAAACAGTGAGCCTACCGAAGTAGGCTTTATGAGCGATTACCTGCGATTCTCAAGCTACGTACGTATCAAAAAATATGTAATATATAATACTTAGTTAGAGCCGAGAATTTACTGAACACGACTCAATGCATTCTCCAGATCCGAAACCTGCAATGCACCCGACAAAGTTTCACCATTCATCACAAAGAAGGGAGTGCCAGAAAGTCCCAATCTCTCAGCAAGCTGTACATCTTTCTCAATTGCAGTTTCACCAAGGAGGCGTTCGCCCGTAAGGGCGCGGCTTTGCCGATGCTCCCAAAGGGAGCCGCCCAAAGAGCGATCGCGTTTAAACTTTTCGAGATCCAAATTTAGGTTTTCGGCAATGTCTAAATACAAAGGCTCTCCCAGTTGTTTTTGATGGGTAAAGAGCGCGTCTTGGTACTCCCAAAATTTACCTTGTTGTTGTGCTGCCCAAGCAGCAACTGCTGCTGGCATTGCTTGAGGATGAATAGGTGTGAGAGGGAAATGTTTATAAACCAAAGTGACTTCATCCTTATGCTTTGCCATAAACTGTTTTAGGGTTTTATGTGCTTGGGCACAGTAGGGACATTGAAAATCTGAGAATTCTACCAATAAAGTCTTAAACTCAGTTGAGCCAGTCGTGGGAGACTCACCAATCACCTCTTGGGGATTGGTTTTCATTTGACGCACAAATTCTTGTTGTGCTTGTTGTATCTGTGCTTGTTGCTTTTGTTGGTACGCTTGTACTGATTCTATGAGGGCTTCCGGGTGTTCCCGGATAACTTGTAAGATTTGCTGTTCTAATTGAGGACTGATGCGATTCGCTGCATCTGCCGGGAGTGATGAACCTAACACTAAACACAGTATGCATAGTGCTACTAAACGACCTAGCCATTGAACATTTTTACCGAGCCAGTAGGAAAATGCACGCATACAGAAACAGATTGTTGATACAATTTCTACCATTTCTTAGTATTCACTGAGTTGGGTAATAGCGATCGCTCAAAATTACACATCACTAATAGGTCTTTGTATAAACTCTAGTAATACTGTTGGAAAAATTACTCCACACCGTGAGAAAAAAGTGATATATATATAGGTTGTTTAATTCTGCTATCATGGACAGCACATTAGAGAAATTGCTAGTTTGCCTAGGCAGATTTGGTTCTTGTAGCCGCAGGCTAAAGCCTGAAGGCTATTGGTGTAAGACATGATTTGAGTTATTAGCTATTAATTAAAGCTTTGTGATTTCGAGTACAGCGATTTTGCTCTCACTAGATTTTTCTCGAAAAACTGGTAGATGCTACGGTATAAGAAATACAGAAATATTTACAATTAAACTTAGCTACTGGCTTGCTAAATTCCTTGCCACAAGCTGGGTTTTGACAAGTCACAACTACTTTTGATTCAGCCATAAAAAACAAAATCCACCTAGCTATAACTCTACCAGGTGGATTTCATGTTTTATTTATTAGTGGAGCTTATGGGAGTTGAACCCATGTCCGCAATGGGTATTGACCCCCCACTCATTCACAGGTTTAGCCTTTCTGATCCTCAAGGCGGGAAACGTTCATTATCCCGAACGCTAGGATGCTCTGGTTAATTCTTAGCTAGCAAGCAAACCAGAGATACTTGCTAGAGCATCCGTTGGGGGTTGGTCTCTAGCCCTTAACGGAGTCAAACTAGAGACGCTCGAATCTGTTAGAGATTATTAGGCAGCTGCTAGAGCTTGCTTACGAGCAAAAGGTACGATGTTGTTCGCATTTACTTTTTTTTTGAGCCTTTGATTTTCGAGAGACGACTCACTCTCGACCTGAATCATAGAGTAGCTTTCGCCACCACGTCGAAACCGTTAAAGCCCCATGTGGTTCATCTATAGTACGATTATAGTACGCTCTGGTTGAAATCTGTCAGTTTTAGAAAAAATTTTTGAATTTTTATCGGGGGAGACGAGGAGGCTGCGCCGTGCGGGGGTTTCCACCGTTGTAAGCCCTATGTCCTTCGGACACGCGAAGCGTCTCCGTGCCTCCGTAGGAGGAGCTTACGCTAACGCCTACGGCGTGCCGCAGGCATAGGAGATAGCAAGTGGCGTGCGGCTGCCGTGGAGATAAGGGAGATAAGGGAGAGTAGAAATTTTCCATTCGCTTCCTCATCTTCCTCATCCTCTGGTTCTAACCTAGTGCTTCGGCACCACCGACAACTTCTAGGATTTGCTGGGTAATTGCGGCTTGGCGCGCTTTGTTGTAAGACAGTGTGAGAGAACCAATCAAGTCCTTAGCGTTATCGCTGGCATTGCTCATTGCTGTCATCCGCGCTGCGAGTTCGCTTGCGGCTGATTCTTGTAACGCCCGCAACAGTTGGTTACTTAGATACAGAGGTAGCAAGGAATCGAGAATCTGTACTGGGTCTTGCTCGAAAATCATGTCGCGAGGTAAAACACGGGTTGGGGTGGTCACTTTCTCCCGTGTGACTTCAAATTCACCACCACGGCTTGTCAAGCGAAAGATTTCGTCATCCTGTGCTTCTAAACCTTGGGGGTCAAGGGGAAGCAGGGTTTGCACCACAGGACGAGAGCTTACCAAGGAGACAAACTTGGTGTAAACTAGCTCAATGCGGTCTACGCTTTCTGAGAGGAACAACGAAAGCAATTGGTCTGCAATGTTGGTGGCTTCAGCGGCAGTGGGAATTTGCTCTAAGCCAGTGAAGGTAGCGTTTATGGGCTGTTCGCGACGTTGGAAGTACTGACCGGCTTTGCGTCCTACGATGACAAATTTGTAGTCAAGACCTTCTGCCTTGAGTTCTTTAGTGCGATTTTCGGCACGCTTGATAATATTGTTGTTGTAGCCACCGCACAAACCGCGATCGCCTGAAATTACCAACAGCCCCACTGACCGAACTTGGCGTTTTTTCAACAGAGGTAGGTCTACATCTTCAAACCGCAGACGGGTCTGCAAACCATACAGAACTTGTGCCAAACGGTCAGCAAAAGGACGGGTAGCAATTACCTGTTCTTGGGCGCGACGCACCCTAGCAGCAGCTACCAGCCGCATGGCTTCTGTAATTTTTTTGGTATTTTTTACTGATTGAATGCGATCGCGTATTGCTTTGAGATTTGCCATAATCTTTTACAAGAATTCAGAATTTAGAATTCAGGAGTCAGGATGAAGCTATTTTCTAACTTCTTACTCCTAACTCCTGTCTTATACTTTTGCCAGGAAGGTTTTTTATTCAGAATTCCGAAGTCAAGAGAGAACTAACATATTTTTGCTGACTCCTGACTCCTGACTCCTGATTCCTGATTCCTGATTTACACTGTTGCCAAGAAGGTCTTCTTGTATTCGTTGATTGCTTCCTTCAAAGCTGCTTCCTCTTCGTCACCCAGTGCTTTCTTGGTTTGCACTCCTTGAGTGTACTGAGGTTTGCTGGTCTTCAAGTACTCACGCAGTCCCTGAGTGAAAGCAGTGACTTTATCTACTGGAACCTCATCTAAATACCCGTTGATACCAGCGTAGAGAAGCGCTACTTGCTCATAAACTGCCAGAGGTGCGTTTTGCGGCTGTTTCAAGAGTTCGCGTAAGCGCGCACCCCGTGCTAGTTGGTCTTGAGTTGCTTTATCTAGGTCAGATGCGAATTGTGCGAAGGCTTGCAATTCGTCAAACTGCGCCAATTCCAGCTTCAATTTTCCGGCAACTTTCTTCATTGCCTTGGTTTGAGCAGCAGAACCTACCCGCGACACGGAAATCCCGGGGTTAATAGCGGGACGGACACCTGAGTTGAACAGGTCGGAAGACAGGAAGATCTGACCGTCTGTAATCGAAATTACGTTGGTGGGGATGTAAGCAGAGACGTCACCTGCTTGAGTTTCGATAATTGGTAGGGCGGTCATGCTCCCTGCACCCAATTCGTCACTCAGCTTTGCTGCACGTTCCAACAAGCGGGAGTGGATGTAGAACACATCTCCAGGATAAGCTTCCCGTCCGGGTGGGCGGCGCAGGAGCAAGGACATTTGGCGATAAGCTTGAGCTTGCTTGGATAGGTCATCATAGATAACCAGAGTTGCCTTACCTTTGTACATGAAGTACTCAGCAATCGAAGCACCTGTATAAGGAGCCAAGAATTGCAGGGTGGCTGGGTCACTGGCGTTAGCAGCGACGATCACGGTGTAATCGAGCGCGCCTTTTTCTTGTAATGTCTGCGCAACGTTAGCCACAGTCGAAGCTTTTTGACCGATAGCAACGTAGACACAGATCACGTCTTCGGATTTTTGGTTGATGATTGTGTCAATGGCGATCGCTGTTTTTCCTGTTTGACGGTCGCCAATGATCAATTCTCGCTGTCCGCGACCGACGGGAATCATCGCGTCGATAGCTGTGATACCAGTTTGCATTGGTTCGTGTACGGAGCGACGAGCCACAATACCTGGTGCTGGAGATTCAATCAAACGAGTTTCTGTGGTCTTGATTTCTCCCTTGCCATCAATTGGACGACCCAAACCATCTACAACTCGTCCAACCAAGGCGTCTCCCACGGGTACCTGAGCAATTCTGCCCGTGGCGGTTACGGAGCTACCTTCTTGAATGTCACGACCTTCGCCCATGAGCACCGCACCCACGTTGTCTTCTTCCAAGTTTTGGGCGATGCCAATTGTGCCGTCTTCAAATTCTAGTAGCTCGCCTGCCATAGCCTTGTCAAGACCATAGATACGAGCAATACCGTCACCTACTTGCAGAACGGTACCAACGTTAGCCACTTTGACTTGTTGGTCGTATTGTTCTATCTGTTGCTGAATAATGTTGCTGATTTCGTCGGGTCTAATGCTAATTGCCATTTGTCTATCTTCTTTATATTGCGAGACGGAACGAGGAAGGAATTATGAATTATGGCAAAATTTTTCATAATTCATAATTGACAATTGATTTTTTTCTAAGCGCCACTTAAACGCAATGAGATGCGGCGCAACTGACCCCGTAAACTGGCGTCAATAACTTGAGAGCCTACCCTAATAATGACACCACCAATTAACTCACGGTCAATTTTGGTGTCTATTTCTACTTCATGAGCATTGGTCATAGAAATGACCTTTTCTTTGACTGCTTGTTGCTGAGCTTCCGTTAGGGGAACAGCAGAAATGACTTCCGCTAGAGCAATTTTTTTGAGTTGCCGCAACAGCGCCAAATATTGCTGACAAATTGGTTCCAGCAATAAAATGCGCTTTCTATCTACCAGCAGCATCAAGAAATTGCGGAAGTATGCGTTAGCGCCATCACCGAGGATGCGGTTGATGACTGCTTTTTTGTCTTCTACTGAAACAAACGGGTTAGCAATAAAGTTTTGTAACTGCTCGCTCTCGGAAAGCAAACTCAGTAAGGAACGCACGTCCTCACCGAAGTGATCTGTCAAATTTTTGGACTGTGCTAACGACATTAAAGCCCCTGCATAAGGCACGGCTACTTCGGCTGTTGCTATGTTACTTTTCATCAACTTCCTCCCAGTAGCGCTATGCTGCGGTCAATTAATGTATGTTGAGCATCGTCAGCAATTCCAGTGCGTAATTCTGACTCGGCTTTTTGCAATGCCATAGCGACAACTTTTTGTCGCAGTTGGGCGATCGCTTTTTCCCGTTCTGTGTTCAAGTCAGATGCTGCTGTTTCCTTCATCCGTTCAACATCAACAGCTGCTTGAGCCAGTATGGCTTCTCTTGCTTTCTGGGCGTTCCCTTCAGCCGCTTTTTTGATTCTTTCTGCCTCTGCTTGCGCTTGCGCCAGCTTTTGCTGTTGTTCTGCAAGGGCTGCTGCTGCATCTTTGGTGCGTTGCTCTGCGGTTTGAATCGCACTTGCAATCCGTTCCCGACGTTCTTGGAGCGTATTACCTAAAACTCTGCGCCCGAAGATAAACAGCACACTAATAATAATGGCAAGGTTGATTAGGTTAGCGTCTAAAATATTAGTATTTAGACCAAAACCTCCCTCACCTGCTGCCTCTGTCAATTCACCTCCGACGGCGCCGGCTTGGGCCATCAACAGTAAAAAAGTCCCCATCTTCTTCCATCCACTACTGCGCTGCCAAAGCTGTCCATTTTGTTAGTTGTTAGTTGCTTTTCACTACTAACCACTAACCACTTACTAATAACTTAATAACTATTTTGTTTTTTAGCGCTGACCTACTAAATCAGCTCCTAGAAGCTTTTCTAGTATTTGGCGACTAAGAGCATCGACCTCTTGCTCAAGCGTTGCCAGAGCTTGCTGTTTCTGCTGCTCAATTTCACGAGATGCTTGTTCTCTTTGCGCCTGAGCTTCTCTCTGTGCTTCGGCTGTTTTTTCGGCAGCAATTTTCTGAGCCTGAGCTTGAGCATCAGCAATTACTGTTTGTGCTTGCCGTCTTGCTCCTGCTAATTCTTGCTCATATTGCTGCGCCAATTTCTCTGCTTTTGTCAAGCGCTCCTGTGCCTCTAATTGATTGTTGCGAACGTATTCATTCCGCTCATCAATAGCTTTGCCCAGAGGTTTGTAAAAAACCGCGTTCAAAATTATGGCTAAAAGTAGAAACTGAATTGCCATCAAAGGCAGGGTAGCATCTAAGTCAAATAGCCCTCCTTCTTTGGCAACCTTTTCTACGGCTAATAAGGTCGTCCAGTGTATCATCCTTGCATATTCCTCTATTGTTAGTTCAGCCCCGAAAGCCATAGAGTTATGAGTCCTGAGTGTTGAGTTCTGAGTAATTTTTACTCAGCACTCACTACTTCAGCACTCAATACTGACTAAGCACTCAGCACTTGTTATTATGCGAAGGGGTTAGCAAACAGTAGGACTAGGGCAACCACTAGACCGTAGATAGTTAGCGCTTCCATGAACGCCAAGCTTAACAGCAACGTACCGCGAATTTTACCTTCTGCTTCTGGCTGACGAGCAATACCTTCTACAGCTTGACCAGCAGCATTACCTTGACCAATACCAGGTCCAATAGCAGCTAAACCTACAGCAAGAGCAGCAGCTAAAACGGAAGCAGCAGAAACCAATGGGTCCATGTTATTCTTTCCTTATTTACTGAATCGATATGAGTTGGATTTTGTCATTAGTCATTTGTCCTTTGTAAAGACTAATGACCAATGACCAATGACTAATGATGCTCTTCACCACCATGATGCTCTTCTATCGCTTCACCGATGTAAGCAGCTGCCAAGGTGGCAAAAATCAGTGCTTGGATGGCGCTGGTAAATAATCCCAAAGCCATCACTGGCAGAGGAACGAATAAAGGTACCAGTAGTACCAGCACTCCAACAACCAGTTCATCTGCCAAGATGTTACCGAATAAACGGAAACTTAGGGAAAGAGGCTTGGTAAAGTCTTCAATAATTTTGAACGGCAACATAAAAGCCACAGGTTGGACATAGTTGCCAAAGTACCCTAAGCCCTTTTTGCTGAACCCAGCGTAAAAATACGCCAATGATGTCAACAATGCTAAGGCAACAGTTGTGTTGATGTCACTGGTGGGAGCTGTTAGTTCGCCTTCTGGTAATTTAATCAGCCTCAAAGGAACAAGCGCCCCTGCCCAATTTGACACAAAAATGAACAAAAACAAAGTGCCAACAAATGGCACCCAAGGGCGATATTCTTTCTCGCCAATCTGGTTTTTCGCCAAATCCCGAATAAATTCTAGGGCATACTCCATGAAGTTCTGTATCCCACTCGGAATTCGCTTGATATTACTGCTTGCAGCGATAGAAACTAACACCAGCAAGGCAATGACTAACCAGGAGGTGAGAAACACCTGCCCATGCAGTTTTAAATTGCCAATTTGCCAGTACAGATGCTTCCCCACTTCCAATTCTGCAAAGGGAACAGAATTGAAAACGTTCAGAAAATTGAGCATTTTCTTAACCTATCTATACCTCTCCAATATTAACTGGAGAAGAGGAGCGATTTTGCGGTCTGGATTATTCTTCCGCAAAGAGCGCGTGAGCCTTTTTATTGTTGCCGGAGCTTTGGCGAGTCAGAGACAATTGCCATCTTAACTACGTAGATGATGAGCGTTGCTTTATAGGTAAGAAATCCCAAAAATATGGGTAAGATTTGCAGTTGATTCCATCGGGATGCTAGTAGAATTATCCCTACTAATAACGCTAATCGAGTTTTACTCAACTGGTTTTTCTCTGTACCCAAACGCTCAACATCTTTTGCCAACATCTTCAAGTAAACCACACCCGTACATGCCCCAAGCAAATAATTTAAGGCAATGTTTAGGGAATAGAAAATCCACACAGAGATAAAAACAATCCCTGTCAAGACAAGAGTGATGAGTAACAACTCTTGATAGAGTTTATAAAACTCCTGCATAGAGTTTACTGGTTCTGTGTCCTCAAAACCAGGTCTTGAATCTTGTCGTATTGTCGGTGTGGGATCAGTTGATTCGTTTGACAAGCTCACGGGACTTGAAACCAGTACAGCTAATTATGTTGACTGCATCTTCAGCCAGCTGAATCATATCACGATTGGGTAACAATACTTTAGAAAAAAACAATTAACTTATTGTCACCAAAAAGGAACAGGAGAAAACGGACCAAGTACAAAAACGATTTTTCACACGGAACATAACAGGATAAATAGGACAAATCCTTACCCTATCCCTCTATCCTTAAATTCCGTGTTAACAGTTATGGGGAGATGAGGAGTAGCAACAAGAGAAAAGCAGATCATCTCTTAATTTCTATTCTACCTTTTACTTTCTCGTCTGCATCCTTAGTATTTGGGCATTTTGATTCTCATCTTGGTGTCAACAAAATTAGCTGTTGCTTCAGGAGCATTCTCACGCTATCCAACCCCAGTTGCAGGCTTGTCAAAAGCTCTCCTACTGTTGAGTGACCATCGCACCTTTGTAAAAACTCTAATTCAAGGGCTGATAAATTCACAATCTGGTAATCGTAGTTAAAGACACACTGACTGGGAAAACCATCCATACAAGGATTTCGCTCACCAATTGCTGCAAGCACTGCATTATCAGCAGACCAGTCAGCTTTGGGTAGAGGCGGGCGACTCAGGAAAAATTCGTAGTGCGTTACTTCTGGGTCTAATAATTCTATCAAGCGATAACGCTGACGCTCGTCTAACCCAGCTATCCGTTCCATTAACTCTGGCGCTTTGCCCAAAAGTCTGTCTAGGAGCCAAAAACCAGGATTAGAAAAACCAACAAAATCTAATCCTGAAGCATCAATGAGTTCAAACAACGTCTCAATGTTGTAATCTATCTCCTGGGGATGCACGTACATATCGGCGAAACATTCATCCCGCTGATTTTCCAATGACCAGCGTTCTTTTTCCTTCTTGACAATACGATTATTTTGTGGTAGAGAAGCAAAAATTTGCCGACCAACCTGAACCCCATCACGGTAGTCGCCCCGCTTGTCACCTTGGAGAAGTGCGATCGCCTTTTGCATGAGTTGAATTTCCCAGCGTCCCAACTCACCGTAGACAAAAATGTGCATCAACCCGCCTGGGGCTAACTTCTTCGCCAAGGCTTGAATCCCACGAATGGGGTCGCTTAGGTGATGCAGCACACCAACGCAGTTGATAAAATCAAACTCACCCGGTAACTGTTCCACATCGTACAAGCTCAGGTGATGAAACTCAACGCGGTTTGCACCGGAACGTTGACAACGCTCTTTTGCAACTTCCAAAGCCTTAACACTGAGGTCAATTCCAACAACAGGAGCCGCAGGATTGAGGTGGACAAGGTATTCAGTCCCCACACCTGTACCACAACCAGCATCTAAAATGCGGATGTCTTGCTTTTGGGGTTTTTGACCACTACAGAAATTATAAGCAGCTAACCAATTCCAACGCCAGTTATAGCCGGGAGGTGGCTTATCCAGTAAAGGTTCTGGCGGAAAGGGGTAGGTGTTGTAGAGTTTGGCAACAGCAGCGCTAATCGTTTGAGAATCGGACATAGTGAGGATGATGGCAGCATTTCTGAGTTTAGCGAATGTTGGACACTTAGAGTCCCTCACAGAATTTCTTTTTGGGCTACAGGCTCAATAACAGAGATATAATCTTCACCACGCACAGTAACCCACAATTCCCGACCATTTGGAGTAAAGAAGCCTTCATGGGGCGATCACATTCAAAAACTGGCAATTGGCGCGGACGATTATCTTACCAAGCCATTCAGCGCCAAGGAACTGGTGGCACAGATAAAAGCTTTGCTAAGGGACGGAGACAAAATAAAATGCAGAACCTTTATCAACTAGATGTGTACCCAAAGTTACTCTTTGAGGCGGTTGCAGCCTGAAGGGCTGCAACCAAGGTTCTGCATTTTATTCCAGTCAGAATGCTAAGGCGGGCTTACACTCAGGGTGGTTGCGTAGTTTTGTGAATTTTTGATACAAATCTTAAACTTCTTCTCAGAGAAGCGACAGCATCTGCTTGAAGAAGTGATACATTTATACTATAGTTTCTACACACTTCTTAATAAAGCCACAGAGGAATCTCAAAACGTTCTAATCTAAAAGCTGACTGGGTTAATTTTTTTTGGCAGTCTTGAAGGCAGCAGTCTGAAAGCACAACTACACGCCATGTGTCAAGCCTGAAAGCAACCCAGACTTAACACAAAAAAAATATGATGGGAGTTTTACAAATCTAATGAGTGTTAAGGCAAGTGGTGGAAGCTCAGTTGCGCGTCCGCAACTATATCAAACCCTAGCAGTATCAACAATTTCCCAAGCAGAGCAGCAAGACCGCTTTCTGGGATCTGGCGAACTCAATGAACTGGCAAGGTATTTTGCATCTGGTGCCAAGCGTCTAGAAATTGCCCAGACGCTCACGGAAAATTCTGAAATTATTGTTTCCCGTGCTGCCAACCGGATTTTCGTGGGTGGTTCGCCAATGGCTTTCTTGGAAAAGCCCAGAGAACCAGAACTGGCGATGGCTGGCGTATCGGCTGATGTCAGAGAGAGCATGAAACTAGGAACCGTCACTTACGTAGAAAGTCGTGGTGGTTTCTTAGAAAATTTGCGAGCAATCTTTAACACTTCGCCCAGTGGTCCGACTCCTCCGGGTTTCCGACCAATCAACATCGCCCGTTATGGTCCTGCTAATATGGCGAAAAGCCTGCGGGACTTGTCGTGGTTTTTGCGCTACGCTACCTATGCGATTGTGGCTGGTGACCCCAATATCATCGCTGTCAACACGCGTGGTTTGAGAGAAATTATTGAAAACGCCTGCTCCGGTGAAGCGACAATTGTTGCTTTGCAGGAAATGAAAGTCGCAGCGATTTCATATTTCCGTAAAGATGCTGAGGCAGTAGACATTGTGTCTCAGTACATGGATGTTTTGATTGGAGAATTCAAAGCACCCTCTCCTTCGGATAAACTGCGCCAACGTCCTTCCGGCGACCAACAAGGTTTGCAGCTGCCCCAAATTTACTTTAATGCGGCAGAACGGCGTCCCAAGTTTGTGATGAAGCCTGGGTTGTCAGCAGCCGAGAAAAATGAGGTCGTCAAAGCTGTATATCGGCAAATTTTTGAGCGCGATATTACCCGTGCTTACGGTCAGTCGATTTCTAACCTGGAATCTCAGGTGAAGAACGGCACGATCTCGATGAAAGAATTTGTCCGCCGCCTTGGCAAATCTCCACTTTACCAAAAACAGTTTTATCAGCCTTTTATCAACAGCCGTGCCCTAGAACTTGCTTTCCGTCACTTCTTGGGACGCGGACCAAGTAGCCGGGAAGAAGTCCAAAAATACTTTGATATTGTTTCCCGAGGCGGTCTGCCAGGTTTAATCGATGCTTTGGTAGATTCTCAGGAATACAGCGATTACTTTGGCGAAGAAACAGTCCCATATATCCGGGGTCTGGGTCAAGAGGCGCAAGAATGCCGCAACTGGGGACCACAGCAAGACCTGTTTAACTACAGTGCGCCTTTCCGCAAAGTCCCTCAGTTTCTCACAACTTTTGCTGATTACGATCAGCCCCTCCCTGACCAGCATCCCTATGGTTCTGGTAACGACCCACTAGAAATTCAGTTTGGGGCAATTTTCCCGAAAGAAACCAGGAACCCCAGCACTCGTCCAGCTCCTTTTGGTAAGGATACCAAGCGCATCCTGATTCACCAAGGTCCTGGAATTAACAACCAAAACAGCAATCCTAGAGCGCGGGGTGAGTTTCCTGGTACTCTCGGGCCAAAGGTGTTCCGCTTAGATCAGCTACCTGGGACAAGAGGGAAAAAATCACCCAGAGGAACCAGCGTTAAATTCTCTGAAAGCTCTACTCAAGCGGTGATTCGGGCAGCTTACCTGCAAGTTTTCGGTCGCGATGTTTACGAAGGTCAGCGCCTGAAAGTTGCGGAAATCAAGCTGGAAAACGGCGAAATCTCGATGCGAGAGTTTATCCGTACTTTGGCAAAGTCGGATTTGTTCCGCAAGCTGTACTGGACTCCGCTTTATGTCTGTAAAGCGAATGAGTACATCCACCGCCGCTTGTTAGGTCGTCCGACCTACGGTCGTCAAGAAAACAACAAATACTTTGACATCGCTTCCAAGAAGGGCTTCTACGGGGTGGTAGACGCCATCATCGATAGCCCAGAGTACAGCGAAGCTTTTGGTGAAGATACAGTTCCTTACGAACGGTATCTGACTCCCCAAGGTGTAGCATTGCGACAACTGCGCGTTGGTAGCATTCGTGAGGATGTTGGCGCGAAGGTTGAGAAGGAAGAAACACCGCGCTTTGTAGAACTCGGTACTGTGACACAAATGCGGACGGAACCAGATATTCAGTTCCGCATTAACCAAGGAGTTAGCAAGCAGCGCGAACAAAGGAAAATCTTTAAGTTGGTGGCAGGTATCAACGATAAAGGTGCTGTGGCAACTATTATCGGTGCTGCTTACCGTCAGATTTTCGAGCGCGATATTGCACCATACGTTGCCCAGAATGAATTCACCGCACTACAAAGCAGGCTGGGTAATGGCGAAATCACTGTGAAGGAATTCATCGAAAGCTTGGGTTATTCTAACCTATACCAGAAAGAATTCTACACACCTTACCCCAACACTAAGGTTATCGAATTAGGAACCAAGCACTTCTTGGGTCGTGCGCCGATTGACCAAGCGGAGATTCGGAAGTATAATCAAATACTTGCAAGTCAGGGACTTCGCGCCTTTATTCAGACAATGGTCAGTAGCGCTGAGTATCTCCAAGCGTTTGGTGAAGATACGGTGCCTTATAACCGCTTCCCAACCTTGCCAGCGGCGAACTTCCCGAATACTGAGAAGTTGTACAACCAGCTGACCAAGCAAAGTAAGGAAGTGGTCGTACCCAGCTTTGAGCCAGTGCAAGCGCGGATGGATTCTGCCAAGATGCCGATTTTGGCGAAGGCGATCGCAGACATGGCAGCAAAGGCTCGTGAAATGGACAAGAGCAAGCCGCTGTTTATAGAACTGGGTCGTTCCTTCAACGATGGTCGTGGACAGTCGGTTGAAGTGGGTGTGGGTACAAACCGCCGCAAACCCGCACGCATTTACCGCATGACGGTAGGCGCAAACCAAGCAGAAATGCAACAGGTGATAAACGCCATTTACTGTCAGGTGCTGGATGTGTTTAGTGGTCAAGTTCCTGACTACTTCCGTCGTACTGACTTGGATAGCCGATTGCGGAATGGCGAAATTTCTGTGCGGGAATTTGTCCGTGAACTGGCTAGCTCAGAAATCTATCGCAAGCGCTTCTACACGCCCTATCCCAACACCAAGGTGATTGAGTTCCTCTTCCGTCACCTGTTGGGACGCGCACCAGCCACCCAAGCGGAAATTCGCTCCTACAACAAATTGCTGGCAGATAGCGGTTTAAGAGCCGCTGTAGAGGCGATCGTAGATAGCCCAGAGTATGCTCGGTACTTTGGTGAGGATGTGGTGCCTTATGGTCGCTTCCCATCCCTACCAGCAGGTAACTACCTCGGTAGCGTGAAGGCGGCGGCTGACTTGGTGAAGCAGTCCTGGTCTAGCTTATCTCCTGCTGTGATTACGGGACGGTCTAGCCTGCGTTAAAGCTAGGAAAAGGGGACAAGGAGGACAAGGGGGAATTTGCACCCGTGTCTTCCCCTACTCCCCTATCTTCCCTTGCTTTAATAACCCGCAAACTTTCTTAACATTGCTTTCAGGATGTGGGCATGACACTAAACATGAAAAGCAATGTTACAAAGTGTTAAGAGCAGTCATATTTGCTCAACAGAATGCCCGAAAATAATTCCGGAAGGTAGTTGAGTTTAGAAGCTTGTGTACTAGTCATTACTCAAGCAGACTCGGAATGTACTAAATGCAGCAGCCCCAAAGCTGTTGTGTCTAAAAAAACGAGAAAACAGAGCTACCGTTAACCAATAAATTCGCACCAGTTTAACATTCTGGTTTCATTAGTACTGGAGGACTCCATTAATGAGTATCGTCACGAAAGCCATCGTGAATGCTGATGCAGAAGCTCGTTATCTTAGCCCCGGCGAATTGGATCGGATCAAGGGCTTTGTTACCAGTGGTGAGCGTCGTCTCCGCATTGCTCAAGTTTTAACTGACAACCGCGAGCGTATCGTTAAGCAAGCTGGTGACCAACTGTTCCAAAAGCGCCCTGATGTTGTTTCTCCTGGTGGTAACGCTTACGGTCAAGAAATGACCGCTACCTGCTTGCGTGACCTGGATTACTACCTGCGCCTCATCACCTACGGAGTTGTCTCTGGTGATGTCACCCCCATCGAAGAAATCGGCGTTGTCGGCGTCCGTGAAATGTACAGGTCTCTCGGTACTCCTATCGATGGTGTAGCTTCTGGCATCAACGCTATGAAGAACGTTGCTGCATCACTGTTGTCTGCTGAAGACGCTGGTGAAGCAGGCGCTTACTTCGACTACCTAGTCGGTGCGATGCAATAAGATAAACCTGTTTCCCTGCTGAAACAGAAGTGTTGCAATACGGTTGGAAATAAGGAAATAACAACATGCAAGACGCAATTACCGCTGTTATTAACTCTTCGGACGTTCAAGGTAAGTACTTGGACACTGGTGCTCTAGAAAAGCTCAAGAGCTACTTCTCAACTGGCGAACTGCGCGTACGTGCTGCGACCAGCATCGCTGCTAACGCCGCTGCAATTGTAAAAGAAGCTGTGGCTAAGTCCCTGCTGTACTCTGACATCACCCGTCCCGGCGGTAACATGTACACCACCCGTCGCTATGCTGCTTGCATCCGCGACTTAGATTACTACCTCCGCTATTCCACCTACGCTATGTTGGCTGGCGATCCATCCATCCTGGATGAGCGCGTACTAAATGGTTTGAAAGAAACCTACAACTCCTTAGGTGTACCCATCGGTGCTACCGTGCAAGCTATCCAAGCTATGAAGGAAGTTACCGCTAGCTTGGTAGGTCCTGATGCTGGTAAGGAAATGGGTGTTTACTTCGACTATATTTCCTCTGGCTTGAGCTAAGAGCTAGGTTGCACTTAATCATTTAAGTGCGGCTCCCTTAAGGTCTGGAAATCAATCGTGAGTGCTAGAACGTTTAATCGCTTATCTTGCTAAAGATGATGTGTGATGAGTGTTAAGGGTCTAGTATTGATGCTTGATTTCCAGCCTTTGAATGATTAGATAAAAATATGCACTCACAATTTTGAAATAAAAAAGTTTTCACATCACTATAGGAGATTTAACATCATGCGGATGTTTAAGGTTACTGCTTGTGTTCCTAGCCAAACTCGGATTCGTACCCAGCGTGAACTGCAAAACACTTTCTTCACCAAGCTCGTTCCCTACGAAAACTGGTTCCGCGAACAGCAGCGGATTCAAAAAATGGGCGGCAGAATTGTTAAGGTAGAGTTGGCAACTGGTAAGCAGGGAGCCAACACTGGGTTGCTGTAATTCTTCTAGACCTAATATAGACCTAATTCAAATTGTAGGGAGTTGTAAAGAGGTCAAGTGACCTCTTTTTTGTGGCATCAAAAAAGAAAACCCCATTTGCAAGATGGGGTAAAGTCATGTAGTTATAAAGCCATGTGGAATACATGTGGAATGTGTGGAAAGCCTTTATACTCCCTCTACACAATTAAGGTCTTTAGAGAGACTGATACAGAAGGTTTTGGACATTTTTGAAGTAAAGGTCAGGTTGATTATCACTGAGGTCGCTTTGGCATATTTTGCTGAGATTGCTCAATTTGTTCGCGCTGCTCATCAGTTAAAACCGATTTCACTTCTTCTTGAGACGACTGCACAATCTCTTGAATTTTTTCTTTCTGATCGTCGCTCAGATTCAGTTGGGCAAAAGGATCATTGCCCCCTCCTGCCTGAGTAGGAGCACCTGGTCCACCAAACCCACCCTGTGTTCCACCTCTACGGTTTCTCATTGCAGCTGTCTTTTCTTCTAATTCTTGTCGTTGTTCTGATGTGAGAACATCATCAATTTTTTCGCGGGTTTCTTTGTTAATCTCCTCTAACCGCTCTTTTTGGTCATCACTCAGGTTTATATTTGGACGTTGACCGGGTGCTCCTTGTTGTGGAAACCTCTGCGCCTGCAAAACTTGATTTGGCGCACTGGGTAAAGCTTGTACGCCTAAGGGAACAGCCACAAAAGCAAGCCCAATGACTGAAGACAACATCATCATAAGTTTGAGTTTCATTGTGACCTCGTTACCAATTTATTGAGTTCAACATCACAATCATAGGAATTTACATTCTTTTTGAGCATGGGGTAAAAGTACCAAATCTAACGTCCTGGTCATAGATTAAAAGTACTAAATCCAACCATGACTTTTCTCCTATGTCACTTCTAAGTAATTTTGCTGAGGGTCTTGGCATTTGTTGTGTCCTATACAGTAGACCTTGGCGTTTCATCAAGTCGTCATATATCAGTATCGGCTCAATAAACAGGGGTAGTCGAGAAAAATAAAAAAATGAGCGAGGAACACATAGCGTCGTAGAATATGACAGATGACGCAAAAGCAATCGAGTGAAAAGTTAGTAGAGACTTTAGTGCAAACCATCAACCCGAAGGAAATTGCAGAGGAGTCCTTGCGTCAAACAGTAGAGATACTACTGAACCTGATAGAGCAATTACATACAGAAGTAAAAGAGTTACGAGAAGAAAACCAACGCTTAAGAGACGAAAACAACCGCCTCAAGGGAGAACAGGGTCAGCCAGACATCAAAGCCAAAAAACCGAGAGGGTTCTCAAACAACCACTCATCAGAAGAAGAACGAAAGACTCTGAAAAACCACTCCAAGGGCAGCAAAAATGCTCATCTAAAAATAGACCGAGAAGAAATACTGGAGTATCCCTTAGAATGACTGCCAGCAGATGCACAATTCAAAGGTTACGAGGAAGTAATCGTTCAAGACATCACCCTGGCAGCCGATAACGTATTATTCCGTAAACAGAAATACTATTCGCCGTCTGAAGGAAAAACTTATCTGGCAGAACTACCACTAGGTTACTCTGGAGAATTTGGCCCGGGAATAAAAGCCTTGGTGATTAGTTTGTACTATGGAGGCAATATGACCCAAGGCAAACTGTTAGAGTTTTTAGAGGATATTGGCATCTCCATGTCAGCAGGGCATTTGTCCAACCTGTTGATCAAAAACCACCCTTGTTTTGAAAGCGAGAAAAGTGAAATCTATGAAGCTGGGCTAGCTAGCAGTCCCTGGCAGCAGTTTGACCAGACTGGTGCCCGTGTTGCTGGAGTCAACTATACCACCAATGTAGTGTGTAACCCTTTGTATACGGTCTACTTTACAACTCCCAACAAAGACAGATTAACTGTACTGAAGGGATTACAAACCAAATTATTGAGCCGATACGAATTCGCGGCTACTGCCGGGTTCTTGCGATCGCCTAACCAATCTCGAAACTTAGTAATATAGTTTTTGACCTGATGAGCGGAATCATGCTTTACGCACTGGTCTTCAAGCCTACTAATGAGCCAGTGGGAGCGTACATACACCGCGCCATAGGTCTTCTGCTTAAACGCTGATTAACCGCTTAATCGGCAATTGTGTGTAAGCTGTAGTCAAAGCTTCTCCAGGACGTTTCCAAGTGTAAAAGTCATCTCTTGTTTGAATGCTACTTGGTATCATTAACGTCAACTCGAACGATTAGACCTTAATTTTATTCATCGTGAATCTACGCCGCTTGATTCCATTATTTGACAACTCCGTATCTAGCTGGGCATTAGAGGCGCGTTTATTGCGCTGGTTAACAATGGTTTGGCTGTTTGTCGGGGTAGTCATGCTATTTTCGGCATCCTATGCTGTAGCTGATGTCCGTCACCATGATGGGCTGTACTACTTTAAGCGTCAAATCCTATGGGTGCTAGTAGGTTTAATAGTATTCAATATTGTTGTTCATTTGCCCTTGCGTAGGATTTTGGGGTTATCCAATTGGTTTATCTTCCTGCTGCTGGGATTAATTTTCGTCACCATGGTTCCAGGAGTGGGAAAGACAGAACTTGGTGCGGCTCGCAGGCTCGTCGGACCAGTTCCGATTCAACCTTCCGAGTTAATTAAGCCCTTTTTAGTGCTGCAAAGTGCTCAACTTTTTGGTCAGTGGGATAGACTGAGTTGGCGCGTTCGCTTCACCTGGCTCGGTATTTTCGGTTTTGTCATTCTAGGGATTTTGGCACAGCCCAACTTGAGTACTGCTTCACTTTGCGGCATAACGATTTGGCTGATTGCCCTAGCAGCTGGATTGCCTTACAAGTACCTAGGAGGAACAGCTGTTGGTGGAGTATTTTTAGCTATACTCAGTGTTACCTTTAGAGAGTATCAGCGCAAACGGGTGATGTCGTTCCTCAATCCTTGGGCTGATGCGAGTGGGGATGGTTACCAGTTGGTGCAAAGCCTACTGGCAGTGGGTTCTGGTAACACATGGGGTGCTGGGTTTGGGCTTTCTCAACAAAAGCAGTTTTATTTACCAATTCAGGACACTGACTTTATTTTTGCAGTGTTTGCTGAGGAGTTTGGTTTCGTTGGTAGTATGGTGCTGTTGTTACTGCTTGCTTTATACGCCACCCTAGGATTAGTTGTAGCCCTCAAGGCAAAGCATCCAGTATATCGACTCGTGGGGATTGGCGTGACAATTTTGATGGTGGGACAATCATTACTCCATATTGGAGTTACGACTGGAGCTTTGCCTACTACTGGTTTGCCTTTGCCCATGTTTAGTTATGGTGGGAATTCAATGATTGCTAGTTTGCTAGCAGCTGGTTTGCTAATTCGGGTAGCACGCGAGAGTAGTGAAGCTGAAGTAGTACCCTTGCAAGAAGAATCTGAGAAGAGGCGGAAACGGCGGCTTTTTTAGAGAATTGACACTCCCCTGGCTGAACAAATTTCGCTACGCTCATTTGTTCGGAATCTTGGGGATTCTTGGTTCATTGAGACCACTTAGATTAGGTTCCTTGCGTCATCTAACCCAGAGGTGGGACTCTCCCCAAGCGTTAACTTTCCGAGTGCCCCTCGGTAGTTGCATTTTTTGCAAGTCCTGTTTAGATTGAAACAAATCGTTTCAGAATTCTGATTCGTCTAGCTCCTATGAATCTTTTACCTACTGCTAGGAGGAAACTAGAACAATGCAGTAGAACCGCATAGATTCAATTGTCAAGGAACAGAAAAGCCGTTAGGCAGTTAGGTTTTTATACAGGTTGATTACCGTGCCTGTTATACTTGATTGTACTGACAATTGGCGGGATATGTCAAGAACAAAAAAGCTAGATATCAGAGTATCTGAGTACGAATTCCTTCAACTACAACAAGAAGCGGAAAAACAAGGTTGTTCAATGTCTGACTTGGTTCGGAAATACATTTCTAAACTTCCCAAACCAAACATCACGGTAGGCTAAAGCCTACGTTGTGGTTTTCATCCCCGGGCTGTTCGCGCAGCGTGCCGAAGGCATAGCCACGGGGTTTTCAACCTACCCCTTATAAGGTGTAAAACTGGGTGACGAGGAGGGTGGGTGTGACATCCTCCCACACCAAATCAAAGATTTGGTAGTCAAGTTTCTTCGTACCAGGTCACCAAGAGCAATAGACCGCATAAGTTGATTTTGCTTTTCTCTATAAGATAATAGGTATCAATAAGATATTGCACTGTGCTGAATCGGTGTTTTATACATATCTCAATAAATTTGTCAATATGTAAATTCTCAAACTTTCTCATACTCGCTAATGAGTAATAACACGTGTGTCAAAACAATTTTGCTCTTGGCGGCGAATCCAAGAAAAACTTCTGCGTTACGACTAGATGAAGAGGTACGGGAAATTGATGAGGGATTGCGACGCGCAAACAAGCGGGAGCAGTTTAAATTAGAGCAGAAATGGGCAGTGCGATGCTCCAGAGGAGCCGCCCAAAGGGCGATCGCGCGATTTTTACCGAGCAATCTTGGACACTCAACCCCAGATTGTACACTTGTGCGGACACGGTGCTGGGGAAGATGGCATTGTGTTGGAAGATGACACGGGGCAAATAGCGTTAGTGCAGGCAGATGCGCTCTCCGGTATGTTTAAGCTATTTGCTAGAAAAGGGGTTGAGTGTGTTCTGCTGAACGCTTGTTATTCAGAGGTGCAAGCAGAAGCGATTAGCCAACACATTGAGTATGTGATTGGTATGAATTCGACGATAGGAGATAAGGCTGCGATTAATTTTGCGGTGGCGTTTTACGATGCTTTAGCGGCTGGGGAAGAGGTGGAGTTTGCCTATGATTTGGGTTGTTCTCAGCTTATTGGTTTGAAGGAATACCAAACCCCTGTGCTTAAAAGAAAATCACTCAATAGTCCCGTTGCACAGAAGACAACGCGCCAACGCATCTTTATCAGTTATAAGCGTGATGTTGAGCCAGATCAACCAGTCGCTTTAGAAATTTTTCAAGCGCTGTCGCAACAACACGAAGTCTTTATCGACCAGACGATGTTGGTAGGTACGCGTTGGGCTGAACGCATCGAAGCGGAAATTCGTCAAGCTGATTTTCTCATCGTTTTCCTTTCGGCGCGGTCAGTTCACAGCGAGATGGTTGAGCAAGAAATCCGGATGGCGCATGAGTTTGCACAAGTGCAGGGAGGGCGTCCCGCTATTCTCCCGGTGCGTTTAGCATATCGGCAACCATTCCAGTATCCTTTGAGTGCTTACCTTAACGATATCAACTGGGCTTTTTGGCAAAGTGCGGAGGATACGCCACGGCTGATAGCAGAGTTGACACAAGCTATCTCAGGTGGAGAGTTGCCTTTTGATGCGGCGCAAGCCAAAGCTGCTTTACTTGAGACGAGTGAACCTTCACCCTTACCTCGACCTTTTGCTTCAGCACAGCCAGTGGCGTTGGAAATGCCAGAAGGAACGATGGACACTCAATCTGCGTTTTATGTGGAACGTCCATCGGATGCTATTGCCATCAGGACAATTGCACAGCGGGGAGTTACTATTGCGATTAAAGGACCCAGACAAGTTGGTAAGAGTTCGCTGTTGATTCGCGCAATTGAAGCTGCGGTGAACGCGGGTAAGCGAGTTACTTTTTTGGATTTCCAACTTTTTGACAAAGCCGCCCTGACAGATGCTGAACTTTTCTTTCAGCGGTTTTGCCGCTGGCTGACTTATGAATTGGAAATGGAAGACCGAGTGGAGGAGTATTGGAAGACGCCGCTTGGGAACAGCCAACGTTGCACGCGCTATGTTCAACGCCATATTTTAAAAGAGTTGGGCAAAACGCCTCTTGTTTTGGCGATGGATGAGGTGGATAAGGTTTTTGACGCTGACTTCCGCAATGATTTTTTTGGAATGTTACGGAGTTGGCACAATAGCCGCGCCACAACACCCATATGGAAGCAGCTGGATTTGACGCTGGTCACTTCCACGGAACCTTATCAACTGATTGACGACCTTAACCAATCACCTTTTAATGTTGGGCAGGTGATTGAATTACAAGATTTTACACCAGAACAAGTGACTGACCTCAATCGCCGTCACGGTTCACCCCTCAACTCCAGTCAGGAAAGACAATTGATAGTTTTGTTGGGTGGGCATCCTTATTTGGTGCGTCGGGCGCTTTATTTAGTCGCGAGTCAGCAAACTTCCACGACTGAGTTGTTTGCCAATGCGACTGCTGATAGTGGTCCTTTTGGGGAGCATCTGCGTCGGCATCTCTCGCTGCTACATGATAAAACAGAATTGATCCAAGGACTGCTGCAAATCATTCGTCAGAATACCTGCGACGATAAGCGTATCTTCTGGCGGTTGCGGGGTGCGGGTTTGGTGCGCGAGGAAGGACGGGTAGTTTTGCCACGCTGTCAGCTTTACGCCAACTATTTCCGGGAGAACTTGCGTGAGTAACTCAAGCATCTACACTGTTGGCGGTACTGTGCAAGCCAACCAAAATGGTGTCTACATTCCCCGCAAAGCGGATGAGGAATTGTTGGCGCTGTGTCGAGAAAGGAAGTTTGCTTACATCCTCACCTCACGCCAGATGGGTAAATCTAGTCTGATGGTGCGGACTGCTGAACAACTCGCAGAAGAAGGAATTCAGACGGTTACGATTGATTTGACGCAGGTGGGCGTGCAGGTGACTGCGGAACAATGGTATCTGGGGTTACTTACAATTATTGAAGGAACCTTGATGCTGGATACAGATGTAGTGCAGTGGTGGCAAGAACGCTCTCATCTGGGTTTTACGCAGCGGCTGACTTCATTTTTTCAGGATGTGTTGCTGAAAGAAGTTGCTTCATCTGTCGTGATTTTTGTTGATGAAATTGATACGACTCTTAGCCTAGATTTTACTGACGATTTTTTTGCTGCTATTCGCTATCTCTATGTTGCTCGCGCTTCCAATCTAGAGTATCAGCGTCTTTCCTTTGTTTTGATTGGTGTCGCAACTCCAGGCGATTTGATACGCGATCCTAAGCGTACACCGTTTAATATTGGTCAGCGCGTTGACTTGACTGATTTCACGTTTGAAGAAGCAAAACTTCTGGGTGACGGACTGGGGCTGCATACTGAGGAAGTGCAACAGGTGCTGAGATGGATGCTGGAGTGGACAGGAGGACATCCATATTTATCACAACGGCTTTGTTGCATTGTTAGCCAGGAGAATAAAAAAAGTTGGTCAAAAGCTGATGTTGACAGCTTGGTGAGCAGTACTTTCTTGGGTGCAATGAGCGAGCAAGATAATAACTTGCAGTTCGTGCGTGATATGTTGACTAAACGCGCACCAGATAAAGAAGGTGTTTTGACTGTTTATCGAGAGGTTCGCCGGGGTAAGTCGGTTCTGGATGAGGAACAATCAATAGTCAAGTCTCATCTGAAGCTGTCGGGTGTGGTGCGGCGTGAGCAAAATGTTTTGCAGGTGCGGAATCGAATTTATCGGCAAGTGTTTGATTTAAAGTGGGTGAATCAACATTTGCCGTTGAATTTGCGGGATTTTTGGGAGCGTTACAAGCCATTGTTACCATATCTTGCAATAGCGTTGGTATTTTCTGTTGCAATGAGTGCACTGGCACTTTATGCTAACGAGCAACGTCAAGAAGCAGTCAATCAGCGACAAGAAGCATTACGTCAGCAACAAGAGGCAGAAAAACAACGTAATTCGGCAAAGAAGGAGGCTACAAATGCTCAGAGACAGGAGAAATTAGCTCAACAACGCGCCAAGGAAGCACAGGCAGCTCAAAAGCGAGCAGAAACATCTCAACAAGCAGAAGCAAAACAACGTCAACTGAGTGAACAACGTAGAGTACAGTTAGCTGATGCTCTCACCAAAACCAAAGCTGCTCAACAAGCTGAAAGAAAACAACGTCAACTTGCTGAACAACGTCAATTACAAATAGCTGATGCTCTCACTAAAACCCAAGCTGCTGAAAAATTAGCTGTGCAACGTCAGCAAGAAGCGCAGAAACAGCGAGACATTGCCCAACAACGAGAAAAAGAAGCAAATAACGCAAAAGCAGAAGCAGAGAGACTGGGAGTTAATGCACAAATCCTCGCGCAAAGTCTAACTTCAGAAAACCTGTTTGTCTTATCACATTTAAATTTTGAGGCTTTGCTAGAAGGTTTGAAGTTAGGCAAACGAGTCAAACTTCTGGACAAGGATATAGAACCAGGCAACCGCATGAAAGCAGTTGCTACTCTCCAGCAGGTTGTTTATGAGATAAGTGAACATAACCGACTGGAAGGACATAGCGCTCATGTCAGCAGCGTCGCCTTCAGTCCGGATGGCAAGACGATTGCTTCTGGCAGTCTGGATCGCACGGTACGGTTGTGGAATCTCAAGGGGGAGCAACTCAAAACCCTGACTGGGCATAGCAGCCCTGTCAGCAGCGTCGCATTCAGTCCGGATGGTAAGATGATTGCTACTGGCAGTAGTGACAAGACGGTACGGTTGTGGAATCTTAAGGGAGAGCTACTCAAAACCCTGAGTGGGCATAGCGATGGTGTTCATAGCGTGGCATTCAGTCCGGATGGTAAGACGATTGCTACTGGCAGTTGGGACGCTACAGTACGGTTGTGGAATCTTAAGGGAGAGCAACTCAAAACCCTAACTGGGCATAGCAGCCGTGTCTGGAGCGTGGCATTCAGTCCGGATGGCAAGACGATTGCTTCTGGCAGTGATGATAACACGCTACGCTTGTGGAATCTCAACGGGCAGCCACTCAAAACCCTAACTGGGCATAGCAGCCGTGTCAGCAGCGTGGCATTCAGTCCGGATGGCACAATTGCTTCTGGCAGTCTGGATCGCACGGTACGGTTGTGGAATCTCAAGGGGGAGCAACTCCAAACCCTGAGTGGGCATAGCAGTTATGTCTGGAGCGTGGCATTCAGTCCGGATGGCACAATTGCTTCTGGCAGTCTGGATCGCACGGTACGGTTGTGGAATCTCAAGGGGGAGCAACTCCAAACCCTGAGTGGGCATAGCAATTCTGTCATGAGCGTAGCATTCAGTCCTGATGGCAACACGATTGCTACTGGCAGTTGGGACGCTACAGTACGGTTGTGGAATCTCAAGGGGCAGCCACTCCAAACCCTGAGTGGGCATAGCAGTTCTGTCAACAGCGTGGCATTCAGTCCCGATGGCAACACGATTGCTACTGGCAGCGGTGAAAGGTTTACTGCCAGTGATGACAACACGGTACGGTTGTGGAATCTCAAGGGGGAGCCACTCAAAACCCTGACTGGGCATAGCGGTTATGTCGAGAGCGTGGCATTCAGTCCGGATGGCAAGATAATTGCTTCTGGCAGTAATGACAAGACGGTACGGTTGTGGAATCTCAACGGGCAGCTACTCCAAACCCTGAGAGGGCATAGCGGTTATGTCACGAGCGTGGCATTCAGTCCGGATGGCAAGATAATTGCTTCTGGCAGTAATGACAAGACGGTACGGTTGTGGAATCTCAACGGGCAGCTACTCCAAACCCTGAGAGGGCATAGCGGTTATGTCACGAGCGTGGCATTCAGTCCGGATAGCAAGACAATTGCTTCTGGCAGTGATGACAAGACGGTACGGTTGTGGAATCTCAACGGGCAGCTACTCCAAACCCTGAGAGGGCATAGCGGTTATGTCGAGAGCGTGGCATTCAGTCCGGATGGCAAGACAATTGCTTTTGGCAGTGATGACAAGACGGTACGGTTGTGGAATCTCAAGGGGGAGCAACTCAAAACCCTTACTGGGCATAGCAGTTATGTCACGAGTGTGGCATTCAGTCCGGATGGCAAGACGATCGCTTCTGGCAGTTTTGACAAGACGGTACGGTTGTGGAATCTCAAGGGGGAGCAACTCAAAACCTTGACTGGGCATAGCAGTATTGTCACGAGCGTGGCATTCAGTTCGGATGGTAAGACAATTGCTGGCAGTTTTGACACGACGGTATTGTTGTGGAATCTGGATTTGGATGACTTACTGGCACGGGGTTGCGCTTGGGCGCATGATTATTTGAAATATAACCGCAGTGTTCAGGATGGCGATCGCAAGCTGTGTGATGATGTTGGCAGTCGTAGATAATCAGGTATGTAGTTACGGATTTCATCCTAACGCACCATTGTCAAGGTTTTGGTGCCGTACTCTCCAATACGGTTCAGATAAGATTTTTTTAGGTGCGACACTTAATGTAGAGACGTGCCATGGCACGTCTCTACACGCATGAAATTGTTACAAATACTCCTTAACTGAACCGTATTGCCGTACTCTCGCGCTAACACAACGCCAGTTGCTACAACGGAGGGAAACCCTCCTGCAGTACTGGCTCCGCAACGCACTGGCTCCCCTACGTATATTTTCAAAAATCAAACCGGATTCCTATAGTTGGATAAAGTGTAGTTACATACAGCACCTTGCAAGTAAATGAAGTACAACGCTGTCGTCTAAAAGCCAGACAGAAAGCCCTTTTTACTTCTGAGTTCTGAGTTCTGAGTTCTGAATTCTGCTGTAGATGCAATTCATTCACTGACAACTTGAATTTCATCGAGTTGATTAATAACCACATCCGCACCTTTAACATTCTCCGCCTTCCCTACCCAAGTAATACCAATGCAACCAGCAGCTTTGGCATGACGAGCCATTTGCATATCACCTACAGAATCTCCTACCATCAGCGTGGCACTTGGTTCCACTCCTAAAGCTTGGCAAGCATTCACAAATAAAATTGGATCTGGTTTACTTGGACCTTCATCAACTCCCATTTCTAGTTGGATATAATCACTTAATTGATGATTTTGGACAAAAGCACGCACTTCTTGGGTTGTTGCTGCTGAAAGAATTCCTAATTTCAGTCCTGCTTCCGATAGAGACTTTAGCACTTCCAAGCTACCTACAAACAAAGGTGAAGGAGTCTTGCCAACATATTTTTCCGCGTCTTCCAAAGCTTGACGAGATATCGTTAAAGATTCAAACCATCCCCGTCCAGTTTCGGCAATATAAGCAGCTGCGGCGACTTCTGTTTCACGGCGACTCGCCACCGAGATTAAACCCGCTGGATCGAGGCGATCGCCATTAACGCCAAATGCCATTAACAATGGTTCCCCAATTCCAGGAATTTGCGCGTCTATGATCCGCGCGCCTCTTTGTGCGAGAGTACGCAAGTAAGCTTCAGAATCTTCCAGAGTCCCGTTTTTATCAAAAATAATTGCTTGGATATTGGAAAACGTCACATTTCTACACTTAATTGTTACCAAAATAGACCTCTCGCGATCGCCTAACCAAAAATCATTAAACCTTGTTTTCCATGCTATTCTGCTAGAACTTAGGCAAGTAGGTGCGCTCAAGGGAGGCGCTTTCTTTCTTATAGTAGAAGCGAAGATGTTTCTAAAAACTCATTTGACAGCCATATGGCTCGTACAGGTTATACCCTACCAGTGTTTGTAGTAGCGGCGGCTAAAGCTGCTTTGATGCATCTGCGTGAAAAAATAGAATCTCAACTGTCCGTTGAGATTGACCTCCTCCCTGAAAAAGCAGAGATTCCCATTTCTCAGGTTGCAGCTTTAGATGCTCAAAGTGCCTTAGCAGTGACACTGAGCGATCCAGGTGATAACTTAGATTTGACAAGGAACACGCCCATTTGGGCTTGGGTGAGGTTGTCCGAAAGGCGATCGCAAGCCCTGATTTTAGAAGCGGGAGAGGGTTTGGGAAAAACAGCCTCTGGAGAAGCAGCAATTTACAACTATGCCCGTCGCTTGTTTGATGCTAATTTACTACCTCTCATTCCCCCAGAGCAAACAGCAACCGTATCAATTATTCTTCCCGAAGGTCGTCAGCTAGCGAAACGTACCTCCAATGAAGCCTTTGGCATTTTAGAGGGATTGTCTTTATTGGGAACCAGCGGAATTTCTCAACCCCTGTCTGCGGCTGACCACTTGGAAGAATTTCGGCTGTCGTTGCACGATAAAGTCAAAGTTTGTCCTAATCTCGTATTTTGTATTGGTAGCAATGGTATGCAAGTGGCACAACGTTTAGGCATACCAGAATCAGCAATTGTGCAAACAGGCAACTGGATTGGTGCCTTGTTGGTAGAAGCCGGACTGTACCAAGCAAATTCTATTTTGTTGCTGGGATATCAAGGTAAACTGATTAAGCTAGCAGGTGGCATTTTCAATACGTCTAGTCATTTAGCAGATGCCAAATTAGAAATTATTAGTGCAGCGGTGGTTGCTGTTGGTGGTGATTTACAAGCAGTGCAGGCAGTTTTAGATGCTAAGACTGCCGATGCAGCACACAAAAAATTAATAGAACTGGGACTGGCAGAATCAGTATTTAGGATACTGGCGGAAAAAATTAGTCACAAAGCTACTGCTTACGTGCAAAAATATGCCAATGTTCCCCTCAAAGTTGGTACTGTTTTATTTGACCGCAAAGGTGAAATTATCAGCCAAGACTCGCAAGCAAAAGAACTGTTAGATGAAACGTCTTCTTATTCTTGGCGGAACAGGTGACGCTGCTCAATTAGCTGCTCAAGCCTCGGCTATCCCAGAGGTACAAGTTATCACATCTCTAGCAGGTCGCACCAGTCAACCACAAGCCCCAGCAGGAATGGTGCGTATCGGCGGTTTCGGCGGTGAAGCGGGGCTGGTTGAATACCTGCGTGATGCCAAAATAGATGTGCTCATTGATGCGACTCATCCTTTTGCCGCACAGATATCTTTTCATGCAGCAGCAGCCGCTACTACCTGTAAAATACCGCATCTGATGCTCATCCGTCCTGCATGGAAGCGTCTTCTTGATGACCAGTGGGTTGAAGTTGATAGTGTGGAAGCAGCCGCCGCCGTATTACCTGAATTTGCCCAGCGTGTATTCCTAACCGTTGGTAGGCAGCAACTCGCACCCTTTGCCAGTCTGGAAGATATTTGGTTCCTGATGCGGCTTATCGACCCCCCCACTCCTGATGCATTGGTACCACCAGGGATGATATTGTGCGATCGCGGTCCCTTTGCCCTAGATAATGAGCGAAAACTGTTGATTTCACATCAGATTGATACTATAGTCAGTAAGAATAGCGGCGGTGATGCTACCTATGCCAAGATTATTGCAGCGCGGGAGCTTGGGGTGAAGGTAGTCATGGTGAAGCGTCCAGCGACTCCACCAGGAGAACAGGTGAGTGATGTAGAGAGCGCTGTAGCGTGGTTGGTAAATCAGCTACTATAAAATTTGAAAGATTATTTTTCATTCTTAAGTTATGACTGCTGTCACTCTCGTTGTCAAACCTGTTAGCCAGATGCAGTTGGCTCCTGGTAGCGCAGTCACCATCCCAAATGTGAGTTGGCAGGAATTTGAGTCGATTTTGGAGGAATTGGGAGAACGCCGAAGTGCGAGAGTAGCCTACAGCAAGGGTACTTTAGAAATTATGGTTCCCCTACCCGAACATGAAATTCCCAGAGACCTCCTTTGTGATATTGTCAAAACATTACTAAAGGCTAAGGGTATGCGATACCAGCCTTTTGGTTCCACGACTTTTAAACGGGAAGGTTCAGCAGGAGTTGAACCTGATGGTTGCTTTTATATCCAGAATTATCAACGCATGATTGGTCGTCGTCGCTTGGAAGCAGACGATCCACCACCGGATTTAGCAATTGAAACAGATGTCACTTCTAAAACCACTCTCGATGCGTATAGAGCAATTGGTGTCCCAGAAGTGTGGGTTTATGATAGCGGCAGCCTCAATATCTATGTGCTTAGAGATGCAATATACTTAATATCTGACAGTAGTCCCATTTTTGAAGAGATGCCTCTGGTGCAAATTATTCCCGGTGTAGTGGAACGTGCTTGGCAGGTGGGAAGTGTTCAAGCGTTGGAAGAATTTGAAGCAATTATTAGGGCTTAGGGAGTTTGCCCAGTTACATTAGCCAAGGAAAAACCCGTGAGGACGCTAAGAGCAAACATTGCAGAAAACATTGAAGAAGCGATCGCTCTTTACATAGAAGTTTTGCAAGAGCGAGAACTAACGTTGCAATATCACCCGCTATAAGCTGATGCTCTGGTAAGTCGAGAGTTAAAGCAACCTCCTTATACAACTCAAGCGTCATGGCAAGACTCCTTACGAGAACAGTGTTAGACTGGAACTGCTTCTACTCTGTGCGACTCTTCCAATATCCAGGCTCTCGACTGCAATGCATCACAGCCAAAATGAGGATGTAGTCTTGCTCGATTGTATAAAGAATTCCATACGGAAATTTTCGCGTCAGACATCGCCGAATATCCTCATCAATGACGCGCCATCGAGTTGGAGATTCTCTAATTGCGCTACCTCATTACGTTGCTCTGCATAGTATTGAACAGCCTCAGCATATTCACTCAGCGCCTCAGGATGAAATACATACTTCATTGCTCAAGCAGTTGCCTTACCTGAGCTAACGCTTCTTCCCCAGCAATTGGTTGGACTGCAGCGCTTCGGACTTCATCTCGCCGTCTTTTTGCCTCTGTAGTCCAAACTGCTTGAATTGCTGGATCAGTATCGAATTCCAAGCTTTCTACCAGCTTCTCAGCTAGGAGTGCCCTTGATTCACTGGGCAAAGATAGGACTTCTTCTGTTAGTTGCTCTATTGAACGCATCGCTAATATGCAGAATGTTGAATTTTACTCACAGTGTAACAGCGTTGAATACTTCCAATAGACAACCATCTTCTCCACCAGTTAGATGAGGAACGAAATCAACTATA
Organism: Mastigocladopsis repens PCC 10914; assembly: GCF_000315565.1. Classification (NCBI taxonomy): domain Bacteria; kingdom Bacillati; phylum Cyanobacteriota; class Cyanophyceae; order Nostocales; family Symphyonemataceae; genus Mastigocladopsis; species Mastigocladopsis repens. Next base: position 3,378,995 of record NZ_JH992901.1, on the reverse strand, counting down.
ACGTCCCACAATATATGTAGGGGAATCGGGACGACAGCATAGCCTCCACTGGTATTCCAGAGTGGTTTCCAACAAAAGAGGAGGCTTATGCTGCAATCAGGCGTAAAATCGACCAAATTTCTGAACAAGCTACTACCTAATAAAGTAGGAACACTGCGTCTAACTCATTATTAAACGAAATTTTTCTGCATATAATCCTCTAGAGAGATATAGACTACCTTTCCTGTCCCTTCTGCCTTACTACTTCACCACCACCCACTGTGTCACCGGCACCATCGGCTTCCATCCCAAAAACCCGCCAATAGGAGCAGCCCGTTGCACAGCAACGCGAATCAACTCCCCACCTACTTGATTGTGCCATTGCAACAGCTTCTGTTCACTTTCAACCGTAACTGCATTGGCAACAAAACGCCCACCCGCAAGCAAAGCTTCCCAACACACCTCAAATAAACCTTCTGTCGTTGCACCACCACCAATAAAAATGGCGTCTGGTTGGGGCAAGTCTGTTAGTGCAGCGGGAGCCTTACCTGCAACAATTTGTAAATAAGGTGTACCAAGGGCGGCGGCGTTGTCAGCAATATATTGTAGTCGGGTGGAGTTTTGCTCTATGGCGATCGCCCGACACCGAGGATGACTCCGCATCCACTCAATACCAATGGAACCACACCCAGCACCCACATCCCACAACAACTGTCCTGGCGTGGGAGCTAAAGCGGAGAGTGTTATCGCCCGCACTTCACGCTTGGTTAGCTGTCCATCATGATGATAGGCATCATCCGGCAGTCCTGCTAACCGGGGTAAAGAAACGACTCCAGCATCAGCAATGCACTCTACAGCGATGGTGTTTAAATCAGCCAGTTCTGTTGTCGTCCATGAGCCGGCTGTACCTGAGATTATTCTTTCCTGAGAACCGCCCATGTGTTCCAAGACGATTATTTTACTACCACTAAAACCACGCTTTGTCAAGATGTCAGCGACAATTGCCGGGGTTTCCTTCCCTTCACTTAATATTAATAGACACGCTTTCGGGTAGATAGCGGTTTGGATGAGTGCAGGGGGACGACCGTTTAAACTTAATGTCTCTACTTCGGTCAGTGACCATCCTAGTCTGGCACAAGCGAGGCTGAAGGATGACGGTGCGGGGATGATGGTCATCTCAGAAATGGGAATCTTGCGGGTGAGTGTGACACCGATACCAAAACACATGGGGTCGCCACTTGCCAATACGCAAACAGACTGACCCCGACGACGGAGAATTTCTTCTATCGAATGACTGATGGGGGAAGTCCAGATGAGTTTCTCGCGCGGATCGTCTGGTGGTAACATGGCGAGATGGCGTTTTCCCCCGACGATCACTTCTGCACGCTCAATGAGAGAACAGGCGATTGCACTTAATCCCGATAGCCCATCCTCACCAATACCTACCACGGATAACCATTTGTGCATCTAGCGACTGCTCGAAGAGTTAAGAGATTTAGCAAAAACAAGTAAGGCTATTATCTCATGCTAAACTACACACACTTGGAGTCGGGAAAGTTCGGTGAGATTCCGGGACTGTGCCGCAGCTGTAATCCGATTTTGGTAGTGGTTAGTGGGTAGTAGTTAGTGGGTAGTGGTTATTAGACAACCAACAACTAACAACTAACAACCAACAACTAACAAATTCGTTTAGTCAGAATGCTGACTTCAAGGGTGTCTTGTAGACACAGTTATTATCTGCTCCCTGCGTTGCACAGGGAAGGAGTTGCAGGCGTGCCATTACCGAGTCATTTTGTCAGTTGTCCTGGTCTTTTTTATAAAACGTCCGCACGAGATGGTATATTATCTCGCATTCGCATACCTGGAGGAATACTGTCAGGAGGGCAGTGTCGTGTCATAGCTGACTTAGCTGATGAGTTTGGGACTGGGTATGTCAATGTTACCAATCGTGCCAACCTCCAAGTCCGTGAAATCCGCAAGGAAATGACTGCTGATGTTTTGAGAGTCCTACAGGAAATTGGCATAGCTTCAGCCATTCCAGAAGTTGATCATCTCCGCAACATCATGGGTAGTCCCACAGCTGGCATCGACCCATACGAATTAATTGATACTCGAGCGCTGATCCGCGAGTTGGATAATTATATTACAACTCATGCGGAGCTAGCACCACTTTCACCGAAATTCAGTGTTGCTTTTGATGGCGGTGGTTCTGTGTCGATAGGCGATCGCCTCAATGATATCGTCTTGACTGCTGTTATGCATGATACAAGCGTTTACTTCCGCCTCAAACTGAATTTAGGTGCATCACTGTTTGAACCATTCATTGATACAGGCATTCTGCTAAAACCAGAGGAGTGTCTAGAGGTTGTGGCTACAATGGCGAGAGTCTATTTGCAGCATCTAACTGTAGGGACTGGGAAAATCATTCCTAATCGTAAATCTCACCAATTGCGTCTTTGGGAGGTTTTGAACAACTTAGGCGTTGAAAGATTTCTCCAAGAAATTGAGCGTTGTCTTCCCTATTTACTGCGGAGGCGATGGGAATGTAGAGACGTTGCACGCAATGTCTTTACCAAATACCAACACATAGGCGTCCATCCCCAACGACTCAAAGGACTATCCTACATCGGTGTTGTGATACCCGTTGGTAAATTGGAAACCTGGCAAATGCGTAAATTAGCGGATATTGCTGAAACCTACGGTAGTGGCACTCTTAGACTGACACCTTGGCAAAACCTGCTGATATCAGATATTCCTCAACAGTGGATTCCTCATACAAAAAGTATAATCGAAAACTTAGGATTGCATTGGTCTGTAACCAACATTCGCAGCGCCCTAGTCGCCTGCGCTGGGAATACGGGATGTGCCTCTTCAGCAACGGATACCAAAGGTCACGCCTTGGCACTAGCTAAGTATTTAGATAACCGCCTAACTAACGGACACTTGCCTCAAGTCGGGGAACCAGCCCACGGCAGTGTCCTCCTTAACCAATCAGTCAATATTCACTTTACAGGTTGCCAAAAATCCTGTGCCCAGCATAGCACAAGCGATATCGCTCTACTAGGTGTCAGTATTGAACAGGAGGGGCAAACAGAAACAGTGGAAGGCTATAAAGTCTACGTGGGTGACGGTAACAGCAACGAAAAATTTGGACGAGAACTTTACCAGTGGATACCATTTGCAGAATTGCCCCAATTGATAGAACGAATGCTGCAAATTTATATGGCAAAACGTGCTAATTCTAATGAGTCATTTGGAGAATTCGCCAACCGATATGCTATTGCAGACTTGCAAAGGTTATTTGAAAAAGGAGAGTGGTTAGTGGTTAGTGGATAGGAGTTAGTGGTTAGTAGAAAAACTAACAACTATCAACTATCAACTATCAACCAACAACTATCAACTAAACAAATGACTATTGACTACATTCGAGATGGTAACGAAATATATCGCAAATCCTTTGCTACTATTCGCTCAGAAGCAAATCTGTCTGTGCTTGCTCCTGATGTGGCGCATGTTGCCGTGCGTCTCATTCATGCTTGCGGCATGACAGATATTGTTGATGATATAACAGCTTCACCAACAGCTGTGGTGTCGGGGCGTACAGTTTTAGCAGCAGGGGCACCAATTCTATGTGATTGTCGGATGGTCGCAGAAGGCATTACGCGGCGGCGACTGCCAGCAGACAATTGCGTGATTTGCACCCTTAATGATCCCGAAGTGCCAGAACTTGCCCAAAAACTGGGAACCACCCGTTCTGCCGCTGCTTTGGAATTGTGGCTACCAAAGTTAGAAGGGGCAGTGGTCGCAATTGGTAATGCACCCACCGCTTTATTCCGGTTATTGGAAATGCTGGATGCTGGGGTTCCGAAACCTGCGCTGATTTTGGGTTTTCCTGTGGGGTTCGTGGGGGCAGCAGAGTCGAAAGCCGCACTGGCAGCAGATAGTCGTGATGTTCCATTTATAACATTACATGGTCGGCGGGGTGGGAGTGCGATCGCCGCCGCCGCAGTTAACGCTTTAGCGAGGGAGGAAGAGTGATGACGAAAGGTCGTCTTTACGGAGTTGGAGTGGGACCGGGTGATCCAGAACTTTTAACACTAAAAGCACTGCGGTTATTACGGTCTTGTCCAGTCGTTGCCTATCAATCGGCAGAAGATAAGGAGAGTATTGCTAGAGGTATCGTAGCCCAATATCTGCCTGGCAATCAAATTGAGGTACAATATCATCTCCCGCGTGCTCTTGATCCGTATGCGGCGCAACCGATTTATGACCAAGTTGTCACCCCGATTGCAGAACATCTTGGCGCTGGACGGGATGTGGTGGTATTGTGCGAGGGCGATCCGTTGTTTTACGGCTCGTTCATGTACGTATTTACACGACTGTCTGACCAGTTTGAAACAGAAGTTGTGCCAGGGGTTTCTTCACCGATGGGATGTGCTTCGGCACTTGGAGTCCCCCTGAGTTATCGTAACGATGTTTTCAGTGTACTGCCAGCTACACTGCCAGCTGAAGTTTTGGAAGCACAATTGTTAAATGCTGATGCTGGTGCGATTATTAAGCTGCAACGGCATTTTACGAAAGTTCGTGATGCTTTGTATAAACTAGGGCTTGCCTCACGGGCGCGTTACATAGAGCGAGGAACGATGGCGGCACAACGAATTATCCCTCTAGATGACGTTGATCCTGCCCAAGTGCCTTACTTTTCAATGGTTCTGGTTCCAAGTAAGAGTCATTTATGATGTCAAAAATGGCACTTGCTGTTGTGGTGCTGGGTCAGAACAGCATCCCTGTAGCAAAAAAAATTACCAGTGTTCTACCAGGAGCGCAGTTATACGGACTGGCGGGTCGCACGTCTGATGTGGATGTCACTTTTACTGAGTTTGGAACAACACTGCGGGAGTTATTTGCTAGTGGAACACCCATCATTGGCATTTGTGCTACAGGTATTCTGATCAGAACCCTCGCGCCATTGCTTGCTAACAAGCGACAGGAACCGCCAGTGATTGCAGTTGCTGAGGATGGTAGTGCAGTCGTGCCACTTTTGGGCGGACTCAATGGTGTAAATAATTTAGCGCGCCACATCGCCAGCGTACTGGATGTCAAACCTGCCATTACAACTACGGGTGACATCCGTTTTGGCATTGCACTGGAAGACCCTCCACCAGGGTATCGTCTGGCGAACCCCGATGACGCTAAATCTTTCATGTCTGACTTGCTGGCGGGAAATTCCGTGAGGTTGGAGGGCGATGCACCTTGGTTAAGAAATAGTTCGTTACCCATTGCCGAGGATGCAGAGAGAATTATACACGTTACAGAAAAGCAAGTCGTTTCCAGATCAACTCGCTTGGTTTATCATCCAGCAACGGTGGCAATTGGGGTAAGCTTCCTCAATCCAAAAGGGGGTTCCGAGGAAATCGCGCTAGTGCAGCAAATGCTGGCTGATGCTGAGTTAGCCCCAGCATCCGTTGCTGGAGTCTTCGCCAGCACCCTTGATGCTGCCAATCTGAGTTTACAAGCAATTGCCAACGCCTTCAACGTGCCTATTCGCTTTTTTACTCCAAATGAGATTAGCACAGTTATGTCACAAAACAATACCGCAGATGTGGCAGTGGGGGCGGCTTTAGCAGCTTCTTCTGGGCGGTTGGTGATGCAACAGCAATCATCTGACTTTAGCTGTGCCATTGCCATTGCACCCCTACCCATCGATCTCAGCACCACAGGTAAACCACGCGGTCGATTGGCAATCATCGGCACTGGTCCTGGAGGAAGCGATTGGATGTCGCCAGAAGTCAAAGAGATTTTACGTAATGCCACTGACTTAGTTGGTTATTCTACTTACCTAGAATTGGTGGGTTCTCTTGGCAACGGTAAACAGCGACACGAATCTGACAACCGAGAAGAAATTGCACGGGCACGAATGGCACTAGATTTAGCGGCAGAGGGGCGTTTTGTAGCAGTGGTATCCTCTGGTGATCCTGGAATTTATGCAATGGCAGCAGCAGTTTTTGAAGTGCTTGAGAAGGAGGCAAAACCCCAATGGCAAGGTATCGAAATTCAGGTAGCACCAGGAATTTCGGCAATGCAAGCAGCAGCAGCAAAGATTGGTGCGCCGCTTGGTCATGACTTTTGCACCATCTCCCTGTCTGATATCTTGAAGCCGTGGTCAATTATTGAACAGCGAATCACTGCTGCTGCCAGAGCTGATTTTGTGATTGCCTTTTATAATCCAGTATCGAAGCAGCGTACCTGGCAACTGACAGAGGCAAAAAATATCCTACTGCGTCATAAACATCCTGAGACTCCAGTCGTACTTGCCCGCAATATTGGCAGGAATGGAGAAGCTGTGAAGGTTTGCACTCTGGAACATTTAGCACCAGAACTCGCCGATATGCGGACAGTCATTCTTGTGGGGTCAAGCAAAACCCGAATGATTCAGAGGTGTGATGGTAGCTTCTGGGTTTATACTCCTCGTCGATATGACGAAAATCAGACTTTGTAACCAAACATTAGACTTGTTGCAAAAATACGATTTATGAATTTTTGAACCACAGATGGACACAGATAGACACAGATAAATATCGGTGTCCATCTGTGGTTTAATTTCAAAAAATTGACTTTTGCAAGAGTGGTATTCCGCAAACAGAAACCGCTGAAACTTTCAGCGGTTTTCTGCCAAGATATCCAATGCTAGGTACGTTCAGCGCCTGGTCGCCCGTTTTGGACAACAAACGAAGCTAAGGTGCTGATAGTTGCATTCTGTTCGCGGATGGTGGAAACAATGCGGTAGTCACTTTGCCAAGTGTCGGATGTGAGATGACAACGCACGTAACCCCGGTATTGACCGTCAAAGAATTTAGTATGAGGATTGTCGCTTAGGGCTGCTACAGTCGGGGCAATGAAGGACTCAGGGAAGTCGGAGGAAATTGAGGTACCTACGAACTCAGTGGCGACGGTGGCTGAGTTTGGGTTGCTGAAGTCAGTTTTTAGATCGTGTACCCAGCTAGAATGGATGTCACCAGTAATGACGACTGGGTTGCTGGGTTGCCGCTGTTGTAGAAATTCTAATAGGCGATCGCGTGCAGCTACGTAACCGTCCCACTGATCAAGATTAAAGAGTTCTTGGTCTGGGAGGGCATTAAAGTCGTATTCTGCCATCATCGTTTGTTGAGCGAGAATATTCCAACGAGCTTGAGACTTACTCAAACCCTGAAATAACCACTGCTCCTGCTGTTCGCCAGTCATGGTCGCATTTGGATCAAAGGCTTGGGCACAACGAGATTTTATGCCATCATCACAGGGCTGATCACTGCGGTACTGACGGGTGTCTAGCACGTTAAACTCAACAATGTCCCCAAAGGTAAAACGCCGATAAAGCTGCATATCAGCACCCTGAGGCAGCGATGAGCGGCGTAGGGGCATATGTTCGTAGTAAGCCTGGTAAGCGTTGGCTCTGCGAGTGACAAACTCCTCTGAACTTTGATTTTCTTCTGGAATGAGGCTGGCGTAGTTGTTTTCTACTTCGTGGTCGTCCCAAGTGACTATCCAGGGAAAAGCAGCATGAGCCGCTTGCAGGTTGGAGTCAGTTTTGTAAAGGGCGTGGCGGTTTCGGTAGTCGGTAAGGGTAACGATTTCAGGACTATTATGTTCGCGTGGACCTCCAGATTCTGGTCCGTACTCATAAATATAGTCGCCCAGGTGAACGACCAAATCTAACTCCTCTTGAGCTAGGTGCTGGTAAGCTGTGTAGTAACCGTTCTGCCAGTCTTGGCAATTGGCAAAGGCAAAGCGAAACTTATCGACACGGGCATTACGCGCACTAGCTGTGCGGGTGCGTCCGATGTTGCTCACTTCATTACCTGCTTTGAACTGATACCAATACCAACGCTCAGGCTCCAACCCACCCACATCTACATGGACAGAGTGTGCAAATTCCGGCGTTGCGATCGCCGTCCCCCGTCGCACGACTTTTGTCATGTTTTCGTCTTCAGCAATTTGCCACTTGACTGGCACATTAATAGATGGCATACCACCACCATTTAACGGCTCTGGAGCCAGTCGCGTCCACAGCACCACGCTGTCTGGTAAAGGGTCGCCAGAAGCGACGCCGAGACTGAAGGGATAAGCCGAAAAACTAGGCTGTGCAACAACTCTGTGAGACCATTGACTTGCAATTACGCTGGCGCTCACTGCTCCAGCACCAATCAGAAAGCGCCGCCGCTTGGCTTTGGTAGATAGTAAGCGATCAAAGTAAAAACTCTCCATACGCATCCTTTTTAGAAATTCTTAAAATAGAGGGGAAACTTAAAGCTTGATAAGACAATAGCCAACGTTAATATGGCTGGATACCAAATCCTGCTCCAACCCCAAGCCAAAGAGAGGTTATAAATGCGGATTTGGTATGAAACCCAACTCCATCTGGCAAGATTAACTTATCAAGTGCGTATTAACTAAGTATTAAGAGCTTATTAATGTTGAGATAAATACTTATTGACTGAACAAAGGCAGAAGGTAAAAGCAATATTTGAAATAGATGATCTCCCCTCAATCCCTTATTACAGCGCTTCTCATCTGAATAAAGTACTAATTTATCTGTGTCCATCTGTGTCCATCTGTGGTTCATTATTTCTTTGTGTACCTCACTCAGTTGCAAACCGCTGTAAAGGCGTTGGGGAGATCTAATTTGTTGCCTAATTTGTTGCCTAAAAATAGTATGAGGTACTATGAACTTGGTATCAGCTTGGTTAGATTCGCCCCCTTGAGAGTGTCATAGGTGTAGCCATATTTTCTGAAATTTAGAGTGTCTGCAGGTGTGACAATATCATTTGGTGAAAAAGTAGGTAACAACGATAACAAATTCCCCGGACCCCAATTTGCGGGAATTGACTCTCCTCCATCCCATGGCCACAATCGGTCGTTGAGGTTCTCTCCATAATGTCCACCTGTGGTAGGATAGTAATTGCTACCCGCATGACCATTGACTTGCCATTCAGCCCAAAGGCGATCCACATTGGAATGAACCAACCAGAATACTGGATCGTTGATAGCACTAGCAAGGTCAGCCATTGTGCCTAAAGCTTCGGGACGACCTACAGCAGGGTCAAAAGTAGCCCCACCGACAAAGCTATGAAAATAGTTGTGCTGAAAGACTCCAGATGTTGGTTGTTGAGTAGAGCTATCCAGTTTAATAAATCCTTCTAGAGCTAGGCGAAAAGTTTCATAGTCGTTAATGGCAAGGATTTGCTCCTCATCTTCTTTAGGAATAGGGTAACTATTTGTAGGAGGCACTTGCAAAAAGCGTAAGAGTACCTCGCCGAATGATTCTCCTGATGGCTTAATATGTAAGTCTGACCTCAGAATCCATCCATTGGCTGCTGAAAAAGGTCCGGACGCAACAGGTCCCCCTTGAACCTCACCTAAATCTGGGATATTGAGGTTTACTCCTTGACCATTTGGTCCCATAAAGTCATCTTGAAAGATAACTTCTAACGCCTTAGGGTCTGTCCAATCCCAATAGGGAATTGTTACTTTGGGGTTGACTAATTGCAAAGCTTTTTCAAAACGGTGTATAAACTCACGATGCCACGGTAGGAATAGATCGCTTTCGTGAGCACCATCATGACCGGCTGCTGGACCTTGAGCACCCTCGTACATTAAACCCATTGCTGCCACATGCACTGCAACAAACTGGTCATAGATACTGACAGTGCTCCCCTCTAAAAATGTATTTTTTAATGTCCGCACAGCATCAACGAATGCGTGTTTCTCTTCTGAGGTCAGGTCAACAACATTCTTTCTAACACTTGCCCGATAAGCAAGAATCTTTTTGCTTATAAGGCTTTTGTTGTCTAAGGGAGCAAGAGCAGAATTAGCTTTATTGGATGAATAAATTGCACTAGGCTGATAAGAGACTGGCAGCTTGGTATTAGGATTGCCGTTGAGTATTTGATGTGATGTATGCTCGTGTTCATGATGCTTTGCATTATGGGAAAGTGCTGGAGTTCCGAACACGATTAGGGTAGCAACTATACCAGCAGTAATGACTGTTTTGATAGTTTTGTGAAGAATTTTCATAATCTAAGCTTGATTGTGTTTTCAATATTTCAAAATTCTCTGGGGACTCAACTACGAACTCTGTTTGCTCAGTATATAAAATCACATTAAGTCGGCTCGCTCACAATAGAGAATTTTTAGGAAAATCTCTCCTTTCTTTCGCAAACAGCGTAAACGCTCCTCCCCTGAGAGAATGTCAGCATTAATCTAGTGCAAAGCCAAGCTTGGCATCAAAGGTCTAAATGGTGCTGGGAAAAGCACAATCCTAAATACAGCAATTTTCGGGTAAGGGTAAATAGACCACATTGTAGAGACGCGCCATGGCGCGTCTCTACAGGGATTGAAATGAGTGCAGATGTGGTTCATTGATTTGAAAACCGCTGTAAGTTATTCGTTCCTATGGAGAAAAATTATTAACTATCAAAGTATTTCTGCTAGGTTGCACTCGTACTCTGTTAAGCTAAAATTGATAGTTTGAGGCTGACGCGAGGACACGCGGAGAGCTTTGCTGACACAGTGACACGGGAATAGGTCAACATCACCATTTCTCTGTGTATCCGCGTTTTTAGAAGCCGCACCTTCACCTTGATATCAGACTCGAAGTATGACAACGCAAACATTTCATTCTTTGGTGACGTGCCCTCAACCGAATCCTCAAGCTTGCCTGCGTTTATTCTGTTTCCCCTACGCAGGTGGTAGCTCTTTGATTTTTCGTACATGGTCTAACAGTCTACCGTCAACTGTTGAAGTTTGTCCCATTGAACTGGCGGGACGGGGAACACAAATGAAGTTGGCTCCTTTCACGCGGCTAGAACCTCTAGTCCAAGCCATTGCTCCTGTTCTCCTACCACATTTAGACAAGCCGTTTGCTTTCTTCGGTCACAGTATGGGTGCGCTTGTCGGCTTTGAGCTTGCACGTCTACTCCGCAGAGAATATGATGTTATTCCAGTTCACCTCTTTATCTCTGGTCGGCGTGCCCCTCAAATCCCTGACCCAAAGCCACCTGTCCACGCTCTACCAGAGCCTGAGTTCAAAGAGGAGCTGCGCCGACTTAATGGAACTCCTGAGATGGTGTTGCAAAACGCTGATCTGATGCAACTTCTTCTGCCAATTCTACGAGCAGACTTTGCAGTTTTGGAAACTTATGTGTATATGAACGAACCACCACTTAACTGTCCTATCACTGCTTTTGGTGGTTTACAGGATCACGAAGTCACTCGTCATGAACTCCAAGCCTGGCAGAACCAGACAAATGCTGCATTCTCTCTACAGATGTTTGCAGGCAATCATTTCTTCCTGCACTCAGCCCAATCACTCCTGCTGCAGTCTCTTTCTCAAGAATTGCACCAGATTACTAGTAAAATAAACCGTTGGCAATAGAACTATCATTACTTTACTGGTTTACAGCTATTTTCAGGTAAATAGACCACACTGTAAGGGCGAACAGCGGTTCACCCCTACATTCGATTGTGGTTCAAATAGATGAAAAGTGCTGTACTGATGGCTTATGAATTTCTTCTATCGTTTCTGAAAGAAGATAAGGATGATGTGGAACTGGGGTTCATGCTATCATCTTCTCCTATTCTTTCACCGCTTATGCTCTGTCTGTAATACTGCTGGTAATAGCTATATGAGCCAGGTGTCAAATCTTTGGACTTATTTGCTATCACCCCTAAGATGGGAGTTCCAGAGACTTGAAGTTCCTCCAAAGCTTGCTGGAACATGGTACGTTTGACCTTGCCCAATCCAGCCACTAGGATGAGTCCGTTGGTGTTAGCAGCAAGCAGGTTTGCATCTGCAAACCCTACAAGAGGTGGGGTGTCATAAATTACCAAATCAAAGGAAGCTTGCAGTTCGTTCATCAAATCCTGCATTTTCTGAGATGCAAGCAACCTAATGGAGTCAGGGGGAATTGGACCAGCAGTCAGGACAAATAAATTGTCCTCAAGGGGCGATCGCTCAATCACATTATTCCAGTCTAGGTCTTGTGAAATGACATCGGTTAATCCCTGAATATTCATCAGACCTACACGAGTATGTACAGTGGGAAAGCGTAAGTTAGCATCCACAAGTAATACTCTTTGCCCCATCGCTGCTGCCGCCAGCGCTAGGTGTATTGCAACTGTAGTCTTACCGTCTTCTGCTCCTGCTGAACTAATAACCAACGAGCGAATAGACGTGTCGGATCCAAGAAGAAGAATATTGGTGTAAAGAGAGCGAAAGACTTCAAAAAATGAGGCGCGAGCTGCTTGTTGTACTCCCCCAGCCGCTTCTTGCCAAGCAAATGCTCCAATTTCTTTTCTTAAAGGAACTACGCCCAACAGTGGCAGTCCAGTACCATCTTTGAGATCCTTGGAAGTGTAGAAGACATTGCTGAGCTTATCCATAACCAAAGCTGCTCCTGTACCTAAGAGCAATCCTAACACCGACCCCAAAGCCAGGTTTCTCTTTGCACTGTCAGAGATAGGTTCTGGTTCATTCACGAGAGTGAATTTTGGATCAAGAGACTTCCAAGGCTGCTGCTTTTGAGCTCTCTCAATTTCCAATGCTTGTTTTTTAGTTGTAAATTGATTCAGACCTTCAGTAGCAATCTTTAATTCCCGCTGAATGTTGTCGTAATCCCGGCTGATGGTTGCTAAAGCTTTTACTTGTCTATTAAGATTATCTATTTTTTGTTCCAAGGATGCATCACGTGTTTGCAGTTCCTGAATGCGGCTTTGAAAGTCTCTATTAACTCGTGCTCTTTCCTCCTCCACCAATGAGACTAAGTTTGCTTTCTGTTGGTGAAGACGCTGCATACTCTCTTCTTCATCCGTAAACGTGGTAGAGCGTTTAGCAATCTCAGCATTGACTTCTAAAAGCTGGTCTAATAACTTTTGGTAGCGGGGATTGTCACTCAACACTGAATTACTAGCTGAAGCACCTGGTTGTTGACTAAACTCCCTTTGCAAGTCTTGATACTTGGATACCATTTGTTCTAGCTGCACCCGATTTTCCAGTCGCTGTTGCGTCAAAGTCGTAATATGACTTGAGACTTCTTGAGCTTTCTGCTCTGGCTCTACCATGTCATTTGTTCGTCGCAGCGTTCTGAGTCGTTCCTGCCAGGCGCCAACCCGCATTCTTAAAGGTTGTGTCTGTTTGGAGACAAAACTAATTGCTTGATTGATTTCCTCCTGTCTTTCCCCTAAACTATAATCAAGATAACTATCTTTTAATAAAGTTAAGACATCGCGAACTAATTCTTCATCTGGACTTTTAAATTCGACCTCTAATATATTTTGCTTTGGGGATGTTACTTCTAAGTACGCAGTGACAAAGTCGTAATCCAGTTTTGGATATTTATCTTTATATTTAGCCTGAAGCTTTGCAACAACTGGATCTAGCATCCCACGACTCTCTAAGACCTGAATAGTCGTTGCTATCGGTTGTTCTGTCTCAGGAGATGCTATCGCCGCCTCTTGGGAACTTAGGGTTTGAGGGACGTTGGCTACTGCTCGACCTTCGCCAGTCACAGGCTTGGTTAAAATCTCAAACTTGCCTTGATACACTGGAGGATCTGTTTCTGCCTTCAACACCGCTGCTGTTGCCACTACCCCTGTTACACCAATAATTAATAATGCTCGGCGACGAAGAGTTGCTCCTAGTTGAGCGAAATTCAATCCACCTTCATCATTTTGCTCGGCTGTGTAAGCTTTTGACAACGGGTGAGGATATCTGTCTGACTTCAGCATAGCCTTAGTAATTTTTCTGACTTATGGTTTTCCGTAGTTGCACGCTTCGATTCCATCCTGGCACACATAACTAAGTTTGTTTGACTGCCAAGTTGTTCGACACATCCAGGGACATTAATAAACACATTAGCTAATCACATACTTTTGACCCCTTCAAGGGTAACTTGAGTTTTTTCATCAACCAAGTTTATAGATAGGTCACCCCGTCTGAAGTCTGGAAAAAATACTGATAACAATGGAGGGATGCACTTAATAAATACAGTAACATTACACAGGAAAATTTTGTCATTCAGTTGATTTATGTCTATAGTCTATATAGAACCCATTTGAGATCTTTGAGGTGAAGAAGTAAAATCGGCACAAACAGTGGAATAGAATCAGGTCAGGGCGAAAAATGGGATATTCAAGCGACGTGACAGACTTGGAATGGGAAATTATCGAGCCGTTATTGCCGACCAAGAAGAAAACAAGACCTCCTGTGTGGACAAAGAGGCAAATATTGAACGGGATATTTTATCAACTTAAGAATGGTTGCAACTGGGCAGACTTACCCAGAGATTTGCCGCCCTATTCTACTGTGTTCTGGCATTACAAGCAGTGGTGTGAAGATGGCATCCTGGACTCAATTATGGCTAATTTACATCAGGGAGTGCGTGAACAAGTAAAAAAAAACCACACTGGACAACCCTGATCCTGATTGATTCACAAGCGGTCAAAAATACTTGTAATGCCAGTGTTGAGTCGAAAGGGTTTTGTTTTTACAAAGCAACCAACGGGATTAAAAGACATCTAGCAGTGGATATATTGGGTTTCCCTTTCTTCACTCACTGCACCACCGCCAACGTATCTGATGACCAGGGGTTGATTGAAATGCTCTCACAAAATATCGATTATTTCCAATCTAAACCACTGGAAATTGCCCAAAACAACTATCTTGGTAGATCATGGCTATCATCCTGAAAAAATTATCCCGGCCTTAGAGCAAATTTATCCCCAGATCATGACCAAAATCCAATTTGAACTCTCTGCCAAGCCATCAAAAGCTGAAAAGCAAGCCAAAGGACAATCCGGATTTGTTCCGGTGGCTGCTAGATGGGTGATAGAGAGATCCAATGCTTGGGTAGAGCGATGTAAAAGTTTAGTCAAAAACTTTGACCGCACACTCGCTCGTGCCAATGCCAAGCTCAAACTTTGTTTTATCCGATTGATGCTCAAACGATTAGCTGCTAGCTAGCAAAAAGATCTCAAATGGGTTCTATAAAGATGTTTGACTTTCAAGTTGCTTGGAGACATACCTCTGCTCAGGTATGTGCCCAATAGCAGTTTTTAATTGAATGCGCTACAACGTTTTTTCTTGTGAGATGGGCATCTCCCCCCTCCTAGGGCAGGCGAGATGCCCATCCCACCCCACAACTCTTATCCAGGCTGTATTGAATACGAACGAGAACCACTATATCTTGTTTAGTACATTATTCTTATGCACTCCATACTTTTCCGGATCAAAGTCAGTGATAGAAATTTGACTTTTTACCTTAAGTATGCATGAGAGCTTCTAGTGCTGGAAGTAACATTCCCCCTGTTCTAACGGCGAGCATCTGTAGAAGTTGCTACAGGGTTAACAAGAATAAGGGGTGTTGCTGGACTTATGAAAAACTAAGAGGATAGGCTTAACGACCTACCCTCTATCTTACTGGGGCGCTAGGATTCGAACCTAGGGATGGCGGGACCAAAACCCGCTGCCTTACCACTTGGCTACGCCCCATTGATTTATCCTCAATTAATATAGCAGGCACTCATGGGGTTGTGTCAAGTACGTTAACGGCTAATTTATGAGAAATACCAAAAACGACTCTTTTTTTAGAGGAGTAAAGTTTAATGGTTCGGCTATGCTCTTGAGTTAAGGCTGTTGGAGGGATTTTGTAGTCTGTCAAGACGCTTCCAACAGATTGCTTTAGGAGTTATCCAGATTCTGGAGAGCAAACTGGTTTTCAGGCAAGGGATCTCATCAACTATCTGCATCTGTTATAAATGTTGTCGGGAAAACCCTCTTCATTTTAGGAGGTGGGATGAAAGTCATTGCGACGTCGTTGATTATTAACTGTTAACTGCCAACTCCTAATGAAATGTTTTCTCAACTGCTAATCATCGTTACCTCGAAATTCTACGTAATTTAGGTGGGGTCAGCTTAACTTTATGTGTTTGTCAGAGTTAATTCAGGTAGTTCAACTGTTTGTCTATAAGAGACACTAGCTTAAAATAGCTACTATCTCTTTATCTTTTTACCACAATGTCTAAAAAAAGAGGTTGAAAATTTAAGGCTCATCATAGAAAAGAAAATTGCTAATCAGTTGTAGTCTTTGTGTCAACATTTTTATGTCTTTTACTAGGTCAGGCATCAACCCCAGTATTATTTTTGTTTCTTTAATTAAATTTCTATTAAATAAATTAAAGTATTCTCGGCAAAAGACCCACGATTATACCCAATGCGTATGCGGACGTGACTATGTATTTGAACCTGTAAATAATTGGACACAAGGGTACATGACAGGGCAAGGTAAAGGTATTAAACGTGGCGATTATATTCTTTTACAAGATGGATCTAACTTTTATCTATATAAGGTAGAAGAAATTGACTATTATTCTGAACCGCCAGATATGTGGATAGCTTTTCTTCAGGAAGCCATGACTAAACAGTAATAAAGTTAATCATCTGGTTTTACACTACCCAAAGATAGATTTTAAATTTACATATTCTTAATGAGTGTGTTTTTTCGATAAAGCTTACTGAGAAATATGGGAAATCTATGTATCTTCTATTAACATAATCAAGAACGGGCATCTGCATTCCTTGTATCTAAGACTGTTTGTTTAAGTCAGTGTCTACCACTACAAGAGATAAAGACCACTCTTAACATTTATTTCAAGCCAGGGATAATCTTTGCCGAACAACTATGACCATATGGCTTTTGCAGTACTAATCCATAAGGTTCAATGAATAACATAATTTAGACTTTTCTTACTGTAAGGATAGCTAAAAGTCTATGGTGAGCAATACTAATAGTAGTCGTGCGGAACGGTTACTATCCTAAGGGTTTTGCTACCTTTCCTTGCAGGAGATAGTGGGTTAATTTGTTTAGTTAATGTGAAGTTTTAGAAGAGATATTTAATGTCTTTTTTTCTAGAGTTTAAAAGCCTTAAATTAAAGTGTAAATATACACTTGTTTTTTCTAAAACAATCAAACACTAGAAGGAAGTTTTAAGAATGATGACTTCAAAGCCTGCCAAGTCCGAACTTTCAGAGTCGTCAACAGTAGTAGCTGCTGCGGAACAAATATCTTCCGATCTCGGCGGCGAAGCAGTCATTCTAAATCTCAAATCGGGAGTTTATCACGGTTTGAATGAGATGGGAGCGCAGGTCTGGAATTTGATTCAGCAACCCAAGGTTGTGAAAGATATTAAACAAGTGATTTTAGAAGAGTACGAAATTGAACCAGAAGTTTGCATGAGCGACCTCTTGGCACTACTAAACGATTTGAGAACCACAGGGCTAATTGAGGTTAAGAATGAAACAGTTACATAACTATTTCAAACTGTCTGGGGGCGATCGCAATCTTTTAGCAATCACTTTTATCTTGCTGACAGCAATTAGGCTAGGGCTATTTTTTTTAGCCTTTCGGAATTTACTCAAGCTGTTGCAAAAGATAAGTCAGCAGAATTTTCGTTTCCCATTTGAGACTCATAAAAGTCAAATTTCTGTAGGCAAGATTGTCTGGGCTGTTAACGTAGCAACACGCTATATGCCTAGGGGGGCAAAGTGTCTAGCTCGCGCCTTAACGACCCAACTACTAATGAGCCACTACGGTTACTCCTCTGAACTACGTATAGGTGTTGCCAAAAAAGAGGGAGGACAACTGGAAGCCCACGCTTGGATTGAGTATCAGGGAAGGGTTGCCCTCGGCTATCTTCCAGACCTTTCCCGGTTTATCCCACTGCCATCTCTAGAAGGAGTCAAACTATGAGCGGCATTATGGGTATTTACTATTTGGACAGGCGTCCTATAGAACGTCAAGACCTAGCACGAATGGTTGATATCTTGGAGCATCGGGGAGCTGATGGTGCAGACATTTGGATCAATGAGTCTGTTGGTTTTGGGCATCGGATGCTGTGGACGACTCCAGAATCTCTTTTAGAAAAACTGCCCTCAGTTAACCAAACGGGTGATTTAGTCATTACATGCGATGCACGCATAGATAATCGCGATGAACTTATCTGTGCATTACAGTTTGATAACTGTCCACCCGAAAAGATTGCAGATAGCCAGATCATTTTGGCAGCTTATGACAAATGGGGAGAGCAATGTCCAGAACATCTTCTGGGTGACTTTGCCTTTGCTATCTGGAATGGGCGAAAGCAATCTCTATTTTGCGCCCGCGATCACATGGGTGTAAAGCCTCTCTATTATTACTATCAAGCAGCTAAGATATTTGCTTTTGCTTCAGAAATTAAAGCTCTGCTATGTTTACAGGAGATACCACGCCTGCTGAACAAGGTAAAAGTAGGCGACTATCTGGCAGCCATATTGGATGATAAGTCCAATACTTTTTATCAAGACATATTCCGTCTTCCTCCTGGCTGCTGCATGGTGTTGAGTGCTAAAGGAATGCAAATTCGCTCCTACTGGTCACTTGACCCTTCCCGTGAGTTGGAGTTGGGTTCTGATGAGGAATATGCTGAAGCATTACGTGAAATATTTGCTGAGGCAGTGCGGTGTCGCCTGCGGAGCGCTTTCCCAATAGGTTCGCATCTCAGTGGAGGGCTAGACTCCTCTTCTGTCACCTGCATGGCACGGCAAGTGCTTATGGAAGGCGGCATCAGTCGCCCTTTACACACCTTCTCAAATATTTTTGATATAATTACTGAGTGTGATGAGCGTCCCTTCATTGAGGCTGTACTTGCCCAAGGGAGTATGATTCCTCATTACGTCCATGCTGACCAACAGGGTCCTCTATCGAACTTAGAGCAAATTTTCCGATACCACGATGAAGCCATTCCTGCTCCTACCCATTTTCTGCTTTGGGGATTGAACCATGCTGCTCGTACCGAAGGGGTTCGGGTTGTCTTAGATGGCTTGGATGGTGATAACACTATCTCCCACGGAGATGGTTATCTGACTGAGTTGGTGCGGAAAGGACAGTGGGCAGAATTTGCTAAAGAAGTTGGTGATCTATATAAACTCGGTCTTTCACCGTCCCATTATCTTCGACAACATGGTCTGACATATCTGGAAGAACTGGCAAGAGGCTGGAAATGGGTTGATTTTGTTAGAGAAACCAATCATCTGTTGAAACACTTTAACGTTTCACGGCAACAGCTTTTTCTACAGCATGGCTTAAAACCTTTGCTCCCTCAGTCCGTACTGTCGGCTTGGCAAGTATTACGCGGGCGCAAGCAGTCTTTGAATGGTAGACACTTGATTATTAAGCGTAGCTTTGCCAAGCAAATCGCGCTAAATAAGCGTATCCAGGCTCTGACTGGTTTTCAATCTAGTCAGCCTCTGACAGAAAGAGAACAACACTGGCGCGGTCTGACTTCAGGTGTGTTAACTCTCGGTCTAGAAGTATCAGATCACTACGCCGCAGCCTTTTCATTGGAACCCCGTCACCCATTTATGGATAAACGGTTGATTGAATTTTGCCTGTCTCTACCTCCTGAGCAAAAGCTTAACCAAGGTTGGTCTCGCTTTGTGATGCGACGTGCTATGACAAATGTTCTACCGGAGCAAGTCCAGTGGCGTCGTGGAAAAAGCGATATGAGTTCGAGTTTTGTCCACGGACTGTTGGTACATAACCGAAAGCTTGTGGACGAAGTGATGCAAAATGATCTGCACGGCATCGCTGAATATATCAATACAAAGTATCTACGTAAAATCTACAAAGAATTAATATCTGTAAGCGAGATTAAGCCTCCTGAAAGCTTAATAGATGTATCCCTCTGGCAAGTAGCAATGTTTACTCTTTGGCTACAACACAGTCAGCTAAAGCAGTAGAAGCAGTTTCACTGCAAAGTTATATCGATGATTTATGAGCCCTGATATTAAAGGTGACTATCTGCACCATCGCTTTGCACAACACAAGAGGTAAAAACCATGAAAAAGACTTACCAAACTCCTAAGCTGCTCAACCACGGTAGCGTCAGCGAAATCACAGCTTTAACCGGAGGATCTAATAGAACAGACTTCTTGTTCGGAACAGATGGTCAAACGACTTTGGCATCTGCTTCAGGGTCACTCGACGCTTGTATTTTTGGTCAAGGAAAACCAACATCAGAGGACAAGTGCATAGTGAAGTAAAGGATTAAACCCCTAAAATTTTTGGAAGGTCTGCTGTCTCTCCCTCTAGAGCCTGTTCGTCTTGCTAGCGCTCAGTAGCGTAGTAACATTCAATTTGGCAGTAGTTAGTCAATCTCAAATTGAAGGGTAGGGGGAGACTAGCAAGCTTCCTCCTTTAAGGAATGGCTGCGGATATCCGTAGCTATTCCTATGAAGTTATTCCTCTACAAACTTACGCACAAAGTTTTTTCTTGAGACTGGGTGTAAGAGTGTGATGGGTGTAAGAGTTTTCCTGGAGCGATACTCCTACTCCCATCTCTCCTTACACCCCTTCCCAATACCGAAAGGTCACTCAAAAGTGTTTGTTTACTCTGCTTACAATCTTTGTATTCACTCTGAACTGCTTTTCGATGAATTGGTGTCATATAAGATGACGTCAAAGGTCACTGAGCAAGTTCCAGATATCGTCATTTCTCGCCGCCAGATTAGCAACTTAGAGGCTGAAGCAGCCGATGGAGGAAATCGGTTGCTAGGGTATATGGAGAGTCCAGAAGTAGGTAGATTTTTAGTTGAGTTTGGACGCAAGATAGTTGTTGAACCAGCGCCAGGGATTGAAGAGGATATTCTTCGCCCTTGTATTTTAGGACCAATCTTTGCTGCACTGCTTCGGCAGCGAGGACTGCTGGTTCTCCACGCCAGTAGCGTTGCCATCAATGGTGAGGCTGTTGCATTTTTGGGTCACTCAGGGTGGGGTAAATCAACCCTGGCTAATGCTTTCTACAACCAGGGATATAGTCTGCTCACTGATGATGTGATGGCAATCCAAGTTGAAGGTATTTATCCGATTACCTTTCCAGCCTACCCCTATGTCAGATTATTACCTGATTCTGCCGCCTCTTTCGGCTATGACTTTGAGTCGTTAGCTGCCATTCATGCTGGAGCATCGAAACGCAATAATTATCTTAGCCAAAGATTTTCACAAGAACCCCTGCCATTAAAGCGGATATATGTGCTGGAAAATGTTTGGCACTCCCAAAATGAAGTAGAACCCCTCCAGAGTCAGGAGGCTTTTGTGGAATTTGTACGCCACTCACGGGTGACTAATGTGTTAGTAACAAAAGATTTCGTCAGTTCCCATCTACGTCTATGTACAGACCTTCTCAAAAAAGTTCCCGTCTCTCGTTTGAGAAGGCGACATTCCCTAGCTGCAATTCCCGATATTGTGCAACTTGTAAAGGAAGACCTTGCCAAAAGTGCCAATGTACCACCACGTACCTTAAAAACTTCCGTTGTAGGGTGATAAAGTCTTGGCTACTAAGTTAAACCGCGCCATAGGTCAACTATCTTATTTGCCCCAGACTTTTAGGCTGGTCTGGGGTGCATCCCGCTATTGGACTCTAGCCTGGTTGCTGTTGCTAGTGGCTCAAGGGTTGCTTCCGACGGCAGGAGTCTACCTAACTCGGGTAACTGTGAACAGTCTAGTTGCTGTTGTCGGTGCGGGTATTTCCAGGGGAACTATCCAGACAGTCCTCGTTCCAGTGGGGTTGATGGCAGCTTTGTTGCTGCTCACCGAGTTGATGACAAGTGCTGGCGAATGGATTCGTACAGTTCAGTCAGAACTGGTGCAGGATTACATTAGTGGTTTGGTTCATTCCCAATCTATAAATATTGATTTGGGTTGTTATGAGTCATCAGAGTACCATGACCACCTGAACCGAGCACGCAGCGGTGCTAGTAACCGTTCTCTTGCGCTGATAGAAAACACAGGCAGCCTGCTACAAAATAGCATTACTCTTTTAACTATGGTGGCAGTCCTACTCCCCTATGGTGTCTGGCTACCTTTCTTTTTATTATTCTCTGCCTTGCCAGCTTTATACGTCGTACTGCGCTTAAATCAACAATATCACCACTGGTGGCGGCGGACAACCATTGATCGGCGTTGGCTTGAGTACTACGAAATACTACTAACTGACAGCACCTATGCAGCTGAAATGCGGCTGTTCAACCTGGGTGACTTTTTTCAGTCAGCTTACCGCAAGGTTCGCTATAGGCTACGTACTGAGAATTTAAGGTTAGTCAGAGATCAGAATTTAGGTCGTCTCGCTGCGGGGCTGATTATTCTGTTAATTTCTGGTGGTGCGATTGTCTGGATGGGTCGGCAAGTCCTACTAGGAATAATTACTTTGGGCGACTTAGCCCTGTTTTACCAAGCCTTTAATCAAGGTCAGGGGTTAATGAGGTCTGCCCTAGGAAACTTGGGACAAATTTATAGAAATAGCTTATTTATCAGTGATCTTTTTGCGTTTTTGCAGATCGAACCCAAAGTTATAGACCCACCGCAACCACTGCCTCTGCCTGCGAAAATGAGAGAGGGAATTCGCTTTCGTCAAGTCACGTTCCGCTACCCAGGCAGCGATCGCGCCGTCCTAGAAAACTTCAATCTCACCATTCCCGCTGGCAAAATTGTTGCCATTGTAGGAGATAATGGTGCTGGTAAAAGCACACTTACCAAATTGCTCTGCCGTTTTTACGATCCTGAATCAGGGAGAGTTGAATTAGACGGTAAGGACATTAGGGATTTTTCAGTTGCGGAACTCCGACGCAAAATCACAATTTTGTTCCAATCCCCAGTCCCTTATTTTGTTACAGTTGCCCAGAATGTAGCACTGGGAGATTTATCGGCTACTGCTAGTATGGGTGCTATTGAAGGTGCCGCTAAAGCTGCTGGGGTTCATGAAACTATTCTGCGTTTACCTCAAGGTTATGATTCCATGCTGGGTAAATGGTTTCCTGGTGGGAATGACCTAAGTGGTGGGGAATGGCAACGTCTTGCTCTGGCACGATCTTTTTTTAGAAAAGCCGAGATTATCATCCTGGATGAACCCACGAGTGCAATGGACCCTTGGGCTGAACACGACTGGCTAGAACGATTCCGCACAATGGCGAATAGTCGCACCGCAATTGTCATCACTCATCGTTTCACCCTGGCAATGCGGGCTGATATTATTCACGTCATGCGTAATGGTCAGATTGTAGAGTCAGGTAGTCATGATCAGCTAGTAGCTCAAGATGGTCTCTACGCCAAGTCTTGGAAATCACAGATGCAAGCTAACTCAAACAACCCTGTTGAAAGTAGCACGGTTTAGTTATTAGGAAATGCGATCGCCCCCAGATGATGAAAACTTTATCTCCAATAGATACTAAAAACCAGCAAATCAATGTTAAACCCGAAATAGAGCTACTTCTTCGTTGCGTTCGCACTTCACCTAATGATTCAACTATTGAGCGCATCAAAGCCTTGGTTCAGGAAGACATAGACTGGGAATACCTTATTCAAACAGCATATAGAAATGGTGTCATACCGCTCCTTCACTGGAGTTTATCTAAAATATGTCCACAATCAGTTCCTGCAACTTTTCAACAGCAGCTTCAATATGACCAGTATGTAAGAACTCAACGCAGTCTTATCCTGACCAATAAGCTGCTCAAGCTATTGGAGCTTTTTGAGGCTAATAACATACCTGTTATTCCATTCAAAGGACCCATCCTTGCCATTTCAGCTTATGGTGATATCGCACGTCGAGATTTCTATGATTTAGATATTTTGGTTCGCAAACAAGATTTTTTGAAGACAAAAGAACTACTGGCGGATCAAGGATACCAACCATACTCCAACAGTAATGAGAAAGAAGCAACTTACCTTAGCTCACTCAAACCAGAGCAACAGAAGGCTTACCTGCAATCCCACTGGGAACTGCATCTGGTGGATGAGCGCGATCGCGTTACTGTAGACCTGCATCACGGGATATTACCAAAGCAATTCTCATTTTTGTTCGATACTGAATGGATATGGGAAGATGCTCAACTAAAACCTTTTGCTAATAAGAAGGTTCTTCATTTTGCCTTGGAGGATCTCATCCTAATTCTCTGTTCTCAAGGGGCTAAGGACTGTTGGCTACAGATGAATCGGATTTGTGATATTGCTCAACTTATCCGCACCTCTGATGAGATTGATTGGGAGAGAGTGTGTGAACGCGCAGCTAAGTTGCGGATGACGCGAATCCTCTTGCTTGGTCTTTTACTAACACATAATTTACTAGAAGTAGAGCTTCCAAAAACGATTTTGCAACAAATACAAGCTAGCCCATTACTGGAGTCTCTTGCTTCCCAGATTTACATCCAACTTTTTACTCAAACTAACAATTCGCTTCAAGATTATAAAATTAAAAGCTTCTTTTTTCATCTTCGACTGATAGAACACCCATTGGATAAAGTTTGGTATTGTTTTGAGCATCTCATTGTGCCAACAATAGCAGACCAAGTATTTTTACCACTCCCTAAACATCTTTCTTTCTTGTACTATCTTCTCCGACCTATCCGTTTAATAAGAACGTATTTACTGCCGCTAGTAGCTCCTAGAAGTAGTTGACCCCATTCCTATATTAGGAGAGGAAACCTGTTAGGCAGAGTGAGAAACACAAAAAGATTATGACCGCTTTTGTGGTTCACTTTTGGCTTTGTTAAGAACCAGGTTATAAATTTCCATAAACTGTTTGTAATTAGCTTCTGGAGTGTACTTAGCTTCGTAAGTGCAGCGAGCGTTTATTTCCATAGTATCTACTGCTTCAGGGTGAGTTATTGCCCAATTTATCTTAGCTGCCAAATCCAGTGCATTCCCTGCTTCAAAGTGTAGACCTGTCACTCCATCTTCTACAATTTCTGCCATACTGCCTAACTTGGAAGCTATGACAGGTAAACCACAGGCAAACGCCTCCGCTATTGTCAACGGAAAGCCTTCATACCAAATCGAAGGAAATACTAGAAATTTGGCATTGTAGATGAGTTCCAAGACAGTTGCTTTACTTTGTCGCCCTAAAAATGTGATGACCTCTCCAAGTCCTCTAGCCTGCACTTGTTGGCGCAGTGCTTCATCTAATGGACCGTCACCCACAATTTTCAGTGGTATGCTCAAATGACCTTGTGAATAAGCGTCAATCAGCGTTGTCACGCCTTTTTCTTCCGAAAGTCGTCCTACAAATAGTGCGTAGTTTTTCAACTTGTTGGTTTGAGATTGAAATTGGGGAGCTAATAAAAAATTTGGTTTGATGTGAATTTTGTCCTTGGGCAAGCCTGCCTGAACCATTTTATCTTTATGAAAGTTGGTTAAGGTGATGTAAGCGTCCACGCGGTTTTGCCAAGTGCCACGCAATGTATGAACGGTCAGCATTGTTGCCACAGCAGCGCTTTGTATCCGTGAGCCACGGTAACAACCGTGGGCAACACCAGACCAAGGCACGACTTTACCAATGCAATCTTCACAGATTTTGCCATCTCGTAAAAGCATTGCTTTTGGACATCCGAGCCGATAGTTATGGAGCGTTTGTACTACTGGAATGTTTACATCTCGGCAAGCGTCGTATATTGCCGGAGAAAGAAGAGGAAAAAAGTTATGTACGTGAACTATATCGGGACGGAAATGAGAAATTTTTTCTTTGATTTGCTCTCGTGATCTAGTTGAATATACAGCAGAAAGTGCAGCTTTTACCTTTCCTTGAATTCCGACAATGCTATCGTTATCAATTTCCCATAGCAGAACTTCATGTCCATAAGACTGCAATAACGCGCGTTCAGCCTGTACAACGACATCTTCACCTCCCGCATACTGATAACGGTTATGAGCAATCATAATTTTCATATGATTAATCCTAATAATTTTTTTAAAGGTTTTTAATGAAAATGACAAATCTAAAGTTTATCCTAATGCTTGCTGCTCAAAATCGTAATTTTGCATTCTTTGTTGCAATAATTTATTAGATTTCTCTGCATGATGTTTTTGCCATTGCAGCCCGATTAGACTAACTACAAACAACATAAAAGCTGGTTCTTCCATCCAAGAAAAAATTACACCAGCAACAAACACAGTAATTAGGAAAAATTTTGAGAGTTTATCTACACAGACATACTTCCAAACTAAAAACCAGAGATACAAGTAGACTCCTAATCCCAGAAACCCTAAATCTCCCCAAATACCTGCCCAAGAAAATAATAAAGAGTACATACTAGAGCCAGTACCACTATTAGACCAGTAGTAGCTCTCTTGGGCTATCCATACTGTATTAAAAACAGGAGTGCCAGTCACACCTAATGGTTGCAGAATTTGTATGTAATCTTTCATTAGCCAGCCTAAGCGGCTAATAGTATGACCAGGACCAAGTCCAAAAAACCAATTGAAATCTGATTTGTAAAAGTCCAAAATAATAGAAAATACAGATAATTTATATTGAAAAGCCTCTGTGACGACTTCCATATCCGATATATAGCGGATACCAGCGTACATACTATTGATAATTTTAAGAACGACAAAAGTCACTGGCAGGGCAATTCCCAAATACATTATTGCTTTCCAAACCTCCTTCAACTGCGTAAGTATCAAGATAAACCAGGATACTAAAAATGCAATTATTACCTGTTTTACATCAGCATAAAGAATGTTCCCTACACCTAAAAGAAACACAAATATGCGTAACCATTTTGAACGAACTCCAGAAGCTAAGAGAAAATAAACACCAAAAGTTAGACCAACATCACCTCCTACGTGATGTCCTGCTCCCATGTTCAGGAAAATTCCCTTAATATAATCACCTTCGTATCTAAGAATAAATTTTTGAAAATATACAAAAGCAAAATGAATATAAACAAAGATAAATAACCACTTTTGAAATTTTTTAATGCTAGGTTCAGGTAACTTTACACTGGTAATTGCTATTAACAGTATAAAAGGTTCACCAAGCATCAGAAAATTGAGAATGACATTGATAAGCCCTGCTTTATTCAGCAAGGCGCTAGATGTACTTACGGTCAATAAAATCAGCAGTCCCACTAGGATTTGTACAGCAATTTTGCTCCGAATTCTGGGTATTACCCACACAAATAAGACTACTGCAAGCGCAAAATGCAAAAAGTTAATGGCTGATGGAAATTTTAGTGCTGAAAGAACTCGTGGGAACATAGCAGAAGCGAGGAATAGCAAAATCATGCTAGACCGTCTGATAATTCCTGCCTGAGGTGATGTTAATGCTAGGTCCCCTGTGAAATTTTGCCGATTGTCTTTTCGTTTCATAAATTCTCTAACCCAATTTCAAGTATGATTTGTCTTGGGTTGAAATTTCTTCGTAAAGTTGAGCAAAATATCGCCCTTTACTTTCCCAACTAAAAGCCTCTCTCACCCTCTTGTGTCCGGCTTGACCCATCCGCAACCTCAAATCTGGATCTTTTGCTAGCAGCGTCATCGCTTTAGCAATATCACTCACTGCTTGCTCTGGCGTTTGAGCGTGAATCTTAAAACCAGTTTCCTCTGTAATCTGGATCGCTGGTCCACCTAAATTCAGGCAAACCACTGGACGGCTTGCTACCATTGCCTCTAAGCAGACAGTTGGTGAAAAATCATGCAGGGCGGGATGTACTACTACATGAGACTTTGCTAATGTATGAAAGGTGTCTTCACGCGATATTGCTCCCAAAAAAAAGGTTCTGTCGGCAATTCCCAGCTGATTGGCAAGTTCCTCCAGCCTTTTTCTCTCGGGTCCTTCCCCAATAATCCAGTACTCACTCTGCTCTAAACCAGTCTGGGCAAATGCCTTGAGACCGAGATGAAATCCTTTCCAGTGTAGAAGACGTCCTATGCTGACAAATCTGATAGTGGTTTCGTCAGATGAAACCGCAAGTTGTTCAAGACGGGCAAACTCTTGTTGATTGATTCCAGTTTGTCCAGGCAAAAATTCAATTCTTTTGGCACCTAAAGCATTCAAATGGGTTGCGGTTTCTGGAGTCGTCACTATTGCAACAGTACTCCGGCGAGCTGTAAGGTGTACAAATGGGTCAAGTTCACCCACCCAGCGCAAAAGGTTACGCAGAGTTTCGTAAACCTTGGCGCGTTGGCTGAAGTCTTGCCAGAATGGTTTGGGTGTAGACTCTGCGCCTCCAACCGGACCCCAGATGAAGGGTATGGGAAGAAAGACCAGAAAACTCGGGCTTGAATACCTACCATAGGTTATGTGGTGTGCAACATCAAAGCTAATTTCTTTATGGAGTCGCGTGGCTACAAAATACGCCCAAATTTGCCACAAGTAGTAGTGGAGGTAGACTGACCACTGCGATCGCTTTCCTTCATAAGACCAGTCATAAACCCAACCTAGTGGATCGAGATAAACGAAGTTCAGATTAGGCGGTTGGTTACGAGCAAGTTCTGCCTCAATAGCTGGACGATGAGTATTTGAAGTCAGAACCCAGACTTCATGGTGTTTAGCAATCTGACAAGCCATGTTCCAACCGACTCCCGGCTCTGAGCCGCGACCAGGTTCACAAGCATATGCAGACAAAAGGACTTTCATGGATGAAATTCTCCAGTGTCAAGTTTGATTTCTACAAAAATAAATATTTATATCTGTAACTTGTCCTAGTTTCTTTGAAAAAATCGCATCACTAT
The DNA here is from genome assembly GCF_000315565.1 of Mastigocladopsis repens PCC 10914. Lineage (NCBI taxonomy): Bacteria > Bacillati > Cyanobacteriota > Cyanophyceae > Nostocales > Symphyonemataceae > Mastigocladopsis > Mastigocladopsis repens. The sequence goes on along the minus strand of NZ_JH992901.1, from coordinate 3,350,421 downwards.
GCTCAAAAAACTATACAGCAAAATTGATTTTTCCTAGCGTTGCTTTTAGCTACAGTTGCTGTAGAAATGTGAGCCACTGCTGGGCGATCGCTTCTGGCTTAAACGCTTCACTCTGTCGCTGGCTAGCTGTAATCAATTGACTGCGCCAATCTTTTGAGGTTAACGCTTTGTAAATTGCTGTCGCTAGAGCTTCTGGATCATCTCTTGGCACTAAATTTCCATATTTGCCATTTTCTAAAATGCTGCGCGGACCTCCGCCAATTGCATCAGTTGAAATGACAGGAACTTTACAAGCCATTGCCTCTACCAACGCTAAGCAAAACGCTTCGTCTAGGGAAGACATCACAAAGACATCGGCTTTGGCAATGTGGCTCCAGGGATTAGCCACATGACCAGGCAAGCTGACATCCTTCTGCAAACCAAGTTTGGCAACCACCTCCTCCAAATGTGGTCTTTCTGGACCTTCTCCCAAAATAATTAGCTTGACTTTGAGCTTGCTTCGGACTATCGCAAGTGCTTGCAACAGGAGGGGATAGTTTTTGCGCTTTGCTAAACGCCCCAGGCTAATAATTACTGGAGTGTCCTTGTGCTGGAGCCATGGATGTTCGGGTTCAGCTTGACTGCGTATTAAGAAGTTGTCAACATCGACAGGATTCGGTATGACTGCTACACGATTGCGGGGAATGGGAATACGATCTTGCTTGAGAATATCAAGGACACCTTGGCTGACAGTGGTTAAGCCGTTAGCTGTAGGATACAAAAGCCGTGCTAACCAAGGCATGATTTGCATTCGCAGATCATGTTTGTGATCAATTGCTATGTCTGAGGTTAAAGTATCTCCTTGATAGATCACAAATTTTGTCTTGCGCTGATTTGCTAATAGCCATCCCATAAGCGCAGGAATGCTAATGATTGTGGGCATGGCAATCAGCACATCTGGCTTGGCTGCTTTCAAAAACTTTGATAGGGCAATGGGAGATGCCATAGACCGCTCAACACCTAGTGGCACTAATTTGACGCCCTCTGGAAAAGAGATATCCTCTGTTGGTCCTTTTGAGAGGTATAGGACGTACAAGTCTCTCACACCCAAGTTCCAAAACCCTTTTGTCAGGGCTACTGGCAGGTTTGTGAATGCTCCGCCGTCCAAACCCCAGGTAAAGATAGCAATTGACCTCTGACTCATCTATCATCCTTTACAAGATTCTTAAATAAAATTTTCGGCATTGTATGCACTCTACATATAAATAAAGAAAACAATTTGATGACCTAACCTTTTTGTAAAGCACTTGCCATTAAGATTTATCATTTGTTGAATTTGACAAGGATTGAAATATCTTTTCTGCTACAGAATGCCAATTCAATTGAGTCTTAACTTTATCTCTTGCTTTGTTAGACATGACCCTCAATAATGAAGTATCAGATAATAGCCTGATAATTTGAGTGGCTAAAGTATCAGATTTATATTGATTAATCACAATACCATTCACCTCGTTATCAACTATTTCTGGCATTCCATCATTTGCCGATACGATGCAAGGAATTCCATAATTCATTGCCTCTATAACAAACAAAGGAAAAGGGTCACAACGTGCGGGTGCGAGTACTAAGTCGGTGTTTAAGAACAAGTTAAACATCTCTGAACGAGAAGAGACGTTGCCGATATTGTTCACTCCTTCCTCGTCAATCTTTAAATCTTTGCCAACAATCACTAGCTTGGTATCAGGCAGGACATATCTCACCTTACGGAAGGCTTCTAAAACCAAGTCTCCACCTTTTCTAGCAAACTCAGAACCATTAAATAAAATTTGTTTGCTTCCAAATGACTTTGGTCCTTCATAAGGTTCTTGATAATTACCGGAAACCCCGACAACACTTATCTTTTCTGGGGGTATACCATAGTCTTCCACAAGAGAACATTTTACTTGTTTGCTCATTGAAAAAAGATGATGAGCACGTTCATAGGCTGCTTGCTCCAATTTGAGCCATTTATTACGTTCTCTATAATCTGTAAAGGGTGCCCATTGTGGCCAATTTCTTTCACCAAGTATCATTGTGTAATCTAGATACATTGTATAATGAATATCAGATTTGTGATGAAATGGGCTATACATTCCATAGAGATGAAAAACTAAGTCAGGAGGAGATTTTAACTTCTTAATTTTTTGTTCTATTTGTTTTGATTTGAAGACAAACGCTTCACTGCTCTTGTAGAAACTTATTGGCTTTAAAGTTTTCTTAGAGAAAGCATAAGAGAGTTTACTATAAAGAGCTTTTCCTTTTATCAAAAGTGTGTCATTACAGGGGATAATTTCTATTTTTTCAACGTATGAAGACATCACTTTCCATAGATCCTGATGACGATATATAAAACTAGGATCTCCTGTAATGGCTATCTTTTTCATTTCCATTGTGGTTGATTCTCCTTTAATTAAGGTAGGATAATCGCTCGTTGTGTCTCTATATTTAGGCTTATTAAAAAAGTAGCCCTTTCAAAGGCTTGTTATGAAAAACTTATAAAGATGCATATGAGCAAAAAGCAACTTACCTTTATGTGCCAAGGGTAACGACCAAGTGAATGTTTACAGACTTTTTATAACTCTCGTTTTAACTATCAAAAAATGCTTATCTGTAAGCACGACTTGGAACACGTGTTCTTTTAAGTAGGACTTTGGCTAAACGTTTAAGCCAATTTGAGCCGTACACCGTGTCAAATAACACCATGAAGAGAAAGTGTGGCAGATACTCCCCCCACCTCAATAGCCATTGTTGAGAGCCAACAAAGTTAAACTGGGGATGATTAATCAGTCGCTGATGAGCTTCCTTGGTTTCTGACTTAGATTTATATTGCAAATGAGAAAGTAGATAACGATACTGTAAATAAGTCCAGCTATAGTCCAAATCTGTTAATTTCTCTGCTACTTCATTGCCATAAAAATTCTTTAAAAATTGCTTTTGCTCGTGATGAACACGTCTGAAGGCGTTTATTTCACGCTCTAAATAATCTGCTGTTAAGGATTTGGCAACTGTGAGGTTTGTGCTATGTACACGGTACATACTATGTACATCTGGCACAGAAACTATTTCCGTGGTGCATGCAGCTATGTAACAAATAAGACTATCTACATTGCGGACAAGTGTCTCATCGAGAGGAAATATTAAGTCAGATACCTCGCGCCGGATACAAAGTGCAGAACCCAGAGGTACATTATAAATAAACCCACCATTATCTAAAGCAAATGGTCCTAACCAACCTGAAGGCAGATTGCTAAACATCGGGTTTGATTTTATTAGCTTTCCCTCTCCATCAATTTTGATGATGTTGTGAACACCAAATCCAGCTTTCGAGTTAGCGTGGAATGCTGCAATCATGATCTGCAGCTTGTCTTGCGTCCATACATCATCTGCATCTAGCAAGCAGACAATTTGCCCTTGACTATTCCGATAAGCTGCATTGAGTGCAGAAGAAACCCCTCCGTTCTGTTTACGGATCAGTTTAACTCTGGAGTCTTTTTGAACATAAGTTTCGATGATTTCACAAGAGTTGTCCTTAGAACCATCATCACAAACGATGATTTCAAGATTGGAATAGGTTTGTTTTAGAGCACTCTCGATTGCTTCTCCAACATATTTTGCATAGTTGTAGTTGGCTACTAGTACTGACACCAAAGGACTTTCTGGTAGTTGGGGAAGTTCGATTGGTTGTAACTTTTCTGTTTTCATTTCTTGCATACACTCATCCCTCAAATTTGGTGTTAAGGAAGCTTACAGTTAATCACCTGTACTTGATTTAAAACTTACCCAGCCTCAACATTCTTGGTATTTCAGCTTTTATCTATTTCCTCATCCCCTTTTTGTAATGAGAATTTACCTAAGTCATGTTGATAACAAACTTAATTTTCCAGTAGACTTATCTTTTACCTGCTACCTTTTTCCTCAAATATAATGAAGTATACCTAGTTTAAGTAGCAAATTTTGGGCACTAATTTGGTAGTTACCCCTAAAGGATTCTGTCATACTTTTTCGGCAAATGAGCACTTATTCCGGATATTTTTACTGGCAAATGTACTTAGTAACGTCCTTCAAGTGAATCCGAAAGTGTTGGAACACTTGTATAATCCCAGTTTGAGCTACGTAAAAATCTCCAAAATATTTTGAAAATCATGTATTTTTTTTGTAAAGTTTCCGTTTCTTCCGGATATTTTTACTTTCAACGTGAATATGTTTAAATTTTTATTTGGACATGAGAGCAACAATTGAAATCCCCGTGGTAAATGCTTGTAAGCAGTCTTGCAAGGTGATAACCTAGAGCCAAAAATAAGCTTCTAGAACTGTCTAAACAAGGCTCGACGTGGTGCATTTAGGTAGATAGCCTGTTTAGGCAATGCTTGCGAGAGTATAGAGAGTTTTATGGTAACTGTATAAACCAAGAATCCTTTGCGTAGCGAAAGGAGGGAAAACGTCGCTATAACTGCGATATAGCAAGAAGCGAGGTAATTATGACAAAGAATAAGCGCAGAAAGAAAGTATTTTTGATTTCCATAATTTGTGGAATGATAGTACTCTCTCTGCTGTTTGCCTTCACAAAATCCATACTAGGTACAAACATCTCTGTCACTTTGTTAGGTCTTTCTGAGGAGAAGTCTCTTAACAAAGGGGAGAAAATTTGTGTTGCTACCACTCAATCGACAAAAGATAAACTCTTTCCTGAGAATATAGTTATCAATGTAAAGACTCGCTATGGAGCAAAGGGTGATGGTGTCACAGATGATACTCAAGCAATCCTGAAGGCAATTCGGGAGAACGTGGGTCAACGCAAAATTCTCTACTTCCCTAAAGGAACTTATCTTGTGAGCGATCGCCTTGAGTGGCGAGACACGAACGGCAAATGGCAATCACAACTATGGATTCAAGGACAGAATCGAACCAGCACCATTATTCGCTTGAAGGACAACGCACCTGGTTACAATGACCCCAGCAAGCCTAAAGCAGTAGTCTACACCGCGTCAGGACTTTATGTGGAGCAGCCTCAAGGTGGAGGCAAAGACTATCCTGCTAAGGGAGAAGGGAACGAGGCGTTTGCAAACTACATTGAAGACCTGACGATTGACACTGGCAAAAACCGTGGAGCGATCGCACTTGATTATTTAGCCAACAACACTGGCGCTGTTCGCAATGTCAGACTTCGTGGTCAAGGAATCGTCGGGCTTGACATGACTCGAAAGTGGATTGGTCCTGCTCTTGTCAAGAACGTCGTTGTTGAAGGCTTTGACTATGGTATCCGTATAGAGAGTGAGGTCAACGGTATTACCCTTGAGCATATTAGTCTTTGCAATCAAAAAATTGTTGGTCTACAGAACTCGGGCAACATTGTAGCAATACGGGATCTCTCGAGTAATAATAGTGTTCCTGCGTTACGCAACAATAACATTACAAGCCTGATTGCCCTTCTTGACGCGAACCTCCGTGGTGGTAGTCGCTCAGTAAGTGCTATTGAAAATAATAGCCGTCTGTTTGCCCGGAATGTCCGTTCTTCTGGTTATCGCTCAACAATTATGCAAGATAAGAAAGTTGTGAAGGGAAGTAAAGTCAAGGAGTTTACCTCAAGCACTCCTTTTACTTTGTTTAAATCTGCCTCCAACTCCTCTCTCAATCTTCCCGTTGAGGAACCACCAAACTATCATGACAACAATCTCTCAAACTGGGCTAATGTTGCGGATTTTGGTGCAATAGGGAAAAAAGCAGATGGAAGCGATGATTGGGACGATGATACGGCTGCAATTCAAAAAGCGCTCGACTCGGGCAAGTCTACTATTTACTTTCCGCCTGGTCGCTACTTTGTAAGTGATACCCTGCGCGTTAGGGGAAACGTTCGTAAGATCATGGCGATAGATGCTGTGCTTTCTCATAACGGAACAGGTTTTAAGGATGCAAACCGTCCGAAACCGCTCATTCGGATTGGAAATGGAAAAGCAACTGATGTGACCATTGAACATCTTAATGTCACGAACCTCTATCAAGAAGGCTCACCACAGCCTGGAATGATTGGTTTTGAACAAGCCACCTCCAGAACACTCTTTTTGAAGGACGTGGCTTGTTGTTCATTAAAACCTAACGATCAGAAGTATGTATTTCGGAACACGCCCAAAGCCGGGAAGCTCTTTATTGAGGATGTCTCAGCTGAAGGTTGGCACTTTGAGCATCCGCAGAAAGTCTGGGCTCGTCAACTAAACCCTGAAGGTACAAGTAAAAAGATATTCAATAATGGCGGAAAGCTGTGGGTCTTAGGTCTTAAGACCGAAGGAGGTAATATCAACACTGTGTTGCATACCAAAGGAGGCAGCGCAAGCGAGATATTTGGAGCATTATTATATGCGAATGTGACTGTGCCACCAAAGGAAATCGCTTTCATCAATGACAACTCTCGAGTTGCGCTCTCTTATGCCTCGATTAGCTACGGGAATAATAAGGATTTCCAGGTTCACATTCAAGAGAAACGTGGAGCTAAAAATCGTCAATTTACTCGCGATCAGCTCCTCTGGCATGGTAATGGACGTGCAGTGCCACTTTACGTGGGAGGGAAGTGAAGGCAACACAATAGATTAATCCCCCCAACCCACGGAGAGTTGGGGGGATGATTCTAAACATAACTGCTCACTGCGCTACTTCTTTCTCAAACAAGCTCAAAGCTCGTAATGCTGCTTGATCCATATCGTAGTACTTATATTCAGCAAGTCTTCCAGCAAAGATGACTGTACCTTTGAGTTTCTCAACCTCTTTCAGGTAAAGGTCATAACGCTCCCGATTTTCCTCACGTGGGATGGGATAGTAAGGGTCATTTTTCCCTGGAACGTATGCTTGAGGATACTCCATGACCAAGGTTGTTTTAGGTGAGGTTTGTCCTGACAAGTACTTCTGCTCAGTGATGCGGGTGATGTCGTAGTCGTTGGGGTAATTCACAGTACCCACTTCCTGGTAGTGTTCTTGATCTAGTGTGTCAAACTGAAAGCGTAGACTGCGATAAGGTAGTTCACCATACATATAGTCGAAGAAAGTATCGATTGGCCCTGTGTAAACCATCCGGTTGAATTTGATATCGTTAACAACTTCACGATAGTCCGCATTCAGGAGTACTTTTATATTTGGGTGAGCTAGCATTTTGCGGAACATCTCGGTGTAACCATACTTGGGCATGGCTTGGTAGGGGTCTTGGAAATAGCGGTTATCCCGGCTGATGTAGACTGGGACACGTCCTGTGACTCCCCTATCGAGTTCCTCTGGTTTCAGTTCCCACTGTTTAGCTGTGTAGCGCAAGAAAACGTTTTCATAGATGTAGTTAGCTAAAAACTCTAGGTCACCGCTGGCGCTTTCACGTAACTTAAGAATTGGTACTTTGACCCCAAAACCAAAGTGTTCTAAAAGCAAATCCTCCAGCTTTTCTGCATATTTTGGAGGAAAAAGAGCATAGAGCGAGTTGATGTTAAAAGGAATAGGAACTTTTTTGCCCTCTAGTACTCCCAGCACATGGTGATAGTAGTGTCTCCACTCTGTAAATTGTGAGAGATAATCCCAAATTTTTTTGGACTTGGTATGGAAAATATGAGGACCGTACTTATGTACTAAGATGCCATGTTCATTGTAGTAATCGTAGGCATTGCCACCGATGTGGTCTCGCCGTTCTACAATTAATACTCTTTGTGCAAGTTGAGTGGCAATTCTTTCAGCCAGCACGCAGGCAGAATATCCGGCTCCTACGATCAACCAATCTACTTTCACGCAACTTCTCCTTGCTTGAGGTTAAATTGTGGTTTGAAACTTTCACGAGCAACTGAAGATTCTGTGTTTTCCTCAGATTCTGATTCACTAGGAGGGCTTTCTGCTGAAGACGATCGGACAAGCCAATGTTAAGTCGTCTTAATAGCTGTTGATCTAAAACTACGCTTAAAGTCTTCCAAACTCTTCCTGATTTTACGTATCATCCTGACACTCCTTGGTCCTAGGAGCGTTCTTACAATAGCGTTACTTCTAGCAATTGAAGCAGCGTGCCAGACATCTTCATGTGGATGCTTACCATAAAGCAATAGTCGCCACCAGTCGGATAAACCGTAAATCGGTCCTAATTCATATAAGTCATTTTCGGTCATATCTCCCGACCAGACAGAGGAGCCAAACACTTGGGCTTCCTGACGGGAAGGATTTAGGACAAATTCCTTTGCTAAAATTTCAGATGCCTCTAAAAAAAGGTCAGTAGTACATTCTTGATCGTTCAGATTTGTGGTAATTTGCTCTGCAAATTCAACAGCAGCACCTTGCAGAGCATACAAACCCCAATTAATTGCTTGTTCGTTTTTTTGGAAACGAAGTACGGGAAGATACTGCTCACCGCATTGTTCATATCTTATGGTGCTCCCGTGATCTGCGGTAACAAAAAGGTCGAACAAGCATCTGTACTTACAGACAACAGAGCGAGCGCCTGGTTGGTCTACATCATGGAAATAAGCCAGTAAACGGTCAGTAGGCAATGGCCTATCCCGCTCTACAAGGGCAAAGTAAAAACCACAGATGCCAGCTTCTGGATAAAGACCTGCAATGCTGAGTACTTTACTGAAAGAGCGTTGTATACGCCCAGCCCAACCCACATCCACAAAACCATAGGGAACATCATCGTCTAGCCCTTCTTGGCGGAAGTAGCCGATCACCTTCTCGCGACAGGTAGCAGCAGTTGAAATGATAAGGTCAGTGACCTCCTTTTCAGTGATAACCTGCCTTAGTAATCCCCGTTCCTGCTCCTGAAGATTCAGATCCCATTTTTCTGTTGGAAAACCATAGCGACTCAGCACGTCTTTAATTTGCTCTGGTGAAATGTTAACCCGGTCGCAAACGGAACGAATTGATAAAAATTTAGTACCCCCCGTACCTAAAATCCAGTCAAGCTCAACCTCGCCAAGCTCTTGGATAGCAGGCAAATGCCATGCTTGACGAGAACCGTATAAGTAGCGGCAGTCTATTTTCAATCCCCAATTTTTGCAAATAACTTGAGCAATTTTCTGCAAAATTTGCCCATCTCTGGCGACAAAATATAGTCTTTGAATACCTTTTTTTTGCGCTTCTACTAAGCACCAGTAGACGAAACCGAATAAAATAGGAGCGATCGCACTTGCTGTTGTATCCCAAATAACTTGCTTATCAGGAGTTGTTTGTTGAGACTGCAAACGAGTGAGTCTGCTAGCACCTGCTAATAGGGATCTAAACTTTATAGGTAGCTGAGTGTTGTCTGCTATTTGTTCTTCATAACGATTGAGGTGAGCCTGAGTAAAAAATTCATGGGGAATACCAAGTTTTCTTGGTCTTTTTACATCTGAGCGTAAATTATCTCCCACATGATACAACTGCGATGGTTTGAGCGCTTCTTCTGCCAAACAATGTCGAAACAGCTTGCCCGATAGTTTATTAACTCCTACTTTTGATGAAACGTACAGAGTACTACCAGGTGTCCAGACTTTCTTTTCTTTTAAGAAAGCCTGAATAACCTCTTCAGGTAGATACATATCTGAGAGGAATATAATTTGTTTATTTGCTTGTTGAAGTGATTGAATTTTATTTTGAATTTCTGGGACTGGACGTAAACTCAATAGCTCAATTTCTATTTCCTTCTGTTTTGCTTTTTCAACTGCATCGCTTGACCACTTTAAGGAAGGAGCAAGTTGTTCATATATTTGTTCTAGTGTGACTTCTTCTACAGGTAAAGTCTTTCTTGCAGTGCTTTCCGCCTCTATTCTTAGTTGACGCCAAGATTCTGGCGAAATCTGAATGAGATTGTCTTTTTGTAATTGATAGCCTACTTCCCAGAAGAGATGAGTTGGTCTGACCCAAGTTCTAACCAGGGATGTATCAAACACGTCAAATGAGTAAACTATCTTTTTCATCAGGTTTCACCGATTATGGGATTCAACAAAAAACGCAAGATTTTGATTTATTTATTTACTCGTAGATTGAGTTGTTACCACAGACGGTATGACAATTGTGGACTCTTAAAATTCGTTTTGTTATGAATCAAGACTTTGATAGATTTAGAAATGCCTCTGAGTAAATCCTGCCTGGAAACAATTATTTTCAACATCATTGGTGGAAAACAATTCTTATTTGTCCAAGATGAAGACGATAGTCCAAGCCCAGGTTACGTAAGTTGACTCACTTGTTTTGGTAAAATAGAAAGCTTTAACTTGCCTAACTTCTTCCTTATCTTGCGAATCATGGTGAATGTCTTTGGTCCAAGGAGCTTTCTCAAAATGGCGTTACTTCTGGCAATTGAAGCTGTAAACCAGACATCTATGTGTTGATGCCTACGATAAAACAGTAGTCTCCACCAGTCAGCTAAATTGTAAATGGGTGCTAATTCATAGAAGTCATTTTCAGTTTGATCTCCAGATATCAAAAAGGAACCAAAGGTCTCTGCTTCCTGACGGGAAGGATTAAGGACAAATTCCTTTGCCAACATTTCAGATGCCTTTAGGAAAAGATCAGTTGTACATTCTTTCTCGCTTAAGTTGCTTGTCATTTGCTCTGCAAATTCAACAGCAGCACCTTGCAAAGCATATATCCCCCAATTAATTGCTTCTTCGTTTTTTGGGGAACGAAGTACAGGAATATACTGCTCACCGCATCGCTCATAGTTCATAGTGCTACCATGATCTGCTGCGGTAAAAAGTTCGTATAGGCATCTGTACTTACAGAGAGGATAGCGATCAATCGGACCGTATACATCATGGAAATAAGCCAGTAAACGATCATTTTGAAATGATTTGACCCGGCTATGAAAGGCAAAGTAAAAACCACACACGCCAGATTCTGGATACAGACCAGCAATGCTCAACAATTTACTAAAAGAGCGTTGTATGCGTCCACTCCAGCCGACATCCACAAAACCAAAGGGAACTCCATCGCCTATCCCTTCCTGACGAAAGTAGCCGATTGCCTTCTCACGGTATGTGGCAGCAGTTGAGATAATAAGTTCAGTAACTTCTTTCTCAGTGAACACCTGCGTGAGTAAATCACGTTCGTGTTGCTGAAGATTACTATCCCATTTTGCTGGTGGGAAACCGTAGCGACTTAGGATATCTTGAATTTGCTCTGGTGAGATGTTAACTCGGTCACAAATGGAACGAATTGATAAAAACTGAGTGATATCCTTAGCACTAGTACCCAACAAAAGCCAGTCAAGCTCAACTTTGCCAAGCTCTTGGAGAGCAGGTAAATGCCAAGCTTGGCGAGAACCGTATAAGTAGCGGCAGTCTATTTTGAATCCCCAATTTTTGCAGATCACTTGAGCAATTTTTTGCAGAATCTGGCCATCTCTAGCAACAAAGTATAGTCTTTGAATCCCTCTTCTTTGGGCTTCTACTAAGCACCAGTAGACAAAACCAAATAAAATAGGAGCGATCGCACTTGCTGTTGTATTCCAAATAACTTGTTTATCAGGATTTGTTTCCTCAGAGTGCATACGTGTTAGTCTACTAGCCCCAGCCAATAGGGATCTAAACTTTAAGGGAAGCTCTGTAGTGTCGGCTAGTTGTTCTTCGTATCTATTGAGGTGAGCTTGAGTAAAATATTCAAATGGAATACCTAGTTTTTTCGGAACTTTGACATCTGCGTGCAGGTTATCTCCAACATGACATAACTGTGATGGTTTGAGAGATTCTTGTGCCAAATAGTGTTGAAATAGCTTACCAGATGCTTTATTAATCCTTGTCTCTGAGGAAACGTACAAAGTACTACCTGGTATCCAGACTTTATTTTCTTTCAAGAAATTCCGTATCACCTCTTCAGATAGATACATATCTGAAATGTAGATTATTGGTTTTTCTTCTTGATGGAGTGATTGAATTTTCTTTTGGGTTGCTGGTACTGGACGTAAACTCAATAGCTCAATTTCTATTTCCTTCTGTTTTGCTTTTTCAACTTCATAAGTTGACAAGTTTAAGGCAAAAGCAAGTTGTTCATATATTTCTTCTAGTGTGACTTCATATGTCGTTCCAATCTCTCTTGCTTTTCTTTCAGCCTCTATTCTTATTTGACTCCAATATTCAGGTGAAACTTGAATGATATTTTCTTTTTGTAGTTGATAGCCTACTTCCCAGAAGAGGTGGGTTGGTCTCACCCAAGTCCGAACTAGGGATGTATCAAACACGTCAAATGAGTAAACTATCTTTTTCATCAGAGTTTCACCAATGTTGTTATAAAATTCAACGAAAAGTGCAAGACTTGACTTATTTGTTGATTGATGTTTTAGTCAGGGAACATGAGTGTATGTATGAAAAATTTTAATTTAGCTGTGAAACATACTGCTAAGAGAACTATCTTTATGAATGCGGAAGATTGTCTCACCAATGAGATTAGCGACAGATAATACTGTCAATTGTGGAAAGCGCTTCTGATCCACAATGGGAATGGTATTTGTAACGATGACTTCTTCAAAGTAACCGCTTGACAGACGTTCAATCGCAGGTGGTGAAAAGACTGCATGGGTTGCACAAGCATAAACTTGGCGTGCATCTTCGTTGCGAAGCAGTTTTGCTGCTTCGGTGATAGTGCCTGCGGTGTCTATCATGTCGTCCACAAGAACAGCCGTTTTACCTTGCACGTCACCGATGAGATTCATGACTTCAGCAACATTGTGTGCCTGACGACGCTTATCGACAATGGCAAGCGGTGCATCGTTGAGTTTCTTGGCGAATGCTCGTGCTCGCGCTACTCCGCCAACATCAGGGGAAACAACAACGATATCAGAAAGTTGCTTGCTTTGCAGATAATTTAGCAGGATAGGGGAGCCATAGACATGATCTAGTGGAACGTCGAAGAAGCCTTGAACTTGATCTGAGTGCAAATCCATTGCCAGAACGCGATCAGCACCTGCTTTGGTAATGACGTTTGCCACTAGTTTAGCCGTAATCGATTCCCGTCCTGCTGTCTTACGATCTGCTCTGGCATAGCCAGAGTAGGGCAACACTGCTGTGATTTGCCTCGCCGAGGCGCGACGACAGGCATCAATCATGATCATCAATTCCATGAGGTGATCGTTGACTGGACAACATGTGGGTTGAATCAGATAAACGTCGCAACCTCGAATTGATTCCAGAATTTGAACATAAATCTCTCCATCGGCAAACCGCTTACGGACTGTAGGAGTCAACTCCATACCAAGATACTGAGCAACTTCCTGAGATAGCGGGACATTGGCTGAGCCAGAAATCAGGCAAAGACGGTTATTCTCAGAGCTAATTGAGGTAGTGGTTGAAAGTGTTAGAGTTGGAGCAAAAACCATATCATTCCTCAAATGTGTTTTCTGTAACGTAATGCTTGACTTATCTGTTTATTACAGGTTCAGGCTGTACAACAGACGGTGTGGATATTTTCGACAATAAATGCTCAAAATTCTGATAGAGTTGCAGATGCTTCTCAATGAATGCATCTCTTGAAAAGTTCTTTTCAATATCCCTTCTTGCCTGCTGACCCATTGATTCCAAATCGGTGGATAATAATGCTTGGCGCAGGGCTTGATTTAGTGCCTGCTGGTTAGTAGGGTCAACAAGGATGCCATTACGTCCCGTCTGTATCATCTCTGGAACACCCCCTGTGGAAAAACCAATGACTGGAGTAGATGCAGCCATTGCTTCCATAACAGTAAGTGGCAGATTATCGGCAAGGGTACAGAAGAGCATTACATCTGCTGCGGAGTAGACTTGAGCTAAGAAGTTAGGGTCTGAAATATAACCCATCTCTCTAAACTCAAGTCCCTCCAATGCCTGCTTCAATTCATCGTTGCAATGTCCCACAGCTAGAACGAATGGGGACAAATCGCGCACACTTTGAAGGGCTGTAATTGCATACTGCACGCCCTTACGAATATCATTGAGCCAATGTGCTGAAATAACAACTACTTTACGGTTTTCTGGGATACCTAAACTAATTTTTACATCTAGCTTTTTCTTTAACGGAAAAGCTTTCAAATCAAGACCATTCGGAATGACTATAGGTGGAATTTTAAACTTGAGAGCCTGTTGAGCCTGTTGAGCCATCCATTGACTCGGAAATATGTAGCGAACATTGAATTGCCCAGCAACCCATCGTTTGATTGCTTGAACTTCTCTTGTGTGATCAGGTATGTGAGCTTTCTTTTTACCCGGAGGTAATTGGGGACATTTATGACAATGGCTAGTAAACTTCTCACAATCCATTGGGTACAGACAGCCACCAGTAAATGCAGAACAGTCATGTACCGTGAAAAAAGTTGGTTTGCGTCGAGAAGTTAGAGCTAAAGTGACCGGAGATATGGCAGTATATAGATCATGAAAATGGACAATATCATACTTATCGAGAACTCTACTTAGATTCAACCAGTATTCAACAGGCAACAGTTCACTGAAACCGTACTCATTGGTCTTTTCATGAATCTTTTCACAGATCCTTTTTCTACGACCTTCTCCATAGAGATTGCGTTGGAAAGAAAGAGGCTCTTTGTAGTTCAAAGCTACAAAATGATCAGTTGAATACCCTGCATCACTTAACCAGTTAGCGAGTTCCTCGGCAACTCTACTTGCCCCACCCGCAATTCTATCAGACTTGCTAACAATAGCTATTTTCATATTTCAGAGATAGTTACTATATTTAAGTTCATCTAGCTAGCACTAGACATATCTTTTTTTTGTTTGAGTAATTGCATATCAAACTTTAAAACTCCGTACAACACATACCTAGCTAAAGCAGTTAAATAAACTTTAAGAGTCGGTTTACTAGGAGATAGTTTTAAGTGCCAACCTGCATGAATTAGGCTACTTTTCCACATTTCTTTATTAGCTAACTCTGAGTAAAAGTAATGAGCTAAACCTGCAATGTAGGAATATCTGTTATTATCAATTTCTCGGCGAACTTTCTCAGGTAATTGCTGCATACACATATCAACTGTATATTTGGCTTCCCAAATATTTTTACCTGTAAGTGCTAAACGACTTGTATCACTTCCTGAATGAATACGATAGTAAGCAACCTGCTTATCTAAAGTAACTGCCTTGCCATGAAGACCGGCTCTAAAGAACATTTCCCAATCAGCAGTATGGCTAAGTGGCAGATAATAACCACCGCTATGCTCATATACCTTGCGAGGTACAACCGCAGTAGGTGTATGAATCTCATTTCTAAGAGCTTGAATTTCTGCAAATTCTGTTATGATTCCATCTATATTTGCGAGTGGAGATGCAACATGGATGTGCTGATTATTTTCATCAACGGAAATTGAAGGGCTAATTATTAAGGTAGCGTCTGGATGTGATTGCAAAAGTTCTGCATATGATGAATAAAAATCAGGTGCAACAAAATCATCACCGTGAAGAATGTGGACAAATTGTCCTACGCTACGCTGAATACAGGTGTTGAAGTTACGAATTGCACCTACATTTTGAGGTTGACGATAGAAAGACACTCGACCTTTCCCTATTTCTCTGACTACTGCTTCTGAGTCATCTTTAGTTGAGCAATCATCGACAACCTCAATTTGCATATGTTCAGACCCAGGGTCTTGAGCCAAAACGCTTTCAAGAGTTTGGACAAGGTAATTTGCACAGTTGTAAGTAGGAATCATTACTGACCAGAACGGCCTGTGAACTCCTTCAGGGATAGGAGTAATTTGAGGATATTCTATTTTTTGGAAAATTTTTGATTTCATAGCATCTAAAAATTTGGACTTCAGCTTATGCCGTTACACCCAATATTTGATTAATACAGTTCAGCGTGAGGCATAAGCTGAACTTAAACTGTTGAAGATTGACGTAGAAAGCTTTTGACTTTATTTGGTATTCTTAATATTAGATTAATTAATTTAGACAGAATTGATGGACTAGTAGGAATTTTTGGTATTGCCTCTTCATTTATGACATATTTTCCATCATGTGCATCATACAAGAATTTAGATGCTTCGACGACTCTTTCTTTCCATGATTGCGGAATATAATTTTTATCGTACTCAAAATTATTTTCATCACCAGCATGACTATTATCTAAATCTATTTTTAGCTTCCAATCTCTTCGCTTTTCATGCAGAAAAACTCCATTTTGCATCGCCTCCATTCGGGTGTCTAGTCTTTTCTGTATTTGTTGCGGTGAACGATACTGAAAATGTTTAAGCCTTATCCTTTTTATATAAGAAGCACCGAGTCCAGATGGCATTGGCGCTTCACTTTTTACTAAGCTTTTTTCCCACACTAAACTTTTTTTATATCTAAAAAAGCGAGGTTCTGACCAGTTATTGATGTAATAGCGGCATTTCTCTTCTACTGGTACATCATCTGCATATAAGGATGGATTCTGATTATAGAGATAGAAATCTTTATCTGTAAAATAATATTCAAAACTAGCTGCCCAAACAAGTTCATATTTCCTTGGTATCTTGGATAGAAATACTCGTGGAGCGTCAATATATATTTCATCAGCGTCTAACTTACACCACCAATCTCCTTCAGAACTGTTGGCTCGATAATGGTTAAAAGGTTCACTACGAAGACTATCTGCGAAAGGCTGGCTATCCTGCTTATAGGGAATTATTTGTTCATAGTCTTTAGCTAGGTTTATAACCTTTTCCCAGGTTCCATCAGTGCTGCCGTTGTCATAAACATAAATGAAATCCGACCAACTTGCAGCAGACTTTAAAGTCTGAGTGATAATATCAGATTCATTCTTGACTAAGCATATACTATGAATTTTCATCATTACACTCCTCATAATCCTCCTATAAAAATTATCTGATATCGCACTCTTTCAGCCCTTTTAGAATTCTTAGGCTTCTTAATTAGAATCTCTTGAAAGAATCATTCCACTAATAGTTTTATCTCGCTCACAAATTCATCTATGGGATCGCGGGGAATTACTTTTCGCACGCTCACATATGCCTCTTTAGCAATTTCACGCCATGATTCTCTTCTTTGCCAAGCTCTTTCCATTGCCTCATCCAGACACTCAGCTTTAGGAGCGATTGCTACAAAACCGTTGATGTTATCCTCAACTAATTCTGTGTTTCCCGCGACATCAGTCACAATGCAAAATCGACCACACAGCATTGCTTCTACAATTGCCAAAGGCAAGCCTTCAATCCTAGAAGGCAAAACTAGAGCATGATGGTCAGCCCAAATAGCTTCAACATTATTTACATAACCACCGAATTTTACGTTATTCAAGCTCCATAAATCTTTTAAGCGTCTCAAGGAGTTTCGCTGCTCACCATCCCCAAACAGGGTGACCTCAATCGGTCTGTTTTTCCACTTTTGAGAACGGAGTACCTCGAATAGTATGTCTTGCCCTTTACAATATAGATCCAAGCGAGCTACACACGCTAACTTCAGCACATCATTATCTTTAGGCCATGATGGAGCTACGTCATAAGATACTTTATATGGATTTCTGACAACCTTGGCATTAACAAGTTCTGATGCCAACTGCTTTACTGTTAGTTCCACATTTCCTTGAGATACAAAAAAACATTTTTCAGCACTTTGGTAAACCTTCGCTGTTTTTGCAGCTAACTCATCAGATGGCCAGAAATTTTCCCCTGCAGCGTGAATAATAACAACATAGGGAATATTTCTTCTCAAGCATGCCTCCATCCAACCTTGATCTTCATAATTACATCCTTGAGAAATCACGACTAAATCAGGCTCAAATTTATTTAACCAATTAAAGAATAATTCTTGTTTAAAAATTTTAAAAGCTAACTTTTGAATAAAATTACTGCGATACCATCTGCGGACAACACAACAATTTGACCGCTCAAGTTCCTGAATCTTTTTTGGTTCTGGCTTCCAACCTTTAATGTTTACGCCAACAGTAAAGCCTTGTTCAGCCATTCTGATAGCAGTTTGTGACCATAGTTCCTCGCTACCGCACCAAGGTGTCCCTTCATTAGTAGAAATAAAAGCAATCTTTTTCATAGATAGAACATTTTCATCGACGTTCCTGCTGGACTCTTATGTAACTTACAGAATAATATTCTTTTTTGATGCGGTAACTGTGCGGCATAGATGCTATACGAACATCGCGAGCAATTCCTTGTACCAGCTTGCCAGCTTGATTAACGTAACCGCTTTTCTCAGGCTACTTTACTTATAAACTGTTTGAATTGAGACTTCCAAGCATTGATAGCATCAATGTCTATTTGAATATTTGTGTTATGAGGTTCATCAATCCATTTACTCATATAGTCAAAATCTGCTCGACTCACTGTTGGAAGTCCAGTTTCCTTGGCTATTTCTTTAGCTCTGTTATCTATTGCTATAATGAGTGACCTTCTTTTTGAAAGAAGGCATTTGATTCCACCATGTAGTCTTGTACCAATGTAATCGAATTGAATTTGGGAATTAAGAAGATTTTCAAAAGCTTGTATTGAGTGTTCTAGAACTAACACAGGAAACCTAGTATCGGAAATGAGGCTAGAAATTTGATTTATAGCACTCTTGCCTAACACAATAGTTGGGAAATCAGTAACAGAAAGCAAATCACAAACATATTGCATATCACCTCTACCTTGTGACCATATAAAAACTTTTTTGTATTTCGATAATGCTAATTCAAGCAATTTTCTGTCCAAATCTGGTTCTTTTGAGTAATCAGTAAGCATCACCAGTGCATTTTCAGATTTCTCCTGCGGAATTTCCTTAGATTCAATATGCCTAATTGGCCACATGGTTGGACATCCTGTATTAATCACATTTTTAATGCCTATGGTCTGGAGTTGCATCTTGGTATAGTTATCCCTAACTGAGTGAAACAGCCTGTTTGATAGCACAGTTTTCAAAGAAAGGCTAGTATAAAAATCTGGTGTCTGTTCATAGCTTCTCCAGCCAACACCCAATAAAACAGCTCTTCTTATTTGCATTTTTTGCTTCAATAATATCATCCACTGCCTCTGCTCTTTCATTCGCCAATGTAAGAGATTAGTGCCTCCAACTAATATGAAAGAG
This sequence comes from Mastigocladopsis repens PCC 10914, assembly GCF_000315565.1. Classification (NCBI taxonomy): domain Bacteria; kingdom Bacillati; phylum Cyanobacteriota; class Cyanophyceae; order Nostocales; family Symphyonemataceae; genus Mastigocladopsis; species Mastigocladopsis repens. The sequence goes on along the minus strand of NZ_JH992901.1, from coordinate 3,331,423 downwards.
CATTTACGGGCAAGATTAATGTGTTCCTGTGTTGGGTAAGTATGTGTAGCAATACGTATGATTTCGCAATTTCCAAACAAGCTATTTATTTCCCGATCAACAGCTTCTTGAATAATCAAATCCCCTAAATTGGCACTAGGAGTACCATTATTGTTTTCAAGACCAGGGTCAAACAAGCAAATTTTCATGATTTACTACTTATGAACAACAACGTTACTATCTTTTTATGATATGTAATCGGCTCTTTTGGATAAACTGATAGTTATCCTTTTTCTTATGGAAATACTCATCAACTGCTTTTCTACAACCAGACCAGTGCTGGTAGTCATCAATAACTATAGTTCCACCATTTACTAAGTATGGTTCAATTCTTTCTAAACAAACCCAGACAGAATCAAACCAATCACAATCAATATGAGCTAAAGCAACAGGAGAGTTAATTGTTAGAGTATCTTCATAAAGTCCTTTAACAAAATGTATGTTATTCTCACTTATTTCAAATCCAAAATTTTTAAATTGTTGCACAATTTTGTCATAAAGATTTTCTTCATAACCATAATATAACTGGTTTCCAAGTCCTACAGAATTACCACTTGCAATTTCCTTGTAGCGTTCATGAATATCTTCATCATCCTTTTCTGAAGGAGGAGGAATCATGCCAAAGACATCATAAATGTAAAACTGTCTATCCTTATTTTTTGCACTTGCAAGAGCTATGGCAGAACCACCCAAGGCACAACCAGTCTCAATCATTATTCCATCTATATGGTTTTTTTCATTATTAATAGCAACTTTAACAAGGTCAAGAATTGCGTCCTTTTCTATATAAGTTAAATTGTTCTTTATAACCCCTTCAACTGTGCTTAAGATATTTTTATTTCCAAGTTTTATATGTTTAGAGAAAAAGTTAACTATTTTCATGAAAATTCTCCGTATTTAATTATACTTTCTGTCTCGCATTTTTTTGAAGATAACTCTTGTTAAAGACAATATGAATTTTTAAGCTTCTTTTGGTCAGTTCAGAAAATTTTCAATCTTTGTACTGCTACTTGAAGCATGGCTAAATGTCCCATATTAGAGAGATGATAGCCACTTTGATCAATTAGAATCTTCATGGAGACAGTTTGATTTTATATGCTAATTAAGTTTATTCAGGAGCAGAAATGTTGAATACTAATACAAAGCTTTACATAGTTAGTTCAAGTAACTATAAAAAGCCTAAATTAGTCAACATAACATCATTCTTTTGAGTTTACCCAGCGAGACTCCATCGATGCGGTATGCAAACACTTCCGTACCCGCTTCCCATATCTACAGGACGACCTCTTAATTGCCCTTGCTCAACTTCCAAAATAGCGGCTGCTTCTACATGATCTTGTAGCTCTCCATCACTAGTAATTGCAACATTCATCCGGTAGCGACCAGGAACAAGTAAGAACTCACCAATTTCGCAGATCAGCTTCATTCCCAGTTCTGGAATATTTACATCCTCCTCACTGTGCGTAGCACTATTGAAGTTTGCAACAGCTTGACCATGTTGGTCGTAAAGGGTGAAATTACATGACATTCCCGGTATCATACTAGTAACATGGAAAACAAAACGTGCAGGACGACCTGTTGCTAAAGTTGTTGATGAATGATCTCCTCCTGTGGAAATCTCTACCTTAGTCAGTCGCACTTGTCCTTTGCCTCTCCGGTCAGTTCGCTCCAACAGGTTTTGTGAAGCAGATTGTTCTAACGTTGTTAAATAAATGCTTACCCCTTCAGATGCCGAAGTATCAGCAAAAACAGTGCCTTGTTTCAAAAAAAGCCCTCTGTTACAGAGTTTCTGTAATATTCCCAAGTTGTGGCTGACAAACAATATTGTTCTGCCTTGTTTGCCGACATCTTCCATTTTTCCCAAACACTTTTTCTGGAACTGAACGTCTCCTACTGCTAATACTTCATCCACGATTAAGATATCTGGATCTAAATGGGCTGCTACTGCAAATGCAAGGCGCACATACATTCCGGAGGAATAACGCTTTACTGGGGTATCTAAAAACTTTTCAACTTCTGAAAACGCCACAATTTCATCAAACTTTCTTTTAATGTCTGCTTTGCTCATGCCTAGAATTGCACCATTGAGAAAAACATTCTCTCGACCCGTCAACTCTGGGTGAAAACCTGTACCAACTTCCAATAAACTTGCCATCCGTCCCTTAATCGTTATCTTTCCCTTGGTCGGCTCGACAATCCGGCTTAATATTTTGAGCAAAGTCGATTTTCCTGCACCGTTGCGACCTATAATACCAACCGTGTCGCCCTGCTTAATCTCAAACGATAGATCCTTCAACGCCCAGAACTCTTCACGGTTTGGGTTAAACGTCTTCTTACCAGAAGGCTTCAATAATTTCTTACCAAAAGACTTTGCTCCATCTGCGATGGCGTCACGCAAGGAATTATAGCTACCGCTCCCTGTTTTCTGGTGACTCAGGAGGTACTTTTTACTGAGATTTTCAACTTTAATGACTGTATCAGACACGTCATCCACTCCTTGCTAAATGATGTCAGCGAATTTGCGTTCCGTCTTGCGGAAATACCAGATTCCGGTCACAAACACTAGAGCAACCAGTCCTAGAGACAGCGCAAACCCCGGCAAGTAAATACTTGTCTGTCCTTTCAAAATTGCCCAACGGAAGCCATCAATGACCGCAACCATTGGGTTTATCGAGTAGAGTAACCGCCACTCCTCTGGTACAATGCTGCTGCTAAACCCCACGGGTGAGATGTATAACCCAAACTGGACAATAAACGGCACAATGAAGCGAAAATCTCGATACTCTACATTTAACGCTGCCAACCACAACCCTGCTCCAATTGCCGCTAGAAAGGCAATTAAAATAAATATTGGCAGAGTGAGAATACGCCAGTCTGGCACAAAGTTGTACCATGCCATCAGTGCCAGCAGAATCATCCCAGAAATCATAAAGTCTACAAAGCTAACAATCACTGCACTAGTCGGCACAATCAACCGAGGAAAGTAGACTTTAGAAACCAGGTTAGCGTTATTAATTAAGCTGTTGCTACACTCACTCAAAGCGCCGGCAAAAAACTGCCAAGGTAACTGCGCTGCGTAGACCATAATTGGGTAAGGGACATCACCTTCAGACGGCAACTTAGCTATGGTACTAAATACGACTGTGAACACAATCATTGTCAAAAAAGGTCGGATCAGTGCCCATGCAAGTCCGATCGCGGTCTGCTTGTAGCGCACTAAAATGTCACGCCATGCAAGAAAGTAGAACAGTTCCCGGTATGTCCACAAGTCTTTCCAATACTGCTTCTCAGCCCGACCTGCCTCGATTGTCAGTTGTTTTGTGCTCATCTACTTACCTGTATGTTTCATTTATTTAGTTTAGATAATACGTGATTGTTTGCAGCCAAAATACCCGAAGTCTAAGAGAAAATACTGTTATTATCCTTTTCTTATTTCTTTACACCCATATTAGTATCAGGAAGTATTTGTATCTTTTTTACATCTTCATCTAATCTTTAAAATATATTTTTAATAAAATTCCTGCCAGTTATCTGACAGCCATGTATAACAAGAAGTCGCGCTCATTACCATGACATTTATGATGAAGGTCAGGAACCAAGCACCAACTCTAAATTTCTTTGCCAGCTAGGAAAAACTAGCCCAAATGTACTAGAGATTTTCTGAGTATTTAATGAGGAATAAGCTGGTCTTGTCGCTGGGGTTGGATATTGCTCTGACGGTATTGCTACCAATTTTTCTAACTTATATTCACTGCGTTTAGAGTCATATTCAAAAATCGCTTTTGCAAAGCCATACCAACTCGTCTGACCAGTAGCTGTTAGATGGTATACCCCACTGTTACTGCTTAAAAAAATCATCAAATCTTTTTTGCCTTGAGACAAGATTTGTGCTGTAGATTCAGCAATCATTCTGCTCCAGGTTGGAGATCCCACTTGGTCATCCACAACTCTTATCTCTTCACGCTCCCGCGCCAATTTCAGCATCGTCAGCAGAAAGTTTTTACCTCTTAATCCATAAACCCAACTTGTTCTTAGGATCAAATGAGGTAGACCAACTGCTTGAATTGCCTTTTCACCAGCTAATTTTGTTTTCCCGTAGATATTTTGTGGGTCAGGCTCATCTTGCTCTGTATACGGCGTCGCCTGATTACCGTTAAACACATAATCTGTTGAGTAATGAATGACTCCTGCACCAATCAGCTTGGCTTCTTCTGCAATCACACCTGGTGCAGTCCCATTGACAGCCATTGCTAATTCAGGTTCTGACTCTGCCTTATCCACAGCAGTGTATGCAGCTGCATTTATAATTAAGTCAGGCTGAACTTCACGAATGACATTACGAATAGTGTCAGGCTGAGACAGATCCATACGTAGGCTTGTGGTGGACACTTCACGTCCCGCAGGAATGACTTGACCAAGAGTCATCAAACTGCGTTGCAGTTCCCAACCAACTTGACCTGTGCTACCTGTCAAAAGTATTCTGGTCACGTAAACACCTCTGCCTCTTTCAGTCGCTTACCCGCTCTGTCTTTATTGGAGAGAATGGGTTCTTCTGCAACAGGCCAAGCGATCGCTAAATCAGGGTCGTTCCACAAGATGGTACGTTCATACTCTGGTGCGTAATACTCTGTTGTTTTATAAATTACCTCTGTATATTCGGAAAGTACTAAGAAACCATGAGCAAAGCCTGCTGGTATCCAAACCTGCTGCTTGTTCTTGGCGTTGATTTGAATACCAATCCATTGACCGAAGTATTGAGAACTAGTCCTTAAGTCCACAGCGACATCAAACACTTCACCAACCACAACTCTCACTAATTTGCCTTGAGGTTGCTTAATTTGATAGTGGAGACCACGTAGTACATTCTTAGTTGAGTGAGAATGGTTGTCTTGCACGAAGTGTTCTACAATATTTGCCTTTTCTCTCAAAACTCGTTCATTGTAGCTTTCGTAAAAAAAGCCACGTTCATCTTCAAAAACTCGTGCTTCAATCAGCAATATATCAGGAATCGCAGTTTTTGTAACCTTCACGATGCTACCCTCTCAGTTTCTGCCAATTCCTGCTTGACGCCTGCTGATGCAACCCAATCCATCTGCTGAACCTGAACAGTATGAAGATCACTACTTATGATGTCCAATAGGTAACGCCCATAGCTGCTCTTGGCTAGTGGTGTGGCAAGTTGGTAGAGTTGATCTGCATCAATATATCCTTTGCGGTAAGCAATTTCTTCGATACAAGCTATTTTCAAGCCCTGGCGTTGTTCCAAGGTTTGAATAAAGCTAGCAGCCTGGTGAAGTGATTCATGAGTACCAGTGTCCAACCAGGCATAGCCTCGACCTAAAATCTCGACTTTCAGTTGCCCGCGACTCAGATAAACCTGGCTCAATTCGGTAATTTCTAGCTCATTACGAGCTGAGGGTTGGAGTTGGGCTGCAATTTCACAAACTTGAGAATCATAGAAATAAATACCAGGCACAGCATAGTTAGATTTAGGAATGCTTGGCTTTTCCTCTAGACTTATCACCTGCCCCGTTGCATCAAATGAAATTACTCCATAGTACTGAGGTTCAGCGACTTGATAACCGAAAATAAGTGCGCCCTCCTGCAATTGAACTGCACGAGCCAGCACCTCAACTAGACCATGCCCATAGAAAAGGTTATCGCCTAAAATTAGGCATACGGAGTCGTCACCAACAAAATCTTTGCCTAGGATGAATGCCTGTGCTATGCCTTCAGGTTTTGGCTGCTCAACATAGCTAAACTTGAGACCCCACTGACTACCATCCTGCAAAAGTTGCTGAAATAGGGGCAGATGAGCGGGTGTAGAGATGATGAGGATTTCGCGAATCCCAGCAAACATCAGAGTGGACAAGGGGTAGTAGATCATCGGCTTATCGTAGACAGGCATGAGTTGTTTGCTGACCACTTGAGTCAGCGGGTACAACCGTGTCCCAGAACCGCCAGCTAAAATAATGCCCTTCATCTTGTTTCCACGAGAGACCCCGCCTTCAGCGAAGCAAGGCGGGGAGGGATAGTGGGTCAAACCGACTCCTTCAACGGGAGGAGGTTTGACAATCTCCGAGTTGACAGCACGATTAACCCCGTGCTTCGCTGTATCAATCGGACTTTCTTAGCAGTGAATTGTCCAAGACGCTTCCAGGACGCATCACTTACAGAAACTTGTTTTTCGGTATCGCCACTCACCCATCCACAAAAAGTTTTAGCTCCTTGGGTGGCTTCGACGTAATCACCTTTCCGAAATCCGTGACGAGTTACGGTCCCGCCATACTTGCGCCTCACTCCGCCTTTTGCCGGAACCATGAGGTGTAGTTGACGACTTGAAACAGGTGGGCGCTTAACAATAACAAATTGGGAGGGAGTGATATTGATTTGACCTTTCCAACCCATACCGTTAATTGACGTTATTCCGTACTTAACCCAACGGCTAGCCGCAATTGTGACACCATCTACTGCGTGAGTTTCTGGTGTTTGGCGTGACTTGTCTTGTTTGTCTTTGGGCAATCCTAACTGTTTACGCAAGTTAGAAGTTTCCCACCCCTGAATAGTTGACGGCTCAATACTGAATTGCTTTTCTACTTGTTTACGTAACCATAATTGCCCAACCATGACAGGGCTAAATCCTTTGTCCCCTCGTGCCATAACACGTTCAACAATGATGCCTTGAACTGGATAAAGCTTGACTATTTCGCTCAATACCCGTAGTTCAAGCGTTTTGTTAGCACGAATACTAGGAGGAACTTTCTTTTGTTTGCGGTTATCAAATCGTGCTTGACGATGAGCGCGTTGAATATATGGCAACTTGCGGTTGATGCGTCTCCCTCTACGACCACGTCGCATCATCGCTCTTTGCTCCATTCTGTCTTTTACGGTTTTGAATGGTAAGACAAGGTGCAACATCAGCAACGTGAATCTGGAAGATTGGACGCCAACCCCAGAGTAAAGCTTGCCAGGGTCTAGTCCAATAACAATAGGTTGAGTCTTGGTATTGCTTGGTTCAACGGTTAACTGTACGTAGAATACGCCTAGCTTTGACCATTTTTTGATTGCTTTACTATCCTTTATCCAACGTCTAGCACGACTAGGAGTCGTAGGCATGAGTGGTTTGCCACCTTTTGAAATTACCGGAATTCGCATTTAAGATAATTCTCCTTTCAGAGTTGATGTCCCCTCGCCCAACTAACTACAGATGTCTTGGCAAGGGCCCGACGACCTAACAAAAGGTCTTAAAGTATTTCCAAACTGGGGAAGTATTTGGAAGTTTTAACCGCAGTTAGTCTCAGTGGGCTATTCAACACTTGCGTTGCTAAGTTTGTTCTTAGCAATCCCCGTCCTCAGCCGTTAGGCAGGGCGGGGTAGTTGAAGATTCACTCCAACAGATAGGTCGGTATCTCGTTAGTTTGATAATACTGCTTCCCTATCTCCATAGTTGTGCATAATCCATTGTGCGTAGGCACCTGATTGGACTTGCTCAACCCAAGTCGGATTGCTTAGATACCAATGAATGGTTTTCAACAAACCACTCTCAAAGTTCTCCTTTGGCTGCCAACCCAATTCTGAGCTAATTTTGCTACAATCAATAGCATATCGCCGATCATGACCGGGGCGGTCTTTCACATAAGTAATCAGAGAAGAGTGGCGAAAGTCGGGTTTAGGAGCTAACTCATCTAAGATTGCACAAATTTTCTCAACGACTGTTAGGTTTTTCTGCTCGTTGTTACCACCAATATTGTAAGTTTCTCCAATACGGCTGTGTTTCAAAACTATGTAGAGGGCTTCGCAGTGATCAACGACATACAGCCAGTCTCTGATATTTTGTCCATCACCATAGATTGGTAGAGATTTACCATTTAAAGCATGGAGAATCATCAGGGGAATTAGTTTTTCGGGGAACTGGCGTGGACCGTAGTTGTTAGAACAGTTGGTTATTAAAGTGGGGAGACCATAGGTATGAAAGTAAGCTCGTACAAGATGATCAGACCCTGCTTTTGATGCAGCATAGGGACTGTTGGGAGCGTATGGGGTATCTTCTCGAAAGGCTGGATCTGTTGAACCGAGTGAGCCGTATACTTCATCGGTGGACACATGCAAGAAACGGAACTGCTCTCGCTTCTGGGGGGATAATTTTTCCCAGTAGGCTCTACTCGCTTCCAAAAGTTGGAATGTTCCTACTACATTTGTTTGAATAAAATCTTGGGGGCTGAGAATTGAGCGGTCAACATGGCTCTCAGCAGCAAAGTTGATAATTGCGTCAGGTTGGTATTGCTCTAAAACATGATGTAACAGTTGAATATCACCAATGTCTCCACGGACAAAATGATATCCAGAATCGTCCTGCAACTGAGCTACAGTTTGAGGATTGCTCGCATAGGTCAACTTATCGAGATTGATAATGTTTGCCCATTGTTCTTGTCTAGCTTTCAGAATGAAGTTAGAACCGATAAAACCAACTCCGCCAGTTACCAAAAAAGTTTGCATCTTCTCGAGTTTGTTCTTAACAATACAAGATAGGTAATATAAAAATTACCTTTTGAGTTGTCAAAATCTAGCGGTCTTGATCGTTTTTGTTCTTCTAGTTCCTTCCTTCAGAAATCTTTGTCTTCAGTAAGTATTCCTTCCTAGTTTAACTTTAAGCCACCTAAATTGCTACAAGGTTCAACTAAGCATTTGTTGATAAGGTATAATTAGATGCGCCCCTGATGAGAAATGATCTTGGTATTTCCTCGTAAGATATCCTATCGGATTCTTTCAAAGATTTTCCTGCATAGCAGGACATTTCCATCAAAAGATATACTGATACTACTTTGGACTTTGATTCAAAAAAATAATGACTGGAAACTCTTAAATCAGCACAATCACCAATCTAATTCTTCCATCCCAAGTACCGTTCGCGAATATGAAATGGCGTACTGATAAAAGAAGTTGACGTCAACAGTTGCTTAAAAGCCAACCAGATAAACGGTGGAATAGTCTTTGTATAACGACCCCAAAGACGACGGGGTTCTTGTATCCACCGATAAAGCCATTCCAAACCTAACTCTCGTACCATGCGGGGTGCTCTTTTATGGATTCCTGCATACACAGGAAAAGCACCACCCAACCCAATCATCACAGCCTGGATTTTATCTTTGTGTTGAGCCATCCAACTTTCTTGCTTTGGACATCCCAAAGAGACAAACACTAAACCCGCGCCACTGGAGTTAATTTTTTGAATCAATGCATCATCTTCGGTTGAAGTCAGGGGACGGAATGGCAAGGGTTCCATAGCTGCAATTTTCAGATTGGGAAATTCCTGTTCCAACCTTTCTTTCATGCGAGAAAGAATTTCTGTTTGAGAACCCACGAAATAAAGGCTGACATTCAGTTTTTGAGCAAGCGCACATGATGCCTGTAAAACATCCATGCCTGCTACGCGGTCTTGGTATTTAGCTCCTAAAAGCCTCATCATCCACACGAGAGGCATACCATCAGGAGTGACAAGATCCGCATTTTTTAAAACAGTACCAAAGTCTGGATTCCAATAAGCCTCCATCAGCATATGTACGTTAGCGATACATATAGTCTTACTCTCGTGGGCACTAGCCCACCTCAACATTGTTTGTATCTGTTCGTCAAAGCGTAAGGCAGTAATCGGAAAATCAAGAACTCTTTGAGTAGGTAGAAAAGCTCTTCCTACCATAAAGTCACTCCTTGTGTTTAACAGAGAACAAAACATCTTCTAGACCATACCAGAGAATGAAGGTGTCAGATTATATTTCTGACTTGCTTCAACTTTCGGTTAACGGTCGCAAGTTAACACATGGAGATGCAGTAGCTTTTACAGTAAATCGCTCAATTCCCTGGTATTAATTCATTCACATTAGCCTGTATAGCAATTTACTCTAAAAAACAGCATTCTTATCTTTTTTTTTGCAATCTTTACATTAACTTCATATCACTTTTGATTTTTTTTATATAAGCCTTAATAAAACGAAATCAATATCTATTCAGTAAAAAAATGAAGTCTGTTCAGCAAAGTTACAGACAATGAAGCTGACAAATCTTGAGGTTTGAAGAGTGCGAATGAAAATTGTAATTGAAGATACTTTTTTAGTAAAATGCCTCAAAAGACTGCTTTATGAAGCAAGCAACGCTCTTCATATAACTTTCATAAACTGTGTGATGGGCAATCACAGACTTGGCTTTTGCTTGGGATAAAAGGAAAAAATAAGGGGGAAGATTAAATTTTCTTCCCCCTGGCTTCTCTTTATTACTATTGTTTGGTTTTGTACTATCTGGGTTATTACCCTCCTTGAGTTTCTTCCGAAGCATTTGCTGCTGTTTCTTAAGTTGTCTCTGTCTTGCAGAACCGCCTTTACCCTTGTCATTCCGACCTTCTCGCCGGGGAGACTCCCATCTTTTGAGTCGCATAGCGCTTTTCTTTTCTTGCTTTCAGAAATTAAACAATAGGTAGATAATCCAACCTCTCTTACTATAAAGATCGAGAGGTATTTTTCCTGGTCAATAATGTTGTCTATCTCTATTATAGTTCTTAGTTATTCTGTCGTCAAACATGGATAAGAAGAATGCCTGAATTTGTACAGATTTAACGTTCATTACCTAAACAGCACGCCGAAATACGCTACAACATCTACATAATTTACTCACAATCCAGAATAAACAATAACCCTGTACTTCTTTTGTCACAGTTCACAGAGGAGATAATCTTAATTCATTTCTAACAAACAAAAGTATTCTTCAATTTTGAAACTTCTAGCCTTTTACTTGGGGCTATTCTCGTTTTTAACGTTTGTCATCTGAGTCTTTCTTATCAGTAATAGTACTGAGGTTTACATACTCTTTACACTCCTTACAAGGAGTCATCATATCTCAACGGTTATCCGGAATGAGATGTATAAATCTCAAAAAAAAATACATAAAAATCTTTAATGAAGATAATCCTTACTAGAAAAAGTTTTGACTCTGCTTACCGTAAAGTTCCCAGCCCAATTTAGCCTTCAGGCAAGCTATATTTTCTATTTATAGTTGAAACAATGTCTATAGCAGTCCTAAATCATAAGCCCTACGGGCACGCTACGCGAATGTGAGAAACCACTAATGATGATTGCTTCGGGTATCTCCTCCCCAGAGGCTGCGCCTATGCCTGCGGCACGCTTTGCGCTTACGCCAGTCGCCGTGACAGTTGGAAACCAACTCGGCTGCGCTGGCTTACTAAGGACAGGTTTCTCCTGTCCCAGACGCTGCGCTAACACGAAAAATCTCACAATTCAAATAGGATTGCTATAGTAGTCGCTCTGTGATGGGCAATTATTCAATTTGTGGAGATAAAAAGATGATTGCGTGCTACTTAATAGAGTTGCACGGGGTCAAGAATTTGTTCTTTAACTACCAAGATTATTTGGAGTCAGTAGATTGGCTGTATAATTTTCTTCAGTTTGCTAATTTTATAATATGTAGAAACTTGCCATGGTATGTCTCTACCCATTTCTTCTGGCACGTTTCTACATATAACCTATAGCGCCTTTACAACAGTGGGCAGGAGGAGAATCGAACTCCTATGACCGCAAGGTCGCCACATTTTGAGTGTGGTGCGTCTACCAGTTTCGCCACCCGCCCTTGGTAGCACTCTCGCTATTATACTCTATTTTGTGATTTTGCAACAACTTTTGATATTCTTGGCTGCTTGCCCAGCGATCAATTTCTCTTGCCCTTAGGACTGGCACTGGATGAGTTAACTGAGCCGTTCGAGCAGTTTTGACCATCTCACCCAGTTCGGTCTTGCTAATATCATCATAAGCACGAGCTTGGGCAATAAAAGCCTCCAGGTTGAGTTGCGGTGCTAAGGTAGGCGAACCCCCAGCAAGTTTCATCAACACTGACATGACAACTTTGGGGTTTTGAGTTGCTAACAATGCTGCGCGATCGCACGTAAACTCTGCACAGCGTACCCATTCTAAAAGTTGTGCTTGTATTGCTTGAGCAAGAAACGCTCCGACGGTGGGCACCACTGCCGCAGCTAAGATTAATATATTTACTGGAGTCAGGTAAACGCTGTGGTCACACTTGAGGTGTCCCAATTCATGGGCAATCACCGCCTGAATTTCTTCTGGTTCGAGCATATCAATCAGGGAAGTGTGTACCACAATAAAAGGCTGTTTTCCCCGCATAGCAAAGGTGTAGGCATTGGGAGCCGGATGCTGTCTAATATAAAGCTGGGGTGGTTCTATATCCAGTATTTTGCAGGCTTCTAACAACAGCCGATGCAGATGGGGCAGTTGTTTTTCACCGACAAGAACGCTAGAAGCGATGTTTTCCACATAGAAAACCTGCTCCGCCAACGGTCCCAAGACATTTCGCACCATCATATCCAAGCCAGGGAGGCGCTTGAGTGCTTTGGTTGCCTCTAGGTCTAGCGGATGACGAAATGAATCTGCTTTGAGACCAATCAGTTGAGTGTTGTACGGTAACATGGCGAAGGAAGCTGGGGAAATAATGGAATTGTGATAGATGGGACTGATTTTAGAACCGCCCCACACAAACAGTATAGCTATAGCAACAGGACAAGGAAGAAATACCTTCCTTGTCCTGTTGCTTTTATAGTGTTTTTGTACTTACCTACTAAGTAGATATTGACGCTTGCGGATTGATTGTGCTGGGAGCAGCTTCTGTCTTTGTCGCTGTTACCGACACGCGCTGAATTCTAGCTCCCAATTGCTGCAACTTGGCATCAAGTCTATCGTAGCCCCGATCTAGGTGACGCAGTCCCTGAATAATAGTTTTGCCTTCTGCTGCTAGTCCTGCCAAAACTAATGCAGCTGATGCCCGTAAATCTGTACCTAGTACGGGTGCGCCCGACAACATCGGCACTCCCCGAACAAAGGCAACGTTGCCTTTAACGCGAATATCTGCCCCCAAGCGATTTAACTCTGAGGCATGGCGCAAACGATTCTCAAACACAGATTCATTAATCACACTGTCGCCTTCGGCAAGTGTCAGCAAAGCCATAAACGGCGCTTGCATATCTGTGGGGAAGCCAGGATGGGGCAAAGTTTCAATATCAGTTGCCCTCAGTGTTTCTGCCCTCAGGGTGCGTAAGCAGTCAGCTGCTTCCTGTATAATTGGCACTCCAATATCTCGGAGCTTGGCAATTATCGGTAGCAGATGATCTGGCACGACTGGCGAGAGGGTAAGCTCTGAACCGGTAATTGCTGCTGCCACCAAAAACGTGCCTGCTTCAATGCGATCGGGAATAATGCTATATTCAGTGGAGTGCAACTTTGGAACACCAACGATTGTAATCGTACTGGTTCCGGCACCGTATATTTTTGCTCCCATGGCGATACAGAAATTCGCCAAATCGACAACTTCTGGTTCGCGTGCAGCATTTTCGATAATGGTTTCGCCCTCTGCAAGGGTAGCCGCCATCATTAGAGTTTCTGTGGCTCCTACACTAGGGAGATCCAAGTATATTTTTGCGCCCTTTAACCTGCGGCTGCTGCCAGGAACATAGGCATTACAAATGCCATGCTCAATCTGGACTTCAGCTCCCATTGCTTGCAGTCCTCGGACATGCAGATCCACTGGTCTTGCGCCAATGGCACATCCTCCCGGTAACGGCATCTGCGCGACTCCCAGCCGTGCCAGAATCGGACCAATGGCAAAAAAACTTGCCCTCAACTGGGTAACTAATTCATAAGGAGCCTTTGATGTTTTTATGTCGCTGGCATCAATGTCTAAGATGTCTCCGGTTTGTTGTAAGCTAACACCTAAAGCCGATAAAATCTGACCTATGCGTGTTACGTCTGCCAATAACGGCACGTTGCGGATGCGACATTCGCCTGAACATAGCAAGGCCCCAGCCATGATAACCAGTGCTGAATTTTTTGCCCCGCTAATTTTTACATGACCTTGCAAACGATGCCCACCCCATATTTGCAGGACTGAGGAGTCTGCTGTAGGAGAAGATTTAGCATCTGGTAAGCTGCCAGAAGGAATAATACGCCTACCCTCCAAAAAAAACTGTTGATTTTGTACGTTTGAGGTTGGTTTCGATTCTACACGATAGTTTTTGATTGTCTACATTTTTGCACGACATCTAACGTCGAGAAATTTCCTCACAGCAGGAGAGGACAACCTAAACCCATGCTGTACGGTGATTCGAGATTTTTGTCAAAAAAAAGTACTAAGTAAGGTGATAATCTCATTTAGATTTAGATCCTCTGAGAAATAATGCCTTGACACAATTAAATAATTGAGTCATAATCAGAGACGGTCAAGAAATAGAAATGTTCGCGGAACTGGCGGAATTGGCAGACGCGCTAGATTCAGGTTCTAGTGCCGCAAGGCTTCCGGGTTCAAGTCCCGGGTTCCGCATACAAGTACTGAGTCCTGAGTAAGAGCACAAATGGATACTCAGAAGTCAGAAATTAGGACTTTGATGCTAACAAGTTTACAAAATCCCCTGGTTAAGCAAATTCGCAAATTGCACTCCTCAAAAGAACGGCACAATCAGCAGTTATTTTTGTTGGAAGGAACGCATCTGTTAGAAGAAGCTTGTGCAGTAAATTACCCGTTAGAAGCGGTGTGTAGCACTCCAGAATGGCAAGATGCTCATCCTGTGCTGTGGGAAAAAGCTTGTGAACTTTGCGATCGCGCAGAAATTGTCAGTGAAGACATTTTAAAGGCGATCGCCACCACCGTGCAACCGGATGGGGTCGTCGCGACGGCAAAAAGGGGTTATCGCGTTGGGGAAGTGCCGTTTACTGGTATCGTGCTAGCATTGGAAACTGTACAAGATCCAGGCAACTTGGGTACGATGATTCGCACTGCTGCTGCTGCTGAGGCTTCTGGGTTATGGCTCAGTGAAGATAGTGTGGATTTAGACAACCCGAAAGTATTACGTGCTTCCGCTGGACAGTGGTTTCGCCTAGCAATGGCGGTGAGTTCTGATTTAAAAGCGACAGTACAGCAAAGTAGGCAAGCCGGAATGCAGGTTGTAGCAACTTTGCCCAGTGCGACTTTAACTTATTGGCAGGTAGACTGGCGTAAACCCAGTTTGATTTTGTTGGGCAATGAAGGTGCTGGTTTGTCGCCAGAGTTGACAGCGATCGCAGATTTGCAAGTGCAAATTCCTGTCTCTCCAAGAGTAGAGTCCTTAAACGTAGCAATTACCGCCGCTTTGATGTTGTACGAAGCGCAAAGGCAGAAAAATTATGAATGATAAAAAACTTAGAATTCATAATTCATCATTCATAATTTTGCCTGCTGTGTCTGCAAGAATTTCTCTAGCAATATATCAGGAATAGGTCGGGGGCGCATTGTCTTAGCGTCTACCCAGACCCATAGAGCTTCAGCGGTGACTAACAAATTATCTTGGTTTTGTTTGCGAATTTCATACTGCCGATAGGCACGGGTACCGCGCATTTCTTTTAACCAAGTGGTGACTTCCAGTGTGTCACCTGCTACTGCTGGGCGCAGATAATCAATTTCTACGCGTCGCATCACAAATACACCGCCTAGTTGCTGATAGACATCAAGGGTTAAACCCAAGTGTTCCGAGTGTTCAATTGCTGCCTGTTCTAGGTAGTTTTGGTAGACTGCATTGTTGACGTGTCCTAGAGCGTCCATCTCGTAGTGCCGAACTCGCAGTAGCGTCTTGAATAGTTGCATGGATGTCATTGCTGATAATTTGTGAGTCCCGAGGATTGCTGTACGGGAAGGCATTGCGCCCCTACTCGCCACTCCCTATTTTTGCAGAACACCATTGACCTATTGGTTCAATTCTCGCCTGCTGCATCAATTCCACAACTTGCGCTTGATTGCATCCGTAATTATTTGCTAACAATTCCTCGGCTTGATGTTTTGCCTCATCAGCAGACACACCAAAAGTCATTATTTCTTCCTCTTGATTTCCTGTTATCGTTTCAATTGGAATTACGCAGATAAATTGAGGTGTACCTAGTCTTATTTGTTGCACCATTTCTTGCTCACTGATTTAAACTAATAATCGTTGTCTAGTGTGAATAGACTCGTCATTTCTGATGTTAACCTATTAAGAATAAATCCGTGTAAATATTGTGTTTTTGTGTGCTCTATGTAAGATTGTAGAGTTTAAATCTTTGGGTTAAACAACTGCAAGAAAGCATTAAGAATTTTCTCAAAATCGCAAAATTAGGGAGTGTAAACGCTTACGTATGGGAAAATACCATTTAGAAGCAACAAATGTCTTTTTGGAAATTTTTCTTTTTTAAGCAAAGGAGTGCGCTTAGAGGAACGCATGCATCTGCGCTCCATGAATTTACTTAAATCTCAGTTACTTAGTCCTTGGAAGTGAGAAATGAACGCTCGCATTTCCAAGAACAAAATTAACATAACTGAGTTCAAGCTCGATTAGTGGCGTCTGGTAATAGCTCACTAAAAATCGGAGGGTGTAAAATGGCAGTCCGTAATAATTTTGTTACAAATTTGTGGCATAAATTACAAGAAGATTCTGTTAGTTGGGGGGCGTTAATACTGTGGGTTGTTGGATTAGTTGTACTACTCATAATAGTTACAATGTTTCCTACCACCTAGAACTGATGAATGCAGCATGAACCTTAGGATTTTAGTCACTGCTGTAGTACTAACTACTGCTGGCTTAGTGACTCCTGTGAAAGCTCAAGAAACCCCTAGTGCTAGCCCAGTTAAACCAAATCAAGTTCTCAATGCCTGTATCCAGAACCAGGCAGAAACCTTGCCTGTACCGTTTAGCGATGTTTCACCCAACCACTGGGCTTTCAAAGCTGTGATGACGATGCACTATTGTGGAGCTTTCCGTCAGGCAACGCCACCCGCTTTGGAACAACAGCTTAAACCCACACAAAGTCAGCAAGTACCCCAACAAGAACCAAAAACTGCTGTGAAGTAGTTTGTTACCAATTGAAGGGTAAAAAAACCCGGTTTCTTTCAGAAATCGGGTTTCTTTGTTTTGTATCTAAAAAATGCACCCTCAAGGGTACTCTCATAGCTTAGTTATCCCGACAATCATACTGATACGACATAAAAGTCCTTGGGATTCCTAAACTTCTTCCCGTTGGACATTCAGCCAAAACAACAAGGCAACACACATGCTTAAAAGAAACGGACACGGATTTAGTCCTCGCAACGGTGATAACTTTCCCCTAGGTGAATTTGCACCTACAGGTAAGTTTGGTAGGATGTTTCCAAAACTTCCTCACATATGGGGACGTTTACGATGGCAGATTTGTTGAAATTTGTTGGGGATCTAAATCCAATAGGCGATCGCTAAATAATACTAATTTTTAACAAGCGTTCATAGGATGCAAACGTTTTGCACA
The DNA here is from genome assembly GCF_000315565.1 of Mastigocladopsis repens PCC 10914. Taxonomy (NCBI): domain Bacteria; kingdom Bacillati; phylum Cyanobacteriota; class Cyanophyceae; order Nostocales; family Symphyonemataceae; genus Mastigocladopsis; species Mastigocladopsis repens. The sequence continues at coordinate 3,314,030 of NZ_JH992901.1, read as the reverse complement.
GTTAAGTGTAAAAGGTAAAAATATTTTACTTTTTACCTTTTTATTTTAAGAGAGAAGATGTGGAAGATATACATTGAAAACTATTATCTTCAATGTTTCTTTTATCTTACATAAAATTTTATAAAGTTATTTATAGCAAATTATTAGTCTTTTAAATTTTATTGATTTTGGTTGCATAGAAGCTGTTCTCTTTTTGTAGAGATATACCTTTAGATCAGCAGATAGATAAATGAATAACTGAAATTAATTAGCTTTATAAAAGCATCAGATGTATTCGGGGGCAGTTCTCATGAACAAGTTACTGTGGTTTTTATCGCTCAGTGTATCTTTAGCAACTTTATGTTTAGCCGTTCTTGCAGATGCACCGATAGGAACTTATGCCCAAACTTCAACGCCGACTACTTTTCCTGATGTTAAACCTAGTTATTGGGCGCAGCCATTTATTCAAGGTTTGGCTGAAAGAAATATTCTCAATGGATATCCTGATGGCACATTTCGACCACAACAGGTAGTCAATCGTGATGAGTTTGCTGCAATTATTAACAAGGCTTTTCAGCAACCACCAAGGAGGCAGATAGCAAGCGGTTCTGTCTATAAAGATGTTCCGGCTAACTATTGGGCTGCTCCTCCAATTAAGGCAGCCTATCAACAAGGATTTATGACTGGCTATCCTGGTGGTTTCTTCCGTCCAAATCAAGATGTCACTAAAGTTGAGGCAATAGTTGCTTTATCCAAAGGTTTGAATCTAGCTTCTAGCACTACCCCAGCAGCTACGACCCAAGCAACCAAACGACAAACAAAAAGGCGATTTGTGTTCTTCCCATTGGCGATAACAACCTTAATGCAGCCTCTTTTAATTCCTAGAGCCAATGCAACAGCCACACCTCCTAGTGCAGCAGCTCCACAAACCAGAAATAATCAGGCTGCAAATCTTAACCGTCCTGCGTCATTTATTATCACCAACTCATACGCAGATGCTAACAAGATTCCTCAATATGCTGTTGGTGATGTCGCAAGCGCAACCAAATCAAACATAGTGGTCAACTACCCGAACCGAAAAATTCTCAACCCTACTAAGCCTGCTACTCGTGGCGAGATTGCTGCCTTAATTTATCAAACAATGGTTGCTCAGGGAAGAGTAAAACCAATTGCTATCAATTTACCCGCTTATCAATACGTTGTTCGTCCTCAAAGTAGTAACAAAAATACTCAGTAGGAAATCCGTATCCAGATTTGCACCCTAAAAAAGCACTGGTGACACAATTGCTGCGGATTGGTGTGATTGCTGGTTTAGTGGGAATGGTGCTTATTTAGGAACCAAAGGCTAAAAACCCACCATCAACTGCAATACACTGTCCAGTAATATAAGTAGCTGTTGGCATACACAAAAACGCCACTAAACCTGCGACTTCCTCTGGTGTCCCAACTCTGTCCATTGGAGTGCGCGCTCGAACAGAGTTTAATACATCTGAATTGCTTAACAGAGGTTCAGTCAAAGGGGTGAGAATAAACCAGGGAGCAACGGTATTTACCCGAATTTGGTTTCCTGCCCATTCTACAGCTAAAGAACGAGTCAGTTGTACAAGCGCTGCTTTTGTCATCCCATAAGGTGCGCCTGTGCCAACCGAGGTTAACCCAGCAACCGAACCAACGTTAACAATGCTACTGTTGTCTGCGACTTTAAGCAAAGGGTAGGCAAGTCGGCACATTTCAAATGTAGAGGTTAAGTTGGTTTGAAATATATATTCATACTCTTGTTCTGTGTATTCCAGTGCCTTTTTGCGAATGTTGGTGCCAACATTGTTGACGAGGATATCTAATCCTCCTAAAGTTTGATTGACTTGTTCAATGATTGCCTGACGACCATCAGATATCGTAACATCTGCGCCAATTCCATGAGCTTTCCATCCTTGCAATTGCCAGTTTTCAAGCTGCTTGTTGACCGCTTGTGCATTTCTGGCAACAATCATAATCTCAGCACCAAGGGAAAGGAACTCTTGGGCGATCGCCAGTCCAATTCCCTTAGTTGCTCCGGTAATCAAGGCTTTTCTTCCTGTTAATGTCCAGCGGTTATTGTCCATTACATTTGTCCTGATGCAGTCACTTTTGAGTTATGGCTGGGTGCAGGGGCGCAAGGTAGGGTGTAAATTTGATTTTCCCTACACCCAGCTTGTACAATATCGCATTACTTGCATGAAAAGTAGGGGTGTCGCACAGCAAATGGAAATAACGCAGCCGACTATCAGCAACGAGATTGCAGACTTGGAAGAGTACTTGGACGTGCAGTTGCTTATTCATTATTAGCTTAGAAAGCTTGCCTAAAGTTATTTCTAAATTTCCTAATATTTATTGTTGGGTATATAGCTACTAAAATCAAAAATATTTTCTTGAAATATAATAATTAGTCTGATTTTATTTTAAGAGAAAACGTTATTCTTCAATTGATTTAAGCTCTTCTAAAAGATTTCTCATGAAATTTAGCGGTAATTCTCAGGAAAAACTCATACTAAACCAAAGCTAAAAAGTGAGAATAATTTTGTGCTTAAAACGTAGCAGCAGACAACGCTCAAATAATGTTGTTTTCATAGGTATTAGTTATGAATTTGAATAAGTTAGTACAACTAGGCGTTATTTCTTCTTTAGCTTGTTTTCTCTCAGTCGGTATAGTGAAAGCATTGACACCATCTGCCAAAATAGCAAATTCCTCAGTGACAACTGCTAATTCTGGTGTTCTTATCGCTCAAAAACAGCAGGTTGTTGCAGCATCTGGTACTTTTGTCAAAGCAGAACAGCCTACCTCTGGAACAGCGCGGATTGTTACAGAAAATGGGCAACGATACCTTGTACTGAATTCGGCTTTTCAAACAAGTAATCAAGGACCTGACTTACACGTTCTTCTAGACACATCTGAGAAGCCACCGATGAAGTATCAGAATTTTAGCAGCTATGTGAATCTTGGTAAACTGCAAAAATTTAACGGTGAACAACGCTACCCAATTCCTGCTGCCATCAACCTATCTAACTTCAAGTCTGTAGCTATCTGGTGCCGTATGGCTAATGCCACTTTCGGCTATGCCCCACTACGTGCTAGTAGTAGTGCAAGCAAATAGTAGATAGTAGCTTCTGCTCCTAATATTGCACCCCTAGGAAAGTGAAGTACCCTAAGTTCCGCAGCGCGTTGTACTTCACCTACTTGCAATGTGCTGTATTTAATCCGTAGACTGTGAAAGTGACTAAAAAAGTATGAGAATAAAGAATAAAATTTTCATCCTTTACTTTCATCTTATGACTTTTCTAATGACTTTTTATGACCACGACCATGAAATCGAGGGTGAACATTTTGTTGCTGGACATTAACTTGTTGAACATCTTGATTAATCTGATTTCCAGAACCTACAGCATCAGCTGATTGTGTCGCACCTTGAGAAGAACCTTGTTGTGGTTGATGCTTTCCTTTAGAGTTTCTCTGATTTTTCTGGACATTCAATTGAATGATATACTGGTTGATTTGGTTGTTGTCACCTGTAATAGTAGCTGTTTGGTTACTACCTTGAGTACTTGTTTGTTCGGCTCTAATTGGTAAAGAAAAAACTCCTAGTGCAGCTACAGACATTATACCTATCACAGATTTTCTTATCAGCATTCTTAATTGACCTCTGTTTTTAGTCAAGGCTTTTGTTACTATAATCTCATAAGTCGAAGACAAGTTTGTAATTTATTTGTATTTTTTTTATTCAAATTTTGAAATAAATTTAAATTTCTTATAAAGACTTTTATAAGAGTCAATAAAAATTGCATAAAGAATATTACAGGTATCTATATCTAGAGTTGAAAAGCTAAATTATTAATTCTTTTAGATCGACTGTAGTGCAATATCTCTACAGAGCCATGCCTAAAAAAATCTTATTTTAACTGTATTAACAGTTAACCAGCAATTCTGCTTAGAGATACAAGTAGAGTTTACTGAACCTGAGAAATTACAGTTAACCGTACATTCTATAGTACTGTTACTGTTTCGGTAATCATCATATTTGGAGTGATAAAAACCGAATTTACGCCTTTTTTAGTTCCGCATAACATAAGAATCAAAGCAAAGATTTAAATCTGCAATTGGTTGGTTGTACAAATACTACTTATACGAGGTAGAAACATGACATTAGTTCGTTTGAACCCCTGGCAAGAATTTAACGCAATGCAACGTCAATTCAACCGCTTATTTGATGAAGCTTTTGTACCAACTCAAGAATTGGACAGAAGCTTGATTAGAGTTCCTGCTGCTGAATTGCAAGAAACATCCGATGCGATTTATCTCAAGCTGGAAATTCCAGGAGTTGAAGCGAAAGACCTGGATGTGAAAGTGACAGAAAATGCGGTTTACGTTAGTGGTGAGCGCAAGTCAGAAACTAAAACTCAAGACAAAGGTGTAACCAAGAGCGAATTTCACTATGGTAAATTCCAACGTGTCATTCCGCTTCCTGCTCGCATTCAAAATACCAATGTCACCGCTGAATACAAAGATGGTATTCTCAATTTGACATTGCCCAAAACTGAAGCCGAGAAGAACAAAGTTGTCAAAGTTAATTTAGACCAAGCTGCTGCGTAATTAGACTACTACCGCCAGAGATTAGAATCTCTGACTATTAGCCTTGCATTTGTCAGCAGGTTTGACATTAAAACTCGATTGTTCACTAGCAATCGGGTTTTTTTATTGATAGCGATACTATTAAGTAAGTAAACTCAGGTAAGTACCTAACTGAAGAAGGTGAAGGACTTTCGCTTTACTAAACTATTCCTGTTTAATTATCAGTATTCCAATAAAACTGATTAGAAGCAGCCCACCAAAAAAAGAAATTACAGTTATGATAGGACTAAAAATCCAGTCAGACGTAAATATCCAGCAGAATAAGCAGGTTGCAAGAAACAGAACTACAATCAGCTGTATGGTTTTAAACAAATCCATACTTAAAACTTCTTGTGCAAATACAAATTAAACTAGTATCATAGCGTACTTTTTTGTGGCCTCTTACTACATCTAGCTTAAAGGAGAACTCAGGAAGTTAGGTTTACCTATTTATCTGTCCTAAGAAAGGGAAAGCTGTTCAAGCAGACTGCTCAAGTAAAGGCAAAAATTTCCTAATTAACCCAATAGTGACACCGGGAAGTTCCAGTTGGGGGGTAAAGCCTACATTGTCCAGATGATAAAAGATGCGAATCGCTTGAGGGTTCATTTCAGCAAGACGGCGACCGACTTCTGGTCCCGTGAATTCAGACTTTTGCCCCCAGATGATAGCACTAGGAACGGTCAATTGAGTGATATATTGAGACAAATCGAAGGATAAATCCCCACGCACAAAAGCAAGAGCAGCGTACTCTGCATTAAACTGTTGGGCAGATTGCAAATATGCCTCGACAATTTCAGGATAAACTCTTTCTGCACGGGCAAATTGACGTTGTTCCAGGTAGCTGCGAATGCCAAAACTACTAGCAACTCCAGTCATATAGAGCAATCGATCCACAACTGGGATGTTGACGATTTGAGCAGAGACGCTGCGTCTGTAGTCTTGTCCAAATTCAGCAAGACCTGCTGGTGTGGTCAAAATTAAAGATTTGAACAAATCGGGACGCATAATCGCAGCACGAATGGTAAAAGCAGCAGTTAGTCCAGAGGCGATCGCAGTAGTGGGAACATTGCACGTATTCTCTATAAACTCGATTATGCTCTTAATGTAGTCATCAGTGTGATAACTTCGGGCTGGATGGTCAGAGCGTCCCCACCCTATCAAATCTGGTGCTATGATTCGATAATCTGTGGCAAAAGCTGGATAAACTTTAGACCACTCGTAGGCAGAAGAACCGCCACCAAAGGCGTGTAGAAAAACTAATGTCTTATCGCTTGATTGCTCAACATTTGTATCAGACCACGGTTTGCCAACAGCAGTGTAGTACACCATTCTTCCGAGGGTGGTCATAGCATATTTCTCACCGAAACCAGGGGGTAAAAACATAGGTATACCTCTTGTACTCAATCATCTTCCAGATTTACGTAACCAGCTTGTTTGTTAAGACCGGGTATGGGATGTAAGGTGTAAGCAAATGTCTTGTTTTCAGACCAAATGGGCAGTTAATTCACTTTTTGTAGCGTTAATTTTACATAGGTAGTTTTGCTCTCTCCCAAAGATGCTCTTCCAAAACAGCCTTCGGGTTCATCATGAACATGAAGACCACTGCTAACAATAGTGTAACGTTTGTGCTGACAAGCTTGGTTAAAGCAGGAGCCATCAGGGTAATATTTAATATTATTGGAGCAGTAAAAATTAAGCTTGACCTAATAGATAGAAATTTTTTAAGAATTTTTCTCATTCAACAGAAGGATGAATAATTACTGAATATTCTTAACATAAAAGAGAAAGATAAGAAGAACGGTAGGAGAAAAATAGATGGCACTTGTAAAACTTGGAGACTTCTACCCTGATTATCGTGAAGAGGATTCCGATATTGATGACATCAAGAACTTTGATGTTTATGTAGAAGGAGATGAAAAAATTGGCTCAGTTTACGATGTCTTAGTCGATGAGCAAACGGGTCGATTCCGTTATTTCGTTGTAGACACAGGCTTATGGATTTTTGGCAAGAAAATCTTGCTCCCTGTTGGTCTTGCTAACATTGATCATAATGCAAGACGGATTTATGCCAATAGTCTAACCAAAGAGCAAACCAACAACCTGCCTAATTACGATAATCTGGAAAGGGTTGATTTCGACTATGAAGAGCAGGTGCGGGGTGCTTACCGTCCAATGGCTGCTACTTCTGAGATGAGCCAACCAACTTACGACCGGAATAGTTACAACTACGAGCACGAACCGTCACTGTACAACATTAATGAGCGCGATGGTCAAACCTTGAAGCTGTACGAAGAGCGGTTGATTACCAACAAACAGCGTCGCAAGAGTGGAGAAGTGGCGATCGGCAAACATATCGAAACGGAAACTGCTCGTGTTGCAGTCCCTGTTGAAAAAGAGCGTATCGTTATTGAACGTACAACTCCTACAAATGCTACACCAGTGAATCCAAGTGATGCCGACTTTCGTGAAGGTGAAGTAGCTCGCATGGAGATTTACGAAGAAACAGCTGATATCCACAAAGAGGCTGTTGTACGAGAAGAAGTCCGAGTCAAGAAGGTTGTAGAACACGAAACATCTGAAGCTACTGAGACTATTCGACGTGAAGAGCTAGACGTGGATGCCCAAGGTCTTCCAGTTGTAGAAAAGTAAGACTAGCACTTTAAAGGCTCACAAGCAAATTAATTATACAGCCTTAGCTGTGAGCCTTTAACGTTATCCCCTGGGGGTGAAGTTTATGGTTGTGTAGTAAAGGCTGAACCAAACTTATTGATCTGGTGAAAAGTTAGATTGTACTGTCGTTGGATTGCCTTCGAGCCAGAATTTTGAAGGCTCACAGATTGCACCAAACTGAGTGGTAAGGGTTCTTGACTAATAGCGGTGACGTAATCTGCACTCAAGTAGCGGCGGTAACTCTGGTCATTAGCGACATAACTTCGGAAGAAAGGAAGACCTAAAGCCATAACATAGCGACGCGCTAAGGAAGGACTCGGACCAATCACCTGTTCGGGAAGGGGTATGGCAGAATTTGCAGAATCTGGTGATTCTCCAATCGTTGAGAAGTGCGTTGCACCATTAATTAATGCTAAATATTTGCTTGGGGTCGTTAACCAGGTGAAGGGTTGAATTTGTTCTAGAAGAGCTGGAGCCACGGTATCCACACTGCTAGCCACAATCATCACCGGAATGTTAATTTGACTAAGACTGGCTTGCCCCATAATACTACTATCAATTGGGTTAATCGCTATAACTGCCTTTACGCGTGAATCGGATAGGTTATATGCAGATTGCGGTAAAGTCTCAGCCAAGCACTGAAGTAACAGAGAAACATTGAGCACATCCGGTGAAGCTGGGCAATTCTTGGCAAGTTCCTTAAAATCAATTGGTGCTCCTGCTAATGCTAAAGCCGTGTAACCACCAAAAGATTGACCGACCACGCCTACTTGTTCCATATTTAAGCGCGCCTTATATGTAGAGTCAAATTGAGATAGGCGACTGAGTTGATCCAACAGATATTTTATATCCAAAGGTCGGTCAATGAATTCTCTGGCGCTTGTGACTTCCGCCGCCCTACCTACCAATAGAGCTTGCAACTGTTCGGCATTGCTACCAGGATGCTCTGGAACAGCAACGACAAAGCCGTAGGAAGCAAGGTGTTCAGCTAGGTAAGCAAAACTGGTTCGGTCAGAACCGAGTCCATGAGAGATGACAATGACTGGACGAGGGCTGGAGGTATTCGGTAGGTAAATGTCAGCGGCAAAGGTGCGATCGCGAGATGTATCGTTGAGTGTGATAGTTCGCTTCTGCCAACTAAAAATTCCTGATCCTGACAAGTCTCTTACTAAGGTATTATCTGGCTCGGAGGTATTACCACCCTCCAAGGATTGCTTATTGATCAGTGCGATCGCCTGTTGAGACTGATTGACCAGCCTCTCAAACGCTCCGGCAATCTCCAAGCTGCGCGATAAATTTATAGAAATCGATCTTGAGGGAAACTTGCGTAGTACATTTAATAAAGTTAACCCTTCTGGGTCAGCCGCTGCAAGAATGAGCGCGGCTCGAATTGCATAAAACCCACTAATGCCAGATTCCTGTTGTACGACTTCTCCCAACTCTTCTAACAGTCTTTTGCCAATTGGCGTGTAGAGAAACTGCGAAACTCCTACGGCTTTTAGGGGAATGGGAGTCAGCAAAACTTGCCGTAGCTGGGTGAGTCGCTCTTTGTCTGCATGCTGAACATATGCTGCTAATTCATGATCGGCTTTGCCTGTCCTAGCATAGGTTTCGAGAGAATTAATAGGAATAGAGCGAGCTACAAGACCGTAGGATAAGGTCAACCGCTCTGCACCCAAACTAGGACGAGCGGTTAAGGTAGGAATTAACCCAATACTAAGAACCCCCAAGGCTATTTGTAGCCAAATCAAGTGTTTGCTGACAAAATGAGCATGAGGACGCAAGCGAACAACTCCGGGGATACCAGGCGGCGTCGGCGAGTAATTCATGAGTATCACCGTCACCCACAAAAATAAGCGTCTTATGGACTTGATGTTAAAGTACGCTCGCTCAAGTACGATCACTCTGTTGCCGGGCAAGTACGCATACTGTTTGTTGATGTATGTCATCTTGTTTAGGGTGAGGTGTTTGGGTACGTTTGGGGTCAGCGCTTGGGTTTGTGTCGAAGTCCCAATCTTGTTGGAAAAACAACGACAAACCTATTTTGCCGCATTTAATTACCGCAGGTGATTGCACGGACAGCGATTTATCGGTTGCTTCTATGGGTTGTGTAAATTGTTGGCGACTGTAAAGTATCTTTTTGAGTTTGCTATTCGCCAGCAAATTTTCTCATTTGCACAGATATAAATGTACGACAAATGTAGGACTCTTGTTCACATTTTATTTGCAGCAGTTTGGGGATGAGTGAGGTACAAAACTTCGAGATCAAAGTCAGATATAACAACTTTCTTGCTTCTGTCCGCGCAGCGTACACGGAGGGCATATTCTGACCGATTTATTCTGAATACTGCTCTATGATTGGACTTAATTTTCATCTCATGTCCTTTATTTTACTCCGGTCGAAGTAACAAAAGCGGGTTAATCCCAAAATTTTAGACCAGAATCCTGACCTTTTTGCAAATACACTAGAGATGACTTTAGCAGAAAATTACATATGACTTATGAAGTAATGGCTGCCTAACTGCTAACCCTCAGAAATACTTCGTTAGTCTGAATAAATTTAACATTAATAATAATTATAATGACTTCGATAAAAAGCGTATTTATCCATTAACAGGTTGTGGCTAAAATAACCAATGGGTGATAAATATTTACTCAAACTATATGTTACAGGATACACCCCTAGATCCCAACGAGCAATCTCCAATTTAATTAGGTTGTGCGAATCACAACTGCGAAATAGACATGAGATAGTCATTATAGATGTGCAGGAGCATCCCCAGGTTGCTGAAGCTGAAAAAATTTTAGTGACCCCAACTTTAATTAAGGAATTTCCCTTACCAAAAGTGCGAATCATTGGGGATTTATCTGATATGCAAACAGTTTTGTTAGGGCTTAATATTCCCCAGATAAATCAGGATAATTAAGTGATACTCATCAGTAGTATTCTATTTATTAATCAATCAAAAACAAAATTTCACAGATGAATCAGAAAAACGAACAAGATTCTGTTGAGAAGCTTGTCACAGGAATTCCTGGTTTTGACGTATTATCTGAAGGAGGATTGCCTGTAGGTCGGGTAACATTGGTCGTTGGCACCGCAGGCGTTGGCAAGAGTGTATTTGCATCTCAGTATCTTGCTGAGGGAATTAAACGGGGCGAGAATGGGGTGTTTGTCACCTTTGAAGAATCTCCTCAGCGGATACGGAAAAATATGCGTAGCTTTGGGTGGGATATCCGCAAATGGGAGGAGGAAGGCAAATGGGCGTTTGTTGATGCCTCTCGCGTACCTGGAGAAAAACCTTTAATTAGCGGAGAATATGACTTCGATTCCTTAGTTGCTCGCATTAAGTATGCCATCAATCAGGTAAACGCAGTGCGAGTCTCAATGGATTGCCTAAGCGCAATTTTTACTTATTTACCTGATAAGGCTCAAGTCCGCAATGACCTCTTCATGATTGCTTCAGTCCTGGGACAAATTGAAAGTACGGTTGTTGTAACATCCGAGCGCCCTCAAGAATATGGTGAGATTAGCACTCAAGGTGTAGAGGAGTTTGTTGCTGACAATGTGATCATCTTGCGGAATGTCAGACTGCAAGAAAAGCGCCGACGTACTATAGAAATTGTCAAGTATAGGGGCAGCTCTCACAAGCAGGGAGAATTTCCTTTTTCCATCCTTTCTGACAAAGGGATTGTGATTATTCCTCTCTCTACAACGGAGACATTAGAGGATGGCACTTCTGATATCCGCATAACCTCTGGTCTTGCAGAACTTGATGCCATGTGTGGCGGTGGTTTCTTCCGCAATTCCATCATCCTAGTGTCAGGAGCCACAGGTACTGGTAAAACTTTGCTATCAACCCAGTTTATTGCAGCTGGAGTTAATAATAACGAACGTTGCTTATTGTTTGCTTTTGAGGAAACTCGAGCACTCATATTTAGAAATGCGCTCTCGTGGAGTGTTGACTTCCGGCAAATGGAACGAAATGGAAAATTGCGAGTCGTGTGTCGCGATCCAGAGACAAATCCACTAGAGTATCACCTGATAAAAATGCAAGAAATGATTGAGGAATTTCAACCAAATCGGGTAGCGATTGATAGTCTATCGGCATTGGAGTGGTCTTCTAGCACAGAAGGATTTCGGCAATTTATTATTGGTCTTAACTCAATAATCAGAGAGCGGAAAGTAACTACACTCTATACCTCTACAACTCCGATGACGCTTGTCAGTGGCACCTCAACTTCGGAGGCTCATATTTCTACCACTACTGATGTCATTATCTTACTACGATATGTCGAAGTTTATGGAGAAATTCGTCGGGGAATAACAGTGCTTAAAATGCGCGGTTCACAGCATGATAAGCAAATCCGCCAGTTCATGATTGACAACCAGGGTATGCACATCGGTAAACCATTCCGCAATATCACTGGTATTTTGGTTGGTAATCCCGTATTCGGTATTTACAGACCAAAGTGACTGGATACCTCTTTTTCTTCTCTTCCTTGAGGAAGAATGATAAATATAAGTCCCAGGGTAATATAATGCTGAACCAAAAACTTATTAAGATTTATTTATATTAAATACCTGTTTACTAAAACTAGCTAAAAGTGGCTACTCAATTGAATATTCTGCTGTTATTAGACTCGCCCCAAAGTACTGAAAACATCCTGGCGATGTTGGATGGGGTTGGCTTTGTAGCCAACTATAAGTTGGTATCAACAAAAGCTGATTTTCTCACTCATCTCAATTTTAGCTGGGATGTGATGATTGCTGACTACAGCTTCAGTGATTTGGATGTCTTGGAGGCATTGCAAAGAGTCCAAGCACAGGGGTTAAATGTGCCTTTTGTGATTGTTAATGGCACAGATAGTGCATCCATTGCTGTGAAGTGCATAAAGGCAGGAGCAGCGGACTACCTACCCAAAGATGAACTCGTACGGCTTCCCCAAGTTATAAAACAGACACTTGCTAAGAAAACACAGCTGTTAGAATTACATAAGTATAAGAAAGATTTAGAACAACGGCTGCAAGCACAAACAGCAGAACTCACAAGACAAGAAGATCGCTCCCAACAAGTAGAAGCCGCACTGCAAAGAATTGAGGCACAGTTGCAAACCTTGATTGCCAAGAATGCAGATGGTATTGTGGTCGTAGATCGGCAAGGTATTGTGCGTTTTATCAACCCAGCAGCACTAAAGCTGTTTGGTCGCAAGCAAGAAGAGCTATTGGGTGAATTGTTTGGCTTTCCTGTTGTTGGCAGTGATAACACAGAGGTTGATATTTACCCACATAACGCAGAAAGTGCTGCAGCAGGCGGTAGTTTAGAAAAAATTGCCCAAATGCGCGTCGTAGAAATTGAGTGGCAAACAGAAACCGCTTATCTTGTTTCCCTAAGAGACATCACGGAACGCAAGCGAGTTGAAGAAGAGCGAAATAAACTTTTGGAACAGGCTCAAGTAGCCAACCGTATCAAAGATGAGTTTCTCTCCGTCCTCTCTCATGAACTGCGAACACCCCTGAATCCAATATTGGGGTGGGTGAAACTTTTACGCAGTGGTAGGCTTGCTACGCATAAGATAGATCAGGCTCTAGAAAGTATCGAGCGTAACGCTTGCTTGCAAGTACAACTCATTAATGACTTGCTAAGTGTGTCTAAGATTTTGCGCGGTAAGTTAAGTCTCAATCCAATTGCTATTAACCTGCAAACGACAATTGCTGCTGCCATAGAAAGCGTGCGTCTTGCTGCTCGAGCTAAATTAATTAAGATCACGACTGTATTTGATCCTAATGTAGGAGAGGTTTTCGGCGATCCCAAACGATTGCAGCAAGTTCTGTGGAATTTACTTTCTAACGCTGTTAAATTTACCCCATCTAGGGGAGAGGTCACAGTTCGGTTAGAAAGGCTTGACTCATATGCTCAAATTCAAGTCATCGATACAGGCAAAGGCATTAAACCAGATTTTCTACCCTACGTATTTGATTACTTCCGTCAACAAGATAGCAGCTACTCCAGAAAGTTTGGCGGGCTGGGGTTAGGTCTTCCTCTCGTTCGCCATTTGGTTGAACTGCACGGCGGAATCATCCGAGCAGAAAGTCTTGGTGAGGGAAAAGGAGCAACTTTTACTGTCTGGCTCCCCCTGATGCTTGATCCCCCCATGACAGCAGGTGATACTCAAAAAGATGACAACAACCCAAATTTAAGTGGAGTGCGAGTACTGGTTGTGGATGATGAACCAGATAACCGTGATTTTCTGGTTTTCCTCCTAGAAGCTTATGGGGCTTCTGTTTGTGCAGCCGCCTCAGGACACGAAGCGCTCACATCAATGGTTGAACAGCAGCCAGATTTGCTGGTAAGTGACATTGGAATGCCAGAAATGGACGGCTACACGTTGATTCGTCAAATCAGGTCTTTACCAGCCGAACAAGGCGGACAAATTCCAGCGATCGCCCTTACTGCTTATGCAGGGGAGACTGCTCAACAACAAGCATTAGGGACTGGTTTCACACTTCATGTTCCCAAGCCAGTCGAGCCAGTTCTCTTAGCAACAGCGATCGCAAACTTGGTGGAGAAATGAGTTGTTTATCAGTGTTAAGCACTAGAACTCTTGCATGCAGTCAATGTTTTTGAGATTAAACCGCAGATAAACATCGATGTAGGCGTAAGCCGTGTCGTAGGCTACACAGATATTTATCGGTGTTTATCTGTGTACTCTGCGGGAAGCCGTTCTGAGGGCGTCTACATCTGTTATGATGTCCGGCAAATCACCCATAATACAGCAGAATACATCCATCAGAAGTCAGAAGTCACAAGTCAGAACTCAGAAGTAAAATTTCCTCTGTGTCTGGCTTTTAGACAAAGCGCGTTGTACTTCATTTACTTGCAATGTGCTGTATAAATTGGGGTTGGATTCATGTTAAATGGTTGTGGCTTTACGGTTTTGTTCACCCACACTCAGGTCAAACATAATAAGACTTTTACCATCTCATTCCCCAGAATTACAACCAGCAGAAAGATTGTGGACTTTGGTTGACGAACCAATCACAAATTGATGCAGCTTAACTATTTATCCACAAACTGAACAACTCCCCATTGTCCATTAGTCAACCATGCAGTGTCTGACTTTACCACTTCCTCAAGAACTTCAGATTGGATACCTGCTGTGACTTCCGATTTCAGAGTGCGTAGGGCTACCATTGGTGCAGGTAAGTAACACACAATATCTGCAATATCAGTCGTGAAATTCCAGTGCCTATCTCCTAACAATCTTCGATAATTTGCATCTCCTTTAATCACTATCAAATTGGAATGAGATAACTCATCTTTGAGAGATTTAGGTATTTTCCAAAAGGCTAAAGGTGATGTCCAAAAATAATCATCACACAGAACTAATCGCTCTGATGCAATATATTCTTGCAGTCTTTGAGCAAAGTATATCAATTCTGGATGGCTAGAAGTTTCTAAAAACTCTGTTGTATGATGCACATCTTTAATCATGGCATCAGAGACAAATGTTGGGTGAGGCTTTAAATGCAGTTTAATTTGACTAGCCACACCACTACCTAAAAGATAATCCACCAAACACAAATCACAGACAAGTTCAAACCCAGCATTGTCTACAACCAAATCAACACGTCCTGAATTGCTATTAACTAACAATTGAGTGACTTTGAGTGCGTCATCTACTAATATGTGAGATTGTTGGCTTTGAATGTCAAAACGACTGCGGTCAGTCTCAAATGCTGACCAAAGACTGAGGTCAACTCGATTTCCCCACAAAGCAAAATATAACAATGCCATCAAAGCTGTTTGCTTTGATTGACTTTTTTGCTGTGATACATTTAACCATTCATTCACTTCAGTGCATAAAGCAACGATTGAGTCAAGGGAGGTTTCTAAACCTTGATGTTTTTGTAATTCAAATGGATCTACACCTTGCCATTCACTCTTGAGAAAGTAATTGGTAATTTGCAGAATAAATCTATAGAAATAAGTTTCAGCAAAAAACCAGGGAACATCTATCCAACGCTGTTCTTTGTATGGTTCTAGATATCTATCCCACGCTGCAAAATCCGCACCAGTGTCATCTACAAGAAGTGGCAAATATCCTGATGACAGTTCGCTGGCTAGTTTTTCCAAGCTGTCATTAATATTGGTTGTAAAATTATTTTCAACGATGACTCTACGGGCAATACTGGGCATCCGTTGAGTGACTGTAAACTCAGTAAAAGTACCAACTTCTGCACCCACAAGTGGTGGTGGTAGGGGTAATTTAGGGATGTCGGATTTCTGTTCCATTCACTTTTCTTTGCTAGAAAGCACCACTATGAAATGGTGCGATACTTTGTTAACGAACTCTACAAATTTAAGATTCAATTTATAAATGTATCACTGACGCGGTCGTTTACTTGACCAAAGCAAAGTTGCTAATATTTACCCAATATTTAAAAAAGTACACGAGTCACCTATGAAACTTAGCCTGTGCATGATTGTCAAAAACGAAGAAGCAACGCTGCCTAAATGTCTTGGGAGTGTAAAAAATGTGGTAGATGAAATGGTAGTATTGGATACAGGCTCTACAGACAGCACTCCCCAAATCGCTCAAAAATTTGGTGCGAAAGTGCATTACTTTGAATGGTGCAATGACTTCAGTGCTGCCCGGAATGAAGCTTTAAAATACGTCACAGGTGATTGGATTATTGTATTAGATGCAGATGAAACTCTGACCCAGAAAATAGTACCGCACTTGAAGCAAGCAATACATAGGGAAGAATACCTTCTCATCAACCTCCTTCGCCATGAGGTGGGTGCAGAACAATCTCCCTATTCCTTGGTTTCCCGCCTCTTCCGCAATCTTCCAGAAATCCGCTTTTCCCGTCCTTACCATGCGTTAGTGGATGATAGCGTGTCCGCAATTTTAAGTCAGGAACCACGTTGGCAGGTCGGTTATTTAGATGAGGTTGCAATTCTACACACAGGATACCAAAAAAGTGCTATAGCCCAACAAGATAAACTTACCAAAGCTCAAGCGGCGATGGAAGAGTTTCTTGCCTCTCATCCTAATGACCCTTATGCTTGCAGTAAACTGGGGGCGCTGTATGTGGAAACGGGGAAAATAGTACAAGGTATCAAATTGTTGGCGCTGGGAGTCGCCTATTGTGAGAAAGAGTACGAGACTTTGTACGAACTCTACTATCATCTGGGCATTGCCTACTCTCGTTTGCAAAATCATAAAAATGCGATCGCCCACTATGATGCTGCCATCAAGTTGCCCATTTACCCCATACTTAAACTAGGAGCTTACAACAATCTGGGCAATTTACTCAAAGCATCTGGAGATCTAAATGGTGCTAAGACTGCTTACGAAATAACAATTAAGATTGACCCTAGCTTTGCTATTGGTTACTACAATTTGGGGATGACTCTCAAGGAGTTGGGTTTATTCAAAGATGCTATTATTGCCTACCGTAAAGCAATTGAGTTGAATCCAAAATCTGCTGAGGCTAATCAAAATTTAGGGGTATTGCTGCTGAAACTTGGCTACGTACAGGATAGTTTAATGACTTTTAAAAAAGCAATAGCCCTTCACGAACAGCAAAACCCCGAAGAGGCGAAACGACTGCGCCAAGGTTTGGAAGAAATGGGGTTATTGCGTTGATGGTGGTTAGTAGGTAGTAGTTAGTAGATAGCGGTTAGTAGGTAGTGGTAATTCTTGACAACTATCAACTATCAACTATCAACTACCAACTAACTAATCACCGATTTGACAAATTTTTCCAATCTATCCATTCCCTTTTCAATTGTTGCCATATCCGTGGCGTAGGAAAGGCGAATATTATCATCAGCACCGAAGGCGATTCCAGGAATAACTGCCACTTGCTCTTTTTCTAGCAAGGCGTTACAAAAATCTAGGGATTTTAGTCTCGTTTGGCTGATATCGGGGAACAGGTAGAAAGCGCCGTCTGGTTTTGAACAACTCAGTCCAGGAATAGCGTTGAGTCTTTCCAACATCACCTGTCGCCGTTTGGCAAAAGCTTGGCGCATTTGTTCGACACAATCTTGCGAATCTTCTAAAGCAGCGATCGCACCATATTGGGCAAAGGTACAGACATTTGATGTACTGTGGCTTTGGATGGTAATGGTTGCCTTAATTAAATCAACAGGTCCTGCTAAATAGCCGATGCGCCATCCCGTCATTGAGTAACCTTTGGCAAACCCATTGCTGATCACAGTTCGGGCAAAAATTTCTGCTCCCAACGAACCAATACTGACGTGTTTTGCCCCATCATAGAGAATCTTCTCATAAATTTCGTCGGAAACAACAAGAATATCAGCCTCAACGATTATCTTTGCGATCGCCTGGATTTCCTCTGGTGTATATACCATACCAGTGGGGTTAGATGGCGAGTTGAGGATGAATAATTTCGTCTTGGAGGTCATCGACTTACGCAACTGATCTGGTGTAATTTTATAACCAGTGGAAGCATCTGTGGGGACAATGACAGGCACTCCACCTGCAAGCGTCACCATTTCGGGGTAACTTAACCAGTAGGGCGCGGGTATAATAACTTCATCGCCTGCTTCAATCAGCGCCAGCATTAAGTTAAACAGAGAATGTTTACCACCGTTGGTGACGATAACATTTTCTGCCTTGTAATCAAGACCATTGTCAGTTTTTAACTTGCGAGCAATGGCTTCCCTTAACTTTGACTCCCCAGCTGCTGGTCCATATTTGGTCTTACCTTCTTCCAAAGCTTTTTCCGCAGCTGCTGTAATGTGCGCTGGACTGTCAAAATCTGGTTCTCCAGTGCTAAAACTACAAACATCAATTCCTTCTGCCTTCATTGCCTTAGCCTTTGCTGCAATGGCTAAGGTTATAGAAGGTGTTACCTGACTTACTCGTCCTGCCAGCTTCATCTTCACTTGTTTGGCAAACTTCTGACCTATTTAAGGATATCCCAGAAATTCTCTTGTTGATATTTGTCTTTGAATAATTCCTTTGTTGGTCTGGGTGTAGGGATTCTGAATCTTCCCCCACATCCCTCACCCAGTGTCAACAGATCAGGCTAGCACTTAAGTCCTGAATATAAAAGAACAGCCAACATTGGAATAATTATAACATAATCCAGCTGGCTTATGCAATCAACTCATCGTTATAGAAGACAAGTAAGAAACGCTCTTGTTTGCTTATTGACCAGTTTGGCGTTTTACATTGTCAATTGCTTGGTTGTAATCTCCACGATCTGCTTTATTACGAGCGAGTTCTTGCTCAATTGGGCTACGGTCGTAGTCTTTTGCCCCAAAAGCACGCTGAGGCTGGTCGTTACCCAATTCCTCGCCAACTCGTTGTAGCATATTGCCAGGATTTTTTTGCCGAATTCCAGTTCCCAATTCCTTGGGAATCACTTCTGCTGCTCGCTTACCGCTCTCGATGTAATCATCACCGCCGATATCTGGTGTTGTGTTGGCGTACCGTCCCATTTTTTCTTCTGCTTTGGCAGTATTTGCGTTGCTCGCATAGTAGGGAACGGTTTTTTCAGCGGAAGAATAATCGCCAGAATAATAACCTGCAGCTTGAGACGAGGTAGCAGGTAAGCTCATGAACCAGACGAAACCAGCCAGTAAGACTACCGCGATTTGGCGGCGCAATTGATTAAATAGTTTGATAATTTCCAACATTCAGGAAATTCCCTCCAAGCTTTGTGAATTAACCCTCTAAATGTTAGGAAATTTGCAAAAAGCTCTCTTCTTCCCCTAGGCTGGTTACATAGTCTATAAAAAGTAGGGAAATAAAAGCCGCTCGACAGTGCTATTGCAACTTGACCAGCGTCGCTGACATCGTTTTTGTTGAAATATGCTGCCTTTGGACTAGATTAATATGGGTTAGAGAGAGTACACTCTCTTTGTTGTTATGGCTATTAAAGTCTATGGTGGCAATGATATCTGCTATACTCTTGATGATATTTCTTATTATGTTAGTCGTTAGCATAATTGAAGCAATTTCAGAATAAGGATGGGCGAGATGCCCATCCCACAAGATAATCAAGCAGATTCAGGCTTAAGGTTAAGCGATCGTTACCTCACCAGACAAGTAGACATCTTGAATAGCGTGGAACAGCTTCACTCCTTCCTCAAACGGACGCTGGAATGTTTTGCGCCCAGAAATTAATCCTGTTCCACCAGCGCGTTTGTTAATCACCGCAGTGCGAATTGCTTCGGCAAAGTCATTCTTTCCAGACGCCCCACCAGAGTTAATTAGCCCTGCACGTCCGCAGTAGCAATTTAGCACCTGGTAACGAGTCAAATCAATTGGGTGGTCGGTGGTCAAGTCTGTATAAACCCGCTCATTTGTTTTACCGTAACTCTGACCAGTCGCCTTGACTACTGCTCCGTAGCCATTGTTAATTTCAGGCAATTTTTGTTTGATGATGTCGGCTTCAATTGTCACGCCTAGATGATTCGCCTGTCCCGTGAGATCACCAGCAAGGTGGTAGTCTTTGTCTTGCTTGAAAGCGTTATTCCGCAGATAGCACCAGAGAATAGTCACCATCCCCAGTTCATGGGCGCGTTTAAAGGCGTGGCTGATTTCCTGAATTTGCCGGGTGGATTGTTCTGAGCCAAAATAAATTGTCGCACCCACCGCAACTGCACCTAAATTCCAAGCTTGTTCTACATCAGCAAACAAAACCTGGTCAAATTGATTAGGGTAAGTCAGCAGTTCGTTGTGGTTAATTTTGACAATAAAGGGAATTTTGTGGGCATATTTGCGCGAAACACTCCCCAAGACTCCCAAAGTCGTAGCAACAGCGTTGCATTCGGCTGCTATTGCCAGCTTGATAATATTTTCTGGGTCAAAGTACATGGGATTAGGAGCAAAAGATGCACCTGCTGAGTGTTCAATCCCTTGGTCTACAGGGAGAATGGATAGATATCCCGTATTTGCCAGCCGTCCGGTAGAGTAAAGCGTTTGGAGATTACGCAAAACTTGGGGATTGCGATCGCTATTGATCCAGACTCGATCCACAAAGTCTGGTCCTGGTAGATGTAGCAAATCTTTAGAAACTTTTGCCTTGTAGGTGAGCAAGTCTTCTGCTTCTTTGCCTAGCTGGGACTCGATAAAACCTGGTGTAGATAGAGTGGCAGTCATAGTATTTTTCCTCAAGACTTCCGTCTCTTATGGTGGCTATGCCCAGACTAGCGTATGTCTCCCTTAAGACAGAGAATAGCTATTTTTTCTTTTGATTTTCTTTAGGTTTTGAGAAAAAATTTTGACCCTCTCATAGCGATGCTCTTAAGAAGAACACAGAACGCAGTTGGATATCCCCATAAATAAGAACAAATCTTTTTCTTCTTTCCATAAATGAATGCACGGGGCAAGCATCCTTTTATTATTCTGACTACTGAGTCCTGAGTCCTGAGTTCTTTATTCTGTCACACAAATGCCTGTCTTCCTTTGCCACCTCTGCATTCGTCCGCAGATAATCCCGCACCCAATTGCAACCATAGCTCAGTAGGTCTATATGGAGCCGCTGCAAATCCCACAGAATTACGGTTTGGTCATTACTTGCCGAGGCTAAAGTCTTACCGTCATTGAATAAAAGCCGTCATTCCCAATACTATAGCAACCAGCAATCCAATACTGACCGCCCCCAGCAAAAACCGTTGAAGGTTAGCAGTTTTTTTCTCTTGTGCCAGTCGCGCTTCTACTTCCTTGAGCCGTTGTGCCTCCAGCGTCTGTTCTACTTCTCGCCTGTCTAATTCTTGACTAGCGGCAAGAAACTGATAATCTAAATCGCTTAAGCTTTTGCCCTCCTGCGCCCAAATTTGGGTATCTCTCAACGCTTGTCCCCGCAGTAGTCGCGATTCATCCGTCTGTTTTGATGCTATCCAAGCATCAAAGGCTTGGGAGTAGGGGCGCAGGTTTCTTAATTGTTTTTCCACCCATTCGAGGTTAAAGACTTCCTGATAAATGCGGTTTTTTACCTGCAAAAAACCCTGCTCTTTTACCACTAAACCTGATAGCAGCAGTTCAATTTGCTCACGACTATCATCGGTTGGAACTTCCACACCTTCTAAGAGTTGCTGATAGATACTTAGCAGTCTCCCAGCACGTTGCTCATTTCTTAGAATGCGATCGCGTATCGTCCGCAAATGCTCCGGCTCATCTTGCGATTCCCAGTTATGAATAATGCGATCGCGCACCAACTTCTCTATCCAAAGTTTCTCGTTGTCTGTGATAATTCTAGAAAAGCGATTGATTGTATTTTGAGAGCGATTTATGGCATTTCTTGAGCTATTGATTGCATTTTGAGAGCAGTTTATTAATTTTCTTGAGCTATTGATTATTGGATTTTGCGAGATTTTTTTTTGTCTTTCTTCAATAAGAAAACTATTATTTGTTGCTTTTTTTGAAAAAATCAGGCTCAGTTTAAAGATTTTCTGAGTGAGAAATGGTTGCCCACCAGTCAAATCTAATATTTTTTTAAGAACTGCTTTTGAATCACTGACTTTGCCTTCTAATCCCGTAGCTAACGGCTGGGCTTCCTCTAGTTGAAACCCCTGCAAATCTATTGCTTTGCCAATATTAAAAGCAGTCCGATTTTTGTCAGCAATTAAATCTGATGGAGTGGCTACACCAAAGATGGCAAATGTGAGGCGATTATATTCTGGATTCATAGCTCTTTGATTATAACAAAATCGGAGCAGGGCAAAAAAATCATCGACTGAAAAATCTAGGCTGAGGATACTATCTATCTCATCAATAAATATGACAATCTTATTTTCAGGGATTTGGACTAGAAGTACATCTTCAATAAAATGACTCAGACGCTGGGGTAACGAAATATCTTCTTTCTCACGCCACCAAGATTTTAAATTAACTTTTCCTAATAAATTAAATCCCCGCCACAATTCCGTTACAACGCCTTTATACCACTGAAGTGGGGTGATATTTTCGCTACCCACACATGACATATCTACAGTAGTACAGCGATATCCTTGTTGTTGTAGCAGATGCCTTGTTCTCACTATCATAGAGGATTTGCCCATTTGCCGACAGTTGAGGACATAACAGAATTCACCTGCTTTTAATGCTTGAAAAAGTTCCTCATCAGCCTTTCGTATAACGTAGCTGGGAGCATCGGTTGCGAGGCTTCCGCCTACTTGGTATCGATAATTCGTCATTGGCTACTTACTAATTGCTGATGGACTTGTAGTTGTTGTATTTCAGTACGACTACCTAACCTTTACCGTTTATTATTGCTCAATCCATAATTTAACGTTGTGCTGACATACGTGCGATCGCGCTCACCTTTCATTGACTGATACATTGCTTCAGATGCAGCATCCACTAAAATCTTTGGGGAGTCTTTTGTCTGAGGAATTGTGCAAGCAATGCCTAAACTCACAGTAACAACAGGTGAAGGTAGTCCATAAAGTCCTTTATCATGAGCAAGAGCCAATTTTTTGACTTGCCTTCGGATATATTCAGCAATTTTAAAAGCAATAACAGACGTTGTATCCGGCAAAATCGCCGCAAATTCTACCCCTTGATAACGAGCAGCCAATCCTTGATGAGAATTATTACTGCTTATAGTTTCACGGACAACACGAGCAATCAGCCGCAAACATTCATCTCCAGCTTCCTGACCATGAGTGGTATTGTAAATTTTGAAATAATCAATTTCCAATATAATTACTGACAAAGGACTCTTCTGGTTTGCTAACCTTTGCCACTGTTGTTCCAGGTAGATATCAAAGTAGCGTGTATTGGCAAGTTGAGTCAATTCATCTGTATAAGACAAGCGCTGTAACTCTTTGACTTGTCTTTGCAACTGCTCAATTTGTTCCTGCTTATTCTGTTCCTCAAAGGTTTGAAGAGCAAAATACTGCCGATACAACTTGCTTGCAACAGTATACTGATTCCCATCTAATTTTATCAACCCCATACCTTCTAACTTATAGGCAACTAGGGGATTTAATTCCACACGACCATCAGCAAAAATCATCTGTTTAAAGACTGTTGCTAATTCAGGATTCTGCTGCAAAGTTGCTAATTGTCTCCGTAAGTGAGTGCTATAAATTCCAGAGATAGTGGGGGCTTCATCTAATAGCTGTTCTAAACTTATTTGAGGAGAGTTAACAAGGTGATAAATAGCCAATTTCACTAAGTAGGGATGTCCTCCCACCATTGCCTGTAGTTCTTGGGCTTTTTTTTGCCCTGCATAACCTCTCCAATTGAGTCCACAACGGTGTGCTAAATCCTGAATCTGCTCCCAGCTAAACTCAGGTAATTTAATTGATAATCCGACATTAAAAGGAGACTGATTAATATTTAAGCTAGTATAAACTTCTGTTGAGTGAACTACAACTAACCGGAGTTTTTGCCAAATCATATTTTGTTTGGCTTGTTCATGCCATGAGCGTAGCAATGAGAAAAATTCTTGGGCAATTGCAGAATACTCAAAAATCTGATTGACTTCATTCAAAACCAAAACTAAAGGGTTGTCTAAGTTCCTAAGCAAATACTCTTGAAAATAAACTGTGCAACTGACCTTACTGCCAATATCCTCATCCCAATAATCATTTAGCATTGATGATAGCTGCAATTGGTAACTAACATTTGCACACACCCAACGCAAAAATCTATTCAGGGACTTAAAAACTGCTGCCTCTGCTTGCTGAAAATCTAAATATACGGTGTGATAGCCAGATTTCTTGGCATAATCAAGCAGGCGCAGTACTAGAGAAGTTTTACCCGTCTTATGAGGAGATTGTATCCGGATAATACTCCCTATTCGGGTGATTTCTTGATAAGTTTGTTCTTCAGCCGGGGAACGAGTAATGTAAAAAGGAGAATCAATGGGTTCTGGATCACAAGGAAATTCTAAGACGACTGACTGCATTGGCTCTACCCCCTTATAGTAAAGATCTAAGTAATTGCTATATAATGGCTGCTCATCATAATGGCTGCTCATCTTAAATACCTTTTACTCTTCATTACAATTAAACAATTTACCAATTCACCTTATTGAAAATAAGGATTCTTCTCTCTCATTTTTTCTCAGAGAAAAAAGAATGTAAATTTTATACATATATTTTTACATTCGTTTTTTTTGTTCTTTGATATTTTGACTAACGGCAGATAAATAATTCTACTGGTTAGCTAATTCATAATTAAATAGCTATCTAAAAAATCAAGGGACTGATGCACACCATGTTATTTTGTAAGTGACAAGAGACACACCTTGTGAATTTTAAAATTCAGCTAAACTCAAGATAAGTTTGTGTTTATAGTTAAGCATTTTAGAGAAATGAATTATTATAACAATTACTTTCTCTATCTATCTTTTTAGCTTTTTAGATAAAGTGATAAATTATATCCCCCTATGAATTAAAAAATGACAAAATGACAAAATGACAAAACAAAGAATTATAATTTACTTGATTTTGTAAATAAAAGTCTATCTATCTTTCGAGGGATTAAAAAAATGGAACACAGATTGACCCTACAGAGTTTATGAGAGAAAGTGTCAACAAGATAACAAACTAAAGATTAAAAAGGCAAAACCACAAGCCACTCTTTTGGTGGCACATTATTCTTAGAATCAGCGAATCATTTCACTACCCCTTCGTTATGTTGCCTAAACCTAAAAAGCGTTGGACACCCTCACATTGGGCAAGTTGGAAGCCTTTTGGTATTGGAGAGCAATACCCCAACAACTACTGGGACCTCAAAATTCCTTGTAAAATCAAGCTTTTCAGACTTTGAGCCATTTTTAATACTCACCTTTTACTACTCACTTGCTGCTCAAACAATCATTTTTACTATCATTTTTAATGATCGCCAGATGCAATCGCGCTACTCAGATGCTATTCATCGCCAAATGAACAAAACCTATAATGCTGCTGGAACACACGGCATTATAGATGTAGATGAACACTTATAGCAATTTGCATTTTGAGGGAATACAGCTTCTTGTCAGGGCGTATGCCCGAAGGGCAGGCTCCGCCAACGCGCAGCGTGCCCTTCGGGCATACGGCTGTTCGCCCCTACAGATGTACCTCGCTCAGTCGAAAACTGCTGTACTTTGATTGTGGAATTTAGAACAGAAACTGTGTAGTAATCAGTGAATAGAATACTGCTGTTTAGCCATATAGGTCAACTTTGGTTTCACCTATAAGAATATATCGAAGTCTTTTGACCTATAGCTACTACTCGATACTCTGTTTTCTTTGTCAATGCGTTAGTCCTAACTAGTATATTTTCCACGAATCAATTAAAACCGTTGACCTGGGTGATGATGTCGCAGTAATTCAGTTCGACCAAGGGTCATTTCACAAAGCTCAAGTTCTTGATTGTCCAGATAACATTATTCCTATTTTTCAACCTCCTCATTCTCCTGAACTTAATCCGATTGAACGATGAGTGGGAATTTCTTAAATCGAAACTGCAATGGGAAAGTTGCAAAACCCTCGTGCAACTACAGCAGAAGTTAACTGATGTACTAAAAACAATTACATCTCAACAGATTGCTTCTCTGACTTCTTACGACTTTATTCTTGAAGCTTTATTTAGCGCAGCTTCATAAAGAGTTGGTAGAGTAGTTACAATGTGAATATGAAAATTGATCTTGTCTGAGCATATGCTTAGAAACAATAGCTTTTAAGCCAACGCTGCCATCGCATTCAATCAGTCTTGCAATCTAGTCGCTAGTAGAATTTTTATGACGGCAACAAAGACCTGGAATCAGGAAGAATATTGGGGTTTAGGATACGACTTTGATCCACAATGGATGCTAACCTCAGTGCAGCAGGAATTACAGGCAAAGTTAATTGAGCTTTGTGCAACCGTTCTACGTCCCCATGCCATTGAAACCGATCGCAATTTAACTTACCCTCGCAAAAACTTTGAAGCCTTGGCTTCTCTCGGCTTACTGGGCTTGTTTGTACCCAGAGAATGGGGTGGACTGGGTGAAAGTCATACCTGTGCAGTAATGGTTGCCGAGACGATCGCCCGCTATGGTTGTCCGAGCACCGCCATGTGTTACATCATGCACTTAGGGGCAACGGCAGCAGCCCTATTTCGAGCACATCACAATTGTGGCTTGAGAAACTTGTTGCAGCGGCTCGATTCAGACGTTTTGATCGGCACACTATCTTACTCTGACCCAGAAACCGGATCTCATTTCTGGTATCCCGTGTCCTCTAAAGCGCAGCAAGTCGGCGACCGCTGGGAAGTGTTCAAGAACGCATCTTGGACAACCTCGGCGGGTTTCGCAGATTGGTACATCGTCCAAACGACCAGCCCCGAATTTGATGGCAACTATGCTGATTTGTCCTGCTTTTTGATCTACCGGGATGAGGTGAAAGCAGAGCCTCATAAGTGGGATGCCTTGGGCTTGCGCGGCAACCAGTCAGGGACACTGCTAGTGGATGGTGTCAGCGTGCCGCTTGATCGCATGCTCGGTCCTAAGGGCGATGGCACTGCCTCTAACGATGAAATTGTTGATCCGTTCTTCTTGCTGTGTTCTTCTGCCTGCTGGAATGGCATTGCGCTAGGAGCGATCGATATTGCCAAGCGTCATGTGACTCGCAAAAAGCACGTAGATGTAGGGATGCGGGTGGCGGACTATCCCACAATTCAGGACTATTTTGGCGAAGCGATTATCGACACAAATGCTTGCCGCATGTTTACCTTTTCAATGGGTAAGCTAATGGATGATCTGACAAACCAGTGTGATTGGTCAATCCATGCCGATCTCAATGCTTTACCCCGTTCTGCTTACCTTCCCTGGTACTGGCAAATCAAGTTTGCTGCTGCCAAAAATGTGGCTCACGTCTGCGATAAGATGCTGCAGGCTTGCGGTGGATCTGGCTTTAAGAAAGATATGGAAATTGAACGCTATTTGCGCGACGGTAAAGCAGGTTGGCTGATGGGTCCAACCAACGAAGTGTTACGGCAATTTGTTGGTAAATTAGCGCTGCTGGGATTTGAATCGTTGGACTACTGGAATCAGAATGTGAATGAGCGCATCCTGCACAATGAAGTGAAAAAGCTAGATGCACAAGGCAAGCGTAAGTTAGCGGCTACCCTGTTAGAAGAAGCGGCTTCAGAAGAGATGAAGCAAAGCACCCAGAAAAAGCACGTCTAGCTGAGGTGCTTTTGGTTGTCCAAACAGGTATTCGTAAGCCGGATGCCCAGGGAAGGAGATAAATCCAGCTTGGAGACTGGCTTTCGCAGGGCTTTGACTACTCCTCAATCTTGATTCTCTTTGGCAGCAAAATACTTAACGGGGTCATCGGCATTACCTTAGTAAGTTACTGATGCTGGTCTGGCTTGTCCTCGTGATACTGGCGGATGCGAAAACCCCCCTCGCGTTGCAAGTAACCCTCAACATCTCGCATAGAGTTATAGAGGCGGTTAAATTTGTGGTCGATTTTCTCGTTTAACTGTCCCAACACCATCTGCACAGTGTCTTTACGGTTCACATAATCTTGAATGTGCAGATCCAGCTTTTTATCCAAAGCTTCAATTTGATGAAGCCTAGCGATTAATTTTTCATGACCCTCGCTAGCTATGTGCTTGATTAAATCCTCATCAAGCTCTTTAAGAGTATTGGCTAGATTGTTAAATGAAGTAATAATTTTGATGACCGCAGCAGCCAAGACAGAAGCACTGACTAAGATGCCTAAAATCACTCCTGTTGATTCTAGAGTCAGAGTAACTCCTGTTGACGACGGAGAATCGTTAACAGCAATTATCGGTTTTGTAAAAGCCATTAGATTTAAATACTAAAAACAGAATTCATAAATATCGTCCCCCCACCATAACTAGCGACCTTTATTACCCCAGTTGATTCAATTTGAATAACATTGCTGTACATCCCACCGGGGAACCAAAGTATTTCTTGAGGGCGAAATCCTGTTGGTAAAGTCGCTATGACATCACCACTAGCAATGCTTGTAGATTTTTTCAGATAACCTTTAAGATAGATTAACTCTGGTGTAATTTTTCTATATTGAGCAGTAGCGTAGCCACTACCTACGTTAGTCCAGCCAGTATTTAATGTGAGATTAATCCAAGTTGTATCAATCTTTAAGGCTTTAGCATCCAGTGCTGCTTGCAACCCAGAGACATTCTCTATTGTATGTTGATGAACCGTTGGCGCTTTAGCATCCAGTGCTGCTTGTAACCCAGAAACATTTGCTATTGTATGTTGATGAGCCGTTGGCGCTTTAGCATCCAGCGCTGCTTGTAATCCAGAAACATTTGCTATTGTATGTTGATGAGCCGTTGGTGCTTTTTCATCCAGCGCTGCTTGTAATCCTTCTACATTTACAATCGAGTGTTGATGAAGCGTTGGCGCTTTTTCATCCAGCGCTGCTTGTAATCCTTCTACATTTACAATCGAGTGTTGATGAAGCGTTGGTGCTTTTTCATCCAGCGCTGCTTGCAATCCTTCTACATTCGCAATCGAGTGTTGATGTATTGTTGGTGCTTTTTCATCAAGAGTAATTTGCAATTCCGTGACCGTATCAATTGAGTGTTGATGAATTGCATTTGCCTTGGCATCTAAAAGAGGCTTTAAAACCTCGCTGCTGTCAGTAATGAGAATAGAAGATGGATTAGTTAAAGGCATTATTAAACAAACTCCCGAATCAACGCGAACCCCTCAGCAGCAACCTCCCACATCCCAGCAATCGAACCAGTGTAACCAAAGGGGAGTTCGTAGTAACTTCCAGGCATGAGCTTTGTAGTGAAAGCATTCAGCGCGACTCTATCTGTCAGGTCTATGTACAAGGTGACTGGGCACTCGTTCCAAATTGTCGCCCCCTTACGATTTTGGTTAGCCTTAAGAAGAATAACTGAATTTGGGGAAGCAGTAATATTCGTGGCAGTCACTTTAGTGGATTTTATGCTTTCTTGATTTGGACTGTTTAAGGGCATAATTACTCAAGTTTTAAACAAGTTGAAGTGCTCAACTAAATCTCACCTTTAAACTCCCAAACAGTAAAAGAGCAATCTTTAAAATATTTAGGAGGTTGGAAAGAAATTTTATAGTTAGTGGGGAACTTGGACATTTTCAAAATGATCGGAACAACCAAGGGAATAAAAAACCTTTCCCCTTGTGCCATTCCCGTTAAGCCCAGTGGAGTGTCAACAAAAAACTGGCTCAAGTATCCGGCTTTGACCCATGAATCTTTAGCAGAGACAGAAACTGCTTGCACTCCAATTGTGCTGGAAGTAAAAAGATGATTGGGTTCAAAAGCTGCTATGGGTTGAATTATCAAATCCCCTACTAAAGTGGCATTTTTAGTGGAATTAGAAATTAAAACCCAGCTTTCGGGATTATCAAACATTAGCGCATCAATAGCTCTATATGTTCTTCTACTTCGCCCACAAACCTTAAAGGGTCTATGCCGTAATGGTCAAGCAAGTCAAAATAAGTGGAATCATCCAAAGTGCCAGTTAACCATTGACTAGCAGCTTTATTGATCACTTGCATCCCAAGACTCGTACTATCATCCGCATCCCAATCAACCGACACAGTGAGCAAGTCTCTGAGATTTCGTGGAACCCATAACAAATTGTTGTCAGATGCGATAGACATTCAGACCCCTTCTGGAACAAAGCGATAACGGCTAGCTGCGGCGTTCTCGCTGCCAGTAAACAAGCCAATAAAAGCTGGCTTTTCTTTAATAGCCTGGACGACGCTGTCGTAAGTATCAGCTGCAACTTTTTTCCCAAAGCTAGCAGTTACAGAGTCATTTTCATGCCTATAATATTTTCTGCCCGTAATCCGCGATGATTCCTTTGTTGTTGCAGTTACAACCCGTTGGATGATGCTCACTTTAGCGAATTTGAAACTTTTCGCATTTTCCAAAACATTGGGAGTCGCTAACGCTGCAACTTCTTGAGTGCTGAAAGTAAACTCGTCAACGATTCCTTTAAGAGTCGTTGCCAGTGCTGCCCCTCGACCTGATTGAGTAGCACTAATGAGCCTAGCAGGAACATAAATTAATGATGTCCCGCTTGCATCAAATGGAACAATGTATCCAGGAGTTCGAGCCGTTTTGACTTTATTTGCAGCAGTGGTAATTGCTGCATAAGCGGCTTGCCTTTCTTCTGTGCTCTTGTTAAGCCATGCTGTATATTTGGCGTAGTCAGCAGCCAAACGAACACCACGACTAATATCTCTATACGCCATCTTTTTATGTACTGAATTGTTATTGCTCCTCAAGCGTA
This sequence comes from Mastigocladopsis repens PCC 10914, assembly GCF_000315565.1. Classification (NCBI taxonomy): domain Bacteria; kingdom Bacillati; phylum Cyanobacteriota; class Cyanophyceae; order Nostocales; family Symphyonemataceae; genus Mastigocladopsis; species Mastigocladopsis repens. Next base: position 3,283,491 of record NZ_JH992901.1, on the reverse strand, counting down.
GCAACAGTTTTTACGTATTTTTTACCCGCAACAAGTTAACTTGTCGAACGAATAATTACTGTTTTTAAAAACTGACAACGTTTTCAATCGCACTTCTTAAGCGTCCGTTAAGCCCTACCAAATTAATCGGTTTCACCTGTCCTGGAACGAGCAATTGCGCGTGGGTAAATTTCACATCAGCAGTGGGGCGCTGGCGAAACTTTCTAACTATCTTCCCATAAACTCGGTGCGTTCCGGGATTGGTAGGAAACTCTTTAGTATTTTCTATAAATTGAAAATTCTTCTCATCATAAGTTTTATTTGCAACTTTTAAAACAGAGCGAGCCAGTGATTGTCCTTCACTTTTAGAAACACATAACAAACGTAAATCAAAGCCATTCTCCAAATCTAAGTAAGTACACTTATACTTACCTCGCTTCCAAATTAAAGGAGGAACTGCAAATTCATTCTTAATTTCACGAGCGTATGCAACAGCATCAGTTCTTGCTATGGTTTCAGCAGTTCTATCCATGATTCTAAAACTGATTTCCCCACGCACTTGTTCTGTACCGTCGCCGTGTTTTTCAAAGTCATAAGGTTCTTTAAAATAAAGTTTAATTTGTGGTTTAAACTTAGTTTCGCGCTGCAATTCTTGTACAGGAATTCCGTATATTGGAGTTTGCAGAGATGCTGCATGACCTACAGTTACCTCAAACAACCAGAGCCTCATTATTGTCATGGTTGCAGTGTCATGGTTGCAGTGTCATCATCCTTGATTAAACAACTGTGCTTGAGTCTAGCTTTAGGTGTGGAAATATCGTCATCCGCCTGATTTTTGAAGTAAGCGCGGACAGCTTTATTATGCTCAATTCTCACTAAATCTTGTAGATTTTCCCATTCGCTAAATCCTTCTGGGAGGGGCATTATTCATCAGCCTCCTTATCTGATTCCGCAAGAGCCACAGCCGCGCTTACTGCTTTACTCGCATCCGCTTGAGTTTTTACTGCTGTGTTTTCAGTCTGTTCTTTTGTTGGAGAATCACTCATTGATTTTTTGAATTCGTCTGTTTGCTGCTTAATTTGATTGATATTCTCAGTGACGCTTAACACTTCTGATGTAACCATTTCAAGACCGCTAGCAGCGTTTTCTAGGTTTTGTAAACGCTGCACCCAAACACTTTGAGAGTTGACTTGCTCAGGCATCCAACGATAAGCGCGTTCTCCAACAACCCCAAACTTTTTGAGGGCATTCCCGATTCTTCCAGTATTTTCTGCAATAAACTCGCTCACATTTCTCACAGAATCAACGATTGAGCGCACAGAGTTAATGATGTTAGCTCCAGCTTGATAGATGCGATTCCACTTCTTCCAAGTCGTTTTTATTCCTGTCCAGGTTTCTACTCCAAATAAACCTTTAGCAAACCCATCAATAGTATTCCCAATAATTGAGCGTGTATCTATATTTTCGCCTTCTTCATCTTTAAAAAAGATATTCCCTAAATTATCCACAACACTAAATAGCGTTTCTCCCAAAGCACTACTGAGCATATAAGCGTTGTGCATTGTGTTAACCCAAGTTGCTACAATCAAAATCCTTTCTAATTGTATCCACTTGGCGAACTTGGCGAATTTATCAAAGAATCTTTGCAGAAGATTGGAGATACCGCCATTAGGAAGCTGTGGTCCTAGCTTCGTATCAATTTTAGTTAAAAGTGCAAGTTGGGCTGCGTTCGCACCCGTGTTGACAGCATCTAAAATTCTGTTAATACCACCATTGGTGTTGTTATTAATATTTTGATTGTTGTCATTTAGCGCTTTATTCATACACCCACCTGGCGCGGTAGATCTGCACACCCCCGTATTAGCTGCTTGAACCGTTTCTTCAAAGCTTAAAGGTGTTGGTCTAGCGATTAATAAAGGAATAAAGCCAAGTTTACTATTAATATCGTCAACTGCTTTTTTAGTTTCAGCGTCCATACCATCTTTACCATCCTTACCTGGAATTCCTTGTAATCCACGTTCACCCTGGGGACCACGCTCACCGGTTCTCCCGGGGACTCCCGCAGGTCCAGGTAATCCTGGAATTCCTTGCGGCCCTGGCGTACCCGCAAGTCCCGGCGCACCCACAGGTCCCATTGGTCCAGGGATTCCTTGTAATCCTTGAATCCCTTGCAGCCCGCGTTCACCTTGTGGACCACGCTCACCATTTTTACCAGGCACACCTTGTGGACCGGGTAAGCCATTTTTACCAGGAATCCCTTGAGGTCCACGTTCACCATCTTTTCCTGGGATGCCTGGGAATCCTCTAGGACCAGGAATGGGAGCTTTTCTTAAAGCTTCGTCAGCTTTAGTGTTAGCTCGATTAGCTGTATAGGTTGTATCGTTGATTTCTTTGTCAAGAGCCGCGATTCTCCCCTCAAGCTTGGCTCTGCCTGCTCGCGTTTCATAAAGGGCATCATTAGCTTTTTGATTGGCGTTGTTAGCAGTATTTTGAGCATCTTTAGCAGCATAAGATGCGGAATTTGCTTTGTAAATTGCTGTATTAGCGGTGCTATCTGCTCTATCAGCTTTTTGAAGGGCTGAAGAAGCTTTTTTATCTGCTCTTTCAGCTGTGTTTTTTATGGGTAAAAGTAGCCCTAAAACTCTTGATAATCCATTATCAATAGAATCTACTCGTTTTTCCTGAGCATCTAACCGTCCTCCAAGGACTTTTATTAAAGCAGCCACTCCAATTAATGCAGCGATGCTAGCAGCTAAAGCTGCGATTTTGGCAAGAGCCGCCCCTGCTTTACTAGCGGCGCTACTAGCAGTTGCAGCAGCATTTGTTGCAGTGCTACTAGCTTGATATGCCCGTTCAAGTGAAGCTCTAGCTTTGTCTAAAGCTTGCCCCGATAATCTTTCAGCCTTGCCAAGCCGAACATTAAAGGGATTAATTGCTGCAAAAATCAAAGGGTTAGTAATTCCTGGGATTTGGGGGATAATCTTTGCTTCACTACGTTTAACAGCTTTATTAACAATGGCGTTTTCATCAACAGGTTTAAGCTTGGCAATTTCAGCCCGTAGCGCCGCTAATTCTGCTCGAAGTTCAGCACAGCAATCAGCCATTTAACCTCCTAATTATTGAGCGCATAGCGGCTATCTCGGATTTGATTTCATTACAAGGGATGCAGCAGTAACCGGGATAAGCTGAGGTTTCACAGCGAATATGACCGGGAGGACATTCATCATCACAGGAAATTTGATGCCCTTCGCAGGGAATGTTCATTTCCTCGAAAACAATAGTATTCTCCTTGTTTCTAATTCGTATTCCCTCTGACTGTGAATCTGCAAAAGAATTTCCGCTTGCATCCGTAATGCTTATTATTTTGGCGGCTTTAATCGTCCCATCTGAAACAAAATAAAAAATCCGATGCGCTTCTTCTCTGCAACCTTCTATAGAGGGATATCCTCTATTCTTAATTCTGATGACAGAATTGTTTTCGATAATTAAATCTGAGATGGGACTCCACAACCTATCTGAATAAACTTGCGTGCGACCACTAGAAAATAGTACTTCTACGGCAACAATTACGGCTTGGCACTCTTTTTGACTTTTTAAGCATTCTAGTGTTACTGGAGGGGAGTCAACGACGATTCTTTTATATATGCTTCCATTTTTAAATAAATTAATTGTTGCTTTATTTGCGCCTTCACAAGCCATAGATATCTTGCCTAAATTAGGATAGATTCCCGTATAACTCCATTTCGGCGGTTTGAATGAGAAGCCAGTCATTATTATTAGCAATAGCAATTTCCGATAGCTCATTGATTTGCTTCATATGATAGACAAACAAATTGATTAATGATTTTATTTGGCTCTAGTAACTTCCGCCAGTAAAAAACTCTCAAGAATGCATAGAACTCTAAATTAGAAAAGTACAAGGGTTCACCATTCTCTGTAACGATAGATTCATCATTATCTGTTGAGAATTCTCCCTCAAACGCTAACCTTGCTTTGAGTAGGATTGCTACAAATAATTGTTCAGTCCGATTGTTAACTGAAGCAGTTAAACCTTGTAAATCCGCCTTGCTGATTTTTAAAACCTGCTCATCCTGACTCGCGCCTTCACCAAATAAATTCTGTAGCGTCAAATCCATCAGTAGTCGTCGGGGTCAATTGCACTGCTGTTATCAAGTTTTTGCAAATTCACTGTGTAAGTGGTCTGGCGATAATTTTGATTATTCCGAAATACAATTGAGGGGAAGGTTCCTTCCTCAATGATTATTTGTATATCTGGGTTCGTTTCTTGAGATGTGGGATTAAGATAAGCTTGGACTTTAAGCAGTAAAGCGACAAACAATTGTTCTGCTCGGTTGTTTGCAGCAGGCGTCAAGCCTACCGCTGCTAAATCAGCCTTGGAAATGATTAATTGGGCATCAGTTTGGGATGCGCCCAGTCCGAAGACTTCGGTAAGAGTTGGTTCTGCCATAACGGATGAGTAATAGTTAATTAAATCCGTTTTATCCCGAACCTAAATCAATAGCTATAGACAAGTTTTATGTAAAACACGTATATCCCACGAAGCCATCAAAGGATTGTATTATATACACTTGAGCAAGTTTAATTAAAACATTCAACAGGCAATGTACCAGTTTTACTTATAAATAACGGTTAAAGATGTATATGCCTAAAGTTAATCGAATGGGGCAAGCATCTCTTCTGAGTGATGCTGACTATCTCAAAATCAAAAGTCATTTAATGAGTTTTCATCACAAGCTGATTTTTGATATTGCTTGGTGGACTGGTGAGCGATTGGGTGCGGTGGTGCAGTTGCCCACAAATGCTGTTTTTGATGCTAAAGGTAAGCCATTAGATTACATTACTTTCCCCGCGCGTACTCGCAAAGCTTCACCTGATGGGAAAAGGCAAACACGACAAGTTCCGACTCACCCCAACCTACGAGAAATCTTGCGCGAGTACTCGAATGCTCACAAACCAAACTTAGTTGGGTTTTTGTTTCCCAGTTCTCACGGTTCTCATCTTCAGTTTCAAGCTGCCTCGCGCGCACTCAGGCGTGCTGTTGCTAAAGCTGGACTGGTTTCTAACGGTATCTCGACTCACAGCTTCCGCCGGACGCTAATCACCAAACTCTCCCGCCGGGGAATCGCAACCGCAACAATCAAGAAAATCACTGGACATCAAGATGTACACGCTTTGATGAAATACATCGAAGTTTCCGACGACCAAATTAAGGAGGCGATCGCCACTTTATGAAATATGGGATTGATTGTGGGCATAACTGCGCCCCCGACACTGGCGCGGTGGGGCTGAAATCGGAGGATAAGCTGACTTTAGCCGTCGGGACACTAGTCAAAACCAAGCTGCAAGCTTTGGGGCATGAGGTGGTTAGCTGCAACCCAAAATCAACGACATCGGTGAGCAATTCTCTGGCACAACGATGCCGGATAGCTAACCAAGCGAATGTGGACTTCTACGTGAGCATTCATTTCAACGCTTTTAATGGTAAGGCTCACGGGAGTGAGGTTTTTGCAATGAGTGAGGCTGGGCGAAAGGTTGCTTTGGCGGTACTAGGAGAGATTTGTCAATTAGGATTTTTCAACCGTGGGGTGAAAGATGGTAGTCATTTATATGTGGTGAAAAATACCAACGCCCCAGCAATTTTGATTGAGTGCTGCTTTATTGATTGTCAACAGGACATGAATCGCTTTGATGTTGAGGCGATGGCAAATGCTATAGTCCTAGGTCTGACGGGTAAGTTACCCAGTGCTGGCTCAACAAGTAAAGACTCGGTTGAACCGGACAAGTGGCAGCTTTTTGTTAAGACGCTCAAAACCACGAGCATCTCAACTCCCGATTTGAAGGTCGCCCAACTAGCACAGGCAATTCTGGAATCGGGACGGGGGACATCAAATCTGTTTTTACTGCATAACAATCCTTATGGTTTGAAGTGGCGACCTGAAATGAGGTCAATTGCCAGCCCCGTAGATTATCACGCTCATGACGGGCAAGAGGAATACTGCAAATTTGCTACTCTTGAAAACGCTGTCAAGGGTTACTGGGTCTTTATTAATCGTTCACCGTATGTTGGGTGGAGTCAGTACAGCCAAAACCCCGAAGCTTATTTGAAATTCATAGTTAATGCTGGTTATTGCCCGGATGGCGGCTATGTTAACAAAGTTCTGGCAGTGCTACCAGAAGCTATGAAGTTGCTAACAAACTGATGAAGTAGAAAAACAAATTTGGAATAGTTGTTTTGATAGGAAACCACTCTCCAACTAAAACAGCTATGAAAATGGATTCTGAATTCCGGGCTGCTTTTTATCAGCTATTCATTGATTAAAGTTTTATAAAATTATGAGTATTTTTATTTAAATAATATGTTGGAGCTTATGTTGTTTTTTATTTTTGACTACTTGTAGAATGAGAAATCTCTGCAATATAGTTTTGAAACTCATCACTATTCATTAAATTATGGAAGCCGTCATAAGCGTCCTTTTCTTGTGACAAATTGTAAGGAGAAGATCTTGTAAAGATGACAAAAGATCCTTCCAGAAATCTTGTTATTACTCGTGCGTTTTCTGGTAAAGGTTTTTCTTCATTGTTGGAATCAACATAACCATAGTATCCATAATCCCATACTGCACGTTCTACGTAATCACCTGGGGTGAGTTCTGTAAGTTCTTCCCGTTTCAATTTGTTATTTTCATAAATTCCTATTGGGCTTAATTTTTTTGTCTCTAATCTAAAGTAAGACCATTCATGATTATTGAATGATTGAAATATTAAATGACTCGGCTTTAAAATACAAGGAATGCCCCCATCTGATAATATTTCAATACATTCATCTTCAATAGATGTTCTTGCCTCTATTATGTCAATTCCTCCACCCCCTGGTAAAAAAACATGAGAAGCACTTTCAATAGAACCAATCATATTAAGGATTGATATAATTGCAGTCTTATCTTTCCATACGCAAGTACTGGGAATCGAAATAGGAAATAGTTGTTTCAGCATAGATTCCCATTTAAGTAGATTTTCTAATAGGTATGTATCGTTAGTCATTCACTTAATCAACTTAATGAAATAGCTTGTTAGTTTATTCTTACAATTTTTCTTACTCTTTCAAAAATAAAATTAAGTTAGGATTTGCACCATTTGTAGCATGTCAATTAATTTTTATACGTAAAAAAAATTGGCATGCTTGAGCAAAAATTCTTATTTCCAAAGAGATACAGCTAGTAGTTAGTGTTGTTTGGGCTAAGTAATAACTATGCTCAAACCTTATTCATTATACATTTTATAAAAACATACTCACAAAATAGCTACTTTGTAAGTTACAATTGGCATCATTAACTGCAACTGATTATTTTTGACATAAAAAGCAGATATTTAATCACTTACTTTATGCTTAAAAGGCAATGACGACCGTAATATTTGTACATGGTACAGGAGTACGGAAGCGCGAATACGAGGAAACTTTTAAAACAATTGAGAAAAAGATTCACGCACAACGTCCCGATGTTAAGGTAGAACGCTGCCTTTGGGGTGACGAATTAGGAACGAGCTTACGTGCTAATGGCGCATCTGTTCCAAGGTATGAGGAAACTCTGGCACTTGATCAGGAAGAGGAAGACAAAGAAATTCTTCTGTGGAAGCAATTGTACCGTGACTCATTGTATGAATTGCGGCTGCTGTCACTAAAAACGGACGAAGAGAGAAACGATAACCCTTTTGCAGAAACTCCAGCAGATGAATTGCGGGAGCGTGTTTACAGTCTTACCCCTGAGGGTGAACTGGAAGCCAAATTAGCAGAGGCGGGAATTGCAGAGGTATTTGATGACGCGCGAGAGGTAGTGATACGCTCCGACGCTTATAATGAAGCATTGCAAAATGTGTCGGAAAAATCTTTAGGTGAATATAGCAATGCGATCGCGAGGGCGATAGTCGCTCAAGCAATGCTAATTTGCGAACAGCAAGAAAGATATCCGCCCATACTTACTAATACAGAATCACGAGATAAGATAGCGGAATTACTCAGTTTGGCTTTGGCTGATGCCGAGTTGGGGTTGGGGGGCTGGGTGTTAGGAAAAATTGCTGAATTAGCATTACCTATAGGAACAAACTATGTAGAAGGGAAACGCGGGGCTGTTACCAATAAATTTTCGCCTATGCCTTGCGATATCTTGCTGTATCAGGCACGAGGTGAGAAAATTCGCGATTTTATTAGGCAAACAATAGAACAAGCAGAACCACCAGTCGTTTTACTTGCTCACAGCTTGGGTGGTATTGCCTGTGTCGATTTATTGGTAGAACAGCATTTTCCGCAAGTGGTCCATTTGGTGACAGTTGGCTCCCAAGCACCATTTATGTATGAGATTAACGCTCTTTGCAGTTTAGAATTTGGGCAACCGCTGCCGGGTAACTTTCCGGAATGGTTAAATATCTACGATTTACGAGATTTTCTGAGCTACAAAGCAAGTAAAATCTTTCCTAAAGTAAAAGTAAAGGATGAGGAAGTAATTAGCAAACAACCATTTCCGCGATCGCACAGTGCATATTGGGAAAATGACAGAACTTGGGAATGTATTATGGAAATTATCCCAAGGTAGCTGCGATGACGGAATTAACCGCCGAACCAAAGCAAACTTACGGGTTAATTGTAGGTATTGAAAAATACCACGAATCAACTTGGAATGTCAAAGGCGGGGGACCGATCAACGATGCCCTTAAGTTCGCTAAGTGGCTGTGTCAAAAGCAGGGCGTGCCTCAAGGAAATATTTGGTTGTGTTTGTCTCCACTAGAGGAAAATCAGGAACAGGTGGAGCAATGTGGATTACCAGTAGCAGAACCTACGTTGCAAACTCTTGATAATATCATTAATAATTTTCTTCTGCGAAAGTCAGGAGATTTGCTCTATATTTTTTGGGCGGGGCATGGTCTGATAACATCAGAGCGAGAGCGCAGATTACTTTGCGCTGATGCAACATATCAGAACTGGCAGAATTTAGATTTAAATTCGCTGCTGCATTTGTTGAGTTCAGATTTCTTTGAAATTCGTAATCATATTTGTATCATTGATGCTTGTGCCAATTGTTATTTAGATATTCCAAAAAGACCAACTCAATTAGGTGGGAAAACATTTAATAGCGGTAAGCCAAGGGAAGATAGTCAACAATTTGTCTTGCTTGCGGCTAGAGATGGAGAAAAAGCCAAAGTCAGTTCTGAGAAAACGGGATACTTTTCCCAAGCAGTGCGAGAAGCGTTAGAACAAGCACCTGCTGAGATTTTTCCGCCAAATATGAAAATTGTTGCAGAACAAGTCAAGCAGCGATTGGCAAGGTTAGATAAAAGACAGCTTCCGACGTACTGGTATTACCGCAGTTGGGATGGGGATAAAGAAGAACAGCATCTCAACCCTTTTGAGATACCGCACAATATTCCTCAAAGCAATGCCAGTAAATTTGTTGGTAGAGAGGAACAGCTTGAACAGCTACATCAGCTATTGCAGGACAATGATATTGTGGCAATTACCGATGTGACTGGCGAGGGAGGGGTGGGTAAAACAGAATTAGCAATTCGTTACTTATGGGAGAATTTGGAAAATTACAGCGGTGGGTGCTGTTGGTTGAACGTTAAAGCAGCTGACATAGGAACGCAGTTGACGGAGTTTGGCATAGTCAATTTCTCTAACTTCAATCCTTCAGGATTAAGCCTTGACGGTCAAATTCAGTATTGCTGGAGAAACTGGCAATCAGGCAATGTATTATTGGTTTTTGATAATGTCACAGACTGGGCGGAGGTTAAGCGTTATCTGCCACCAAAAGGTTCTCGGTTTAAGGTGTTAATCACCACTCGCCAACGGGTAGGTTCACCATATCCCGTACTTCCACTAGGTGAATTATCACCAGATGCAGCGTTAGAGTTATTAGCAAAGTTATTGGGACAAGAACGAGTTGAATGGGAGTTAGATAAAGCAAAAATACTCTGTGAACATGTGGGTTATATACCCCTTGGACTGTACCAAATTGCAGCTATTTGCCGAAAGCCAGGGAAGGTGCCATGCTAGCAGACATCCTCGCGCAGTTACAACAAAAGCAAGCATCAGAAGGCGAGTCAGGTGTAACAGCAGCCTTTGAACTCAACTGGGAATGTTTAGAACCCCAGGAGCAAAAGTTAGCTGGTTTGTTAACTTTATTTGCTTTAGCTCCTATTTCTTGGTCTTTGGTAGAATCAGCGGCGAGTGCTAGCAATTTGGATTTTGACATCAAAGCTAGCTGCACTATCTTAATTCAACGATACCTGCTACAGCATATAGCAGAAGACACTTATCAAATTCATGAACGAATTCGGGAATTGTTGCGCGTCAAACTAGAAAATTTAGCACAAGCAGATGAACTCAAGCGCGGCTTTTGTGAAGCAATGGTAGCAGTAGCGCGGGATATTCCCCAAACACCCACTCAGGTAGAAATAGCTAAAGCTAGCCTTGCCATTCCTCACCTTGCCGAAGCTGCTACAGTTTATCAAGATTGGTTAAGCGATGAGGATTTAATTTGGGTTTTTGTTGGTTTAGCTAGATTTTACGAAGGGCAAGGAGCTTACGAGCAAGCTTTACCTTGGTATGAACAAAGTTTATCAATTGCTAAAAAGCGCTTGGGAGAGGAACATCCCTCTGTCGCCACCAGCCTGAACAACCTGGCATTACTCTACGATTCCCAAGGAAGGTACTCACAAGCCGAACCGTTGTTACAGCAAGCCTTGCAAATGATAAGACAGCTGCTGGGAGAGGAACATCCCTCTGTCGCCACCAGCCTGAACAACCTGGCATTACTCTACGATTCCCAAGGAAGGTACTCACAAGCCGAACCCTTGTATCAGCAAGCCTTGCAAATGAAAAGACAGCTGCTGGGAGAGGAACATCCCTCTGTCGCCACCAGCCTGAACAACCTGGCAGGACTCTACAAATCCCAAGGAAGGTACTCACAAGCCGAACCCTTGTATCAGCAAGCTTTGCAAATGAGAAGACAGCTGCTGGGAGAGGAACATCCAAATGTCGCCACCAGCCTGAACAACCTGGCATTACTCTACGAATCCCAAGGAAGGTACTCAGAAGCCGAACCCTTGTATCAGCAAGCCTTGCAAATGATAAGACAGCTGCTGGGAGAGGAACATCCCTCTGTCGCCACCAGCTTGAACAACCTGGCAGGACTCTACAAATCCCAAGGAAGGTACTCAGAAGCGGAACCGTTGTATCAGCAAGCTTTGCAAATGAGAAGACAGCTGCTGGGAGAGGAACATCCCGATGTCGCCACCAGCCTGAACAACCTGGCATTACTCTACTTTTCCCAAGGAAGGTACTCAGAAGCCGAACCCTTGTATCAGCAAGCCTTGCAAATGATAAGACGGCTGCTGGGAGAGGAACATCCAAATGTCGCCACCAGCCTGAACAACCTGGCAGCACTCTACGAATCCCAAGGAAGGTACTCACAAGCGGAACCGTTGTATCAGCAAGCCTTGGAAATGAAAAGACAGCTGCTGGGAGAGGAACATCCGGATGTCGCCACCAGCCTGAACGACCTGGCAGGACTCTACGAATCCCAAGGAAGGTACTCAGAAGCGGAACCGTTGTATCAGCAAGCCTTGCAAATGACAAGACAGCTGCTGGGAGAGGAACATCCCTCTGTCGCCACCAGCCTGAACAACCTGGCATTACTCTACGAATCCCAAGGAAGGTACTCAGAAGCGGAACCGTTGTATCAGCAAGCCTTGGAAATGACAAGACGGCTGCTGGGAGAGGAACATCCCTCTGTCGCCACCAGCCTCAACAACCTGGCAGGACTCTATCGTTCCCAAGGAAAGTACTCAGAAGCGGAACCGTTGTATCAGCAAGCCTTGGAAATTTGTGAACGACAGTTAGGCGTAAATCATCCTTATACAGTTACCTGCCGTAAAAATTTTAACAGTCTTCGCTCAGCTATGACCTCCATAGATAGTTATGAAGCTGTTGACCAGTAAAAAAAGTGAAATCACCTTACCCTCTTAGCAATTCCCCAAATCCTGCTGCACCTCAAATTCATCATCACCAGCCACCCGCAAGCGAGAACCTGTAGCTGACTCAAAAACGTACCATGTATTAGCAGGTGGATTGGGTAAACTGACTAGCTTGCACCCCATAACCCAGATGTACCCGTCTGCACCAAGCTGCTTAACCCGATAGTTCTGCTTGAAGATCACCTCATTCTGCCAACGAGTAATTTCTTTAGTTGCTATAGCTTCCGCTTCCCTCCTATTGGTTGGGTGTGCTTCCTGAGTGCTTGTAGTGCCATCAGCGAAGGTGTAATCAATCTGCACCCGCAAATATTTCTTATATGGCTTGATCAAAGAAACCATCGCCCTAGAGATTCCCAACATCCCCTGCATCGTCACCGTAAATGGTTGGTTCCTCAATGGATCACCTCACCCACAGGTGATCCATCCACAGGTGTGCTTACAGGTGATCCTTGAGCATCACCCCTCGGATCACCCTGGGGAAAATTGCTCAACGCCTTATCTGGTAGAGTTTTTAGCTCTGTTTGTTCATATGGTATCTTTTGGGACATGATCTTAGGCAGATCACCCTGAAGATCACCCCTAGGATCACCCTCTAAAGCTTTATCTACTATAGTGTTTGGCTGTAGGTGTTCTGGTGGAGTGCTTGCACAAAGAAAAATCGTAAAATTGTGCGAATGCGTCGTGATGCGATTGTAAATGACATTGCCCTAGAGCGATTCGACCACACCCTTAAAAGTTATCAATTCAAGGCGACTCGCCAAGTTAACTCCGCAGAGGTTATACCCGAACCAAAAGTTAAAAAATATTCATTTGACTTACAAGAACTTTGGGACAGGTTCACAGAATTCCAATCTACTCAAATTGAAAAAACAACCATCTTGACAAAATATCGCGCGATCGCCAATTACATTGACCGCCTGTCGATACGATCATTAGAAGATGCACCCAAAATCCGAGACTTGATTCTAAAAACTTCAACTCATTACATGGCATGGGAAAAATTAGAGTGTTTTAACCGTTGCTGTGACTGGGCATTTAAATCGGATTTAATTCCTGACAACCCCTTTTTTAAATTAAGAATCAAAAAGCAAAAAAAAAATCTACTGATGATGACCTTCGAGCGTTCACCCTCGAACAACGAGATTTAATCATTAAAGCCTTTGAAGAGCACCGATTATTTTTTTGCTATTCACCCCTAATAAAATTTCTATTCTGGACTGGCGCTCGACCAGGAGAAGCCTTTGCTTTGACCTGGGGAGATATTAGCAATGACTGTTGTCGCATAACCATCAATAAATCTTGCAATGGACATCGAATCAAGAAGGGAACTAAGAACGGTAAAAAGCGAGTTTTCCCATGTCAGAAAGGTTCTAAACTTCAAGCTCTGCTTCTAGATATTCGTCCTACTTCATGTAATCCAACCGACTTAATTTTTCTTAGTAAAACAGGGCGACCATTAAACAGCAGCATAATGTTCAGTTGTTGGAATGAATGGAAGTCAAAAAACATTAAATATCCTGGCGTAGTGAAATCTCTGGCGAATGCCGGGGATGTATCCTATCTCAAACCCTATGCTATGCGCCACACCTTTGCGACATGGGCAATTAGTAGCGGTGTTAGCCCGGACAAAGTGGCGTTGTGGATTGGCGACACTGTGGAGACAGTTTTAACCTACTACTGCCATCCCGAAATAGTTAGCGCTGAGTGTCCAGACTTCTAATTTTGCTACTGATTTACTCCTGATTTGCTACTCCCAACTTTTTCCGGAGATTAGTCTTACAATGATGACTAGTTCTTGCCAAAAATCGCTATGTTGCCTAAACCGAAAAGATTTTGGACACCTGCAAACTGGGCAAGTTGGAAGCCGTTTGGGATAGGAGAGCAGTACCCCAATAACTACTGGGAAGTTTTTCGTGCCTTCTGGCTATCCCGTGCTAAATTGCCCTATGCATGGAATATCCTTAACAAGGGTGTTTGTGATGGTTGCGCTTTGGGGACAACCGGGATGAAAGATTGGACAGTGGAGGGAATCCATGTGTGCAATGTCCGGTTGCGACTTTTGCAAATGAATACAATGCCTGCCTTTGACCCTGCAATCTTGGGGGATGTCTCGCAGTTGCATGCCGTATCAAGTGCAGAATTACGGAACTTTGGACGGCTTCCTTACCCCATGATCCGTCAACGTGGAGAAAAAGGCTTTCGCCGAGTCAACTGGGATGAGGCAATGGAAGTCATTGCCAGTCGCATCCGCGCCACTACGCCAGACCGCCTGAGTTTTTACATAACCAGCCGAGGTACCGTCAACGAGACATACTACGCCGCTCAAAAAGCTGTGCGGGCAATGGGAACAAATAACATTGACAACGCCGCTCGTATCTGTCATTCTCCTAGTACGGCTGGTCTTAAGGGTGCTCTCGGTGCAGCTGCGACCACCTGCTCTTACAAAGATTGGATTGGCACAGATTTATTAGTCTTCATTGGTTCAAATGTAGCAAACAACCAACCTGTCACCGTCAAGTATCTGCACTACGCTAAGAAAGCAGGTACAAAGATAGTTGTGATTAACACCTACCGTGAGCCAGGGATGGAGCGATACTGGGTTCCCTCAATTCCAGAAAGTGCCTTGTTTGGTACCAAGTTTGCTGAAGATTTCTTTTTGGTGAACATGGGCGGAGACATGGGATTTTTAAATGGGACAATCAAGCATATGATTGCCAATGGTTGGGTAGACCAGTCATTTATTAACGGCTACACCAGTGAATTTGATGAACTCAAAGCGTTTCTTGAAACTCAATCTTGGGAAGAGTTAGAGCGGCTTTCGGGATCTGACCGAGATCAAATGTATGCCTTTGCCAAAATGGTTGGAGAAGCACAAAAGGCTGTGTTTGTCTGGAGTATGGGCATTACACAGCATGAATTTGGCGAAGACAATGTGCGAGCTATCATCAACCTAGCTCTCACCAAAGGTTTTGTCGGTCGCGAAGGTTGCGGCTTGATGCCAATTCGTGGTCACTCAGGTGTGCAGGGTGGTGCAGAGATGGGATGTTACGCGACAGTCTTTCCTGGTGGTAAGCCCATGACCCCCGAAAATTCTGCCCAGTTGAGCAAGCTTTGGGGTTTTGAAGTGCCGACTAGTAAGGGTTTAATTGCTCCCGAAATGATTCATGCAGCCTATGAGGGGCAGTTGAATGTCTTGTTCTCTGTGGGAGGGAATTTCTTAGAAGTTTTGCCGGAACCTGATTACGTAGAAGATGCTCTCAAGCGGGTTCCAATGCGAGTGCATATGGATATTGTTCTCTCCAGCCAAATGCTTGTGGAACCCGCAGAAACTGTAGTCCTGTTACCTGCGACAACTCGCTACGAAATACCAGGGGGAGTGACAGAAACCAGCACCGAACGCCGGGTCATTTTTAGTCCAGAAATTCCGGGTTCCCGTATTGGGGAGGCGCGTCCAGAGTGGGAAGTGTTCATGGAATTGGCAAGACGCGTTGTAGAGACGCGCCATGGCGCGTCTCTACATTTCGCAGATACCGCAGCGATACGTCAAGAGATTGCCCAAGTGGTTCCTCAATACGCTGGAATTCAACATCTGAAGGAAGTAGGAGACCAGTTTCAGTATGGTGGATCTCATCTATGCTTTGGCTGGAATTTCCCCACACCGGATGGGAAAGCTCACTTTGCAGTGTTGTCTCCTCCCCAGAAGGAATTACCAGAAGGCTATTTCTTGGTAGCAACCCGCCGGGGTAAGCAGTTTAATAGTATGGTACAAGAACGCAAGGATGCTATTACTGGTGCAGTGCGAGAAGCGGTGTTGATGAATGAGGGGGATGCCAAGCACTTGGGACTTAAAAATGGCGATACAGTCATTCTCAAGAATGAGTTGGGGGAGTACAAGGGACGAGTTTACATAGCACCTATTCAGTCAAGAAACTTACAGGTACATTGGCCCGAGGGGAATGTGTTACTTGATAAAAGTAAGCGATCGCGTGAAGGAGTTCCTGATTATAACGCAGTGGTGTGCTTGGAAAAGGTTAATTAGATTTCTGGCAAAAATACAGTTGAGGGTTATTTGAACCGCAGATGGACGCGGATAATTTAAGCTTGGCTAATAACATTGGTTTTAGTTCCAAGGAACTACGAAAATTGCAATTGCTGGTGCAGAAAAATCAGGAAAAACTATTGGAGGCTTGGTATGGGTATTTTGGCGATTCGAGCGGACGAGAGAGTTAAGGATGTTCATTTCACTGAAGACACAATCAGCGTTGATCTGATGGATGGGCGAACAATTACTGTACCCTTGGTTTGGTATCCACGACTACTCAACGCCACCCCTGAAGAACGAGCGAATTGGAGAGTATCTGGCGGAGGTTACGGCATACACTGGGAGGAAATTGATGAAGATCTCAGTACAGAAGGAATGTTACGTGGCGCACCTGCTCCTAGACCAAAAACTAAGGGGAATGAGGTCTAATATCGTGTAAAGTTACATACTTTTCATTAATAACTCATGACCAATGATTAAACGTCCTGGAAGCAAGACCAAAGCCTCTGTTTGGGTGGTAGAAAAAGGTCAGGTACGTCCTCGACAAGACCAACTGACGACAGAGGAACCCCTAGAAATTCGCCTGATGTCTCCGCGCCGCACGGTGGCTGTGACTATGCGAACACCAGGGGCAGATTTTGAACTAACTGCTGGTTTTCTCTACAGTGAAGGGGTTATTCGTTGTAAAGAAGATATTCAACGCATGAGTTACTGCGTGGATGATTCTGTGGATGGTGAGCAACGCTACAACATTGTGAATGTTGCCCTGCGCGAGGGTTTGAATCCGGATTTACAGCCTTTGGAAAGACACTTTTATACAAGTAGTGCCTGTGGAGTTTGTGGTAAGGCAAGTCTTGAAGCTTTGCGTTTTCGGGGTTGTCCAGCTATTCTTGCAGAACCGATTGTGAGTGCAGAGATTATCTATAATCTACCAGATCAGCTTCGAGCTGCTCAAGGTATATTTAATTCTACAGGAAGTCTGCATGCTGCGGCTTTGTTTGATCCCCAAGGACAACTGCTGAACTTGCATGAGGATGTAGGGCGTCATAACGCTTTGGATAAATTAATCGGTTCAGCTTTGCTCAGTGAGCAGTTACCCTTAAGTCACCATATCGTTATGGTAAGCGGACGCTCTAGCTTTGAAATTTTGCAAAAGTGTACAACGGCTGGTGTTCCCATTGTTTGTTCTGTTTCCGCCCCTAGCAGTTTGGCAGTGTCTGTAGCTCAGGAATTTGGGATTACCTTAATTGGATTTTTGCGCGGGGAAAGGTTCAATGTCTACACTGGTATAGAGAGAATAAATATTAGTCAAAAAGTCAGTTTTACAAACAGGTGATAGCAATGAACGAGTTTCAAATACAAGGAATAAATCATATTGCCTTAGTGTGTAAGGACATGGCACGCACTGTGGATTTTTACACCAACACGCTGGGTATGAAGTTAATTAAAACCATCGCCTTACCAGATGGAGGACAGCACTTTTTCTTTGATATTGGCAATGGAGAGGCGTTAGCTTTTTTCTGGTTTCCACAAGGGCCAGAAGCTGCACCTGGTATTGCATCCGTTAGTCCTGATGCGTGGCAAACTGGTAATATCACTACTGCTCATGCTTCGTTAAACCATTTGTCGTTCAATGTTCCGTTGGAAAAAATTCAGGAGTATAGAGAAAAACTCATTGCCAAAGGCATCCAAGTGACACCTATTTTACATCACTCTGATGTTCCTTCTGGTTATGTTCCTGAAGTTGACGAAAATACATTTCTTTCCTCTGTTTATTTCTTCGACCCTGATGGCATTCTGCTAGAGTTTGCAGCTAACTTGCGCGAGTTGGGTGACCCAGAAAGGGATATTCAACACAAACCTGCAACAGCAGTGAGTAGAACAGAATAAAAGCTTTACTTCATCTTTGAGATGACTTTTCAATATACTAATGCATTTGTGACTCTAGCAACTTTTCATATAGAAAAACTAGTTGATTTCTATACCCAATTTCTGGGTATAGATCCAGCTATCTATATCCCAAATGTTTATGCTGAGTTTCAATTTCCTAGTTTAAAATTAGGTATTTTTAAGCCTAAACAAACTCATTTTTCTGAATTTGAAAACTCTAATAAAAGTAAAATGAGTTTCTGTTTAGAAGTAAATGATTTAGAAAGTGCGATCGCTCACCTGACCACTTTAGGCTATCCGCCACCAGGAGAAATTATCACTGCTTCTCATGGTAAAGAAATATACGCTTATGATCCAGATGATAACCGGATAATTTTACATCAATCAAATTAAAGTTCATAGGCGCTATTGTCTGGCTAAAGTTCTACAATAAGCCTCTGGCAAAACTCAAGAAGAATGAAAATGAAACCACAGATTAACACAGATGCACACAGATGATTTATCTGTGTTAATCTGTGTTAATCTGTGGTTTTAAATATTATTATGTGACTTTTGTAAGAAATCTAGTGTTAAAAAGGCTCTGTAACCTCGTAATTGTCAGTGGTGGGATGACAATTTGCTAGCAGAATCCACAGATTTCATTTCTCATTAGTTCACTACGCAACATTATATAGTCCTGAGTCAATTTGACAAAGGACAAAGGACAAAGGACAAAGAACAAATGTCAATAACTCAAAACTATAAACTAAATATCATCCAATGGTATCCAGGACACATCGCTAAAGCTGAAAAAAACTTAAAAGAACAACTCAAGCTTGTCGATGTTGTCCTGGAAGTACGCGATGCCCGCATTCCCTTGGCAACACATCATCCTAAAATAAGCGAGTGGGTGGGAAGCAAAACGCGGGTGCTGGTACTCAATCGATTAGATATGATTTTGCCCCAAGTCCGGCAAGTGTGGACAGAGTGGTTCAAGAGCCATGGGGAAGTGCCTTATTTTACCAACGCCCAGCAAGGTCAAGGGGTAACTGCGATATCGAAAGCGACGCAAGCAGCTGGGGTGGCAATTAATGAACGCCGAAAAAGTCGCGGGATGTTACCACGTCCAGTTCGTGCAGTGGTGATTGGCTTTCCCAATGTTGGCAAATCAGCCCTGATCAACCGTCTATTAGGACGCCGAGTGGTGGAAAGTGCAGCGCGTCCTGGGGTGACTCGTCAATTACGTTGGGTGCGAATTTCTGAGGAATTGGAATTGCTGGATGCTCCTGGTGTCATCCCTGCTAAGTTGGAAGATCAACAAGCAGCTTTGAAGTTAGCTATGTGTGACGATATTGGTGAAGCATCTTACGATAATCAAATGGTAGCAGCGGCATTAGTAGATATACTGAAAAATATCCAGGCTAATGCCCCTAATTTGTTACCAGAACATCCTTTGCGATCGCGTTACAAACTCGACTCTACTTCCCTGAGTGGAGAAGCATACTTGTTCGCGTTGGCAGAGTATCGTTACAAGGGCGATGTAGAAAAAACTGCACGTACACTACTAACAGATTTTCGCAAGGGATTGCTCGGTGAAATTCCTCTAGAAATACCAGCACAATGAAAGGAGATAAGGAAGTAGAGGGAGTGGGGGAGAACAATTTTCGACTGTTGAGTATTGACGGTTGAGTTTTAAATTGTTTACCTCGTGGGGCAAGTATTTTTTGTCCGACTCCCCCAAATCCAACCCTCTTCGGGAGCGCTAATTTCTAGCCAGCCGCCTTCTTTTTTTCCAGTCACTGTCACCTTAGTACCAGCTTTAATAACTTTTCCAGTTCTCCTATGGCTAGTAGAACGTAGATTTGATGATCGCGTCACAACAACACAATTGTTTTGTTCTTGTATTGCTTCAGTTGTATTTTTGTCTGTTGTTTCTTTAGTTGTGTCTTGAATTTTATTATTTTCTGCTGTCAGACGAGAGGGCTGCTGCGATGGAGGACTTGCAGAAATTATGCTAAACACAACTAAAACAAGACCGCCGCCTGCAGCAATGAGTAATGGCAATTTGCGACGATATTGATTAAGAAAACCAAGGCGTGTGGGAGAACTGTTTGGTGAGATGGGTGAATTAACAGGAGAAATTTTCACCGTACTCTGTGAAGGGGATGGAGACTGTTGTGTTGTCTCAGGAGCAGTTGTGTTATCTGGCGGAATGTAGCAAGGCTTTGCCAGTTTCTGGAGCGATTGTACCATTTTATTTGCCGACACATAACCTTCTCGCAAATAGTTGCGTACCACATAGCTGACGGCAGCAGCTGCTGCTGTTGGTGTATTGGGATGAGTGATTGAGGTGAGTGCTTCTAGCGCTTCGTCTGCGAAGTGAAAGCGATATTTATAGTACTGACGTACCATTTTAGTGATGATCGCCGCCAAGGGATCGCTGACTTGGGCATATTGCCGCCAGATAATCTCCCCGGTTGTCGGGTCTTCTGCTAACTGCTTGGGACTCAAGCCAGTCAGACCTTGGATTGCAATCATGCCAAGTGCATAGATATCACTGTTGGGGCGAGGTCTACCTTGTGCTTGCTCACTCGACATGTAACCTGGCGTCCCAATGGAAATTGTCTCGTTTTTGATCTGCTGTTCTGGACTCATCAGCGAGTACATCTTCACCTGTTTGACAGCGCCAAAATCAACCAGAACCAGCTTGTTATCGCTATGGCGACGGATAATATTTTGTGGCTTGAGGTCGCGATGGATAACATCATTATTGTGGATAAAGTCTAGGATAGGCAAAATTTCATACAGGAGTTGAATGACTTGGCTTTCGTCCCAACGAGTTCCCGGTGACATCTCCAAGGAAAGCTGATGTCCGTCGATAAACTCCTGTACCAAGAAAAATTCTTCGTTTTCCTCAAAGTAAGCTAATAGCCTGGGAATTTGGTCATGATTGCCCAGCTTTTCCAAGGCTTCGGCTTCCCTACGAAACAAGCGTCTAGCTGTTTGTAAAAAGTCTGGGTCGTTAGTGGCAGGTTTGAGATGCTTGACGACGCAAGTGGGGTTGCCAGGACGACGAGTATCTTGCGCGATGTAAGTATGACCAAATCCGCCTTTACCCAATAGTTCAACCACCTGGTAACGCTGGTCTAGTAAGGAGCCGATCATTGTATAGCTTTTCCTCAGGTGAAATGTTAAGGACAATAGACTTTTTCAAAAAAAAGGTAGTTTTTCCCGGATCGCTACAGAAATAATTGCTGAATTATTATGTACAACAATCAGGTGATGGCAGCTACCCATGGCAACGTAAAAATCGCAACAAACAAAACGACTTCACATTTAGATCATATCGGCAGAATTCGTCTACTTGCACCCTCGCTAGTAGCGGCAACAGTAGTGCTCATGGTTAATCCAGAAGTTTCACTAACCATGCTGCTCACTGCTCAAGTCTAGCGTCGTCAATGTTTCTTCCGTATGTGTATCTAGCTAGAATGTTATTTTTTCGCAGTTGTCGGAATGTTATAGAGAGTGCCATAAAGAAAGGATGAAGGGTTAATCCTGGTTTAGCAATGCTGGTACTCCCTGCGTCCAGAATCGATTTATATGAAGTCATGACTCAACTGAAACTGCGCCTACAAGAGGGAAATTCCGAAAGAACGGTGACGGTGCATCAAGATGTTTTTACTATCGGTCGTTTGCCGCAATGTGACTTATACTTGCCTTCTGGCGGAGTTTCGCGTTACCATGCCCGCCTTGTGAAAACTCCTTCTGGTGTGTGGACTGTTGAGGATTTGGGTAGTAAAAACGGAACTCAATTGAACGAACGCTTGATAACTTCTCCCCAAGAGTTGCAAAACGGCGATGTTGTTTGGCTAGGGGATATGTGTGTGGTTGTAACGTTGACTCCTGTTGAAGCACCCACGTTGAAGCAGGAAGTCCCTTATCAGGGAAGAACAATTCTTCGCAACGTTAAACAGTTACAACAGCAATGGATTTTAGGTGATAACATCGATGGTGATATCGGAACCAAAGACAAAACTATTGCCCGTCTGAAAGACTTAGTAGACATAGCCAAGAATCTCTCCGCTGCAGCCTCAATAGAGGAGATTTTCTCTCAAGTCCAAGAAGTCGTTTTTCGCTACCTCGATAGTATTGACCGTTTGGCATTATTAATTGATGTCAGTGGCTGTGGCAAGCTAGAGTTAGTAAGCGCAGCTACAAGAAATATTTGTCATCAAGAAGATTTACCAGCTGATGGTAGTTGGATTAGCCGTAGTATCTGCCAAAAGGTCTTTGAGGAAAAAGTTGCTATTCAAACTGCTGATGCCCAAAATGATGAAAGGTTTGCTGGGGAAAACAGTCTTTTGGTGAAAGGCATTCGTAGCGCGATGGCGGTTCCTTTGTGGGATGAGAATAAGGTTGTTGGTGTTCTCTACGCTGATGCTCATCTTTCGTCCTACCATTGGGCAGAAAAAGGAGAGGAAGAACTCAGGTTTTTTTCAGCTTTAGCAAACCTTGTGGCTTCTAGTGTACAACGTTGGCTACTAGCCGAGAAACTCAGAAGCCAAGAAGTGATTCGCCAAAGACTCGAACGCTATCATTCACCAGCAGTTGTACAGCAGTTGATAGCTCTTGGTGCATTACCCAATGGACGTTTACCCCCACAAGAAAGTGAAATCAGTATTTTATTTGCCGATTTGGTAGGCTTTACTGCAATTTCAGAAAGCTTGACACCAACTCGAATTGCTGAACTACTTAACAATTTATTTGAAGAGATGCTGCAAGAGGTGTTTGCGTGCGCTGGCACTTTAGATAAGTATATTGGCGATTGCATTATGGCATTTTTTGGCGCTCCCGAACCACAACCGGATCATGCCGATCGCGCTGTCACTGCTGCCAAAGGTATGTTAACTCGTCTAGAAAATCTCAATGCCAAGAATTTTTGGACCGAACCACTGCAATTACGAATAGCTATTAACAGTGGTAAGGCTGTCGTTGGAGATGTCGGTAGTTCCCAAAGGGTTGACTATACCGCATTAGGAGCCACTATTAATTTAGCTGCGCGTATGGAAGCAGTTTGTCCTCCTGGTGAATGTATTGTCAGTGAAGCCACTTATAAATTGCTGTCACAACCCTCATGCTTCCTAGAAAAGGGAGATTATCGTTTCAAAGGTATTAATCGATTAGTCAAGGTTTATCAGACAAAGATGCCGTGAGGATAGGGGCTGGTCAACGAGACAAGAGTGGGGGAGAGGGCACGAATTCCTACATCTGAACACAACTTGGTATCATCTGTGTGTATCTGTGTTAATCTGTGGTTTATTTTCATTACTCTTGACTTGTGCAAAAGGTTTTCTCTTTAAAATCCCAAATTTCCGGTGGACTCACCGACCCTTCAAGTAAAAGCTTCCTTGTATAAAACACAGAAAACAGGCTTCTAGATATGGCAAGTAGATAATATATGGTAACTTTGACCTAATCCCAGAATTAAAATCGAAAAAAGATATTAAATTGTAAAATTTATTTTTAATTGCAGTGGTACATCCTGCTAAAATCAACCAGAGTCAGTGAAATGCACACTTTCTTAGTGGATATTGTAAGCATAAATACATAGATTTTATGTATAGTTTGTTTCAATTTTAATTGCGAAATTTTAATATAAGTAAAGTTAGCATTTTTTGAAAGACTACAATAAAGTAGCTTCCGTAATAGGTGTCTATTACATATGGATGCTACCTCATGTAATATTTTAACGGGGAGGTCAGGGTATGGCGATCGCCACTATTAATCCTGCAACTGGGGAGTTGCTGAAAACTTTTGAGCCATTAAACGATGCAGAAATCGCTCAGAAAATAGATTTGGCACAACAGGCTTTTGAAAAGTACCACAAAACGAGTTTTCAACAGCGTTCTGTTTGGATGCACAAAGCTGCTGACATTTTAGAGCAAGAAAAAGCAGAATTTGCCAAGATCATGACGCTGGAAATGGGCAAGCCCTTCAAAGCGGCGATCGCGGAGGTGGAAAAATGTGCCCTCGTCTGTCGCTACTACGCTGAACACGCTGCCGAATTCCTGGCTGATGTGAGCGTAAAAACCGATGCTAGCCATAGTTTTGTAAAATACCAACCATTAGGTATAATTCTCGCCGTGATGCCGTGGAATTTTCCCTTTTGGCAAGTGTTCCGCTTTGTCGCACCAGCCTTGATGGCAGGAAATGTAGGATTACTCAAACACGCTTCCAATGTACCGCAGTGTGCTTTGGCAATAGAAGAAATTATACATAAAGCAGGTTTCCCAACAGGTGTATTTCAAACTTTGTTGATAGGTGCTAGCAAAGTTGCTGACTTAATGGCTGACGACCGAGTTAAAGCAGCGACGTTGACAGGAAGCGAACCAGCCGGGGCAAGTTTAGCCGCAGCATCGGGAAAACAAATTAAAAAAACAGTCCTGGAATTGGGAGGAAGCGACCCGTTTATTGTTTTAGAAAGTGCAGACTTAGAGGCAGCAGTTGCCACCGCAACAACAGCGAGAATGTTGAATAACGGGCAATCATGTATTGCAGCGAAACGCTTCATCGTCCTTGAGACAATAGCAGACAAGTTTGAAAAGCTACTACTAGAGAAATTCCATGCGCTAAAAATTGGCGACCCGATGCAAGCCGATACTGACTTAGGACCACTGGCAACTCCTGATATTCTTAAAGACTTAGACCAGCAACTGCAAGCTGGTGTCAAGAGTGGGGCAAGAGTTCTGACGGGTGGACATCCTTTATCAGACCGTCCTGGTAACTTTTATCCTCCAACGATTCTTACAGATATTTCCCCAGACAACCCAGTGGCGCAGGAAGAGTTTTTTGGTCCGGTGGCGATGTTATTCCGTGTCCCAGATATTGACGCAGCGATAAAAATCGCAAATGCTACACCATTTGGTTTAGGGGCAAGTGCTTGGACAACAAACGCCGAAGAACGCGATCGCCTTATTGAGGAAATCGAAGCAGGTTCGGTATTTATCAACGGTATGGTAAAGTCCGACCCCCGCTTGCCCTTTGGTGGGATCAAGCGTTCTGGATATGGCAGGGAATTGAGTATCCAAGGTATACATGAGTTCGTCAATGTTAAAACTGTGTGGGTGAAATAACAAGCCACACCAGGTGCTATCAACCCAGAGGAATAAAGAGGAGTTATGAATACAGCTGAACTATTGGTACAATGCTTGGAAAATGAAGGGGTGCAATACGTTTTTGGACTCCCTGGGGAAGAAAACCTGCATGTTTTAGAGGCGCTGAAACATTCTTCAATTCAATTTATTACCACCCGTCACGAACAGGGTGCTGCTTTCATGGCAGATGTCTACGGACGTTTGACAGGAAAAGCCGGCGTTTGCCTTTCGACTCTTGGTCCTGGGGCAACAAACTTGATGACTGGAGTAGCCGATGCTAACCTTGACGGTGCGCCTTTGGTGGCGATTACCGGGCAGGTGGGAACAGATAGAATGCACATTGAATCCCATCAATATTTAGATTTGGTGGCAATGTTTGCCCCGGTGACAAAGTGGAATAAACAAATTGTTCGACCCAGTATTACACCAGAACTTGTGCGGAAAGCCTTTAAGCGGGCGCAAAGTGAAAAACCGGGCGCAGTTCACATCGATTTGCCAGAAAATATTGCCGCCATGCCCGCAGAAGGCAATCCCTTACGTAAGGACAACATCGAAAAAACCTTCGCTTCTTTTGCCAGTATCAGGGCAGCAGCAGCAGCAATTTCCCAAGCAGTGAACCCGATCATTTTAGTTGGCAATGGGGCTATTCGTGACCAAGCAAGTGATGCTGTCACACAATTTGCCAACCAAATGAATATTCCCGTTGCCAACACTTTCATGGGCAAAGGCGTGATTCCTTACACTCATTCCTTGGCTTTGTGGTCAGTGGGATTGCAACAGCGAGATTTCATTACCTGTGGCTTTGATAACACAGATTTAGTCATTGCCATTGGTTATGATTTGATTGAGTTTTCCCCGAAAAAATGGAATCCTGATGGCAAAATTCCCATTGTTCATATTGGAGTCACTCCTGCGGAAATTGATAGTAGTTATATTCCTAACGTTGAAGTTGTCGGAGATATTACTGATTCCCTCTCTGAAATCTTAAAATTTGCAGATCGCGAGGGTAAGCCTAATCCCTACGCTATCAACTTAAGGACAAATATCCGTGCCGACTACGAAGAGTATGCCAATGATGACGGGTTTCCGATTAAGCCACAAAAGTTAATTTATGACTTGCGGCAAGTGATGGGACCAGAAGATATCGTCATCTCTGATGTTGGCGCACATAAAATGTGGATTGCCCGTCATTATCACTGCCATAGCCCGAATACTTGCATCATTTCCAATGGCTTTGCAGCAATGGGTATTGCCATTCCTGGTGCCGTCGCCGCAAAACTTGTGCATCCTAACCGTAAAGTTGTTGCTGCAACCGGCGATGGTGGCTTTATGATGAATTGCCAGGAATTAGAAACGGCTTTGCGCGTTGGTACGCCTTTTGTCACCCTTATTTTCAATGATGGTGGCTACGGCTTAGTTGAGTGGAAGCAAGAAAATTACTTTGGCAAAGGTAGGTCATCTTTTGTGCATTTTAGCAACCCTGATTTTGTCAAATTTGCCGAAAGTATGGGTCTAAAAGGCTACCGCGTCCAATCTGCTACTGATTTGGTTCCCATCCTCAAAGAAGCTTTGGCACAGGATGTTCCAGCAGTGATAGATTGTCCTGTTGATTATCGGGAGAATATTCGCTTTTCGCAAAAAGCCGGCGCGTTGAATTGTGCGATGTAGGGAGGTTTTCCTCACGCCAAGACGCAAAGATGTCTTGGCGTCTTTGCGTCTTGGCGGTTCGTTGCATCACTCTTGAGAATGCTGATTTTCCTGCGGTTGAATCTTATCTTCCGCAGGTTTGCATTCTTTTTTGTCCACATCAGTTTTTATCCTCAGTCCCTTCATATTGATTGCTACTTCCACGCGGTAGCGACCATCAACCATGTGAATGGTAGTATAAGCTCCCATGCCAAACATTAGCACTGCACAAAGTGGTAAGGTAAATTGCCAAATTTCTAAGTTGCGTTTCATCTTGACTGCGTTTAACTCAACACAATCTCATTAAAATTTGGCGGTAGCTGAGTACTGAGTTGGGTAAAAGTTCAGCATGAGACGACTTATCGTTCCTTTTTGGTTGAGATCAGGATGACTAGGCTTTGTAGCGACTGTCTTAAAAGTCAAGTGTTCGCTAGCGTTAAAGTAAGACGAACAACAAAACGGCTTCTTGTGTTCTCGGTTTGCCAGAATATTTTCTCATTTCAGTAATTCGCGTACTCATTTTAGTATTTTGAGTAAGCATTTTGGTGAATTGCTTTCTCATTTCAGTAATTCGCGTACTCATTTTAGTATTTTGAGTAAGCATTTTGGTGAATTGCTTTCTCATTTCAGTAATTCGCGTACTCATTTTAGTATTTTAAGTAAGCATTTTGGTGAATTGCTTTCTCATTTCAGTAATTCGCGTACTCGTTTTAGTATTTTGAGAAAGCATTTTGGTGAATTGCTTTCTCATTTCGCCAAAATGCTTTCTCCTTTCAGTAATTCACACATTCATGACAATGATCGCCTTTGGCGGGGCGCAGCCCATCGCGCTTGTAGCAACCATTAGAAATGTGCCCCAATTCTCTAGGGTTGCTTAATCTACCACTTCTTCTAAGATACAAGGGTGCGTTGGTGTTTTTGGGTTAGGCACCTTGCACTCTACATTGTGTAAAACTCGTTATACTCTGAGTAGTTTTTCGATGCGGAGTGATGGCACGATCGCTTAGAGTTGCCCAAGAGTACATTCAAAAAGTTAAATCATCTCTCCAGCGTTCTGGCTATCCCAGCCAAAAAGCTTTCGCCACAGAAATGGGGCGTTCTGAGTCTACCATCAAGAACTTCCTCAGGGGGGAACCAGTTGATTACCTGAATTTTGTGGAATTTTGCGAAAAATTAGGGCTAGACTGGCAAGAAATTGCTGATAAAAACGAACCAGATACTGTGGAGACGCGCCATGGGGCGTCTCTACATGGTTCAAACATCACCCTTGAGGAAACCTCGCCTTTCATCACTGGTTCTCCCATCACCCATCCCCGTTACTTTTTTGGACGGCAAAAAGAACTCAAACGCCTCTTCGACTTACTCAAACGCCATCCTCTACAAAATGCTGCCATTATCGGTAAACGACGCATTGGCAAGACTTCTCTGCTGCATTATCTAAAAAACATCACTACCACTCCACCAGAAAAGCTACGTTCTGGGCAAAAGTACGACTGGCTACCGCAAGCAGAAAGTTATAAGTGGATATTCGTAGACTTCCAAGACCCGCGAATGGCAAGCAGAGAAAGGCTACTAGGCTATATCCTAGAATGCCTAAATCTAAAAGTGCCGACGCCTTGTAATTTAGATTACTTCATGGATGTAGTCAGTGAGAATTTGCATAATCCCACAGTCATCTTACTCGATGAAATTGGCGTTGGGTTGCAACGCTGTCCAGAGTTAGATGATGAGTTTTGGGAGTGTTTGCGTTCATTAGCGACTAACCACACAAGAGGAAATCTAGCCTTTATCTTAGCTACCCACGAATCACCCATTGAACTTGCTCGCAACACGGGGCATAGTTCACCCTTTTTCAATATTTTCGGCTATACCGCAACATTGGGAGCGCTGACGGAGGCAGAAGCGCGGGAATTGATAGCTAGTTCGCCTATCCCCTTTCCTGATGAAGATGTGGAGTGGATTTTGCAACAAAGCCAACGCTTGCCACTTTTGTTGCAAATTCTTTGTCGGGAAAGATTGTTTAATCTAGAAGATGAAGAGACTGATGAGAATTGGCGGGAGGAGGGGTTGCGACAGATAGTACCATTTCGATTCCTCTTGGAGGAACCATGACATCACAGCCCATTGTTCCCTGCCCTTACCGTAGCTTGTCGGCTTTCCGTGAGGAGCACGCTCCTTTTTTCTTTGGGCGGGAAGCTTTCACAGAGAAACTGGTATCAGCGACGCAACAATGTTCCCTAGTTGCAGTGATTGGGGCTTCCGGTAGTGGCAAATCCTCAGTGGTATTTGCTGGTCTCATCCCGCACTTGCGCCAACAAGGTAACTGGCAGATCGCCTCTTTTAGTCCTGGTCGGCGTCCTTTGTATGCCCTAGCCGATGCAATGATCTCTGTGCTAAAACCCCAAGAAAGTGAAATTGACTGGATGGTGCGAGCAAGAAAGTTAGCCACAGAGTTACAGCAGAATCCAAAGGTATTACGGCATGTGGTAACAGCTATCACAGAGAACAACACCAACAGACGCCTGTTGCTTGTAGCGGATCAGTTTGAGGAACTGTACACCCTTTGCTCCGATTTCCAGGAGCGTGCTCACTTTTTAGAGAGTTTATTGGAAGCGGTTCACCATGCACCGAATTTTACACTTGTCCTGACTCTGCGAGCTGATTTTCTCGAAAATGCTCTTTCTTACCGTCCCTTTGCCGATGCTTTGCAGTATGGGGTCTTGATGCTTCCTTCAATGAATCACCAAGAATTGAGAGATGCTATTCAAAAGCCTGCCCAGATGATGAATGTACAGATTGAGTCAGGGCTTGCGGAGCGTATTCTGGATGATGTGGCAGGAGAACCGGGGATTTTACCCTTACTGGAGTTCACTTTGACTCAGCTATGGACAAAACAGAGAAATGGTTTGCTCACGCTTATGGATTACGTCCAAATCGGCGGGGTTGGACTGTCATTGGCTAAGTATGCTGAGGAGGTGTATGCTCAACTGAGCAGTGCAGATCAGCAACAGGTGCAACGGGTGTTCCTCCAACTGGTGCGTCCGGGGGAAGGAACAGAGGACACGAGGCGACAGGCAACCCTTGCTGAAGTGGGACAATACAATGAGGATGTAATTGAGCGCCTAACAGCTGCCCGCCTATTGATAGTTACCCAAGGATGGATTACCGGAGAAAGAACAGTAGAAATTGCCCATGAAGCTCTGATTCGAGAATGGCAAAGGCTGCGTCACTGGATAGAGATTGACCGCAGCTTCCTAATCTGGCAGGAGCGACTGCGAGCGTTGGTGCATCAATGGCTGGCTAGTGGCAAGGATGACGGAGCCTTGTTGCGAGGTATACCCTTAGCTGAGGCGGAAGATTGGCTACAGCAAGGCCGAGATTTCAGTGAAGTGGAGCGAGACTTCATCCAGCAGAGTTTGGCATTACGGAAGCAAGAGCAGAGGCGGCAACAGCAAAGTCAACTAGAGCAATGGTTATCAGTTGCAGCTGCCATAGTCGGATTAGTAACATCAGTGCTGTCAGTCTTGCTATCGTTGTCATCAGCGGCACTACCACTTTACGGAATTCTCGTTTTCATCGTGATTACTGCTGTTTTATTAATCACTTACTTCGTGGTGCCGAAGTTATATCTTTCCATCAGAAACTCTCTTAGCAGAAATGTACTGATAAACAACCAAGACACAAACCAACTCGAGCAGGTGATTGCACAAAATGCTCGTCAGTTGGAACGTTGTGCAGATGTGGTGACTATCAGTACAGTTTACCAGCGCTTGACTCACAGCCAAATGGAAAGTCCAGCTAATTTACTGATACGCACTTTTGGTAACATTAGCGAAAACGTAGAAGTTGCTCTCAATCAGGGAACTGCTTACCACCAGCGCCTAGCACTCAAGAGTATTCGAGATAAGTTAGATGTAGAGTTGCAGGCATTAATTAGCAGCAGCTACAAATACCCTGTCCTCTTCCGCCCCATCGCTCACAGTTGGCGTGCGATAATCACTAACTATGTCGAGCAACTGGCTAAAACAACCGAACTTCGTCAAGAAATTGACTCTCCTTACATCACTGGCGTACCCCTGACAGAACAGCAAGAAATCTTTACCGGACGCACTGATATCGGTACACGCATTGAGCAATTACTCCTAGACCGCCGCCGTCCTCCCTTGCTACTCTATGGACAGCGGCGCATGGGTAAAACCTCCCTACTGAACAACCTGGGACGCCTGCTGCCCAATACTATCATCCCCATGTTTGTGGACTTGCAGGGGGCACCCTCATCAGCAAGTGACCATGCAGGTTTTCTCTACAATCTTGCTAAAGGTATGGTGAACTCAGCTAAACGGCAAAGCGCCCTAACCCTGCCATCTCTAACGCGGGAAGCGCTACCAACTGACCCCTTCACCAGCTTTAATGAATGGCTGGATGACGTAGAACACGCACTAGGACAAAATACCGCTTTACTTGCTCTAGACGAGTTCGAGGTGCTAGACAGCGCAATAACCAAAGGACGCTTTGATGAGCAAGACGTTCTGGGAATGCTGCGTCACCTCATACAACATCGTCCCCGCTTCAAAGTTCTGCTGGCTGGCTCGCATACCATAGAAGAATATCAACGCTGGGCTAGCTACTTGATTAATGTCCAAGTTGTACATATCTCCTACCTTAAAGAAGACGAAGCGCGGCAATTAATTGAGTATCCCGTCAAAGATTTTACCTTGCGTTATGAACCAGACGCTGTGAAGCGAGTGCTGCAACTCACCCGGTGTCACCCTTTCCTCGTACAACTGCTGTGTGGTGAAATTGTCGCCCTCAAGAACGAGCAAGACCCCTCTGTTCGCCGACTGGCAACTATGGCGGACGTGGAAGCGGCGGTACCAGAAGCTTTGAGTAGTGGCAGTTTCTTCTTTGCAGATATTCAAAATAACCAAGTAGACGCTGCTGGGTTAGTTATCCTGCGCTTGTTGGCAGCACAAGGGGAAGGGGCAATAGTCAGTAGAAGTACTACGTTGCAACAACTTCCTGATGTATCGGAAAGCGCTTTTGAACTGCTGTTACAACGCGAGTTGATTGAAGAAGTTGGTGAGGGCTTTCGCTTTCAAGTGGAGTTGATTCGTTGCTGGTTTGCTCAGTAGATTTTACCTTATGCAAAGACGCATTGTAGAGACGCGCCATGGCGCGTCTCTACATAATTCAAATGCAGTTCCTTATTAATACGTCGGCACTGACGGATCGATTTCCTTACTCCAAGCGGTAATACCACCCTTCACATTCGTACCATCAATTCCCGCTTCCTTAAGAATTCCCAAGGCTTTTGCAGAACGCCCACCCATCTTACAATGGGCAATTAGACGATGACCGTTGAGCAATTCCTTCACCTGAGTAACGCCTTGACCGTTTTCAATATCTGGTAACGGTACCAAGACTGCACCAGGTATTTTGGCAATTTCATATTCATGCGGGTTACGGACATCTAGCAGCACAAAATCATCTGCACCGCTATCCAGCAATTGCTTCAACTCCTGCACTGTCATTTCTGAAATTTCCATCTGCTGTTTCTCCTCTTGTGCTTTAGCTTGTGGGATACCGCAGAATTGTTCGTAGTCTATCAACTTTTCAATGACTGGGCGCACTGGGTTAGGACGGAGCTTTAACTCTCGGAACTTCATTTCCAAGGCATTGTACAGCAGCAGTCGCCCACTTAAGGTGTTACCTTGTCCAATAATAATTTTGACAGTTTCGGTAGCTTGGATCGTGCCAATAATACCGCACAAAACACCTAGTACGCCACCTTCTGCACAAGAGGGAACCATTCCTGGTGGTGGTGGTTCTGGGTAAAGGTCGCGATAATTCGGTCCATCCTCGTAGTTAAATACCGTCGCTTGCCCTTCAAAACGGAAAATGGAACCGTAGACGTTGGGCTTGTTCAGCAACACGCAAGCATCGTTGACTAAATACCGTGTGGGGAAGTTATCGGTACCATCCACCACGATATCGTAAGGTTTAATAATATCGAGGGCATTTTCCGAAGTCAGGCGAGTTTCGTACAAGTCAACCTGACAGTCAGGATTAATCTCGTGAATGCGATTCTTTGCAGATTCAATCTTAGGTTTACCCACCCAAGATGTGCCATGAATGACTTGGCGTTGCAGGTTGGAAGTATCGACAATATCAAAATCAACAATACCGATGCGTCCGATACCCGCCGCCGCCAGATACAAAAGCAGAGGTGAACCCAGTCCACCTGTACCGATACATAGCACACTGGCAGCTTTTAGACGTTTTTGTCCCTCCAGTCCCACTTCTGGCAAAATGAGGTGACGGGAGTAACGTTCGTAATCATCTTTTGTTAGCTGGATTTCATCCAGATTGGGATTAAGCATAGCAGTTTGATGAGGAAGAGCGGATTTTTAATCCTACCGAAAAACAATACCCTTTGTGTCTTTTTGTATGACTGGTTCTTAACCTAACTTTTCAATTGCTTCTTGCTGAAACTGATGGTTATCATCTAGAAGCCAACTTTTGATGTCACTAGCTTTGCCTTTTTGTACGGAAACAATGATGTAGGAGTACTCCTGCCAAGCTAGCTGGCGATCGCATTCTGAGGGAATCGCTGGATGATCGGTATGGGAGTGATAAATTCCTATGATATTTAGTTTACAATCGCGTGCTTCCTTTTGTGCCTGCAACATGACTTGAGGTGCGATCGCGAAGCGCGTCCTTTTGCCCAACTGCACTCCGTGCAGTTGCCCCGTTCCTTCGGAACGGGGAAGGCGTTTCTGAAAGAAACGCCTTGGCAAAAAACGGACGATCGCATACCTTTGCCTCTTGCTGTAATCTAATGTGTCATCTCTAGGGAAATCTGCTGCTGTTTCTGCACTCCAGGCATTTTCTGTTGGCATCACTTTTACCACAGTTTTGCCCTCACTTGCCAGATAACCCAATATTATACCGCAGCACTCCTCTGGGTAGGTCGTTTCGGCGTGAGTGCAGATAGTTTGCAAGTGTTCTGGCAGGAGTTTGAGAATCACAAAGAATTTTTAACCGCAGATGGACGCAGATAAAATTATAAATTTCGGACGATACGTTTAAATTCTACCTTTGGATTGCCAAAATTGATTAATAGACATACATTTAGACCTGTAGCTTTTAGGTAGTTAAGACACTGTGCAAAGTGGTTTTCATCCAAAACTCTAACTGCTTTAAGTTCCACCAAAACGCGCCTTTCTACCAATAAATCAGCTAAAAATTTGCCAACGACAATCCCCTTGTATTGCACTTCAATATCATATTGTTGTTCTACCAACAAACCAATCTGTCGCAACTCGTAAGCCAAAGCATTCTCATAAACCTTTTCCAAGAACCCACATCCCAAGCCTTTCCCTACCGTAAACGCGCAACCAATAATCT
Organism: Mastigocladopsis repens PCC 10914; assembly: GCF_000315565.1. Classification (NCBI taxonomy): domain Bacteria; kingdom Bacillati; phylum Cyanobacteriota; class Cyanophyceae; order Nostocales; family Symphyonemataceae; genus Mastigocladopsis; species Mastigocladopsis repens. The sequence continues at coordinate 3,249,306 of NZ_JH992901.1, read as the reverse complement.
TTTCTGTAATCTCATTTAACTCCCATCTGCGTCCATCTGCGTTCATCTGCGGTTCCTTATTATTCAATCTTCTCACACCCCACTACTATGGCGCTAGTTCTTGACATATTTATTCAGTAAAATTACTTAGTTTTAGTATAAATAATAGCCTTTGATTGTATAGAAACGGAGGGGCTAAATATAGCTCCTCCATAATAATATCGCTACCAAAATTTGATATTTATTAACTCAATGCCTGCAATATTAGGCAACAACAGATACTTTACCAGTATCAATATCGTAACAAGCACCAACAATTTTTAGCTTGCCTTGGCGAATGAGTTTAGCCAAAATCGTTGAGCTTTCCTGTAATTTTTCTGCCTGATATTGAATGTTGCCGACAACTGCATTCTCCTTAATGTCGCCTGTTCTTAACTTAACTCTTTCTACAGCTGGTTTGATGCCTTCAACAACAAAGCCTATTCTGCCAGGAACAGCTTCTTCTTGAAGCGCCTCCGCGACAGCACCACATTTTCTATGACCCAAAACCACAATCAGTTGAGAACCTAATATTGCTGTAGCATATTCCAAGCTACCTATCACCATATCACTGGCGACATTACCAGCAACTCGTACGACAAATAAATCCCCAAGTCCCTGGTCGAAAATAATTTCCGCAGGGACTCTAGAATCTGCACAACCAAGTATAGACGCAAAAGGATATTGACCTTTAGCAACCAATTGCAGACGCTCTAATGTTTGGTCGGGATATTTTCGCTTTTGATGTACAAATCGTTGATTCCCATTCAGTAATCGTTCTAAAGCTGCGTCCGGATAGACTGGAATGGGAGTTGCTGAACTTGCATTAGCAACTGTAGCTGGTAGAGCAACAGCTTGCTTTGTGTTCCAAAGTATGATATTTCCAATTGCAAAGCCTCCGACCCCCGCAACACAATGCCTCAAAAAATTACGACGCCCTACAAATCCATTCTTTCGACTCATCAATCTATCCCAGTAATCTGAATCCAGTCAACAACCAAACGGTTGTCAGCTGGAACATATCAATTTCTGCAAGGATGCAAGAGTTAGCAACTAACGATTTAAGAGTCTTTTAATTGTTTAGTGGATAGTTGGTCGTTGGTCGTTGGTCGTTGTGAAAAAGTACGACTACCCACTCACGACTATCTACCTCAATGCGTTTTCCCTGCTCCCAAGTACAGTTCGCCTACCTTGGGGTTATTCAACAATTCCAAACCAAGACCTGAGATAGCATCGCGTCCTGACTCTAGGACGTAACCCCGATCAGCCATTTCCAAAGCTTTACGGGCATTTTGCTCTACCAGTACGATCGCTGTACCACTTTGGTTAATATGCTTAATCTGCTCAAACACTTGCGTCACTAGGATGGGAGACAAAGCAGCTGAAGGTTCATCTAAAAGCAGTAAGCTAGGTTCTAACATCAAAGCTTTGCCCATCGCCAGCATTTGGCGTTCGCCACCTGAAAGGGTTCCAGCGCGTTGGTGACGGCGATCGCCAAGCCTGGAGAACATAGTATATATTTTATCTTTGAGCGGTTTGAGAGGAACATTGCGAACAAAAGCGCCCATTTCTAAATTTTCTTCTACGCTCAAAGAAGGGAAGACATTGGCAATTTGCGGTACATAGCACATTCCCCGCTGAACAATTTGATTCGATTTTAGTCCAACAATATTCTCGCCATTGAAGGTCATTGAGCCTGTGTGGGGAGTCAAAAGCCCAAAAATGGTTTTTGCTAAGGTCGATTTACCAGCACCGTTGGGACCAATCACTGTTACCAATTCCCCTCTTTCCACTCGGAAATTCACACCTTGCAGGATATCTACATCTTTGATGTATCCAGCGTGAACATTTTTCACTTCTAAAAGGGGAGAAGAATGAGTGAGCGAATCAGACATAATAGCCTACGTTATAAATACAAAATATAGTGACTTTAAACTACAGTTATTTGGCAAAATTAAACGATATAACTATATACCAAGATAAATCCAGTTCCAATATTAAAATGACATACAGTAATCCCAAATAATTTATGAACATTAGTTCGTAGTGCGGACTTCCAGTCCGCGCTGTCCTTGAAGGCTGCACGACAAAAAACGTTCACAACCCTTGCGGGGAATTGCTGCAGGTAAAAAACCTATGCCCTAACTTTCATCTTAAGGGCTACTGAATTTGAAATTAAGCAGCTTTTGTTTTCCTTCTACGGCTTGCAGCAAAGTAGATTGCGAGTAAAGATATAGCAGTTAAACTAGTTGCTTCTGGAACTTGAAGTGGGTTGTCGGATACTGGAAAAACAGGCAAAGTTCTGTTTTGAAATGCCTGTTTTTTAAAGGACGTTAACCGTTTATACTACGGTGTTTTTTGTAAATCGGGTCGTTCTTCTGGGACAATCGCCCCTTCTACCGGACAAACTTGGATACATATGCCACAGTCAATGCAGGTGGCAAAGTCAATCCAATACCAATCGGTTCCCTTGACGTTTTTGCTGGGACCTTGATGAATGCAAGCTACTGGACAGGCGTCTACGCAATCAGCGACGCCTTCACAGACATCAGTCACAATCGTGTGTGGCATATTTCCCCTCTACTTGGATCAAAATTGCTGTGTTTAGCCAGCTGTATCTAGCCTAGCAATAATACTGAGTCACTAGTCCAGCAGTCATTAGTCCCTCGTTTTTTACTAATGACTAATGACTAATGACTAATGACTCAATTGTTGTTGAAGCATCGGCTTTGATCCAAGCAATTTGAGCAATATCACGTTCGCGTGCATATTCGCGAATCTCATCTGCTTCTCGTCCCCCCAAATCCATTTCTACCCGTACCAAGTGGGTAGAGTCTCGGAGTTTTGTGGCGTAAGCAAAGGCAGCAGTGTACGCATCTGGCGTTTCTGGTACAATCAACCAATTGCTCGCTGGGGTCGTTTGTGGTAACTGCCGAGCAGATAAGAGAATTTGTTGTAAATCTTCCAAGAAGAGTACAAAACCTATTCCCGGTATACTGTCTCCTTTAGGATGATAAAGCCCTAAAAGCTGGTCATAGCGACCACCCCGCCCAATAACCCGCGCTTGTCCATCAGTGTCACTGACAACCTGAAATACAATCCCTGTGTAGTAATCAAAGGTTTGTAATAAGCCAAGGTCTAGGATGATTTCTACCCCTCTTGCTTTGCTTTGTGTTGTCTTAGATACTGATTTCTCTAGTAATTCTACTAGAGATTTGAGGTTATCCACAACCGCTTGTAGGGGCTGATCTAAACCCAGACTGCTGACTTTTTGGAGTACATCAGCTGGATTTCCGCGCAAGTCTAGCATGATTTTGGCGCGTTCTCTTAGTTCATCGCTCAAGGGTAAAGTATATATGGTCACACGGTCAAGGTCGGCGATCGCACTCCGGACTTTTGCTTGTAAATGAGGGGGAAAAGCTTTGAGGAGCGATCGGGTAATTTCCGCTTCGCCTAAAATCAAATGCCATTGGCTCAAACCCAACGCTTGCAAACAGTCTGCCACCAACAGCAGAATTTCTGCATCAGCCAAGCTACCGCCACCGCCCAACAACTCCACCCCAGCTTGATAAAATTCCTGCTGGCGGTTGTGCCTCAACTCACTTGTCCGTTGGAAAACATTAGCATTGTAGTACAGGCGTTGCGGATAAGTCACACCTGCCATGCGTGTAACGGCTGTGCGAGCAATGGAAGCTGTCAGTTCTGGACGCAGCCCCAAATCTTCATTGTCAGCATTTTGCAGTTGAATGACAGCAGATCGTTGAATTGCTCCCCCCGCCATCAGCGTATCCATACGCTCTAGCGTTGAGGTAATAATTCTGTGATATCCCCAACGATGAAACACCTGCTGTAACCTATCTTCTATCCAGTGTTTTTGAGCCACATCTAAGGGCAATAAATCCCTGGCTCCCACTGGTGGTTGATACACCATTATTTTTTCTTCCCACCAAACAAACCACCAAACAAACCGCCCTCCCCAGATTTATCTGGTTGCTTACCCCCAGTATTGGGCGTTGCTGTATGCTTCGCACTACTGGGTTTATGCCCCGTAATCTGTTCAATTTTGCGTTTCCCCTCCAACGCTAATTGGTCTTTGGGGTCTAGTTGCAGGGCGCGGTCAAAGTGAACTTTTGCAGTTGTGGTTAGATTTTGCTTCAAATAGACCACTCCGATCAAGCTATGGCAACGACTATTATTTGGCTCTAGCTTTAGGGCATCCTGTAATTCTACCCTAGCTTGTGTCAGTTGATTTGTTGCCATTAACTCTTGGGCGCGACGAATGTACTGAAGGACAGCTGAGTCTTCCTTTTGCGTTGGCGGTGATGGTGGGGGTGCAGGTGCTTTATGAACTGTTGATGTTGTGTGAATGTTTGATTGAGCAACGAGTGGCGACGCTGTAGATAATTTGCCAGCGCTTCGCATTATGTATACCAAATTCAACTCGCTGACTAGTGCAATAATCTGTTGCACTTTCTGCAAGGAGTCATATTGAGTTTCAGCAATTTTGGCGATCGCATTCTTATAAATATGGTCGTAATTGGGCGCACTCGCTAATTGCTTTGCCACATCGGTGGAGAGTTCCATCGATGCTGATTCTTGCACTAGCCGCTTGCCCATTTGCGACAAAACTACAATATATTCAGTTCTATTTTTCTCCCTAGACAGTTTTTCATAGGCTGGATTAACCAGCTTAGACAACAATTCACCTGCGAGTTGTTTTTCAGCATCACTTTGAGCAACACAGATATCAGGATGCAGACGACGGGCTATTTTGAGATAGCGTTTACGAATATCCTTGATATCTGCATCAACTGGAACGCATAAAACTGCGTGATAGTCTATGAAATCATATTTAAAAAGTCCACGGTCTAACTTGAAAGACATATAACGGTGTTGCACCAAAGAAGCCATTGGATTTTTCTAGTTTACTTTGCTTCTGAGAAATAGCTATCAATTTAACACCGTAATTACCCCCACGCCGATAACGGCGGAACTTGTTTTAGTTCTTGACTGAGGATGTTATGAATATAACCATTGGTTGCTAGTATTCTGCCGGAGGGAATATTTAAGGGACTACCATCGTATGCAGTCACCTTTCCCCCTGCTTCTCGTAAGAGAATCACGCCAGCAGCAATATCCCAAGGAGCGATCCCTCTTTCCCAGTAGCCATCAAGACGACCGCAGGCGACATGAGCCAAATCTAGGGATGCTGAACCACTGCGCCTTACACCTTGAGTCAGATGGGTCAGGTGACAAAATTCCGCATAGTTATTATCCGATGTTTCCCGACGGTCGTAGGCAAATCCCGTAACCAGAAGGCTTTTACCCAGTTCAGAAGTGTCGGAAACTTTGATGGGGCGACGGTTGCGCGTTGCTCCCAAACCTTGTGCCGCACGGAATAACTCATCGTGGAAAGGGTCATAAATGACACCAACCTGCGGGACACCATGAATCAACAAGCCAATAGAAACAGCAAAAAAGGGGTATTGGTGGGCGAAGTTAGTTGTCCCATCTAGGGGGTCAATTGCCCAAAGGTATTCATTATCTTGATTTCCTAGTTTCCCTGATTCTTCAGCAAGGATAGAGTGGTCAGGAAAATGACGACGTAAAACATCTAAAATGACAACTTCCGCAGCTTTATCAGCAGCAGTCACCAAATCCCCAGGGCGTCCTTTTTCAATAACTGCATCTTCTACCTGGCCCAAGTAACCTTGCAACACCGCACCAGCAGCAAGCGCTGCTTCCGTAGCAATATCTAGGAAAATTTGCAGATTAGTCATTAATCACTAGTCATGAGTTGTAGAGACGTAGCACGCTACGTCTCTACATTAGTCTACCCCTGCTAACGATACTGACGGCGAAACTCACCGGGAGTCAAGCGCATAGGTTTTTCTGGATTCCAAATTCCTTGTCCCATGAGTCTAGCCCATTGTTGGGCACGTTCTAAACGTTGGTCATATTTGTGGTTGGGCGATCGCCCCACAAACAAAGCATACCCTTCTTTGACTAACTGTTCATTCAACAAAACCCCATTTTTCCACGCATAAGCCAGAGTTCGCCCGAATTTGTCTTGCATTTGCACATCAAACTCCAGCATGACAGGCTGTTCTCCAATCAGCGCTTCCAAGCGTTGCTTTGCTGCATCTCCCCAAGGACGCTGCTGCAAATCTGGTGCATCAATACTCAGTAAGCGTACTTGAGAAATTAAACTTGGTTGATTGCCTAGTCCTACGACCTCCAAAGTTTGCCCACTCACCACCTGTGCGACTTTAGAAAGCACCTGCGTACTTTCTTCAGGCTTTTTTTGGGGTTGGCAAGCAACTAGTAGTAATAAACACAATAGAATTGCAAATTTACTCATTGGTTAAGTGTTAGTCGTTAGTCGTTAGTAGATAGTAGTTAGTTGTTTCATTCACCACTAACCACTAACCACTAACCACTACCCAATCCTACTAATCTTCGTCTAACGGCAAACCTGCTCGCACTTTACCTTTAGCAAAAAAGCGCCCAAACTGGAGTTCGTAGACTTCATCTTCGTCCTGTGTCTCCACCTCCAAATCGGAACGGGCATAACTGACGCACAACAGAGCATAACCTTTTTTCTGCAACTCTGGCGACAGTCCGATCGCTTCCGGTTGGTAAATTTCTCCCGACAGCACCCGCACCGCACAAGTGGTGCAAGCCCCATTTCGACATAAAAATGGCAGTTCCACCCCTTGTTTTTCGGCTGTATGTAGGATGTAGCGGTCGTCGGGGACTTGTATGGTGTGTACTATGCCTTTAGCGCGTTCGCCTTCTCCTGGCGGAGACGCTGCGCCAACGGCGCTGCACTTTGTGCAATCATGAACTTTAACAGTGTATGTCTCGGACATCTGTATTTTGGATTTTGATTTGGGATTTTAGCTTAAATTTAGTTGCAGTTTAATTGATTTCATTCTACAATCGTAAATCGTGACCCAAGGAGAGATGGCCGAGTGGTTGAAGGCGCAGCACTGGAAATGCTGTTTGGGGGCAACTTCAACGAGGGTTCGAATCCCTCTCTCTCCGTTCAATAATATCTCTAAGATGGAGACTAGATTGGTAATATTCTTGCCTTAGCCTTTGCTTCATCCACTGTGACTAAAGCGCCCATTTCTAATTCCTGGTGAAATTGACGTAAAGCATTAATAACTAAATCACCTAACTTAGCTGGGAGAATATCTTGTGAGCGCACTTGAATGACACTAGGTGCATCTGCTTGAGTTGTTGCTAGCAATGTACCAAAATCTAAGTCATGGGTGAAAACAATATATCTATGCGTAACTGCCCATGCGATGATGATCTTGTCTGTAGCACCAGGCTCACCAACTTTTGACGAGTGGACAGCCTCAATACCGACACTTTCCAACACTGGAACCCAGCTAGGAGAAAGATTCATATCAATTAAAATCTTCATGCAGAAGCAAGCGGTACTTCAATTTCTTCTACACGCCATGCAGCATAAGCAAGGGCTTCATAAATATCTTCATGTTCTAGGTAGGGGTAAGCCTGAAGAATATCTTCTGGCGTATGTCCTGCTGCCATTAAACCGACAATTGTACCTACAGTAACACGCATACCCCGTATACAAGGTTTGCCACCCATGACTTCTGGGTTGAATGTAATTCGCTTTAGTGGTTTCATGAGCTGCCCTTCTTTAGTTCCTAAATTTCCGGAAGTGTCTACTGTTTGATTGGTATGTACATACAGTAGAATTTTCGCAAGCGTAAATATTATTCACAACAAAATTAGCATTATGGCAGATACAGCAGACGTTAAACTAACCATTAGTTTTACCAGTCCAGACTTGGATGCCGAAGAAAAAGATCAGGAAGTCCAAAAGCTGCTATCACAGATGAAAGACTTGGATGAAGTGGAAGCAGTTGACCGAGTGGTTGACCCCAACACGCTAGAGGGAACCAAGTCGATGACAGCCTGGGTAGTAGGTCAGTTGATAACTTTTGTCAAGCCGGACAATGTGAAGCAAGTTTGGGGGTTTTTGAGCGATCGCTTGGGCAACAAAGCCATTGAGGTAGAAGCAGAAGCAAACGGCAAGAAAGTTAAGATAAAAGCTAGCAGTCGTCAAGAGTTAGAAGCAGCAGTCAAGGCAATACAGGAACTTACCAACCCTTAAGCAGGAAAACATGGCGAAAGTTGCATTACTAATAGGAGTTAGTGAGTAAGAACCTGGCTTAAACCCGTTGGCTGGGGCTGTTATGGATGTCGATGCTATGCAGCGAGTCTTGCAGCACCCAGAGATGGGCGACTTTGCACCAGGCGATATCAAAGTACTGAAAAATCCCGAGAAGCACTGATGAGTGATGCTCAACCTCAATTCGATGTCTTCCTTTGCCACAATAGCGAAGATAAGGAAGCAGTCATAAAAATTGCAGAGCAATTAAAGGATGAACATAATATTGAACCTTGGCTAGATGATTGGGAGTTACGACCTGGTTTTCCTTGGCAGCCGGAACTAGAAAGGCAGATTGCTCACATAAAGTCAGCAGCAGTTTTTGTTGGTAAGAGTGGGATTGGTCCTTGGCAAAGTCAAGAAATATATAGCTTTCTAAGTGAATTTCACAGACGACAGTGTCCTGTTATTCCTGTGCTGCTTTCTGATGCTCCACAGCAGCCTCAACTTCCAATTTTTCTTAAAGGTATGACTTGGGTTGATTTTCGGGAACAGACACGTGTTTATACTCCTGCAATGGATAAACTGATTTGGGGTATTACTGGGATAAAGCCAAAGACAAGAGTGAAGGTGATCCCACAAAATCAAACTCAAAACACTGGGCAAAATAAAACAGATGATTCAGGTGATGACCTCAAAAGTGAAAAAGGCTTAAACTACACTAAGCTGCGAGATTTACTAGCAGCAGGAAAGTGGAAAGAAGCTGACTATAAAACCTATCTAGTGGTGCTACAGGCTGTAGGTCGCAAGGAAAATGACTGGATAAAGGATAAAGAACTCTTAAACTTTCCCTGCACTGACCTCCGCACAATTGACCAACTATGGGTAAAGTACAGCAATGGACGCTTTGGCTTCAGCATTCAGAAGAAAATTTATCTTAGTGTCGGCGGCAAGCCCGACGACAAGTATGATCAGGAAGCCTGGAAAAAATTAGGCGATCGCGTGGGTTGGAGAGTTAAGGAAAACTGGATCTCTTATGAGATGATAACTTTTAATATAACTGCCCCAAAAGGACACCTCCCTTCCTTGGGGTTTGGTTATGGTTATGAGTGTTTCTTCTCTCGCATTGGTTGGTCTCTTCTCTCGCATCGAGACTTGTAAAGTTTAACATTTAAGCGTTTCAGAATGTTCTAAATATTTATTGCAGCTTCGTTATCAGTGACCAGTGACCAGTTATCAGTTACCAGTTATCAGTTACCAGTGACCATTTATTAGTTATCAGAGATTCTAGTTTTCTTGAGGATTGAGAAAAGGATTTTTGATATCTCTTCGGCATTTTCATAGATACTGTTAAATGCTTTGTCATCAATATACCCTGTGTCTTTTAACAGGGACAACCAATACTTAGTTTCAAGACATTCTTTGTAAGCAATAGAAATTTTTGCAGAAAATTCTGCTTGTGATATTGCTCCATTTGCCTCCGCTATATTCGCTCCAATTGATGTTCCACTTCTAATTAATTGTTTTGATAAAATAAATTCTTTTTTCTCTTGAGTCAAATATTTATAAGCATTTACAATCCTGATAGCAAACTTATACGCCTTCTCATATACCAAACTGTTCACTGTTCACTGTTCACTGGTCACTGATAACTGATAACTGTAATCGCCTCTTGTTCTATCGATGCTCGAATTTGAGGCTTGAGTGATTTCCATCTGACCAAATCTACTTTTCTTCCCAAATGATCCTCTAGATAAAATTTCACATCCATGTAGTGATCAAAGGTGACTGGAGGTTCAAACTCAACCAAAATATCAACATCACTAGTGGGTGTTGCTTCATCTCGTGCTACAGAACCAAACAATGCTAAAGATCGCACACCCAACTTTTTCAACTCAGTTTGATGTTGCTTTAGAGTTGAAAGGATTATGTCACGTTGCATATAGAGCATCTCAATTTGAGCAAGCATACTGTCATTCTGGCATGATTTTCTCTTCGTCTAGTCCTGTTGAGAGGACTTTTGCTATGCAGCCTTGAGTTTCTAACCCTTGGCGGAAGAGTGTTTGATACTCGTGGATGAGTGATTGATACTCATGGGTGAGGTTCTGATAATCGTCCATAAGACTTATAGCGATCGCACCATTAGGTTTCAAAGGTGATGGTGCAAAGTGCGGTTTCCTAATAGAGCGATTGCGCGGAGCGCACGCCGTAAGGCGATCGCAAACTGCTTCAGTCATCATAGTGAAATCGACAACTCAAAATGATAATTTCAGTTTCAGTCACTTTATATACTAAACGATGTTCATCTGTAATTCGTCGTGACCAATATCCGCTAAGTTCATGCTTTAGAGGTTCAGGTTTGCCAAGTCCAATAAATGGTTGACGAAGAATATCGTTAATCAGGGTGATGATCTTGCGATGAATTTTTTTATCTTGTGTTGTCCAGTCGTTGAATTGTTCAAATGCCTCAGGAGCGAATGTTATATTCTTCATTCCATTCCTCAGGTGTAAAACTGACCAAGTTGGTTTTTGTTTCAATGTTTTGGATAGCAGTCATCAAGTGGTAACGATTGGCTTCAGTAGACAGTAAATACTCTGTCTCATCTTGTTGAATAGATTGGTTAGTATTTGTTTCATCAACATCTTTTGTAACTAAAACAATCACTTCAACAACAGTTCCTTCTGCTAACTCAGATTTTTGAATCTCGATTTTGCCATCTTTGCCAACGACCACTTGCTGTTTAATGCCACTTAACACGATTAAACCCTCATGATGCTGTATGTCATATTAGTTTTAGCTTAACTTGGTATGAGAGTGAAGTACCCCAACTTACTTCGAGTCGTCTTGGGGCTTCCAATTTCAACTCAACTTAGGGACGGTTTTATTCGTCTTTTGGGCTTCCCGCTTCATCAGGCGATCGCGTAGATTGGAAAGTTAGGGACAACTAGATCACTAAACAGTTATCAGTTATCAGTTATCAGTTACCAGCCTTTCCGTTCACTGTTCACTGTTCACTGTTCACTGGTCACTGTTCACTGTTCACTGTTCACTGTTCACTGTTCACTGTTCACTGTTCACTGTTCACTGGTCACTGGTCACTGTTCACTGTTCACTGTTCACTGGTCACTCCATACCCCGTTGCTTGAACAACTCCATCAGCTTACGTTTACGGGCGTGACTCTGCACCAATTCTGCCCGATATTTAGACCAGTCTGCTTTCCTCCCAGATTCTAAGTAAGCAGCGCGGACTTTTTTGAGCCACTCAATTGCGTGGTGGTAGTATTCTGCTTTACCTGCATCCATAATTGACTCGGCACGGCGAAGGGCATTTGCAATCACCCAATCAGGGTTGTGAGGTATTGCAGCGTCCATCACTCGGTAAATGACTGTTGAATGATAAGAACTGAGTTCGGTGACGGTGGCTATGGCATCGTCAATTAACCCCTCATGCAAGAATATATCAACCTTCGCCTCTTCTGTTCCCCAACCTCCATAGGTGTGAAGTCTTTCCAACAGTTCTGTTTTGACACTTGCCCAGCTTTCCCCAGCCAAGTCCTCTATTTTCTGGTAGTCTGCAAAGGAAGGTAAAGCTAGGAAAGCTGCTTTTTTGGCAGATAAAGCTGCTGGCTTGTCTCCCAACCCTTCAGCCAAATCACTTGTCCAGGTTCCAAAGTCGTACTGGCAATTCCCCGGTAATTTCAATCCCATCTCAGCAATATGTAATGCTTGCTGCAATCCCTCCTGTTCTTGCAGTGTTTTAGCTAAGGCAAAGGCTTCCTCCATTGAGGACATTTGGGTTTGTGCTGCGTCAATTGCTTCCTCAACTTGACCTAATTGACCAAGCATTGTCAGATATTGTTGCGTTTGCCCTTCCGCTTGTGCCAGATACAGGTATTCTTGGTAACGTTCCTGACGTTCCAGAATTTTCAACCGAATCATTGCCAAATCATCAGCGTAATCTGGCGCTTCTCCCTCCCATGCTCCCTCTGATGTGATATTACCTTGAAAAACCCGCACCAGTGGAGGGTAATCCCAGCCTTGGTGCAACGCCTCTAGTGCTAGTCCAAAATCAGCATCCCACTCGTCCTGCCAACTTTCTAACTTGACCTGGATATCGGTTTTTTCTTCCGGTGTGAGTTCAGCAGTGAGAATTGCCTCAGCCCAAGCTTCATTCAATGCCGTTACAATCTCTTCGTTATCAGCACCGTAGTCAGCTACATCTTCCCAATTTTCCACACAAGCAGAGGCGATCGCCTCCAGAATAACTAGGGTGCTATTTCCATCTCCTCGTTCACAAAAATCCACAGCAGATTGCACTAAACTGAGCAATTCTTCGGCAATGGGGTCATCATCGTACCCGTCTTCCCAGTAGCGTAACGCATTTCTGAGAATCTGCCGAACCTGTTGCCGATAAGGAGCCGGATCAACGGTATTGCGGCGAACTGGTGCTGCTGTAGTTACTAGGTTCACATGGTGCGAAATTTCTTCCATCAGTTCTGGATGCTTTGCCACAAGTTCTTGCAGCAATCGTTGGGTTTGCACATGATCCAAGCGATCCAGTAGTTTTTCTAAAGAAGGACGCGGCTCAGTTGACATAATAGTATGTAGTCTGTATTTTTTATACTTAGATTTTTAAATAAGTGTCACTAGTATTTTAGGCTACAATAAGGACTCACGAGCATCTATATTCATTCGCTGGTAGCCTAAATCATAAAATTGATTTGGCAACAGCCTACAATTAAGGGACTTGCACTGATTGCTTGGTCAGTTAAGAATAAATAGGCGAAGCACACGGGGAAACTAACGTGAGTCATGGGTTTGATTACGATTTAGTGATTATAGGCGCTGGAGTAGGCGGACACGGTGCTGCCTTACACGCCGTTAGCTGTGGTTTGAAAACAGCCATTATCGAAGCAGCAGACATGGGCGGAACCTGTGTCAACCGGGGCTGCATACCATCTAAAGCACTGCTGGCGGCATCTGGACGTGTGCGGGAATTACGCGATGCCCATCACCTCAAGTCGCTAGGAATTCAACTGGGAAGCGTGGGGTTTGATCGACAGGCGATCGCCGAGCATGCAAACAATCTCGTAGCTAAAATACAAGGTGACTTGACCAACAGCCTCAAGCGTTTGGGAGTTGATATCATCCGAGGTTGGGGTAAGATAGCAGGCATACAAAAAGTCTCCTTCACAACAGAGCGCGGCGAAAAAACTATTACAGCCAAAGATATTATTCTTTCCCCCGGTTCTGTACCCTTCATTCCTCCGGGTATTGAAATTGATGGCAAAACTGTCTTCACCAGTGACCAAGGTGTCAAACTGGAATGGCTGCCAGATTGGGTGGCAATTGTTGGGAGTGGCTATATCGGCTTAGAATTTTCTGATGTTTACTCAGCCTTGGGGTGTGAAATCACCATGATAGAAGCCCTCGATCAGCTGATGCCAGGATTTGACCGCGACATTGCCAAACTTGCCGAACGGGTTCTGATTACTAAGCGCGATATTGAAACGTATGTGGGGATATACGCGAAGAAAGTCATCCCCGGTTCACCCGTGGTTATTGAGTTAGCCGACTTCAAAACAAAAGAAGACGTAGACGTGTTGGAGGTAGATGCTTGTCTGGTTGCAACAGGACGCATCCCAGCGACACAAAATCTGGGTTTGGAGTCTGTGGGTGTGGAACTTGACCGTCGGAAGTTTATCCCGGTGAACGACAGCATGGGAGTGCTATCAGCAGGTGAAGCGGTTCCCCATTTGTGGGCAATTGGTGACGCTAACGGCAAAATGATGCTGGCACACGCTGCTTCTGCTCAAGGTATCATCGCAGTAGAAAATATTTGTGGACGGCACAAGGAAGTAGACTATCACAGTATCCCCGCAGCAGCGTTTACCCACCCAGAAATCAGCTACGTGGGTATGACCGAATCCGCAGCGAAGGAAAAAGGCAGCGCCGAGGGATTTGAAGTAGGAACGACAAAGAGTTACTTCAAAGGGAATTCTAAAGCTTTGGCAGAAGGTGAAGCTGACGGCATGGCAAAGGTTGTCTATCGCAAAGACACAGGCGAAGTTTTAGGCGTCCACATCTTTGGCATACACGCCTCAGATTTAATTCACGAAGCCTCAGCTGCGATCGCTAACCGCCAGTCTGTCCACACCCTCGCTCATTTGGTTCATGCTCATCCAACACTTTCCGAAGTACTAGATGAAGCCTACAAACGAGCAATTGCCTCTTAGTCATTTGTCCTTTGTATGTGACAAATGTAGAGACGTGCCATGGCACGTCTCTACAATTAATGACAGCGTGTCTCTACAATTAATGACTCTTAACCAAATTATGCAAATCCGTCGCCGTAGACCTAACCCAGCTGTTGCTGTATCCACAATGCGGTATCAGGTCGCCATACCTGATGCCCAGCCAAACAACATTTTAGAAGAAATTGTTTGGCATAAGGAAGAAGAAGTTGACCAAATGCGGGAAAAGCTGTCTTTGCAGGAGTTGCAGCGTCAAGCGCTTGAAGCACCTCTTCCCCTTGATTTTGTGACAGCTTTGCGGCAAGGCAAAACAAAGCCAGCTTTGATTGCTGAAGTCAAAAAAGCCTCTCCCAGTAAAGGAATTTTACGAGAAGATTTTGAGCCTGTGGAGATTGCGTTAAAGTATCAAAAAGGTGGTGCGAGTTGTCTTTCGGTTCTCACTGATGAAAAGTTCTTCTCTGGCAGCTTTGAAAACTTAGCCCGGGTACGCGCCAAAGTAGATTTACCCTTATTATGCAAGGATTTTGTCATTTATCCCTACCAAATGTACATGGCTCGTGTTCGAGGTGCGGATGCTGTCTTGTTGATTGCGGCTATACTTAGTGATCAAGATTTGCAATACTTCGTCAAAATTGCCAAAACCTTGAAAATGGTAGCTTTAATTGAAGTCCATACCTTAGCAGAACTTGACCGTGTATTAGCTATAGATAGCGTATCACTGGTGGGTATTAATAATCGCAACTTGGAAGATTTCTCTGTGAATGTACAAACAACTTGCGAACTGTTGGCAGCAAGGGTAAAGGAATTGCAGCAAAGGAACATTGTGGTTGTGAGCGAGTCAGGATTACAGACTCCCGATGATCTGACATTGATAGAACAAGCAGGAGCATCCGCTGTCCTCATTGGAGAGTCTCTGGTAACACAACTAGATCCAGAAATAGCGATCGCCAACCTTTTTGGCAAATCTTCAACCCCCGCATAATTCAGGCTTTAGCCAAATAGTTTTTGCCTATGTAACAATTCATTTAATGACAAAGAACTTCTGACGTATCCAAAAATCTAAAATTAATTATCAATTTCTTCATGGAGCAAATTCCTCTGCCTTCACCTATCCACTACGAACTGATACTGCAACTGTTAGAGAGACAAACCATGCTAGCAGTCAGCAACAATCCGGATTTGCGGCATCAGGTGAATCAGCTTATTATTAGCCTGCGTAAAGCAGTTGTACAACAAAAGCAATTGGAAGAAATTTGCCAGTCTTCCTCTGTTGAGATTGATCACCGTTGGTCGCTCAATCATCTAAACACTGAGGATGTTGCTGCTCCCGACTGATGAAGAAAGGCAACCTAAGTTTTGCCTGACACTAACCTTATAATTGGGCAAGTTTTAGGCAAATTAGTTAACGAGAATAGGAAATCGTGAGTAAGGACACAGGAGTGCTGAGTCGAGATTTAGGCAGCATTTTCCCGACTCCCCACTCCCGAAATCCCAGATTTTTCATGGAGCTAGTGAGTCGTTAGTGGTTCATTCAATACGGTTCAGTTAACGGTTATTTGTGACTATTCCATGAGTAGACTTCTTGCACTCATTCTGGTTTAAAGATATTTGGAAACACAGATGTAGACGCCCAGAGGACGCCTACATCTGTGTTTTTTTCATAAACATTGAGTGCATGGGACGCCTGGACATATGTATCTCGCCTAAAAACAATCTTATCTGAACCGCATTGGTTAGTAGTTCATGCTAATAATAAAGCGAGTTGAATTATCAACTCGCTCTTTTTATAAGTAAATTTTATCTTTTTTATTTCACACATTAGCCTTTGTAAAAGGCTGAGTCCCAGTCTATGTAGCATAGTTCGATTCTCCCGAATGAGCTAATCATTCCTATGCTGTTTCCAGCCAATCATATATTTGTTCTAACTGTTCTAGGCTAATCAACCCATATTGCCAAAGAATCATCGGCAAAGGACCAGGATCTTGCTCTCGGTGACGAAGAGCGACTGCAATGGAAGCTGCGGAAATTGCCAAATCTTCCTGCAAAAAGTGAATAAATCTAGAATACGTTGATGGTGACATTTTATATTCCACTTCCTAATATATTGTGTACTTTATATTTCAGTTCACCATTTTTGACTCATTGCAAGTAGCGAATCTTTCACCTGTTACAGTGCTTGTACTAGGTAGATGCCCCAGCAAAGTTTGTCTGGTGTTCTTTAAAAAAAGCGTTTTATGAAAAAATAGAGAATAGCGGCAGTTGTCTTATCCAGTCTTAAGCAGCACAATCCCCAGGTAAAGCTGGCTTTATTCTTTGTACTTCAGTGCTATAGTTAACTACAACTGTAATAAGGAATATTCCTTAGCTTATCCTCCCTTATCGACTACTCTTTACACGTATGTCAAAAGGAAGATTTTTTGTTATCTACTATAAAATCTGCTGTCCAGTCTCGGAACAACAAGGCTTCTGGCAATCAGTACTGTATTAAATACTAGCCTCAGAATAAACTTTTTTACCAGACTAGGTAATCAGTTTTTATAGAAATATTACAAAAGCAATGTTATGTTAAAGTTTGGATGTAGGAAAGACCCAAATTTTTATTTCCGCGAAGAACTGGAGTCTAAGAATTCAATTTTGACACGAGAGCCAACCTTTAAACCCAACTCCGTCGCTCGTCCAGAACGCAGTTCAATCACTTGGTTAATTGGTGTTTGGGGACCATAGGTGGGACAAGGATCGCTATTGCACGGAGGTGCGGAAGCAGCAATATACTGCACTATCCCATCGCGCATAAAAACCATATCCAGTGGTACGGGTACATTCTTCATCCAGAAACTGGCTGGGAACGGTGATGGAAAAGAAAACAACATTCCCCGATTCTGTGGCAAAGTAGGTCGATGCATCAACCCCATAGCTTGCTGTTGGGGTGTCCGCGCTACTTCTAATTGAATTTTTGTCCCATCAGGAACAATCGCCACAGCTGAAATCGGTAGTTGTTGACCCGCATTCGTCGTAAGTGGTCTATCCGAATACATTGGTGCTTGAGCTTGAGTAGGCGTAACAGAGGGAGGAACTGCTGGTGTTGGAGGTGAACAGCCCGCTAGCAAAATGCCCAAAATTATTGACAGCAAATATAACCGACTAATCATAGCACTTTTCTCATTAGTCAAAAAAATTATGAATGATAAATTCTAAAACTAGAGGCTCTCTATTATTTCATAATTCATGATTCAGCACTCATAATTTATCATTCTCCCCAATCTCCCCCGATCTCGCCCACTCCTGTTCAAGTTTCCCTTAATACGTAACCCACACCCCGCACAGTTTGAATGAGGCGCTTTTGACCTTCATCTTCTATTTTCAGTCGCAAGTAGCGAATGTACACTTCAATCACATTCGACTCGCCCATAAAGTCGTAACCCCAAACATTTTCCAAAATTTGTTCGCGGGTTAATACCTCACGGGGATGTTCCATCAGATACTTGAGCAATTCAAATTCCTTCATTGTTAAGTCAATTGCCCGTCCATTGAGTATGGCGCGGCGGGTTGCTATATCTAATACTAGGTCGCCAAAACGCAACTGCTCGGAAGTATCGATATCAGGCTTTAAGTATAGGCGAACCAGGTTCAAAAAGTCCTCGGCGCGGTAAGGCTTAAGAAAGTAATCGTCAGCTCCTGCTTCTAAGCAAGCTACACGATCATCAACAGTATCCCTTGCCATCAGCACTAGGACAGGCGATCGCATTCCAGTGGTTCTGAAATTTTTACACAGCGAGAGTCCTGATTCTCCTGCTAGCATTCGGTCAATCACTACTAAAGCTGGCTCGCGATCGCGGCTGTATTGTATACCATTTGTCCCATCATGAGCCACGATGGGGTCATAACCAGCTTCTTTCAAATCAAAAGCAAGCTGATTTGCTAGGCTCTCGTCGCTTTCAATCAGCAAAACACAAGGGTTATGAGCAAGCGTCATATTAATTTTGGATGTTCGATTTTAGATTTTGGATTTAGATTTTGGTTGGTAGAAATGCACGTTACGGGTTTTTGGTGACGCATCAATCCTGACTTGACACGCTGTCCACATACCATGTTTTAGCACGTATAAGTATCAGCCATAGGAATCAACAGATACAGTCATTTTAATCACTAATTTAGAATCTGGCTGGCATTGCTCCTGAACCTAAAGAAGAAATCATCAATAGTGACTAGTAGTACATTTGAACAACCAACCGCTAACTCATCCAAAATCTAAAATCCCGCTATGGTAATTCCACAGAGGTAGGTTTAGCAATGTGTGGTAAACCCCAACCCAGTTTTTCTCGTAAAATCCGGAAAAACTCTGGCGGTTGCAGGCGAATGAACCGGGCGCAGTAGTGGGATTTCTCTAAATGAACCTTATCCTCTGGCATAACATAGCACCCTCCGTTACCATCCACGACCATGACCAGCCGAGGAGTATTTACTGGGTAGATCTTTACTGGCTCAGTATCTGGAAACACCAACGCCCTTGAGGCTAGAGAGTGGGGACAGATGGGTACAAGCTGCAACACAGGTACACCAGGAGTCACGACCGGACCACCAGCACTCAACGAATATGCTGTAGAACCAGTCGGCGTAGATATAATCACACCATCGGCTGCAATGTCCACTGGCGCATGCCGACCAATTGCTATTTCAAAATGGCACATAGAGGTCAATGGTTCCCGATGCAGCACCATTTCATTTAAGCACAGAGCTTCCCATAGGATAGAATCTCCCCGGAAAACCTTGATAGTGAGCATCGCTCTTTCCTCAATTTCATAATGACCCAAGAGCAACTTTTCTATTGCTTGAGGCAATTGATTGAGGTAAGTTTCTGTCAAAAACCCCATGTGACCAGTATTCACCGTTAACATTGGGATACCACAGGGGGCTACCAAACGAGAAGCAGCCAGAACTGTACCATCTCCACCTAACACCACCGCAAACTTCATTTCTGAATCAAATCCAGGCGGTGTTAGTCCCTCGATTGGGGTGTGGCATACGGGACTGTCGGGAGTAGAATAACCCAATATTCCACCTACGGCTGATGTGATGCAGACATCCCACCCTGCAGCGGTGAACTTGTCTTTTAGTTCGATAGCGATTCGACCCGCTATCGGCTTAACGTCATTGTAGATAATGCCTGCTTTGGGCACACTCAAATATCCAAGTATTGGCGACGTGCTTTATTACGTTAATCGTGACACATTTTGGACGATTTAGTCATTATCTTTTGCTATTTGTCATTAATGATGATTAACTGTTAACTTTTTTAAATGGTGACCTTTTCGGTTTCTGTTTTTTGGGCTGAGTTTTCTCGTAGTCCAACTCTTTGAGTTTCTTCATAATTCGGTTGAAGTACTCTTGCAGGTAACTTTCTAAGGTAGTGGTTTCATTTGGATCTAATCCAAAGACCTTGTAAACTTCTTCCATTGGCGCGTTTAGTGGTCTACCACTTGCCAGTACTTCTGTAAAGGTAAGTCTGTCTGCTACGTTCCAGCCCCACTGAAAAAAGCGTATGATGTGGCGTATGGTACGCAGTAAGTTGATTGGCATCCGTGTGACCCGCGCTTCTTTTCCAGACAAACGTTCACACAGGCTAATGATTTCCTCTGCACTCCAAGCACGAGTTCCCACCACCGGAAAAGTTTGCTTTTGAGTTTCTGGAACCTTCAAGGCGCGGATGGCAAACTTAGCAATATCCTGAGTATCCATATAGGCAATGGGAGAAGACTCACCTGTTACCCAAACAGGCTGTCCTTCCAATATGGGAATTCCATATTGACCAATCAAGCCTTGCATAAAGCCAGCCAGACGCAATATGGTGTAATTTAAACCAGATTCAGCCAAAAATAGTTCTGTACACCGCTTGATTTCCATCAGCGGTACTTCCGGATACTTTTCGACATCCAATATAGAGAAAAAGATAAAACGCTCTACACCCGCAGCAACAGACGCTTGTATCAAAGATACCTTGCCCTCCCAATCCACTTGTCTGATACTGCGTGAATCTGTAGGACGAGATGTTGACACATCAATGACTGCTGTAACACCTTCAAGTGCTGCTGTTAGTGTCTGAGGGTAACACAAATCTCCCGGGACGAGTTCTGCACCCCATTCTTTTAGAAATGTGGCTTTCTTGGCACTCCGGACAAGACAGCGGACTTTATACCCTTCATCGATCGCACGACGAGCCACTTGTCTTCCTAAGGTGCCAGTGGCACCAATTATTAATAATGTCATGAGAGCTTTTTACAAAATTTAAACTTTTATGAATAAAATCTTATCAGAATCATCTATGCAAACAAAAGTTTACCTTCCTCGAACAAGCCTGTGAGACAGAGAGACTCTAATATAGCCTCTCGCCTCAATGAACGTCTCCCTAAAGGGATTCCTCTTCTCCACCCTGAACTTTGAGCAACAACTCACCCAAAGCCCAGCCTACAAAGATTAAACCGAACGACAACAGAGCTGCATTTAAAATTTCACCACTCATTAGTGCAATTCTCCTTTGCAAATTGTTTAATTAAGTTAAGTCTACCAGAGCCTGAAAGAGCTGCCATAGTATTAGATACATGTAAAATATTGTAAAGCTATATTGCTTGTACAATTGTCTGTATGTACAAATTTCATGAAAAAAAAATAACATCACAAGTAGAGAATCGCCCACGCTTGGCACTCACTTTGGGAGATCCAGCCGGAATTGGATCAGAAGTGATTTTGAAAGCTCTCACAGACCCGGAAGTTAGCAAAAGCTGTGACGTGACAGTGGTAGGTAACCGGGATTTACTAGTAGAGACTTATACCAAACTGAAAACCAAAAACTCTGAGCCTCTAGCAAATCCAACAAAGCTCTCAATACTGGATGTGCCGTTAGACAAGCACATACAGAGTGAAATTATCATCGGGACGGGTAATGCGGCAAGTGGTGCGGCTAGCTTTGCCTATATGGAAACAGCTATCGCCTCCACGCTTACAGGACAATTTGATGCTATCGTCACAGGCCCCATCGCCAAATCAGCCTGGAAGGCGGCGGGGTATAATTATCCAGGTCAAACAGAACTTTTAGCCGAAAAATCGGGCGCAAAACGTGTGGGAATGTTATTTGTAGCGCGATCGCCCCACAGTGACTGGACACTCCGCACACTGCTTGTTACCACACATATTCCTTTAAGTCAAGTTACCCAAGTACTGACACCGCAGTTGATGACAGAAAAACTTGATTTACTGGTAGAGTGCTTGGAGAAAGATTTTGGATTACAAAGAGCAAGGATAGCGATCGCAGGTTTGAACCCACACAGTGGCGAACAAGGACAATTAGGACAAGAAGAACAAGATTGGTTAATTCCTTGGATAGAGCAAGAACGTAAAAAACGCCCAAACTTACAATTAGAAGGTCCAATTCCACCGGATACAATGTGGGTCAAGCCGGGTCAAGCTTGGTATGGTAGCATTGAGCCTTCAAAAGCCGCCGATGCGTACCTTGCACTGTACCATGACCAAGGCTTAATACCCGTAAAGCTGATGGCATTTGATAGAGCTGTCAATACTTCTATTGGTCTTCCTTTCATTCGCACCTCACCGGATCACGGGACGGCGTTTGATATTGCGGGTCAGGGAATTGCTGATCCGACGAGTATGAAAGCAGCGATACAGTTGGCAGCTGAGTTGGTATCCCAGAGGGTCAAAGCAAAGGCTGTAAAAGCCGAAACTGAATAGTAAAACGGTCTAATTTTCAAGAAAAAAATCATACGTTCTCGTATGTATTAAAAAAATCAATAAATTTAACCGTGAAGACTAGTAATGATACTATTGACCACGGTGTCTTTTATTCATGAGGAGAAACGATGAGTAATAGAAATAACCTCCTTCGCAATGTTCTGGTAGGTTCAGGAGTCGCTGCTGTTGGTGCAATCGGAACTAAAGCAGCAGTAGATTATTTCCGTAACCGTGGACAAGAAGAAGTCGTTGATGAAAGCCAAGGCGATGCTGAAGCAACCTCTCCAGAAGAAGTGGCTTATGCAACTGTGGAACAAAGTTCTGTTCAAGACTTCCTTGATAAAAGCTTTGGTGATCCAGGTCGTTACACTCCCAATCGTCCGCCTAAGATATTCGATTATCAAGGCAAACAATACATGGTGATTTGGGCTTATGACAACAAGCAACAAAAAAATCAAATGTTGGCGTTCCTTTACACAGACCAAGGTCGCAAAATGATTGCCAGTGTTGGATATACAAATCAAAAAACAGATTATAATCTCAACCTACAAGGTACGCCTTTTGCGGTTGAAGTGAATAATCAGAAATTGACATCTGGTCAGTCAGAAACTGGCGGAACGAGCGACGTTGACTTTGTTTTAGCTGCTGCGTAGTTGAGCTTTTTTTGATTTTATAGGGTGGGCAATACCTACCCTAGGATGGACTCTTACTTATTTTTTTGTTCAAGCTAGACTAGTTTTTAGAGCCAGAACTCCTATTTCTTAGTGATTGTCTGTGTATGGCTACTTTTGCAGCAGTTACTCCCAAACGTTTTACGATCGCTGACTATCACCGCCTCATTGAATTGGGGTTTCTTACAGAAAATGACCGCGTAGAGTTAATTCGGGGAGAACTCATGCAAATGGTAGCGAAAGGTCAGCGGCTCCTCCGGAGCATTGCCCGTTAAAGATGCATCACCAAAGCTTGTCTCATGAAGGTGGACATAAATAAACGTCACTATGTCATTGCGAATGGAGCGAAGCGGAATGAAGCAATCGCAAGTGCTTGGGATTGCTGAGTCCTGAGCCTACGGCACGGCTGAGTGCTTCGCACACGCCAAGGGCGAACGCCGAACGGACACGCTGCGCGTTGGCGGAGCCTGCGCTTTGCGCTTACGCTTCACTTCGTTACGTATGCCCTCCGGGCACGCTACGCTAACGCAATGACAGGCATTAAATCAATCTAAATCAAAAAGCGAAAAGACAAAATCTAAAATCGGATGTGGCGCTTCACAAATGCCCATATGGGTATGAATTTCACTAACTCAGGATAGACAGGAATCAAAGGCTTTCCCCGTTCGCTGAGTAGTCCCTGCTTGCTGAATCGGATCGCCAATGTCCTTGCTAAGACAAATATGTCACGATCATAAATGTTTATTTCAGGGAATTGGATCAGCTTTGCCAAAGTTTCTGGATTGCCAATTTTACCCAAAGCATCTGCCGCGTTCGATCTCACGTGCGAGTCTGAGTGGTTGAGGGCAGCAATTAAAGCATCTACACCTTGGGAGGAGCCAATTTTACCCAAAGCTGATGCCGCGTTCGATCTCACGTACGAGTCTGAGTGGTTGAGGGCAGCAATTAAAGCATCTACACCTTGGGAGTTGCCAATATAAGCCAAAGCAGATGCCGCGTTCCTTCTCACGTCCCAGTTTGAGTCGTTGAGGGCAGCAATTAAAGCATCTACACCTTGAGAGGAGCCAATCTTAACCAAAGCTGATGCCGCGTACCATCTTACGCCCGAGTCTGAGTCGTTGAGGGCAGCAATTAAAGCATCCACAGCTTGGGAGTTGCCAATATCACGCAAAGCAGATGCCGCGTTGCTTCTCACGCGCGAGTCTGAGTGGTTGAGGGCAGCAATTAAAGCATCTACAGCTTGGGAGTTGCCAATATTACCCAAAGCAGATGCCGCTTGGCATCTCACGACCCAGTTTGAGTGGTTGAGGGCAGCAATTAAAGCATCTACACCTTGGGAGTTGCCAATATAAGCCAAAGCAGATGCCGCGTTCCTTCTCACGTCCCAGTTTGAGTCGTTGAGGGCAGCAATTAAAGCATCTGCCGCGTGGCTTCTCACGACCCAGTTTGAGTGGTTGAGGGCAGCAATTAAAGCATCTACACCTTGGGAGTTGCCAATATTACCCAAAGCTGATGCCGCGTTGCTTCTCACGTCCGAGTCTGAGTCGTTGAGGGCAGCAATTAAAACATCTACAGCTTGGGAGTTGCCAATCTTAACCAAAGCATTTACCGCATAGATTCTCACGTACCAGTCTGAGTCGTTGAGGGTTTCTCGCAGCTTCTGGCACATCTGCGAGTTGACTTGACCGAGCATCACAACAGTTGATGTGATGAAACTAGCATCTCGTGATGTGATAAAATAGGGATCTAAGTAAGACTGCCAAAACTGGTAAATCCTGTTGATAATCTTAGCAATCAAAGGATGATTATTTTCTTTGCATTCAGCAGCAGCACGACCAGCCAATAACAACAGCGTTTTAAAAATATCATCTTTTTCATTGGTGATAGCTTCCAGCAAGGGAATTGGATTTTCCATCAACCCCGCGAGTAAAGTCAAAGTTTCATGCCAGTCGTATTCCCAGAAGTGTTCTCTCGCCAACGCAATACCATTACTGGCATTCTTCAAATAAGAAGCCGTCAAATACTCCTGAAAAGTCCGATGGAGGAACAGGTATTGCTCTCCTTGCCTTGCCAATTTTTGGATGATGCCATCTTCCTCACACAGTTCTTTCATTAAATTGGCGGCTGTGGCATTTCTGAAATCACTGCAACTCTCACCTCGCAGAAATTTTTCAATTTTGTCCCGCAGTTCCCGTAGCGAAAAAATTTCTTTGCCTTCGCAGCTAAATTGATATGCCAGTGATTCTAATAATTGAATTTTGGCGATAACCCAACCATCAGACGATGATTGTCTATGATTGTCACTCCGCCATTTGCTCAACATATAATCCACGGCTTTTGCATAAACCTGAGTCCGTTGTGCAGGAAGTGTCAGCCCTTTTTCTTGATACAAACTACACAGCAAGGATAAAAGTAAGGGATTTTGTGCTAATCCTGTAATTTGGGGTTTATGCCGCAATTCTTCAATGAGTTTCTCTGCTGAAACCGAATCATCCTCAATGTAACCCGCAGCATTGGTGAACCAGGTTTCAATATACTGTTCTGTTTGCTTTTGGCTAAAAGGGACGATTTCCACTTCCTTAGCACTTTCCACAAAAGCGCCACCATAACCCACAATTCGGGAAGTGCAAATTATCGGACAGGGATAATTTTTGGTAAATCGGTTCAGCTTTTCTTTTAAGTCATTGCGATGTTCTTTTAGCACTTCATCTAAAGTGTCTAAAAGCAGCAGACATTTGCCATTTTTCAATTTCTCCTCTAATAAATGCTTGACCAGTGGTGCGGTTTTCGGGTAGTCTCTTTGTATGATAGGTATTATTGTGTCTATAATTTCACCCGCTTGTTCATCTAAATCAGATAGCCTGATAAATAGCGGAAATATCACATCATCTATAACTCCCTCTCCTACAAGGAGAGGGTTGGGGTGAGGTTTGGCTCCCTCTGCTTGCACAACAGGATTAGCATGAGTTCTAGCTAATAACTTCTGCCTTTGTGCTTGAGCCGTTAACCCAGCTTCCATCCTTAATAAAGTAGATTTTCCCATACCTGGGTCAGCCAGAACCATAATTTTTTGATTCTGTTTTTTTGCCTCTTCCCAGTCAACTTGTGTCCGCTGAGATTCTTCACCCATGCGTTTGAGGGCGTAGGCGCGTTTGAGTTCGGCTTCAGATTCCCCATATTCCCAGAAGTTTTCTACATCTTTGCGTTTTGTTTCCAAGCTGACTTGAATGGGAATATATTGTTCTTTCAGGAGAATTGGCTGCTGGGTGTGGAAAAGCTTAATGTATTTAAAATAGTCTTCAATCTCTTGCAGGAATTGACAAACAGCATTTTTCTCTGGCTCTAGTCCTAGTTGGTCTAATTGGGCTGTAATATTGTCCCAGCGAATGACATAACTTTCATCGCTTTTGCTGCATTGGATAACACCCACCACTCCACCTAATTCTTCAGCAAAAACTGCTCCGCCACTCGTTCCAGACTCCACCTTGGCATCAATTCGATGCGAGAGAAAAGTAGATGTTTCCTGAGGGAGTTTATTCCAAGAGTTAGTAAATTTTATTTCCTGAGTCCCATAAGTAGAGACAGTCTTGAGAGGCGCACTGCGATCAATACTTTGAGCAGAGACAGCGAACCCTTCGGGAAAATTTTTCTTTTTAGCAGGCGGAAATCCATAGACTGTTACCGATGTTGATAGCTGTTGAGGATTGATAATCGGAACAATCGGAACTGCCTTGGCATTTGTGACATTTATTTTGAGAATAGCAATATCAATCTCTGGGTTTGAAAGTTCTTCGCACCACTGCGCCTCGTAAATTTCGCCGTGATACTCTACCTGGAGTGAATCCAACAAATAGATAACATGATGACAAGTCACCAGATAGCCATCAGGGCGGATGATGAATCCAGAACCCGCAATCTCTCCCTTGGGCGAATTAGGGTTGAGAATTTTCACCATCGATTCTCTGAGTTGATCCAAGGTGTAATGACTCATGGTGAGAACCCAGAAATTAAGGAGTGGGCGGTATTTGCTGTTTAGCTTTACTGAAATCCCACTCTATAGTGACTTTAACATTAGCTTGTGCTGTTCCCTTGGTCACAAAGGGAACTCCTGTTTCTCCTCCTGCTTGTAAACCAAATTCCAATGTCACCTTAGTTGGTGCGGTGGTATGAGTTATTCCTTCTTTCACACTGTCTAGTACCAGTTTTGAATAGCTGCGTACAGTACTGACTGTCATTTTTGTCAATCTTTCGGTTCTTTCTTTGATGTCATCAATATATCCAACAGCTTGAAGTTCATCACTGTCTTGCTCGTCGTATTGGATATAAATTTCTTCCCCATCAGCACCAAGGATTGTTGTGATTTTTTCAGACATTTCTGTTGTTTTTCTATGTATTTTTTATTAGGAAATTATGGAAGCAAAAGATAATGACATAAAAATTAATACAACTTATTCTTAGTCAGCAACTCCGGTAAGCCAGTCTACCATTAGACGGAGATTGCCAATCTTCATTCTCAAGAAAGAGCAATTGGAGTGCTCTTCTCAGGTAAATTTTGGACAGTGAATACAAATCTTGCAAAAGCACTTAGTGAATTAGGCGTTGTGTTATCACGCTGTTTTCCTCTTAAATAGAGGATGAAAGGGCTGTAGAGGGTGTGCTGACTAATTTGGAGACGCGCAGTCAGAGCGCGTTTGTTTGTATGTTAGCGCACAAAGGCTTTTGCGGCTTTTGCAAGGCGTCTAATCTAATTAGGGAGGAACACGATGGAATCAGCGAAGAATACTGTGGAATCAGCGAAGAATACTGTGGATAATTTAGTAGGCGGCGTTATTCCCCCACAGCCACCAATTGACCCACAGTCTAATGTTCATGTCCTCAAATCTCGTTTGGAGTGGGGCGAACCTGCTTTTACAATTCTAGATGTGCGCGATCGCGATGCCTATAATTTAGGTCGGATCATGGGCGCGATGCCTTATCCAATCGATGAATTGGTAGACCGAGCTGTACCATCTTTGGCAAAAAGCCGTGATATCTACGTTTACGGTCAAAATGACGAAGAAACTGCTCAAGCTGCACAATTGCTCAGAAGTGCCGGGTTTGAGCATGTATCTGAACTTAAAGGCGGTTTGGCAGCATGGAAGGCAGTCGGCGGTCCTACCGAGGGAACGATAGAATCAAGAACTCCTGCTGGCGCAGATGACTACAATGTTGTTGATCGTTTGAAAAATCACGCAGAAACCCAACAAAAAGACGTTTAGTCATTAGTCTTTTGTCCTTTGTCATTGGTCATTTGCTATTTACAAATGACAAAGGACCAAGACTGTTAATGTTCAAACAAGTCTTTGAATTGCAACAAATCCAAGGAAACCATCGTTGGTAAACACCGGAAGCATTCTTGAGCAAGTTCCCAGCGTTCTTCTCGTTTCAGCATTTGGATTAATTTCTGCCGCACGTTAATTAAGTGGCGCACATCATTAGCAGCGTAACTCAGTTGTGCTTCGGATAAATGAGCAGCGTTTCCCCAGTCAGAACTTTGAGCGCTTTTATCGAGTTCTACCTGTTCCAACTCTTGCACAACATCCTTGAGTCCATGGCGTTGAGTGTAGGTACGGGCTAACTTACTAGCAATTTTGGTACAGAAAATAGGAGCGACATGAATGCCTAAATTGTAACGTAACGTAGCAATGTCAAAACGCGCAAAGTGAAAGACCTTAAGGACATTTGTCGCTTCTAAGAGTTTTTTTAAGTTTGGGGCTTCAGTTTGACCTTTAGCAATACGAATCGCAGTGACTTTGCCTTCACTGTTGCACAACTGGACGAGACACAAGCGATCGCGTTGTGGTACTAATCCCATAGTCTCGGTATCTACAGCGATCACTTCTGCTTGTAGATAATGAGACAGAGTAGCGTTATTAAGGTCGCGATCGCAAACCTGAAAGTCTTCCATGAATCAGATTGAGTTCGGTTAAATACCTATATTATCTACGTTTGTCGTGAGCGCTTAAGCGCTCACAACGAATCGATTCCCAGAATTATCTAGGACTGCGAAGGAAAATTTGCGTCAGGTAAACTTCGCCTTGGCTATTAGTCGCGACACCAATTCCAGTCATATTGTAACTGCCTTTGATGTTAACGAGATGGTCAGGACTGTGGAGCCAACCACTAACAGCTTCCTGAGCGGGGTCGCTATATCCTAGGTTAAAAGCGACATTTTCCGCAGCACTTCTGTAGCGAAGAGGAATAGCACTAACTCTCCTTCTAAATCCCTGATGGCTAAACGGAACTTTACCGTTAGCCATATTTTGACTATGAATCCTTGCTAGCCGAGAGATTTTTGTATTTAGGGAGAGCTTTGGCAGACCTCTAGAAGCTCGATATCGATTAATTTGGTCAAAAACTGACCTTTCTAAATCAGTAGATTTAGGACGAATAGGTGATGTAACCTGACGTGATGCAATCGACAACACCTTATTGTGGTCTGATTTATTTGTAGAGGTTTGACCTGGTATAGAAGTGGATGATAATCCACTCGCAAGGACAAGCATACTTAAAGCAATGCCAAAAGCAGTTTGTCGAAACATGGAGAATTACGTAGTGTGTAGAGTTATCAGACGCACACCCTGGTTTTTTGTTTCTTGATATACTGTATAGTTTTCAGTATTCAAGAAGTTAGCAAATCATTGCATAAGCCAAGATTTGCGTCAAGAGTTTTTAATGACAATCTTGGGAATGCATTGTTATTTAGAAAAAAACCGCCAAACTCAAAAAGTCAGCAACATATAGGTAACATAATATAGCGGATGAATTTGCTGTGGGTTTTACGTTTAACTCATACAAGACATCCGCTACAAAGTTCGTTGCTTATGATTTGCGTGTGGTTATTCTCCATACTTTGGACAACCTAAAAAGTCTTGGGTTTGTTTAGTCAGCATTTAAAAACTGAGCCACCGTTTGCACATCCTTATCGCCGCGTCCGGAGCAGTTTATCACAATCCGGGGATTGCCGCTAAGTTGTGGACACAAGGTTTCCAGGTAAGCTATTGCATGAGCCGTTTCTAGGGCGGGTATGATGCCCTCCAACCGTGAAAGCCGCTGGAAAGCTGCCAAAGCTTCTTGGTCTGTAACACTATAATACTCTGCACGACCCGAATCTTTCAAATAGCTGTGTTCTGGACCTACACCAGGATAATCTAACCCAGCACTCACCGAATGCGCTTCAATAACTTGCCCATCCTCATTTTGCAGCAGGTAACTCATTGCCCCATGTAATACACCAATTGCTCCTTTTGTCAAGGTTGCTGCGTGTTTATCTGTATTGACTCCTTCACCAGCAGCCTCCACACCAATTAACCGTACAGACGGCTCATTGACAAACTCATGAAATAAGCCCATCGCATTTGAACCACCGCCAACACAAGCTAAAAGAATATCAGGTATTCCTCCCCACTTTTCCAAAGCCTGAGCGCGAGTTTCTTGTCCAATCACCGTATGGAAATCACGTACCATCATCGGGTATGGATGGGGTCCGGCTACCGAACCCAAGATGTAGTGAGTCGTTTCCACATTCGTCACCCAATCCCGAATTGCCTCAGAAGTCGCATCCTTAAGCGTACCCGTTCCCGCAGCCACTGGACGTACTTCTGCTCCCATCAACCGCATTCTAAACACATTTAAAGCTTGACGTTCCATGTCGTGAACGCCCATATAAATGACGCATTGTAGTCCAAAACGAGCGCAAACTGTAGCCGTTGCTACCCCATGTTGTCCAGCACCCGTTTCGGCAATAATGCGCTGTTTACCCATGCGCTTCGCCAACAAGACCTGACCAAGTGCATTATTGATTTTGTGAGCACCAGTGTGATTTAAATCCTCACGCTTTAAGTAAATTTTTGCTCCGTTGCCATCCGGTTGGGCATAGTGTGCAGAAAGGCGTTCGGCGAAATACAATGGTGTCGCACGTCCTACATAATCCCGCAGCAACTGTTGCAATTCAGCTTGAAAACCTGACTCGTCTCGGTATTGCTGGTAAGCTGTTTCTAACTCAGCAAGAGCAGGCATTAGGGTTTCAGGAACGTACTTACCACCAAAGCGACCAAAACGTCCTTGAGTATCAGGACGTTGGGTAGTTGATTGAGAACCGGAGGGTAGGGGAGTAGTAGTCACGAGACAAGCTAGAATGACATAACGACCATAATTATATATAAAACTCTCTCTCCCTTTTATTCCCTACAATATCTGCATCTGTTGTGATTCGTTAAATTAAATTTATGTCTTCATCCAATCCAAAATCCTCCGAAAACCGTCTTGTTTACCGGGAATTTGGCAACGATAACTCCGCCGCCCTACAAAGACCAATGTCCGCCGCCCTACAAAGACCAATACAAGAACTACCCCCTCAACAGCAAAACCCGCGCGTGCAAGCTACCCGCGCCGGACGCAAGGGGAAAACCGTCACGGTCATTACTGGCTTTCAATCCAAACCAGAAACCTTACAAGCCTTGCTCAAGCAGTTAAAAACCCAGTGCGGGTCAGGAGGTACAGTTAAAGACAACGAAATTGAAATTCAAGGCGACCACAAGCAGAAAATTCTCGAGATTTTGATTAAGCTGGGTTACAAAGCTAAAATCAGTGGAGGTTAGGCAGTGCAGTTTACCGAACTCCGCAAACCTGCTGCTTTAGGGCATAAATGTTATGTTTAATAAGTACAAAAATCTTGCTCGTTTTGATATGTATAGGAGGGAGCAATGGATATAGTTCGGCTTATCTGTGCTATTTTTCTGCCGCCTCTAGGAGTGTTTTTGCAAGTCGGTATTGGTATAGACTTTTGGATTAATATACTTTTGACGCTTTTTGGTTATATTCCTGGAATTATACACGCAGTGTGGGTGATTGCTAGAAAATAAACATTAAGTTAATAAACTGAAACGAATTAAAGAACATTGATTTCTTCAATGTTCTTTAATTATGCAAAAATTTAATAGCATATGTTTCGCTCTCGACAGAGAGTGCCAGACTATGACAAGCACAGACTTGAGAAAGGAACTGCACCAAGAAAACCGTTTGTCTTGGAATGAAGCGACCAAGGGACATAATAGCCATAAGGGCAATCAGGCAAAGTTTTTTCAGGAAGGAGGAAGCACCCTCTTTCCAGAAGAAAAAGAACTTTTAGGAGATATTGCTGGCTTATCATTGGTTCATCTTCAGTGCAACGCTGGACAAGATACCTTGAGTTTAGTGCGACTGGGTGCTATTGTCACTGGTGTGGATATAAGTGATGAAGCGATCGCCTTTGCTCAAAAACTCTCACAAGAAGCTGGAATTCCAGCGTCCTTTTATCGTGCAGACGTGTTTGATTGGCTGGAAGAGACAGCAAAGCGAGGCGAGCAATTTGATATTGCTTTCTCGTCTTACGGTGCAGTTTGTTGGATATCTCATCTGAACTTCTGGGCAAAGAGAATTGCAAATGTTCTCAAACCTTGCGGACGGTTTGTTGTGGTAGATTTCCACCCTGTGGCTATGATGTTTGAGCGGGATTATAGCCACAAGTTTCCTTACTTTAGAGAAGGAAAACCCCTAACTTGGGAAGATGGTGTAGGGGATTACGTAGCCGAATCTAGTGGGGCGTTGGCTCCTTGGGGCTATGAAACGGGTATTGAGAATTTTCGCAATCCTTACCGTGTCCACGAGTTTCAATGGGGTATCGGTGATATCGTCACTGCGCTGTTACAAGCTGGACTCACTCTTGAAGTTTTGAAAGAGTACCCCTACTCCAATGGTTGTAAATTATTTGAGCGGATGCGTGAAGCCTCCGGACGCCGGATGTTTCCACCTGAGGATGTGCCGAATTTGCCCTTGATGTATGGAATGGTGGCTAGGAAGCCTTGAATAGAGGGTAAGCAGAGAAAGAAAGCAGTAACCGTGTTAAAATCACCCCGCAGTCTTGGCATAAACTTTAAGATATATCACCCTTAGTAAAGAATATAAGTTATATTCTTTACCAGAAGGTGTTCTAGTGGCGCAGGAAAATGCTCAAGGCTTCGCAGCCGACAACAGGCAAACTCATTCGAGTACACTAGTCTGAGATGGAATTAACCCAGGAGAGATTTGTTGCCAAGTGGGGGGTTAGTTTGCAACGACTTTGTTGGAAAACTGAGTTAGTAAAACCTTTTGTGCTACCAATAGCGAAGATTGTCAGCCTAGTAGTTAAGACGAAAGATTGCGAAAAACACCTTTTGCTCAAACACTTGCCCCACGAGGAGCGCGAACAGTGACCCAACAAGCAACTTCCCTTGAGGAAATATTTGCTGGTGACAGCGAAATGGCTGCGCTGATGCGGACGTTCAACTGGGCACAAACACCGCTAGGTCCAGTAGAATATTGGTCCGAGAGCTTACGACTGGCGGTGAAAATCCTGTTGGCTGCAAGAACCCCCATGCAGATACTTTGGGGATCAGAATATATACACTTCTACAACGATTCTTACCGCCCCATTCTCGGAGCCAAACATCCCAAAAGTCTGGGACAAAGAGGCTGTGAGTGTTGGCAAGAGGTTTGGGACTTTACTAGTCTGCACCTTGACCGGGTTAGAGCGACTGGCGAGGCGAGTTGGTCAGATGACCAACTCGTTCTGATTGATCGTAACGGCTATCTTGAAGAATGTTATTTTACCTTTTCGTACACCCCAGTGCGCGATGAATCGGGGGCAGTGGGTGGCATCTTTAACACCGTTAACGAGACGACCCAACGCGTCATAGGGGAGCGCCGTCACCGGATGCAAGGTGCTTTCGTCGCGGAAGTCACCAAAGCTAAAACAGCCGAAGAGATTTGTGCGATCGCCGCAGAAGTCTTAGCCAACAACCCCGCAGACATCCCCTTTGCGTTGCTCTATCTGCTTGATTCTCCTAAAGAGCAAGCCCGTTTAGTAGAGACAGTTCGCTTGGAAGGCGATACATTAGCAAGTTCTCGGTTCCTTGACTTGACAGAGGAAGACCATGACTTGATGTTATCACGAGTGGCGCTCACAGGGAAACCTGAACTTGTGAAACTAAACACACGGTTTCGCGTTCGGACGAGCGAACCTTGGGGAAAACCCCCCCACTCGGCACTGGTCATCCCAATTGCTGCACCAGGTCTAGAGCGTCCGGCTGGATTTCTGGTTGCAGGTATTAACCCCTGTCGTCCCCTTGATGAGGATTACCGCAGCTTCCTAGAAATGATGACTAGTCATATTGCCATCGCAGTTGCTAATGTCCGCGCCTATGAAGCAGGCAAACAAGCTGAAGCTATTGCAGGGCTTGAGAAAGCAAAGACTGCCTTCTTGGGTGTACTTTCTGCAAGATCTGGAGAAGAATTGCGTGTAAAAGGGCTACAATCTGGGGCAGATGATAACCTCATCAAGCCATTTTCTACCCGCGAAGAGGTTGCCAGGATTGATACTAACCTGAAGCTATCTAAATTGTCTGAGGAAATGGCACACGAGCAAGAGTTGTGTGTTGAGGCAGAAACAGCATATGTAGAGATTAGTGATATTCTTGAGAGCATCAGTGATGCTTTTGTTGCCTTTGATCAGCAGTGGCGCTACACTTATATCAACCAAGAAGCAGCACGGCTTTTGCAAAAAACGCGGGAAGAGTTGCTGGATCAGCAAATCTGGGACGTTTTTCCGGATGTAGTAGGTACCACGTTTGAACGAGAATTTCGGCGAGCTGTTGCCGAGCAAGTGACAGTTGATTTTGAAGAATTTTACCAACCTTACAATATATCGATAGAAGTCCGTGCCTATCCCTCTGATAAGGGACTTGCTGTTTATTTTCGTGATATTACCCAACGCAAAATTGCACAAGAAGCCCTGCGACAGTCGGAAGAACGGTTTGCCAAACTCGCAGAGAATGTGCCAGGAGTGATTTATCAGTACCGTCGCAACCCAGATGATACAGATAAGTTTACCTACATTAGTTCAAGTTGGCTAAACGTTTTTGAAATAGAGCCACATCTTGTTCAGCACAATTCCTCACTGGCGTGGCAAAGTGTTCATCCAGACGACCTAGCTGCCTTTAGAGATTCTATCAACGTTCATGCCTATACAGGGGAACGCTGGC
This sequence comes from Mastigocladopsis repens PCC 10914, assembly GCF_000315565.1. Classification (NCBI taxonomy): domain Bacteria; kingdom Bacillati; phylum Cyanobacteriota; class Cyanophyceae; order Nostocales; family Symphyonemataceae; genus Mastigocladopsis; species Mastigocladopsis repens. The sequence continues at coordinate 3,214,375 of NZ_JH992901.1, read as the reverse complement.
AACACGAGTTCCGCATTGTGACTCCCTCTGGGAAGATAAAATGGATACAAGGAATCGCAAGAGCGCAACAGCAACCGGATGGAGCCGTGCTTTGGGACGGTATCTTACAGGATATTAGCGAACGCAAATTTGCCGAGGAGGCACTGCAGCAAAGCGAAGCTAAATTCCGTCGCACCTTCGAGTGTAACATGGTGGCAATGGGCATCTGGACGCGAGCGGGCACCATCCTTGATGCTAATGATGCTCTGCTCAACCTCATTGGCTACAATAGACAAGAACTGGAAGCAGGAGTGATCAATTGGCGTCAGATGACTCCACCGCAATCAATCCATGTTGATGAGCGCGCCTTGGCTGAGATTCAAGACAAAGGCATTGTCACGCCTTTCGAGAAAGAGTATATCCATAAGGATGGTCGGCATATTCCAGTTCTCATCGGCGGTGCATTATTCTTAGATAATTCAGAAACTGGAGTTTTCTTCGCCATTGACCTAACCGAACGCAAGCGTGCAGAAGAAGCACTACGTCAGAGTGAAACCCTGCTCAATGCTTTACTTGCTAGCGCACCTATCGGTATCGCTTTTTTAGACCGGGATCTGCGCTACATTCATGTCAATGAAGCGCTAGCAGGAATTAATGGTTTGCCGTTGAGTGAACATTTGGGTCGCACTCTTGGGGAAGTTCTGCCCCAATGGGCACCCGAAATTGCACCTATTCTTGAGCAAGTGATGCAAACTAAAGAACCTCTGTTGAATCAGGAGATCAGTGGAGAAACCAATCCACCAGGGGTCTATCGCCATAGCCTAGTTAACTATTATCCTGTTTGTTTGCCTGATAGTCAAGTATTAGGGGTTGGCGTCACTGCAATTGATGTGACTGAACTCAAGCGGACACAAGCTCAAGCGCAACAACTGTTGGAAAGAGAGCAAGCTGCACGAGCCGAAGCGGAATCTGCTAACCGCATTAAAGATGAGTTTTTGGCGGTGCTTTCTCATGAATTGCGATCGCCTCTCAACCCTATACTCGGTTGGGCACAAATGCTGCGGACGCGCAAGTATGATGAAAAAGCCACGAACCGTGCCTTAGAAACTATTGAGCGAAATGCCAAGTTACAAGCGCAACTGATTGAAGACTTGTTAGATGTTTCTCGGATTTTGCGTGGCAAACTGGTTTTGAATGACTTCCCAGTCAATTTGGTTGCGACAATTGAAGCCGCAATCGAAACGGTTCGTTTGGCAGCAGAAGCAAAAACAATTCAAATTCAAACGATCCTGAACACTGATGTAGGAGTGGTATTAGGAGATACTAATCGCTTACAACAAGTCGTTTGGAATCTGCTCTCAAACGCTGTCAAATTCACACCCAAGGGGGGACGAGTGGAAATCCGCTTAGAGCGAGTTGGGTGTTTTGCTCAAATTCAAATCAGGGATACTGGAAAAGGGATTAATCCAGAGTTTCTGCCTTATGTATTCGAGTACTTCCGGCAAGAAAACAGCAGCACAACCCGTCAGTTTGGCGGACTAGGGCTGGGACTGGCAATTGTACGCTATTTGACAGAAATGCATGGTGGCTCTGTGGGAGTAGAAAGTGCAGGAGAAGGACAGGGGGCGACATTTACAGTCAGGCTACCAGTCACTGATAGTTCACAGTTGCAAGTCCTGAATCCTGAGTTAAATTCTGACCATACACTTACCATTCAAGACGCCGTACTCTCTGGTATGCGTGTCTTAATTGTAGATGATGAAGCAGATATCCGACAATTACTTGCCTTCATTTTAGAAGAGTCTGGAGCCGAAGTCACGATTGCGGGATCAGCTGCTGAAGCACTGGTAGCTTTTGAGCAGTCAGTACCAGATGTTCTGCTTTCTGATATTGGCATGCCAGATGTGGATGGTTATATGTTGATGCGTCAAATTAGGGCTTTGTCACCAGAACGTGGAGGACAGACACTGGCGATCGCTCTGACAGCCTACGCAGGAGAGTATAATCAGCAGCAAGCACTCGCCGCCGGCTTTCAAATGCATATTTCCAAACCTGTAGAGCCTGATGAGTTGATTAAGGCGATCGCCCCTTTGAGGCGGGCGCAAAGCGCCATCGCCCAAAGGGCTGTGCGCTGCACACAATCACCAGCTTAGTCGGCAAATAAATTCAACTGTTGAGAGAAATCTTTTTCTAAAACTACTTTTGTTTGCAGTTGTCCCCCCTTTTGGCGATAGGAATAAGGGGTTGCAGGAAACGCCACGATGCATTGACTACTGCTACAGTTTTTACTATGGCTCTTATACACTGTTAATGTTGTTGTACTGATACTGACAGGTGATTCAGTTTGGCAGCCTTCTTTCCATAAATCAATGCACGGGGCAAGCATCCTTTTATTATTCTGACTACTGAGTCCTGAGTTCTGAGTTCTTTATTTGGTCACAAAATCTGCGATAGGCTAGCGTCCAAAACAACCATGTAGTAAGAGTTTCAGCCTTAATCCTGTTTTTTGCTCAATGACTCCTCATACCGTAATACGCATCTGCCAAAAGTATACTTTCTAAAAGTTCATTATTTATACGGAAGATTTTTGCTAGAATCAAAAGTTACATTTTTCTTGCGATCAATGAGTTGCAAGGCAAAAAACAAGTAGGTGTATCTACCAGATACAAATACTCAAAATCTTGAATTTTTCCATTGAAGCGACTTGGCAATTCTCAAAGTCATTGCTGAAGTAAATCCTGCGCGCAAACGCAGGAAAATGGTTTATTTTACTACTCACTTCTAATCATGTCACAGCACAATAAATTTGTCAAAAAGCCATCGAAGCTTTACCGCTCTTTGGTTACAGCAGCATTAATAGCTAATGGAATTTTCCAATTTGTCGCGCCCGTATTAGCTCAAACAGCTGCGAATCAAGAAATTAGCAACACGGCAACAGCAACTTACCAAGACCCTGACGGCAACACAATCAACGCCACTTCAAACACTGTTACCGTTACCGTGGCAGAGGTCGCTGGTATTGAAGTGACAGCTAGGGCAATTACCGATACTAACGGAGGTAAAGTCCAAACAGGCGATACGCTCTACTACGAATATACAGTCAAAAACGTCGGTAACGACCCCACCAAGTTTCACATTCCTGCTGCAAGCAGTGTGGGTGTCACCGGTCCTGGTACAGTTACCCAACTAGAGTACAGCACTGACAACGGTGCAACTTGGATTGCTATTAACGATGCCGACACAACTCCAATTGCCGCCAACGCTTCCATCGAGGTGCGTGCTACCGTTACAGTCAACCAAGGTGCTACACTCAACGACGTCATTAGAGTTACCCTTGGTGACACAGGCGCAAGCGCAAATACTCAGAACCAACCACGGACTGACAACGCTGGTGACGTTTACACTGTAGATGCTGAGGGCACTCCTGGTGATGTCGTTGGTGCCCCAGTTAACGGTACGCGTGAGGCTAGTGCCTTCCTACAAGCCACTGTAGAGGGGTCGTCATACGCATTGGCTACAGTTCTTAAGAAGCAGAGTACCAATGGCTATGACAATAGTGGTACTGCAAGAATAAATGACGATAAATTGAGCTATGATTTGAGCCTTAGAGTAGAGCTAAATGACCCAACAGGAAATAACATTACCACAGCACCACTGGTAGGTACGACAATCAAGGGCTTCACAGAACCTCGTATCTTAGTTTCTGATGCTATTCCTAAAGACACGGAACTGGCGGCTATACCGACTGGTTTACCAGCGGGGTGGCAAGCAGTTTACACCACTGACCCCGTTAGCATAAATGCCAATGATGCTACCTGGCAACCACTCACAGCAGCGACTAACCTAGCTACAGTCACCCGCGTCGGTTTCGTCAACGATCCAGCCACAGTCACTTCTGTTGCTCCTGGCACAACAGTAACCGGATTCTCTATACAAGTCAAAGTTAAATCAACTGTCACTGCATCAACCTTTACGTTTGACAACATTGCTCAGTTATTTGGTCAAACCCTCGGGGGCACAACCCTAGTCTACGACGAATCTGGTGATAGCAGACCCAGTAACTTCAACGATGATGGCACGATTCCTCCAGGCTCTACAGATACCAACGGTGATAAGATTCCTGACTCGCCTGCAACCATAGATGACGGCTATATCAACGATCCTGGTACGTTAGCCGCTGGTGATATTGATGGTAACAATGACAACACTGGAACTGGTCCTGGTGGTGAGGTGAACCAGTTCCAAATTTCTGCTACCGTGTCGTTAATAATTGGTCCCAATGCCGCTCCACAAGCTGTTGGTCCGACTGACATTAACAATGACTTCACTAACAAAGCTGTCCTAGTACCATCTGACAAGTCTGCACCAGGAAGCACTTATGACCCTGCGGCTGTCACCTTCAAAAACACAGTACAAAATACTGGTAATCTAGCGACAGACATCTCCTTAGTTCCAACTGCACCGACAACTGCTGCTGATCTACCTGCAAATACGTTAGTAACCATTACTTATAATGGTGTTACTAAAGCTTATCTATGGACAGGGACTGAATTCAGGTATGACGCAGATGGCAATGCTGCTACCGCTGACCAATCTGCCATTGATGCCACCTCTAAGTACATCACCGTTCCGAGCGTACCAGCGGGCAGTACTATTACATACGACGTGAAGGTAGATCTCCCAGATGGGACTGCACTCTCCACCGATTCCACCGATCCTGAAAAGGGCTACCCAGTTCCTCTGACTGCTTTCATCGATGATGCAACTCCTGGTTTAGGTACAGAACTTGCCAAGAATACCACCATTGACCGGATTTACACAGGCTACTTGAAGATGGTGAAAGAGTCGCAAGTCTTGAAAGGAACTGGTCCAGATGTGCAAGGAACCGATGGCACTTTTAGCACCACTGCGAAGAAGGCTGCACCTGGAAACATTATTGAGTACCGAATTACTTATACGAACGTTTCTGAAGCCCCTGGTACTGGAACTGGAAACGTGACTTTAAATGCCAGAAATATCGTGATTACTGAAGATGGCACAGTTGGCAGCAATAACTGGGCGAAGGATACCAATAACGACGGCAAGCTGGATACCAGCAACGTACCGACTACAGCTAAAGATTCTGGCGCCGCAACCATCAGATTCTTTAATGGAACAGCAACTGCTGGAGATGACGCAACTGTCACTAAGTATGAGGATGCTGTGACAGGCGAAGTTGCGCCTGGTGAGAATAGGACATTTGGATTCCAACGCCAGGTGAACTAGTCGTTCACAACCCCTCAATGAAAAAAATTCTTCCTACTCACTCCCCCACAAATGGGGGAGTAGGAGGGGGTAACAGTAGGGTGCGTTATGAAGATTGCGCTAACGCACTAATCAAGAAAACAACTATTGCAAAGTTCTGAAAGTTTGAAGAGGTTATTGAGATGAAACGTTTGACTATTGCAAGTTTAGGAGCACTCGCATTCTTAACCGCAGTGTCATTAACCGGTACAATACCAGGAGTGACATCTACTGCAGATATGGGTTCTGCGTTCGCGCAAAATATCCAACGTCAAGGACAAGTGCAGTTGCGTCTGGATGCCGAAAAGCAAGTTGTGCAAAAGGATTCACAAGGTAAGGAAAAGGTTAACTGGGAATCTTTGCAAGGTAAAGCCATGGTGCAACGAGGAGATACGCTGCGTTACGTCGTGAGTGGTATCAATAATGGCGATCGCCCAGTCAAGAATTTCACTATTAATCAACCTATTCCTAAAGGAATGGTGTACAAGCTGAAATCTGCAAGAGTGAATCCCAACTCACAAGCAAAGATTACCTACAGCATTGATGGTGGACGCAACTTTGTAGAAAATCCCACCATTCAAGTGACCCTACCTAACGGCAAAGTAGAAACTAAGCCTGCACCAGCCATGGCTTACACCAATATCCGTTGGAATTTTGGCACGTCTGTCCCCGCGAAGACCACAGTCAAGGGGACTTATGAGGTGCAGGTACGCTGATTTAGTTAGCAGGGGAAAAAGGGGAAGCAGGAGAGTAGGGGAGTAGGGAAGGAGGGAAACTTCTCCCTCATCCTCCTCATCTCCCCTATCTCCCTTATCTCCCTCATCTCCCCACTGCCCACTCTCCATTTTGAGGAGAAATTTTAAGTGATGCGTCCGCAAACAAAACAGCAGATTACTTCTGGCAGTATGTGGTTGCAAAGGTTAACGGCAACAACTGTTTTAGTCGTAAGTGTCTTGCATAGTTCCATTCCTATTAAAGCACAACAAGTAGATAACAACGTTGCGCGTCTAGCGCTCTCAAACCAAGCTAGTTATACTTATACAGATTCTGCTAGTAATTATACATTTCAAGGAACTACTACTCAGATTGCACTTGATCCTAACCCATTAATTGACCCGTTTGGGCGAATTTTAGGCTGCGGTGGACAAGCTTTATCTGACTATACAGGTTTTTCTGTCGGTTTGTACGAATCTAACCCCAATGATCCCACAGGGACTGAATTGGGTCAATTGGTTCCCCTGACTCGGACAGAAGTGCCTGATAATCCTAACAACGACATTCCGCTTGGAAAAGCGCCAAATATTGAAAATCTTAACCCCTACTCCATTAGTAATAACACTCCTGGTCAATATAGTTTCCTCTTCGATGAAAACAAAGGTCAAACCGATGTAGGTAGAATTTACATTCTTGTCATCAATCCACCAGCAAATACCATCTACCAGCAGCGGCGCGTCAAAATTGAAATCGTTGGCAACACTGACAGTAATAATACCAAAATCATCAGCTATGTTGCTACTTCCTTGGATAATGAGCCAATTACTAGCTCTGGCGGAACCAGGGTCAATGAATCATCTGTCTTGGTTCCCAATGCTGAAACAGTAGGACTAGATTTTTCTGCTTTTAATTTTACCACAAATCTTTGCCAAACCAATCAGGCGCAGATTGTCAAAACGGGCGATCGCGCTACTGCTGAACCAGGAGATACGGTCATTTACCGCCTCTCGGTGAAGAATTTGGGTGATGCCGATATGAACAATGTGGTTATCACCGACAACTTACCTTTGGGATTCAACTTCTTATCTAAACAGACACAGGGAGAGATTGACGGTCAGCGCGTCACTATAACTTCGGAACGCAATGGCTCCACGGTAACATTCAGAACAGACAAAACTATCCCACAGGGGAAAGTACTGAATATTGCCTACGCTACCCAACTGACGACCGACTCTATACGGGGTTCCGGTCGCAACAGTGCGATCGTTAATGCAGAACGAGTTGACAACCGTTTTCGTATCAAGGATGGTCCAGCAACTCACCAGTTGAAAATTCGAGCAGGAATTACATCTGACTGCGGCACTATTATCGGTCGCGTGTTTGTCGATAAGAACTTTGATGGTGAACAGCAGCCTGGTGAAGCAGGAATTCCTAATGCAGTGATTTTCATGGAAGATGGGAACCGCATCACCACAGACCCCAATGGTTTGTTCTCCGTTGCCAATGTTTTGCCTGGAAACCACACGGGTGTTTTAGACCTTAGCAGTCTCCCTGGTTACACCTTAGCTCCCAATGTTAAATTCCGCGAACGTAATAGCCAATCTCGCCTTGTACGTTTAGAGCCTGGTGGGATGGTACGCATGAACTTCGCAGTCACCCCCACCTTCCAGGAGCAAGTCAAGAAATGAAACGCAGACTGCGCCATGCAATTACTCTTAACTTTAGCTTGCTGGGGGCTTTGGCATTCACTATCAGCTTGGTTGTGTACCCAGCCATAGCCAAAGCCGAAACCCCCAACAACTTACAGACTCCTGCAACTATGGTTGAACAAGGAGCCGGGGGAGAAGGGGGAGAAATTACTCCCTCCACTCCCTCATCTTCCAATCCCCCCGTCTCCCAAACCCCAGCCTCAACAGCAGTCAAAATCCTGACACCAACAGCTGACAGTGTTTTGGATTCGGCTGCTACCACAGTAATTCTGCAATTTCCCGTCGGGAGTCAGGTGGAACTGCGGGTGAATGGCTCGTTGGTAGACCGCTCCTTAATTGGACGCACGGAAAGCGACAGCAAAACCAACATAGTAACGCAGACATGGTACGGTGTCTCCTTAAAAGAAGGAGAAAACACTATCTCTGCACAGGCGGTAGGTGCAACAGAACCGCCCGTGACAATGCGGGTAGTGGTCGGGGGAGCGCCAAAGCAACTCAGACTGGAAACGGTTGAGGCTCGTGTTCCTGCTGATGGACGTTCCACAGCGACAATTCGGGGTCAATTTGTCGATGAGAAGGGCAACCGCTCTAACCGAGATGCCATTATCACCCTGACATCCACAGCAGGTGAGTTTGTCGGGACAGACTTCAAACCCGATGAACCAGGATTTCAAGTGCAGGCGAAGGCAGGGCAATTCACCGCAAGTCTGCGGTCAGATTTGAAAGCGCAAACCGCGCGAATTCGAGCAACGGCTAATAATTTAGAAGCCTTTACCCAACTACAATTTCAAACGGCGCTGCGTCCTAGTCTCGTTACCGGTGTTGTGGATCTGCGCTTGGGTGCTAGAGGTACCGATTATTACGGCAAGTTACGTGATTTCCTGCCCGCAGATAAAGACAACGGTACGCAATTAGATTTAGACGCGGCGGTCTTTGCTACCGGGGCGATTGGCGAGTGGTTGTTTACAGGCGCTTTCAATAGCGATCGCCCCCTGAACGAAGACTGCGACTGTGATAATCGCCTATTTAGAACTTACCAATCCAGTGAGCAAAATTATCCCGTCTACGGCGATAGCTCCAAAACCGAGGTTGTTGCTCCTTCGATTGACAGCTTATATCTGCGTTTAGAGCGCTCATCTCGTATTAGAGGAGCTGCCCCCGATTATGCCATGTGGGGCGACTACAACACCGAGGAATTTGCTCGTTCGTCCCAGCAGTTTACCGCTATCACCCGCCAACTCCACGGTTTTAAAGCAAATTACAACCTGGGTAATTTACAAATTACGGGTTTCTACGGTAATAACGTCGAAGGTTTTCAACGGGATACGCTTGCCCCCGATGGGACGAGCGGCTATTACTTCCTTTCTCAAAGGTTACTAGTTGCTGGTAGTGAAAATGTTTTCCTTGAGTTAGAAGAACTCAATCGTCCCGGTACAGTTCTGGAACGTAAACAGCTTAACCGAGATTCAGACTACGAAATTGATTATGATCGCGGCACCTTATTATTCCGTGAGCCTATCCTACGCACAGATATTGGTCAAAATGGAGAAGTTTTAGTCCGTCGCATCGTTGTCAGCTACCAATACGATAGCAAAGACTCTGACAGCAATATTTATGCAGGTCGCCTGCAATACAACTTATCTCGCACAGGTAACCGCGAAAGTTGGATAGGAGCGACTTTCTTACAAGAAAACCAGGGGGTGCGTGATTTTCAACTGTATGGCGCAGATGCAATGATTGCTCTGGGTTCCAAGGGCAAATTTATTGCTGAATATGCCCATTCCACGAACGACTCGGAACTCATGACAAATGTCACCGGGGACGCCTACCGCTTAGAAGCTGAGGGAGAGATTGTCAAAGGTATCCAAGGTCGTGCTTATTATCGCTTTGCTGATACTGACTTTGCTAATAACGCCACTATCAGCTTTGTACCCGGTCAAACTCGCTATGGCGCACAGCTTACAGCTAAACTTAGCAATACCACGAATGTGAAGGTGCAATACGACCACGAAGACAACTTCGGCACCGCTTCCCAACCTCTAGATACCTTTGAAGAACTGTTTTCACCCACTTCCACAGCGACTCCTGGTAGCAAAGTTGATAATTCACTAACGACGATTACTGCGGGGATTCAACAACGCTTCGGCAAAGCTTCTGTGGATGTGGATTGGATTCATCGTGATCGGGAAGACCGGATATCGACAACTGACTCAAGTAGCAATTCCGATCAGCTGCGATCGCGCTTCACATACCCCATACTAAAAAACCTCACGTTTCAAGCACAAAATGAATTAACTTTGTCTTCTGATGTTGATAGCGTCTATCCAGACCGTACTGTCCTCGGGCTAAATTGGGGTGTCATGCCTGGTGTCAATATCAGTCTTGCCCAACAGTTCTATACTCGTGGTCAGTATGATGGTAACTCCATCACCAGCCTCAGTATTAATGGCGAACACAAACTTGGCAGAGATACCACCATCACGGGACGTTACTCAATTTTAGGTGGTGCTAACGAAATCACTACCCAAGGAGCGATTGGACTGAATAACCGCTGGACTATTGCCCCTGGGTTGCGCCTGAATTTAGCTTACGAACATGTGTTTGGGGACTTCAATGGGCAAACTGCGACGGGTCAGCTCTATGCTCAATCCGTTGCCGTTGGTCAAACTGGCTACTCCCTTGGTGTTAACAGTGGCGATAGCTACAGTGTGGGACTGGAATACACTGATAATCCCAATTTCCAAGCAAGTGCCCGCTACGAGTATCGCAGCTCCTCTAGTGGGTCTAACACGGTCATCTCAGCTGCTGCTACGGGTAAGATTTCTCCTGCTCTGACAGCCTTGATTCGCTACCAACAAGCTGGTTCTTCCAATCAGAAGCTGTCAGGTCTGGGAGATACTGCCAGCCTCAAATTAGGTTTAGCCTACCGCGACCCCAACGAGGATAAGTTTAACGCCTTATTGCGTTATGAATATCGCAAAAATCCGTCAACGACTCCTGACACTATCCTGTTAGGCAGCGGTACGGGTTCTGAAGACCATACCTTTGCCTTAGAAGCTATTTACGCTCCTAACTGGCAATGGGAATTCTATGGCAAGTATGCATTGCGTAACAGTACCTCTTACTTAGCTAACGATTTAGTTGGCACCAGTATGATAAATCTGGCACAACTCCGGGCTACCTATCGCTTGGGATACAGCATGGATTTGGTAGGTGAGGCGCGCTGGATTGGTGAATCTGACCACAGCGAGACAGGTTTTTTGATTGAAACGGGTTACTACCTCACTCCTAACCTGCGGCTTGCTGCTGGATACGTCTTTGGTGATGTCGATGATCGGGATTTTTCTGGCACACGTTCCGCAGGCGGACCATATGTGGGGTTAACGCTCAAGCTCAATGAATTGTTTGATGGCTTTGGACTGCAAAAGGTTGCCCCACGCCAGCAGCAGGAATCTACGGTGCAAGCTGTCGTGAATAGACTTAAGAACGCGAACCAACAACAGGAATCTGCTGTGACAAGTGTCGTTAATAAACTCAGGAGCGCGAAGGCGGGGACGCACAGGAGTAAGATATGAAGAAATTGATGAGGTCTTATACTAAGTTGCATTCAAAAACCTCACCCCGCCCTCCGGGCACCCCTCTCCTTAGCAAGGAGAGGGGCGGGGGTGAGGTGATACCTATGAACGCAACTCTGTATTACAAAATTGGTCTGGCTGTTGTCTTATTAATTTTAATACTGCCAAAAGAGGCTATTAGTCAGCCCCCACTCCTCCCCTCTCCCACTCCCCTCCTCTCCCTACGGGTGGTGGTTAACAGTAACCAGGATGGGGCGGTGCAAGCTGATGATGTGGTGACATTGCGGGAAGCGATCGCCATTGTCAATGGTACTTTGCCAGTGCAACAACTAAGCGCATCTGAAAAAACTCAAGTAACACCCCTCAATGCTAACAATGCATCGCGGATTGAGTTTAATCTGCCACAAAAGCAAACCACCATCCGCCTTGTGGATGTCCTACCACCCCTCGCGACTCCTGGATTAGTCATTGATGGTAGCACTCAACCGGGCTATGACGCTAGTAAATCGGCTACTCCAATTGTAGCAATTACCCCTGCTACAGACAAGGAAGTTTTCCGTGGTTTTACGGTAGCGACCGATAAAATTACGATTCGTGGTTTGAGTATCTACGGTTTTACCTCCCGTCATGGTGCTACGGCAAGTACACCGCCTGCGGATATTTTTATCGGCTTTGCACCCTATGAGAATCGCATGGGCGCGAGCAAGATGTCCACCCCACGTATCAGTCAACCACCCCAAAATGTGGTTATTGAAAATAATTGGTTAGGCATTCCACCTAATGCAAGTATGCCGTCAATCACTTCGGCATTTGGAGTGTCTGTTTTCAACGGTGTGAACACTACTATTCGGCGTAACCGCATTGCCAATCACGATGGGAGCGGCATTATTACTGCTGTTCGCGCAGAGAATTTGCAAATTATACAAAATATTATTCAGCGTAATGGTTTTGCTGGGATGCCCGATGCTATTAGGTTGGAGGGTATAATTAGCAACGCCCAAGTGACAGCAAATCTGATTCAAGATAACGCTGGCAGTGCCGTGTATCTTTTTAAGCCAGAAGGTTTAGTAAAAATTCACAGAAACAATATTAACCGAAATGGTCGGCAATTGCAACGAGCAGCGATTTACCTGATGGGTAATAACCATGAAGTACTCAATAACAAAATCACTGAACAATCTGGACCTGGGATTGTAGTAGCAGCTTATCCTCAGAGCAAAGGCAATCGCATTCAAAACAATCAATTTGCAAAGTTACAAGGACTCAGTATTGATTTAGTCGCTCAACAAAATGTTGGTGTTAAAGACTACCAACAAGGCGATGGGGCAAACCCAATTACCGATAGTTATCAGCGTCGCCGCAAGACAGGCAATTTTGGTATTGATGCGCCACGTTTTTTAAGTCCAGAGTTCTTTATAGACCAAAAGAAGGCAACCGTCACTTTCGATGGCGTTGCCACTCCTGGTTCTGTAGTGCAAATTTATCGTGTACGTGAAGATACTGATACTCAAGGACCGCTTAATGAAGTCATTACCACTGTAAATGTTGATAAAACTGGTAGGTTCTCCTTCACTTTGGGCAACCTAAAAGCTGGAGAACGCTTGAGCGCGATCGCCATTCATCCCCAGTATGGAACCTCTGAACCTGCTATGAACGCAGTGATACGTTCAATTGATGGAAATAGCACAGCCAATTAATGTAGAGACGCGCCATGGCGCGTCTCTACAACGAGGTTGTTAATCATAAATTTGGGATTGTAACTATGACACAACCAAAATTTAAGGGCAAATACCGAATTGAATCAACCCGTTTACCAAATCGGAATTATGCTGCTAATGGCTGGTACTTCGTCACCATTTGTACCTGCGATCGCATCTGTTTCTTAGGCGATGTGAATGCAGGTCAAGTGCAGCTATCAACAATTGGAGAAATTACCCAACAATTTTGGACAGACATTCCCAACCATTTTGATGACACCTACATAGATGCATATGTCATCATGCCCAATCATGTACACGGCATTATTGTTATTGATCGCGCCACTAATATTGCCATTGACCACCTACGCGATGTAGAGACGCGCCATCCCATTGATGTAGAGACGCGCCATGGCGCGTCTCTACAACGAGGATGCACCGAACCAACGGATGAATATAACAAATTTGCACCATTAAAACGGGGTTCATTATCGGTAATTATTAATGCCTACAAATCTTCTGTAACCCGCTGGTGTCACAAAAATGGTCATGACCATTTTGGTTGGCAAACCAGATTTTATGACCACATTATTCGCGCCGATGGTTCTTTAGATCAAATTCGAGAATATATTTTCCACAACCCAGCCAAATGGGAATTAGACAAAAACAATCCCGCAAATCTATGGATGTGATATCACCCACGTTGTAGAGACGCGCCATGGCGCGTCTCTACAGAGGCGCTCGCCACCTATAATTACTCAGGTATAAAAAATGAAATCTTTATTTTTATTAAAAAATTTAAGGGCTGTTGCCCAAAGTTCTCAAGGAAAGCGACGTAAAAAGTCAAAGCGTGTCGCTGGTGTTTTAAGTGCGATAGTTTTAGGGTTTGGCAGCCAACTTTTGCTACCGCAGGTAGGTCTAGCTCAGACAGCAGGAGTTACGGTCGGCACCCCATCTTTCACTATCCTTGACGACGCTTGTATAGTTGGGGGTACTCCTGATTCGGGTGACACGATTACCATTGCCACCAATTTAAGGAATACAATAGGCAGCAATGAGGCTTTTCGGGTAGTCTTCCGAGCAACGGCAAACGTAGGTGGTACAACAGTCAATTTATCTGAAGACCTACTCTACGGTGGACCAACTTATATGAGTAGAAACCCCACTGTTGGTGGCTCAAACTGGGATGATAGTTACGGTCAAGTCGTTAACACACCCATTGTTGCTAATGGGGGTAACTATACCGTTAGAGCTAACTTTGGTCTTAATACTCAGCAAATGGCGAATGCCTTGAACTTAGCCAGCGGTACCTCTGCCACCGTAACATTTAGGGCTGAAGTCTTCAGCAGAGACTTTAGCATTTACTATGGCACAGCATCAGCAACACAAAGCATCACATACCGCAGGACAAGTGCTTGTACAAGCGGTAGACCCAACAATACTAGTTCGCTTCTACTGACAACTAACAAAGCCGTCTACACATCCACAGATCAAATTACAATCGAAAATTCCACACTTGGTGCCAATGACACGACGACAACTCCCAGCACAACAACTGGCTCGAAATTGCCCAGTTGGGGAGACACCCTAAACGACATCGTCGATATTATTCGCTTAGATGTCCCCCCTACTGGAAACCCGGAGACAGATTATGCCAATAATTCAGGCAACGTTGCGGCAACCGTTTCAACCTGGACGACTAATTTCAGCTTAGATTCAGGTTCTAAATTAGATGAAGATATACTAACGAGCTATTACTACTCCAAAGTTGTCGGCACTAACTTGACAGCTAACACTAACTATGGCAACGTTTCTGCTGGCAGCTTGACCCCCAACAAATACTACTTGGTTCGGCTTCGCCCCCGCCTAGGCACCACTGGCGTCAACACTAACGCTGGTTCTGCAAGCCACCCAGTTTTGCGTCCACAATATACTTACTTTGCTGTAGGTGATCCCGCCCCAATTGGGGGTAGCTCTGACTTAACTATTACCAAAACTCACACGGGCAACTTCACCCAAGGTGGAACTGGCTCATATACCATCACCGCTACTAACTCCGGTACTATTGCTACAAGTGGTACAGTTACCGTCACTGACACCGTGCCTACAGGTTTAACTCCTACAACCGCAACTGGCACAGGCTGGACTTGCACTATATCAGGACAAACTGTCACTTGTACCCGCACTGATGCTATAGCTGCAGGTGCAAGCTACCCAGCAATTACCCTCGGCGTTAATGTTGCCGCCACTGCCCCAGCTAGCGTTACCAACACAGCCACAGTTGCCGGCGGTGGCGAAACCAAAACAGACAACAACACAGCCAATGACCCCACGACAATTAACGCTGTCTCTGACCTAACCATCACCAAAACTCACACGGGCAACTTCAGCCAAGGTGGAACTGGCTCATACACCATCACTGCAAGAAACTCCGGTGGTACGGCTACCAGTGGCACAGTCACCGTCACTGACACCTTGCCCACAGGTTTGACTCCCTCAACAGCAACAGGCACAGGCTGGACTTGTACAATATCAGGGCAAACTGTCACCTGTACCCGTACCGATGCTTTGGCAGTCAACACAAATTACCCAGCAATTAGCCTCGGCGTTACTGTTGCCTCTAACGCCCCAGCAAGTATCACCAACACTGCCACAGTTGGCGGTGGTGGCGAAGCTAACACCACTAACAACTCTGCCAGTGACCCCACGACAATTAATGGTGTTGCTGACCTAACCGTGACCAAAACTCATACAGGCAACTTCACCCAAGGAGGAACTGGTAGCTATACCATCACCGCTACTAACTCCGGTGGTGCGCCTACCAGTGGTACTGTCACAGTTACCGATACCGTACCTACAGGTCTAACTCCCACAACGGCAACTGGCACAGGCTGGACTTGTACAATATCAGGACAAACTGTCACCTGTACTCGCACTGATGCCCTAGCAGCCGCAGCCAGCTATCCCGCTATCACCCTCGGTGTTACCGTTGCCTCCAATGCCGCCTCTACTGTCACGAACACAGCTAAAGTCTCCGGTGGTAGCCAGACAAACACCACGAACGACACAGCCAACGACCCAACGACAATTAACGGTGCTTCTGACCTGACAATCACCAAAACTCACACAGGCAACTTTATCCTAGGTTCATCTGGAACCTACACTATCACCGCGACTAACTCTGGTAGTGTTGCAACCACTGGGCTTGTGACTGTGGCTGACACTCTACCCACAGGTTTGACTCCTACAGCAGCTACTGGCACAGGTTGGACTTGTACAATTTCCGGACAGACTGTCACCTGTACCCGTTTGGATGCTCTTGCTGCGGCAGCTAGCTATCCTGCTATCAGCCTTGGTGTTACCGTTGCTGCGAATGCCCCATCTAGCATCACTAACACAGCTACTGTCTCGGGTGGTGGCGAAGCTAACACCACTAACAACTCTGCCAGTGACCCCACAACAATTGGTGTTTACCAAGTTTCACCGCTTCAAGGCAAAGTCATCATTAACGAAGTGCTGTACGCCCAAACAGGGGCTAATACTGCTGCCGCGAACGATGAATTTATTGAAATCTACAATGCTTCTAATTCGACGGTTGACCTCAGCGGTTGGAAGCTGATGGATGGTAACCTAATTGCCAATAGTACCGATGGCACTGGTAGTATTACTGGCAATTCAAGCCCGTACGTTTTCCCTAGCGGTACAACCTTAGCACCTGGGCAATATGCCGTAATTTGGATTGGCACTAACACCTCAGATCGTCAGGCAAGTGGAGCTACTTTTCAAACTTGGTTAGGACAAAGTCCCAGCCTCAACAACACCGGTGACGATGTCTGGTTATACGATAACCAAACTCAGATTGTTGACTATATCGCATACGGTTCGGGTAGTGCTATTAATACCGCGCCTCCAAGTTCTCTTAACCTGTGGAATAGCACCTATCAGTCTGCCTTGGCTAAGGCTAATACTGGTCAGTCAATTAGCTTAACTCGAAATGGACTAGATACCAATACCAGTGCTTGCTGGGAACCAACCACGAGCGGTACAGCCAAGACTCAAGGATGTACAAACTATCTACCAACTATAGATACTGATACTGTAGGAACTCGCTTTACCAGCGTTGGTCTCAACAATAACGGTTTTCCTAAGCTACTTCTCGTCAAACGCATTACCGCCATCAACGGCAAAACCACGAATGGAACTGTTGATTTGACTGCTGTTGTTGATGACCCTAACTCCACCGACGACAACAACCCCAACTGGCCCGCTAGTTACCTTAAAGGTGCAATCAATGGCGGTAAAGTCCAACCAGGTGATGAATTAGAATACACCATTTACTTCCTCTCTAGCGGTGGTACACCCATTAAAAACGTCAGTATTTGTGACTTGGAGCCTACTAATACCACCTTTGTTGAGAATGCCTTCGCATCTGGTTCTGGCATTGCGATGGCGATCGGCTCTACAAGCACCAATCTAACTAATGCCAATGATACCACTGATGGTGGTCAGTTTATCCCATCTGGCACAGAAGCTCCTGGATCTTGTAACAAAGCTGCTTTCTCAGGTTCGACTCCTCTCCCAGCATTGCCCGCCGCTCAAAACCTCACAGGAGCGGTAGTAGTGGACGTGGTGAAAAATTCCACGACTTTGCCTGATAGCGCACCCAATAGTCCTGCTTATGGTTTCATTCGCTTCCGTGCCAAGGTAAAGTAGGATTGACCTCAATATAGTTAAGATTATTTGTGAAAATTTCTCGTATGTAGAGATGCGCCAGGGCGCGTCTAGTTGAAAACGGCTGTAATATCATGTTGGGGAAATTACCCATAATAAAACTTCTTTGTAGTAAGGACTTTAGTCCTTGCTTTCTCGAGCAAGAGGACTAAAGCCCTCACTACGAATTTATTTTTGCCCAATCGCCTTCAACTCCACACGCTTAATATCAGTCTGCAATAAACTTTAGACCAACACCGTTGATGCAGTAGCGTTTGCCAGTAGGTTCGGGACCGTCGTCAAACACATGACCTAGATGCCCACCACAGCGGTTACAATGCACTTCAATTCTAGTCATAAATAACGACTTGTCTACGGTTGTGCCGATTCCACCTTCAATTGGTTGAAAAAAACTGGGCCAGCCAGTGCCACTGTCAAATTTGGTGTTAGATGTAAACAATGGCAGCCCGCAAGCAGCACATACATAAGTGCCTTGAGCATACTCCTTATTGAGTGCGCTGGTGTGAGGACGTTCTGTCGCATGTTGACGCAACACGCAAAACTGTTCCGGTGTCAAAACTTCGCGCCACTCTTCCTCATTTTTGTTGATTTCAAACTCTCTATTTGAAGTTCCCATAATTCCTAAAGTTCCAGTTAGATAGCGTGATGAATGTGTTCCAGTGCTGTTAAGTTAACGATGTACTAGCCAATTCAGTCATTATTTCGGTCTTGGTACGTTGAGACTGCTTTGAGAACTCCTCCAGAATTCTCCGCTCTTAGTCTGAAGTTTGAAATCTGACCCATCCTTATTCTTATTCTTGGCATAAGATTACCAATATTGACGGGATGTAAAAACTTCTCGAGTGACTAGAACACCAATTCAGTTCCAAACCATCTGAAGATTTACATATTACATTGATAACACGTTTTGTGTTGCTTGCGTCCGGTAGGATATTCCTCTCACTGGCGATCGCTTTTAGGAGAAGACAAGACTCCGAACAATGCGGAGCGATCGCACACTATCCCCACCACATGGCGGATGGGGAATTCCGCGATCATAGGTTAAAATAAACATCTAGTCCCTATGTCCCCTCGCTAGGCATACTTGCAGAGTAAACTACCCACCACTGACAGCCGTACCGTTTCAGTGGTAGTCTCCTGGAGGTTTTAGATGATTTATTCAGTTGTCATCAATCTGGGATATGGTGATTTATACGAGGGATTTCCTGTTGTGACTGCTGGGTTGTGGACATTAAATAATCCTCGTCCGCAGCAGTTTATCGGTAGTTTACCACCAGCGCCGAATTTGGTAGAGTTGTATCGAAATTGGCAATCGATGTATCAGAGTTTGTGCGATCGCCTTTGGCGGGGCGCAGCCCATCGCCTAGTAAGTGGAGCGATTAGGAATTTGGCGAATGATAATGATGATGATGAACTAGAAATTGATGAAGGTGATATCACGAATGTCTCTGTAGTAGATTTTAATAATTTGTCTCAACAGTTACAGCTAAGTATTAATAATTGGCTGGAATCACCAGGGATTGCTAGTATTAGCCGACAGCTACGCGCTGCGCTTAATCCGGCAGATGAAATACGGGTAATTATCGAAACTCAAGATATTATTATCCAAAAATTACCTTGGCATTGTTGCAGTTTTTTTCAAGATTATCCGCGTTCAGAACTTTCTTTTTCGAGAACTGAATATAAACGCACTCCTGGGTCGCAATTGTCGCAAATTAAGAGAAATCACGTGAGAATTTTGGCAATTTTAGGCAATTCTCAAGGTATTGATTTAGAAAGAGAACAGAGGTTTTTACAAAGTTTACCAAATGCAGAGATACAGTTAATTGTCAAGCCTTCACGGCGAGAATTTAACGATAAACTTTGGGATTCTCAAGGTTGGGATATGCTCTTTTTTGCTGGGCATAGTCAAACTGAGGAGGAAACAGGAATAATTTATATTAATGAAAATCTGACCAATAATAGTTTGACGATTGAACAATTAACAGAAGCGTTAAAAGCGGCGATTGATGCCGGTTTGCAACTAGCAATTTTTAATTCTTGCAATGGTTTAGGGTTGGCTCATGGCTTGGAAAAATTAAACCTGCCGACGACAATTGTTATGCGCGAACCAGTGCCAAATCGCGTTGCAGAAGAATTTTTTAATTATTTTTTACAAGCGTTTGCGTTTGAACAAAAATCGTTGTATACGTCAGTACAGCAAGCGCGACGCAGACTACAAGGATTAGAAGATGATTTTCCTGGTGCGAGTTGGCTACCTGTAATTTTTATTAATCCCGCTGAAGAACAACCTAGTTGGGTGAGTTTCAAGGAAAAATTTGCATCTCAAGCTATATTTAATCACACTCAAGTAGAAAGTAAAAAAAAGCGCCAGGATTGGGGAGAGGCGATTGATGTTTCGATATTTTACGGACGTAATGACGAAATTAACATATTAAAAAAATGGATTCTAACGGATAATTGCCGATTAATTACAATAATTGGCATGGGTGGAATTGGAAAAACAGCTTTATCTGTCAAGTTAGCAGAACTGGTGGAAAATGAATTCGATTGTTTAATTTGGCGAAGCTTACGAAATGCGCCACCAGTAGAAGAATTATTGAGCGATTTAATCAGTTTTTTATCTCAAGAACATCAAAGATCTGTAGCAAATTCCTTAGATAAACAAATATCTCAATTCATCGAATGTCTGCGTGCTTCTCGCTGTTTAGTGGTGTTGGATAATTTCGAATCGATATTAGACAGCGATAAACAAGCCGGAAATTACCGAGAAGAATATGCAGGATACGGACAACTTTTACAACGTGTGGGAGATACTCGCCATCAAAGTTGTATTTTAGTCACCAGTCGAGAAAAACCTAGAGGACTTGGCGCGAGAGAAGGTGATAATTTCCCAGCGCGATCACTAACATTAAAAGGGTTAAATTTTCGAGAAGGAGAATTAATTTTATTACAAAAAGGTTTATCGCCATCAGCAACTCAAATAAACAACTTAGTTGAGTCTTATTCTGGTAATCCGCTGGCGCTAAAGATTGGAGCGACGACGATTGAAGAATTATTTGCTGGTAGTATTACTGATTTTTTACAAGCAGGGACAATTATCTTCGGCGATATTTTCGATTTACTCAGCCAGCAGTTTTACCGTCTTTCGATTTTAGAAAAACAAGTCATGTATTGGTTGGCGATTCATCGAGAATGGCTATCTTTAAAAGAGTTACAAAGCAATATTATTGATGTTGTCAAAACGCGATATTTACTGACAACAGTAGAGTCTTTACAATCGCGCTGCTTAATTGAAAATCAAGCAGGTAAGTTTACTCTGCAGCCAGTGGTGATGGAGTATGTCATTGAAGAATTAATCGAACAAGTTACCCAAGAGATTTCTACAGGAGAAATTCAAATCCTGAATAAATATGCTTTAATTCAAGCCCAAACCCAAGATTACCTCAGAAATGCTCAATTCCAATTTATTCTCAAACCCATTGCTGATAAATTATCAAATTTTTGGGTACAAAGGGAAACTATTCAAAAGCATTTAAATCAACTTTTATCGCAACTCAAATCCTCTATAACCCCAAAACCGGGATATGCTGCGGGTAATATAATTAATCTCTTGCGACAACTTGATATAGAACTAAATAACTATGACTTTTCTAATTTAAATATTTGGCAAGCTTACCTGCAAGGAATCAACTTACAACAAACAAACTTTGCTCATTCCGATTTAAGTAAATCAGTATTTACCCAAACTTTAGGTAGTATCTTAGCAGCCAAATTCAGCCCCACAGGTAAATTATTAGCAACAGCGATTGAGAATCAAATATATCTATGGGAAGTTGACAACATCAGACAATTACTTCAACTTGACGGTCATACAGCTTGGGTGCGATCGCTTGCATTTAGTCCCCAGGGTAAAATCCTAGCTAGCGGGAGTCGCGATCGCACTATCAGGATATGGAACGTCGAAAGCGGGCAATGCTTGCAAATACTAACAGGTCATACATCAGATGTACAATCCGTTGCATTTAGCCACGACGGTAACACTTTAGCTAGTGGTAGCAACGATAAAACTATCAGATTATGGAATATCTCAACCGGACAATGTTTGCAGGTTTTCCGAGGACATACAAATAATCTCACCTTTGTCACTTTCCATCCCCACAACCAAATATTAATTACTGCAAGTGTTGATAACACCGTTAGATTGTGGGATATCCCAACTGGGGAATGTTTACAAATCTTCAATATTCCGATTAATTGGGAACTTGCTGTTGCTTTAAGTCACGACGGACAAACATTAGTTACCGGAAGCGATGGTAATACGGTAAAATTCTGGGATATATCCAGTGGTCAATGCATCAAAACTCTACCAGATTACAACAGCTTTGTCTGGACTGTAACTTTTAGTCACGACGATAAAACCATAGTTACTGGCAGCGAAGATAACACAATCAAAATTTGGGATGTGGAGACTGGAGAATGTCTGCAAACGTTACACGAACATAACCAGCGGGTTTGGTTAGTTGATTTGCATCCAGACAATCAAACTTTAGTGAGTATCAGCGAGGACCAAACCATCAAACTCTGGGATATGCGATCGCGACGCTGCTTAAAAACATTAAAAGGGTATAGTAACTGGATATTATCTCTCGCTTTTAGTCCAGATGGTCAAACATTAGCCAGCAGTTCCCAAGATCAGAAAATTAGACTATGGGATATAAAAACGGGAAAATGCCACTCAATATTACAAGGACACAATAACTTAATATCTTCAGTCACCTTTGCTCCTCAACATATTAAAGATTGTCTACTAGCTAGCGGTAGTGATGACAACACCATCAAACTGTGGAATCATCAAAGCCAATGCTTGAAAACACTCCGGGGACACGAGGCTTGGGTACATTCGGTTGCTTTTAGTCCCCAGGGGAAAATTTTAGCTAGTGGTAGTCGTGACAGTACTGTAAAACTTTGGGATTGGCGGACTGGTGAATGTTTGCACACTTTAGTCGGACATCAAAATAGAGTCAAATCAGTTGCCTTTCATCCTGACAATACCATACTAGCAAGCGCTAGCGATGACAAAACTGTCAAAATATGGGATGTCAATAATCGAACTTGCTTGCAGACACTGGTAGGACATCAAGATAGAGTTGATTGCGTAGTTTTCAGCCCCAATGCAAACATAATTGCCAGTGCTAGTTGCGACAAAACCATCAAACTATGGGATGTGAACACCGGGGAATGTCTGCACACATTACAAGCACATACCCACCGCATCCGCATGGTAGCATTTAGTTCAGATGGTCAGATTTTAGCTAGTTGTAGCGACGACCAAACAGTAAAACTATGGGATGCCAGTACAGGTAAACATATTAGAACATTGTCAGGACATGATAAAGCAATATGGACGGTTGCAATTAGCCCCGATAATTGCATATTAGCCAGCGGTAGCGAAGACCAAACCATCAAACTTTGGTATCTGCAAACAGGTGAATGCTGGCAAACCTTAAGATGCAGTAGACCATATGAAGGTATGAATATTAACAATACTACTGGTTTAACAACTGCTCAGAAAACTATTTTAAAATCCTTGGGAGCAGTCGGAGAATAAGCGCAAAACTCCTCGTCTTTTAGACACCAGATGCGGCTTCCTCATCTCCAAAGCAAAATTAACTCTTAGGAGGGATATGAATATTGTTAAAAATCATCCAAAATGTAAATTGGTTTACTGAAAAATATATAATATTTTCCTTCCAGTATGAATACAGAAAATCAAAAACCAAAAAAATCTGACGCAGAAGACCAAACATCTGATGATTCTTCTCGTTCTCCTGGAGTTACAGACAGAAACCCGAATACTCCAGAAACTACATCTAAGAATAATGAAGTCAAGGAACCTGAAGAGGAAAGTAAAACAAAGAAAAATTAGGCTTAGTCTGACCGCTATACTGAATCGTTGGAAGTTCAATAGACTTAATCACGGGAAAATCCCTCTAAGTAGCATGAAAATTTGACTCTTCCTACACCCTTACACCCTTACACCCATTTTCAAGTTAGAGGTTAAGGAAAAATAAAGGTAATCTAAAAAACTAGAGTGGCAAAGTAAACTGACTGCCTCCCGAAATGGTATAGTTAAAGCCTAAAATTTATCTGTGTGTCCTATCGCTGCTGTTTTACATGAAGCAAGACGTGAACTTGGTGTGTAAACTTAAAGGAGCGAACTTGAGGGATTCCCCTTTACCTTCAATCAAAAAATTGGAAGCATAACTTTGCCGGAGAAAATTAGGAGTATAAGCTTGCCATTGCGGCAAAGTTATGGGTAAAGGCACAGACACATAATTAGTCACTGTACAGGAAAATATGGACGTAACTGGACTCGAACCAGTGACCTCTACGATGTCAACGTAGCGCTCTAACCAACTGAGCTATACGTCCGCACTTTCATCATACTAACATAGACTTCTCTGAACAAGCAAGTGATCCAAGTCATTCATTAATGTTTTCCAGTCGATCAATTGCTTGTAACCACAATTTTTCAATTTGTTCCCACTTTGGTACACGGTGGGGTGGATTTTGCAATGCTTGTGCAGCTTGCAAAGCAAATAGCTTTGCTGCTTCAATCAAGGTGTCAGTTTGTTCAGCATCTGCAACACTACTGACAGTCTGGCCAAAATCATGCTTGTAAGGCGGTAATTTAATTTGTGCTGTTTTTGCTGCTAGTGTTTCTGGAGGAATTTGCTCTATACTATCAATCGCCGCTTGTATGGAGGCGATCGCTCGGTTGATGTGTTGACTCTTTGGGTATATAACTCCGGGCGGTTAAAACTTGCAGGAACTATTGTTAGTATCTGTAAAGAGATTAAAAAACCAAAGTCATATCCAGAATGTCAACAGCTTTAATTACTGGTGCCTCTGGCGGTATTGGTAAAGCCTTTGCAGAGGAACTAGCTGCACGCAATACGAATCTTGTTTTAGTTGCTCGTTCAAAAGAACAATTGAGCAAGCTGGCATCTCATTTGCAAGAGCAATACAAAATTCAAGTAGATATTCTTGTTAAAGACCTAACAGAACCGGGCGCTACTGATACTGTATTTGATGCTGTGAAAGCAAAGGGATTGACGATTGATTTGTTAATCAATAATGCTGGTTTTGCTCACTATGGCGACTTTGCCGAAAGCGACGGAGAACGGCAAATTAAGATGGTGCAATTGAATATTCTGGCATTAGTAGATTTAACTCATAAATTTTTGCCACAAATGCGGCAACGTCGTTCTGGAAGCATTATTAATGTATCGTCTCTCACCGCATTTCAACCGATGCCTTACATTTCTCTTTATGCTGCTAGCAAAGCGTTTATTGTCAGTTTTAGTCAGGCATTGTGGGCAGAAAATCGTCAATATGGTGTGCGCGTACTAGTCACTTGTCCAGGACCAGTTGAGACAAACTTCTTTACAGAAGCTAATTTTCCCCCAGCCCTTGCAGCTAAAACAAATAAAATATCTACTTCAGAACAAGTGGTGCGCGAATCTTTGAAAGCTTTGGAAAGGGGAGATTCAATCGTTGTTATTGGCGGCTTTAGCACTCACTTCATCAGCAGATTATCTCGGTTCGTCCCGCGCAGAACTCTGCTGTATATTTTAGAAAAACAGTTTAAGACAAAAACTTTGTAGAGATGTAGTAATGCAACGTCTCTACATATATCTTGTCAACTGCACACGGTAGCGGTCTTTTTTAGTAACAGCTATTTCCCCAACTTCCAAACGTCCCTTACCGCGAATGGCGATTAAATCGCCTGTTTTAACTTGAGAACTTGCTTGAGAGACTTCCTTCCAATTGACGCGAACATCACCACCGTCAATTAACTCAACCATTTTGCTGCGCGACATCCCAAAACCAGCAGAGGCGATCGCATCCAACCGCAAAGAAGCTTCCACGGTGGTTAATTCTTTCTTCTTCGGTTCCCGCACCTTTAACTCACTGAACTCGATGGGCTGAGTTTTCACCGGAACCGAACGCACCTGCTTAAGATTTATCTCTAAAAATTCCGCCAACTCTGGCACGACAATTGCCTGTGCCCCCCGTTCGCCAAGTACAATAATATCCCCCGTCTTTTCGCGGACAAGACCAGTTCCTAGCATAGCGCCCAAGAAGTCGCGGTGAGTGGCGGTATCAAAGAGGAAATTTCCTGCTATATCTAAAGCGGTGACGGCGACTTGGGATTGATCTAGGGGAACTTCAGAACGGGCGATCGCAATTCTTTGGCGTTCGGCTTGGGGATATCCACCCCACGCCACCAATTGCACTTCTGTCAGACGGCTAAACACCTGTTGAATTTCTGCCAACTCTGGTGGAGACAGAAAATCAGTCAAAACGACTTCCCAGGTTTTAATAGCTTGGTCAGCTTGGTCAATAACACGAGCTATACTATCTCGATTTTCAACACCTTTTAAAAGTTCTTCCCGTGGCAGCATTCTATATAGTTATGAATCGTTAGTTGTTGGTTGTTGGTTGTTAGTTGTTGGTTATTGGTTGTTAGTTGTATACCACTATCCACTATCCACTACCCACTACCTATAGACTAACGAATAGTTGTGTCAGCGTAACCTTGAAGATTTTCTGGCTCAAACTGACGCAAAACGCGGGTTGCTTGACGGGTGAGACTTTCAGAGCCTTGAACTACAATCAGGTATTTGCCAGCATTTAAGCGGTTGCGGTAAGGTAAAGCGTCACCGCTACCAACTACTAAACCAACTCCACCACCAGCAAATACACTACCCATAGCGCCAGCACCAGCGCCCAGCAGTCCTCCAATGATGGCATTACCAACTTGACCTGCCCAAGGAAAAGTATCCAAACGAGTTAGTAGGTTAAAAGCGAGTCCACCGAAAAATCCAAACGGCACTAACCAAAAAGCCATGAGCCGCGATTGCTTCTTCGCTTGCTCGTTAGGGTCAATCAAGCCAAACTCATCTGCACTTTTGTAACCTTTACCTAAAATTGTAGCTTCTATGCCTTCTTTCTCTAACGCTAGGTAAGCAGCTTCTGCTTCGATGCGGTCTGGTAAAACAGCAACAAGATAATTCATTGATGTTGAAATTAAGGTCTGATAAGGGTTGTTTCTTATAAAGGTCAAATAAAACGTGCGCTCAAATCCAGATTATCAGCAAAAAGCCAATAGCGTTCATCCCTTTACATCTTTAGCTTAGTTTCTTATTTGTTGCTAGAAAAAATTTGTACTAACTTTTCTAGCTAAATATGGAGGGTTTGGGTGAGCAGTACCTGCTTGAATAGATTACTGTGTGAGTACACTACTGTACTAAGTCAAGAGGTTCGCAAAAATTATTTACACCTTTCTTCAAGACATATATTAAAACTGGCATTGCTAAATCATTAGGAAACGTCGGCATTGTTTTCAGGTGTTCCATCATCGCCTTAACTGAGCCATTCAGCAAATCATCCCGAAATTCTTGTTGACAAATGACAGTACGCCATCTTCGAGCTACAGCATCTAACCACTCTGAATTCCCTCGTTCTGGTTCTTGTCCTGCCCGAATAGCTAAAGTCATTGCTGCATCTTCTAAATCTCCCTCACATTCCTCAATAAGATCCAGTGCTTCCATAGATGTGAGGTCTTCTGCAACTTGAGAGCGAATCTGTGCAATTTCTTTTGCCGTAACTTTTGTCATCAGATTGTGTTCTATCCAGTCCTTAAAGTTTTCCTCTATGCTAGGATATTCCAATTTTGATTGCTAAAATCAACAATCTGTCGAAAGATGTATAACCTGTACGCTGATATTTACGAATTGAAGCTTTTTGCAACCTTTTGGCTCTTTTTAGGATTGATACTCTATATTCCTCACCAACCGTTTCCCTGAATGTGTTTTAGGTTATAAGTAGCACAAAGAAATCAACAGTATATTTTTTGCTAAAAGAGTTATTGAAAAGCAGCAATTCTACTAATAAAAAACGGTTTTTCAAGCTTTTGATGATAAAAAGATTGTACTCTGCAATGCCACAAGGAAAGAGCAGAGTACATTACCAAAAAACTTAAACATTTAAAATATCAGTCAAAAGTCTACAATAGAGAGTCCATCATCTACAATCAAATGACTCATGACTGATAAGTACTGACTCATTTATCTTGATGACCTAGCGGTGATCGCTCGTTGTAAAGTAGCCAGAGCACGGTTGTAATTCAAAATTGCCTCGACTCTATTACCTTCAGCTTCCGTCAAGTCATTTTCTGCTTCAATGACGTCAGTTTGAGTACCTACACCTGCTTGGAATCGCAAACGTGCCAAGCGCAGAGACTCTCTAGCCTGTTCAAGAGCAGTATTAGCAGTTTGAACATTCTCCAAATTAGATTGCAATTGAGAATATGCTTGTTCCACGTCATAGCGAATTTGGTTGCGCTGCGTGGTAAATTGACTTTCAGCAATCCGAATATTAGCTCTGGCTTGATCTGCTTGAGCTCTTGCCGCGCCTCCGTCGTACAAAGTCAAGTTGGCTCTGAGTCCTATCGAATAGTCATCGTTAATGCTTGTGTTATCGTCAAACGCATCATCTACCCCGTAACTGCCAACCAAACTAACTTGAGGACCTAGCTGCGAAAGTGCCTGCCGTCGCTGTTGCTCATAAATGTTGCGTTGCGCCAGTTGTTGTTGCAGATCCGGACGGTTTTGCAAAGCTAAGATAATAGTTTCTTCCAGCGGAATATTCCACAGACCTGCTATTCCTACTGGGTCTGCCGTACTGACATTGATTGACTGCGGCAAGTTCAATAGTCGTGCTAACTCACGACGATCAATTCGCTGCTGTGAGATAGCATTTGTCAGGTCTTGTTGAGCATTTGCTAAATTGACCTGAGATTGCAAAACCTCGAATCGAGTACTAACACCAGCTCTTTCTAAAGCTTGGGCATCCCGCAAACTAGCCTGGGCATTTGCCACGGCAGACTGGGAAATGCGTACGTTTTCATTTGCTTGTTGCAAGTCGTAGTACTGAGTGGTGACATCCTGGCGGATGACCTCAGATTGATCCTCAACTTCCAATTCGTCCGAACGTAGCTGTTCCTCAGCTTCTCGGATGTTGGCTGACCTGTTCCCAGAGGTGTAGATGTCATACTCTATTTGCGCGGTACCAGAGAAACTTGTAGTAGAGTATCCTTGTGTCTGTTGTTGTGTCTGTTGTTGTGTCTCTTGTTCCAAGAAACCAGGTCCACTACGGGTTACATCAGTACTAAGACTAGCTGTAGGTAACAAAGCAGCTTGCTGCTGCCTTACGCCAGCGCGACTGCGTTCTACAGTCACTAACGCTCTTTGTAGCTCCGGATTGTTTCGTCGTGCTATCTCCAGAGCCTGTGCCAAAGTAATTGGCTGAATTCCCTGAACCCTCACTTCTTCTGGTTTGGTAGGAAACTGTAGAGGGTTAGGATTGGCATTGAGATAATCAGGGATTTGCACCGAACCTGCTGGGGTCGGAGTTGTTGGCACAGGAGTCGTTGGTGTAGGCGTTGTTTGCGTCGGTGTTGTTGGTGTAGGCGTTGTTTGCGTTGGAGTCGCTGGTGCAGGCGTTGAGGAACCTGCCTGAGCTACCTGATTGTCGGCAGTTTGTTGTGAGCAAGTAGACGACCTCAGGAGCACAGAAGCAGAACGACCAACCTGACTTTTCCCCTGTTTTTGTATGCACAACTCCACCTGCTCCATTAGCTTGGCTGCGTCTATTATCCTGCTTGGATTTTCTGACACTTTTGGTAACTGAGCATCAGGATTTTTCTTTCCTTGAGCAAGCTGTCTAGAAGAAGGAGGCATTGTTTGTTGGACAGAGGAGGCGGGTCTTGAGGTAGAGTTAGGAACAATTGTGTTTTTTGATTCCTGAGCAGCAATTGTTAGGTGATTCTGTTTTTGCGTGCTAGTCGCAGAACGAATCTTATTTATTAGCTGAGTTTGCTTTGAGGTAGGTTTAAAGCTCATAAGCACACCTTGAACCTTCCCTGTGACTTTTCCTACTGGCACACCAGTTTTTCCACTCAGTATTACCCCAACACTGTTACCACTTACAGATTTTAGACCAGCTGCCATAACACCAACAGCAGGTAGCGCTGGGACAGAAAGACTGTTGCCAACAGCAGGAGCCAGCTGTGTGTTGATGTTGAGTGCAATCGAGGTGGTTCTATCGTAGGTGGAAGTCAAAGCACTGGGATAGGCAAAAAACCTTACCCCAGGTACTTTCACAGTATCAGCCCAAGCGGGCTGCGTTGTTAATACTGCTGCTGTTACACCAGGTAAGAAGCTACTGAATATTTGCTGTCCTTTCACCGCATCCCCTCACACGAAAATTAAGCGGCAGAAACCGTTTTCTCACCAGAGAATATATCACGATGCCAAGTTTAGAAATCGGAACTCTGTTTGTCCTGAAATCCTTTGACAATGCGAGACAGTTCCGCCTTCTCATCGATAGTAACGCGGGTAGGAGCACCACTGACAATCCGTTCGTAGTTGCGGAAAGAATCTTTAATTTCGGGACCGTCAGCCGTAATATTGTACTCGCGGATACCCTTGTCGTGCCATGAACCGCGCATTTTAAATACGTTAATTGCCCGCGACATTTCTCCCCGAATTTCTACATACTGTAACATCAAAATTGTGTCAGTAATCGTGGAAATGTGGGAGTCTGTAATCGAATGCGACCCCATAAATTGGTCGGTTGTGTTAGTAAAAAAGCCCGTAATTTCTTCTTGCTTGGCGTAACCGGTAACACCAATGACAAATTGCCGGAATGCATTATTGCTTACACCTCGTGCTAACGCGGAAAGAGAGTCAATGGCAATACGAGATGGTTTAAATTCAGCAATTTCTGACTTAATAATTTGCAAGTGGTCTTCTAAACCAGTTGATTCAGGATATGTACAAATTATTTTTAGCAAACCTTGACGTTCTAAATCCTCAAAATCAATTCCCCATGAGGAAGCGTTGCGAGAGAGTTGAGCGCGTGACTCCTCGTAAGCAAATAATATCGACCGTTCGCCGTGCATACAGCCAGTTTGCAGAAACTTGCTAACTAACAAAGTTTTACCAGTACCAGTTGCTCCTGTTGCTAAAATAATTGAATCTTTAAAGAAACCACCGCCGCACATTTCATCTAAGGTTTTAACGCCAGAAGATACCCTAACGTTTGAAGACCTTTGAGTTAAGCGCATCGCTCCCAATGGGAAAATGTTAATTCCTTCATTGGTAATTGTAAAAGGATATTCACCTTTCATATGTGTTGTACCGCGCAGTTTGAGTATTTCAATTGTGCGGCGGCGACGTTCTCCTTCTAAAACATTACGCACAATCGCCACATTATCAGAAACAAACTCTTCTACTCCAAAACAGGCAACAGATCCGTATTCTTCGGTGCGTTCTGTAGTAATAATGGTGGTGACATTAAGCTGTTTGAGACGCGCTACAAGACGAAATATTTCTCGCCGCACCACTCCCACAGCTTCATACTGTTGGAAGACTGCTGTGACTGAGTCAATAGAAACGCGTTTTGCTTTATACTTGCGAATAGCATATTGCAGGCGCTCAATCAGGGCTGAAAGGTCAAAGTTGCCAACGACATCTTGTCCCTCTGGATCAGGAGAAGCATCGAGTATAAATAATTTTCCTTCATTAATGAGGCGTTGCAAATCCCAACCAAAAATACAGGCATTTCTAATAATATCACTAGGAGATTCTTCAAATGTAACAAAGACTCCTGATTCATCAAAGTAGGTAATACCGTTATAAAGAAACTGAAGAGAAAATAAAGTTTTGCCAGTTCCAGAGGTGCCGCTAACTAAGGTCGTTCTTCCTACAGGGAACCCACCATGACTAATATCGTCAAAGCCCTCTATCATTGTCCGAATTTTTTCTACACCTCCAAGTGTCGGTGTTTTGTTGAAGTCTAAATTTTCTGTCTCACTCATTGTTGACGCTTACAAATCCCAATGAAACCTAGTTATTGTTTTAATAAGGTATGTAGTCATTTTTTCGTTATATTATTATAGTCTACTGTTCTAATTCTTCTTGCTCGTCTTCGCTTAGTTCTTCATAAAGCAAATCCAATCCAATCAATACTCTTTCTCTATCTGAAAGGTCTCCAATAATTTTCCGAACCGGTGGAGGCAAAATTTTAGATAAAGTCGGCGTGGCTAATATCTTATCTTCTTCTGCCAGTTGTGGATTTTTTAACACGTCAATAACTTTCAAAGCATAAACGCCTTGAAACTCTTGTTCTAAAATATTTCTGAGTATTTTTAATGCCCGTACTGAGTTTGCGGTGTTCCCTGCCACATAAAGCTTGAGAACATAGGTTTTTCTTAGTTTATTCATAGAAGTACAGGCTATAAGTGAAGACAGAACTACAGGATACTGGGGTGATTTCCGATAGCAAGGGCTGCTAAACTTTGATTAAGTTATTCTATTTAGGAATCGAACACCGATAAAGTTCACATAAGTGAGCCAGTATATCAATCAATGTCAGACGGTAATCAAGTAATGCTTCGTCGCTCCGTCCTTCCATTTTTAGTTGTTTGGAAAATTCGTCAATGAGTTCCATGTGAATTTCTATAATTTGGGGCACAGGAATATTAGCATAAAATACTGCATTGATAAATTTATCAATTTTTTCTTTTAGTGTTTTGTCTGTGGTAATAAAGTAATTTATGAGGATTTGACGGTAGTCTGATTTGAGTTGTTGCAACAATGCCCGTTGGTCGGCTCTCGTCATTTGTTGAAAAAACTGGTGGGATTTTAGCGTGTAATATTTAACAGCATAGAAACAATTAAAACTTAGTATTATATTTATATTTTGTAGCAGCCACTTAAGTAAACACTGATTTGGAGCTACATACGCGTTGGGTGCGGGAGCCGCCACTCCAAGTTTTCGGTATCAGAACTGCTCTAGGTTATGACCAGAAAGATTTCTACAGTAAACTGAAAGCAGAAAAAACTTGCTATTTTACCCAAAGGACTTGCTCTGTGTCAACAGATATTGCTACAGCACTAACAACCTGTTACCGTCACTGCTCTATAAAACTTAGTAAGTCGTTGAGGAGGCGTTTATTGTAGAAATGGGGGTGAGTTCTGGTGAAGCCCACTTTTGCAGTCGCCGTCCACAGATACGTAGAAGAGGACTCATTCTTTAAACAGAGTAATGCAGGTTAGATCAAGGTGAACATCTGCTACCGTCACTAAGTGTCATTGGTGTAGTAGTAAGTTCGTCATTCGCAAATTCATATCTATCTAAATAGAGATTTCGTTACATTGTTCCGCAATAAGATATTTAAACGAAAATAAACGATTGTCGCATTCTAAATCATTATAATTCCTAAAGGTTCTAAAGCGAATCTTTGGAGCCATAATTGTTGTAGCTGTCGCTATCAATTATGAGTTTCAACACCAGCAAGACACTGGTGTAAACGCCCTAACACCATAAGGGCGCTCAGACAGCGTTCTTTGGAGGGTTTCCCTGATTTTTTAGGGGAGCTTCGTCAAAGATTAGCGGCTGACCACCGGGTGGAGTAACTTCCATACTGCCAAGCGGCAAAGGGAATTGCCGCTACTATGACCACTCTTGCTGGTAAACAATTTGTCAGCAAGGAAGAAGCTCTTTGTCTCTAAGGCATTCAATTTATGAGAAGAATGCTAAACACAGTCTTCTTAGAGGATATAGCTTCATACGCAAACACCCAAAGCGTCTTTGGCAGTTAGCTAGTGTTGCCAGAAGCGCGAACCCTTAGAAGAGTGACCTCATTGCCTTATGTCAATGCTACAGTACCCGCTTTATGACTTTATAGCAACCGTACCCAGTTGCTTAGAAACAACAACTCTGGCAGGTGCGCTGGAGATTTTTCAACAAGAGCAGTGCGATCGCGTAGCGTGCCCAGAAAGCATTGGCACAGAGCGCCCGCTCTACAGAGGCGATGCTCCCAAAGGGAGCCGCCCAAAGGGCGATGGCGGAACGCCCGCCTTCGGCGATCGCCTAGCAGTCTTGGATGAGCAACAATCCTTAGTAGGATTGATTTACTCTGCCCGTTTAATCCCACAATTACTGGCAGCAGAAGGCGAAGGTCGTTCTAAGGGTTTAGACTTACAGCAGCCCCTCTCGACACTGGGTCAAAGCTTAATTGAACCTATACAGACAATACCAGCTTCTTTCGATGTGGAGCAATTTAGCTCATTTTTGCGTTCCCAACAAATCCAAGCAAACACGAATTTAGATTGGGCAGTCATTGACTTAGATGGCAAATTTTTGGGGCTGGTGGATAGCTCGCGCCTGTTGCAATTTTTGACAAAGCAAAAATTGGGAATTGATACAAACAAGGGGACTAGCCGCAAAAATTCCAGGAAAACAGTTCAGAGGTCTTCTGCTGATACTCTTCATCATTACGCTGAAGCCACTGGTGTTCGAAATCCCAATACTAGCAAAACTCACCCACGTAACCAAAAACGAGAATGTAAGCCACTGGTCCAGTTATTGGAACGACTGCCTTGGCCTTTGATGTTACAAACAAGCAGTGGCGAAGTTGTGACGCAAAATCCGGCTTGGTGGCAACAATTGGGAGCCTTGAAAGACCCAGAAGGAGTCAGGCGACAGGTAGAATCGATATTAGCAAATGCCCCAGCCAAAAAATTACAATACGGTACTCAAACAGCACCTAAGGTGTATTCCTTTGGCAGGAACGAACATGGCTGTGAAGAAAATTCTTTGTCAGGTGTGAGCCAAGCCATGCCTCAAAAAGGTGTGTCACCTCGGTCAACATTGGCCGCTCCTCGAAATCATGACTTTCAACAGCAGCCTTTGGTGGAAAATTCTGCATCAAATCGCTGCTTTTTCGATAGCCAGCTAGGGACTTGTACCTGCGTCGTAGAGGTGCAAAATGGTCAGGAGCGAGTTTGGCAATTTGCCAAAATCCCTTTAGACAATTCTGAGTTAAAAGTCCTGAGTACTGAGTTATGGCTCATGTTAGCTACTGACGTAACAGAGCAGCAGCAGCTTTGCAAAGAACTAGCAGCGAAGAATGCTGATTTAATTCAACTCAATCGGTTAAAGGATGAGTTTTTAGCTTGTATCAGTCATGAACTCAAAACTCCTTTAACTGCCGTTTTGGGGTTATCGCGGTTACTGGTGGATCAGCAGTTGGGAGCATTAAACGAGCGTCAAGCCCGTTATGCAGGACTGATTCATCAAAGTGGACGCCACCTGATGAGTGTGGTCAATGATATTTTAGATTTGACCCGTATGGAGACGGGTCAAATGGAGCTAACGCTCACCAACGTTAAAATTCAGACAGTGTGCGATCGTGCTGTATCTGAGGCAAAAGCTATTCATACACAAAGTACCAGAGCTTCATTAAATACCCAAGCTCAAGGTACGCCTCCACAAGAACACCAATTCTCCCTCTCAATTGAACCAGGGTTAGACCAGATTATGGCGGATGAGTTGCGTATGCGCCAAATGCTGGTACACCTGCTTTCTAATGCCTTCAAATTTACTGAAACAGGTGGTGAAATTGGTCTGTGGGTCAGTCGTTGGGAAGGTTGGATTGCCTTTACAATCTGGGATACAGGGATTGGGATTCCCGAACACCAACAGCATTTAATCTTTCAGAAATTCCAACAACTGGAAAATCCCCTCACCCGCCAGCATGAAGGAACAGGTCTGGGGCTTGTTTTAACCAGAGCCTTAGCTCGTCTCCACGGTGGAGATGTCAGCTTCTTGTCTCGCGAAGGCAAGGGTAGCCAGTTTACACTGCTCCTTCCCCCCAGTCCCCCTAAAGAGGTGGGGAGATTGGGAGATGAGGAAATAGGAAGAAACTCTTTTTCGCCCCGTCACCCCAACCCGACTCTACAAGAAGCCGCCCTCCAGTCGTCTACGAAAAGCCCTATGCTTGCAGCACGGCTACGCCGAACGGGTATCTCCAGCAAAGACGCTACCCGTGCCTCGTCGCTCCGCGAGGAGCTTACGCTAACACGAAGTGTGACCGAAGGGCTGACGCAGTCGCCTAGGTCGGGAAACCCTCCTACTCACCGCCCTCCGGTCGTCTACACCCCATCATCCCATCACCCTACTTCTTCTAAGTCGCTGGTGTTGGTGGTTGAGGCAGTAGCTCGGTATATTGAAGATTTGACTGAACAACTGACAGGTTTGGGTTATCGGGTGGTGATTGCTCGCTCAGGATGTGAAGCCATAGAAAAAGCTCGGCGCTTGCAACCCAAAGCTATCTTCCTCAATCCGTTGCTCCCTTTGCTGTCGGGTTGGGATGTACTGACCTTACTCAAGTCCGATGACCCAACTCGTCACATCCCCATCATTGTGACAGCAACAGGAGCGGAAAAAGAGCAAGCATTTACTAACCGAGCGGATGGTTTTTTGAGCTTACCAGTACAACATCAGGTCTTGACACCGCTCATAGAAGGTCTATGTGCTGCACCAGAAG
This sequence comes from Mastigocladopsis repens PCC 10914, assembly GCF_000315565.1. Taxonomy (NCBI): domain Bacteria; kingdom Bacillati; phylum Cyanobacteriota; class Cyanophyceae; order Nostocales; family Symphyonemataceae; genus Mastigocladopsis; species Mastigocladopsis repens. The sequence goes on along the minus strand of NZ_JH992901.1, from coordinate 3,178,221 downwards.
GAAAGCAGCAAAAATCAGATCATGGAGAATTTGTCTGTGATAACACACCACTGAAAATTTTGAGGTTGGTCAATCCTGAGTGTGAATCTCTGACTTCGCACCCGTTACTTCAACAGCACCAAGTCATTGAAGTGGATGACCTGGATCAGGCAGAACTGCTGTCTCGGGTTTGGCAGTTTGATGTCGTTTTGCTGGATACAGAAATGCCAGCAGCCGAAGCTTTGCTAAAACAACTTAGTCAGCACCCTCGTTTGGCAGACCTACCGCTTGTGACGTGTAATGTATTAACTACGCAGGTTGCTTCTCAAATGGCTGGACTTTCTGTGTTCCCTTGCCTAACGCCATCGGATACAGATAAGTGTCATGGTGGGAAGAAAACAGATGCTTTGTTATCAGTGTTGCAAATTGCATCTGGTGCATGCTGCCCACCCAGCATCTTAGTGCTGGATTTAGCCATCCTGCCGGATTTACCAAAGGCAAAACACAAGCAGATGAGGGGTTCTCCGACAGAAAAAAACTCCTCATTCAGTGGCTCTATTTTTGGGGAAAATGCTCTGTGTCCCTTGACAACCTCTCGTGGCTGTGAGTGGTTCCAAGCTTTGATTCAGTATCTGCAAACAGCGGGCTTCAAAGCATCCATGAGTCGGTCTTGGGCAGAACTGCTACAGCAAATTCGCCACCAAAGTATTGACTTAGTGCTTATTTGTTTAGGAGAGTCTACCATTCAACAAGAAGTGTACTCTGCCTTGAAAGCATTGGGACAGTTGCCTTTCAACTTACCACCAGTTTTACTCCTCGACCAGCGATTAAATCCCAATGATCTTGAATATGCACAACCTGACATTTGTCAAGAGGATACAGATAAAAAATTTGAGTCAATAGAAACTCTGGTGGGTACTATTACCTCCCAAATTTTACCTCGCTCTATATCAATGGAAGACTTGCTAAACGAGATTAATAAAACTTTGAAAGGTTATTAGTTAGTTGGTAGTTGTTGGTTGTTAGTTGTTAGTTGTTGACCACTACCCACTACCTACTACCTACTATCCACTAACTATTTTTTCAAAGGAACTCGAATTAATTGATAAGCACCTCTCGTGGCTAAATTTTCGTAATCAGTTGGCTTTAAGCCCATTTCAGGAAACTTTTTCGGTTGAGCCAGAACCAGTACTGAGGCAGGCTGTGCTGTCTTTGCAGCTTTGTTTTGAATATATTGTGCAGCAGCCGAAGACATTTTCACGTAAGTGACATGACGATGAGTATAAAAAACTACTGTAGGCTTTTTGAAGCCCACCATGACCACTTCTTCACTAGGTCGTTGTGCTTGCACTATAGTCGCAGACAATTCCCGTAAAGGTAGCTGACGTTCCTGATCCATCAAAAATAAACAAGGTGTGAGGACAAAAACCAAAAACGCCGCAAACCCCAACACATTCACCATTAACACAGGCTGGTAACGACGACGCATAAGTATTGCCGCAAGCAGAACAGCACAAAGGAGCCAAATCACACCTCCTAGCACTGTTACACCTGATTGTTGAAGCAACTGGCGGAAGTTCGGCGCAGCCGGATCACTACCTATTAACTGAGGAACGTAAAACATTGCCACTGCCAGTGCTGATAAAAATGCTACATTCACCCAGCCTGTAAAGAGGAGGGGGAGATGGGGAGATGGGGAAATTTTTCCTTGTCCCCGCCTCCCCGTGTCCTTAATGATGTCGCTCCATAACAGAGCTACCAAAATAGCGGCGGCTGGCATTAAGGGCAACACGTAGCTTGGGAGTTTGGTAACGGCAATGGTGAAAAAGCCAAAGATACCAGTAAACCAGAAAAAGGCAAATAAACCAAGTTGGCTAGAGCGTTCTTGGGAGCGCCAGTCGTTTCGCTGCCAAAATTTCAGCCTTGCTATTGCTAAAGGTAAGTACACTGAGTATGGTGCAAAGCCCAGCAACACGACTAGAAAGTAAAAATACCAAGGGGCTGAATGGCGATTGACTACGCTTGTAAATCGTTCAATATTGTGATATCCAAAAAACGAATTAATATAATTCTCGCCATTGCGCCAAATAACCAGCACATACCAAGGTAGTGATAAGCACAAAGTAATGAGCAAACCCGTCAGGGGACGCATTTCCCGCAAAACTTCTTTTGCGTTTCCCAAATAAAGCAAAAATATGCCAATAATCAGCGCAGGTAAGACAATTCCCACTGGTCCTTTGGTTAAAATCGCACCAGCAGTGAGTATATAAAAAGCTAAATACCACCGCGCTTTTACTTCTGATTTTAAGGGTTGGGCATACCCCAGAAAAAAGCACAACAAAGCTGAGTCCATGCAACCAACGAGCAACATATCCGAAACACCCGTTCTACCCCAGCCGATCATTTGTGGACTCAATGCCATGACAGCGGCTCCTAAAGCAGCTGTTAACCAGTGTCGAGAAGGGCGAACGATTTGCTCCAGATAATCTTGTTTTGCCAAATGCCACTGTATAGTGTAAAATACAAGACACATCAAACCTGTCGCCGCAAGCGCTGAAGGCAAACGTACCGCCCATTCATTCACTCCAAAAATTGAGTAGGCGATCGCCTGACACCAGTAAATTAAAGCAGGTTTATCGAAACGAGTTTCGCCATTGAAGAACGGAGTGATCCAATCACCAGTCACAAACATTTGGCGGGAGGCTTCAGCAAACAGTGGCTCTGTCTCATCAATTAAGCCAATACTGCCCAAATGCCAAAAGAATGCCACCCCACCAATCAAAACTAACCATAAAATCGACAAAGTCACAACGAGGGCTGGACGCTTGTCTATATTGTTAAACCATTTGTCACGCATCGCGATTAGTCATTAGTCAGGAGTCAATAGTAATATTCATATCTTGCAAAGACGTAGTATGTTACGTCTCTACAGTCTATGAAAACTAAAATGGACTAAATGTTTCTTCCTCTACACCATACTTCCTACACCCTGACCTTCAGCCGTCACTTTTTGGGTGACGAACTACTCTAGACTAATGACTCAGGATAAGTTGCCATTCTTTCTTTTGGGAATTCCAACTTGGTGAAGAAGTTTCCCCAACAACATATGGTCCCCAGTAGTGGCGAGAACCATCCTGTGCAAAGGCAACTAAAATATCTCCCTTCTCCAGTTCTAATTTACCTTGAGGCAAGCCTAGAACCAATCCTTTCTCACTACCTTCTTGAGGAGCAAAATCCCAATGTGTAGGAACGGTATCTTTAGTTTGTCCAGAAGAAGAGCCTTTTGCCAAGGAGCGCCGCGACAGTAGCGCAAGGCGCACAGCTTGATTGGTTTGGTTGCTCATCCGTAAAGTTCCTTGATTCGCTCCTTTCCCACCTGAGCCAGGATGTTTGGTCATAACGGTATTGTCAACCTCCCTAGTGCTGCTTTCTACTCCATTACTTTTTGTGGACACTGAATTGGATACCGTGGAAACAGATGATAGGGCCGCGCTCTGTTCCTGTTGTGTCGGATCTGGCGGTAGAGAAGATGTTTCTAGTTCTGTTGACTCAAAAGATACACTCATCTGACCACATCCCATTGGTAGAAAAAGCAGCCCCAATGAAACAGCAACCAGAACAGCGTGATGATACACCGATGGCTTCATGGTAATATATTTTACTAATAAGTATTTTTTTGCTTAACCGAATAGCAGTCGAGTTATGGTAAGGGCAATCTCAAGAAAGTTGCCTACCAAAGGCTCTCTGGGAACTAGTGCGTGAAATATATCATGTATGCTTCTTTAAGCAAAACAGCAATGTTGTTGCTTACAAAGAAGAAAAGTATAAATTTTGTAGGGTTGCTGAACACCCAAAAGATACCCACACTACTATTTAAGCAAGATTACACCAAAAAGGGGAGGTGGGTAAGAGAAATTCAAGTTTCAAATCCAAAATTCACAACGTATGGGCGCAATGCCTTTCCTAGTCATTTCGGAAGTCCCATTCATGCAAAACACACGTTTAAACAACTTATTCAATGCTATTGCATTACGCTTAAGGTTGTGGTTTTTCAATCCTTGGCGGCGATTTTCGGTTCTAGTAATTAGTTTTTTGCTCGGTTTTTTTCTAGGAAACGCAGTCTCCACCACAGCAGGACAAACTGCTGAATGGGACGTTGTTGTCGCTGCGACGTTAGTGGCGTTGACAGAAGTTGGCAATAGAATATTTTATGGTCGTAGTATACGAGAGCGACAAGCGCTTTGGGTAGAATCACTCAATATCCTCAAAATTGGTCTAACTTACAGCCTGTTTCTGGAAGCGTTCAAACTGGGTTCTTGAAGAAGATGGGGAAGTAAGGGGAGTGGGGAGAGAATAACTAATGACAAATGACAATGATTTCTGGCTATCTTTGGCAAGACAACTAGCATCTTATCGCCAACAGTTAAGGCGTCCTTTTATACAGGGTATTTTAGGGGGACAAGGAACAGGCAAAACGACAATGTGCGGCATTCTCTGCTTGATTCTCAAACAGTTAGGATATCGCACCGTCAGTCTATCTTTGGATGACTTGTATAAAACATACGATGAGCGCTTGGCATTAAAACAGCAAGACCCCCGCTTGATTTGGCGTGGTCCCCCAGGAACACACGATGTAGAACTGGGTTTAACTGTACTCCACCAAATCCGCGAGTGCCAAACGTCAGTAGCAATTCCCCGCTTTGATAAATCTCTCCACGCGGGTGCTGGTGATAGAACCACTCCGGAAATTGTAGAGAATGTGGATATTGTTTTGTTTGAAGGTTGGTTTGTGGGTGTACGACCAATTGACCCTGCGGCATTTGACACAGCGCCACCTCCAATTGTAACAGAAGAGGATAAGGCGTTTGCCCGTGAGATGAATAGCAAACTCAGCGACTATCTACCACTGTGGGAGATGTTGGATAGCTTAATTTTGCTGTATCCCACAGATTACCGCCTTTCCCTAGAGTGGCGCAAACAGGCGGAACGGCAAATGATTGCTGCTGGTAAACCAGGAATGAACGAACAACAGATAGAGCAATTTGTCAATTATTTCTGGCGTTCTTTGCACCCAGAATTGTTCATCAACCGCTTGGTAAAATCCCCTACATTTGTTGATTTAGTGATTTCGATTAATCCTGACCACTCGTTTGGTGCAGTGTATCAACCAAATAATGTTTAGATAAATTTTACTTCATTAGACTTCTTGCAAAAATACGATTTATGAATTTTTGAACCGCAGATGGACGCAGATGAACACAGATAAATGCCGGTATAGCCCAATACCGTTCAGATAAGACCAAAACAGTTATCAGCACGGCAATGTAGAGACGCGCCATGGCGCGTCTCTACACCTCACCGAATCTCACCAAAAATCCTTAACTGAACCGTATTGCGGTATAGCCTACGGCACGGCTTACGCCTACATCTGTGTCCATCTGTGGTTTATTTTCAAAAAATTGACTTTTGCAAGAGTTTTAATACTTGGGTATGCAACAAGTTAAATCTGACTATTTTCCCGACTGAATACGCTTAATTAACTCATAAAAAGGTTGCCAATTATCTTCCTGAGCAATAGATTCCCAAATTGATTCAATGACTGGTCTTAGTATCACACTTTTGGGATTGTAACGAGCTAGAGTTTGGGCAATGATGTTTATTTGCTCAAGGTCAAAATGATTTAATATTTTGTGGTAGGTGATACACAAATTATCAAAAATTTCTGATGTCCCTGATGCAGGTACAATATCAGAATCTGCCATAATCAAGCCTGGTTCATCTCGCCATTTCACGCTAAAGGTGCGAGCCATCTCGTAAAAGAACTCGTGATAACCAACTTGGCTATCTTGTAAAAACTGAATTGTTAGGTTTAAAAGTTCATCGGCTTCTGGATGTAGCAACTGCTCAAAACCTAACTTCTTCAACATCAAAGAGCGGTATTCGCTATGATAATGCTCATCAAATCTAGCTAATCCAGTCTGCATATCCGCTGGCTCAATAACAGCCTTTAGGGCGTCTTGGAGTGTTTCTAAATTCCACTTACAAATACCAGGTTGATGAGTATAGCTATAGCGTCCATAATAATCGAAATAGGCAGCGGTAAAGTAAGGCTGGTAACTGGGAATGAACGCATAGGGACCGTAGTCAAAACTCTCCCCTGTAATAGACATATTGTCTGTATTTAATACAGCATGACAAAAACCAGCTGCCATCCACTGCGCTACCAATTCTGCTGTCCGTTTGACTAAATCTGCGTAAAATAGAGCGTATTTATCTTTTTCACCAATTAAAGGTCGGTAATACTGCTCAATGACATGGTCTAATAGCTTTTGAGTCAAATCCGGACGGCGTAAGTAGTGCAGTCGTTCAAAAGTGCCAAACCGAATGTGCGATCGGCTCATCCTAACCATCACTGAGGAACGGGTGGGGGAGGGTTCATCACCTCGCCAAAGGGATAAGCCTGTTTCAATCATGCTCAAACACCGTGAAGTACGTACACCTAAGTGGTGTAGCATTTCTGCAGCGAGAACTTCTCGTACTCCGCCCTTAAGTGTTAGTATACCATCGCCACCACGAGAGTAAGGAGTTTTACCGGAACCTTTGGTGCCAAAGTCGTATAGTTCGCCATCAGTACCGCGTACTTGTCCGTAAAGAAAGCCTCTGCCATCACCTAAAAAAGGGTTATATTCTCCAAATTGATAGCCGTGATAACGTAGTGCCAAAAGTGGTTTTCGTCCCTCAAATTTGCCAAAGGCTGAGATGAAGTGTTCGTCTTTTACGAATTCCGAGTTTAGTCCTAATTTGGGTAGAAGTGCATCGTTACGCCAGCGCAAAATATGTTGAGGAAATTCTGCTGCGACAACTTCATCGTAGTACTCGTCGCCTAGGGATTCAAGGGCACCTTCGTAGCTGAGGTTGAGAAAAGGATTGGTAGAATTCGTGTTGTTTGAAGTTTCAGCCAAAGCCATCAGATTTATCCAAAATTATTGTAGAGTGTAATCTTGTTAGGATTTAAATCCTTGAATGAGATGTGTAAAAGCTTATAGGTTTACCCGCCAGTTAGGGTTGGTCATACTTGTAAGGATGTGATCTTGCCATTTTCCATTAATTAACAGGTAGTCCCTGGCATACCCTTCGACAACAAATCCTAACCTTTTCAGGACATTGCCGCTGCGTTGGTTGTGAGGCATATAATTTGCCATAATTCGGTGCATGTTTAATTCTTGAAATACATACTGAATAGCCGCTTGCAGTGCTTCTGTCATATAACCTTTTCCTTGTTCAACCTCTGCAAGACCGTATCCTACATTACAGTACTGAGCGGCACTTCTGACAAAATTAGAAAAGTTGATAAGTCCAATAATTATTTTTTGACTATTTTTAGAAAAAATAAATAATCTTAATGATATATCGTTAATAAATTCTAAATAGTTATTCTCTACCTGATTCTGCCAATACTCTTGAGTGAAGAAGTTATCAGACCAAGGAGGAGAGAATGGAGTGAGATATGTTTTGTTTTCAGCATAAAATGTGAGGATTGCAGGTATATCCTCCTTGCTTGCTAGTCTTAAGAACAGACGTTCTGTTGTAATATGTGGCAGTTCCAATTCCATATACTACTAATATTTTCTCCCAAAGCTATTACCCACTTTTCATAATTTAGCAGCAGTGAGGGTTGATGTATTATCAACATGGATTAGTTAATACGTGAGGAAGAGCTAAAATTATGCAAAAACCTTACAAAGGATAGAGATGACAGTAGTAATACGGTACGATTGGCAAGAATCAGAAATACGTGAAATATATGATACACCTCTGCTAGAGCTTATCTATCAATCTGCTAGCGTGCATCGCCAATACCACGACCCTCGAAAAATACAGGTTTGTAAACTGATATCTATTAAAACAGGGGGTTGTCCAGAAGATTGTAGCTACTGTGCCCAATCCTCCCGCTACAAAACAGAGGTTAAAGCACAAGCACTCTTAGAAAAAGAAACAGTCGTCAGCATTGCCCAACAAGCTAAAGAAAGCGGTGTGAGTCGTGTCTGCATGGGCGCTGCGTGGCGAGAGGTGCGCGACAACTCCCAATTTGAGCAAGTGTTGGAAATGGTCAAAGAGGTGACAGCATTAGGATTAGAGGTCTGCTGCACTTTAGGTATGCTAACTCAATCACAAGCCAAGCGCTTGGAAGAAGCAGGGCTTTACGCCTACAACCATAACTTGGATACCTCAGAGGACTACTACAGCACTATCATTACAACCAGGACTTATGGCGATCGCCTCAACACGATTAACAATGTCCGGCAGACTAATGTGACCGTCTGTTCTGGTGGTATACTCGGCTTGGGCGAAAGTGTGGATGACCGCGTGTCTATGTTGCACACTCTGGCAACCCTACATCCACATCCAGAATCAGTGCCAATCAATATTCTCTCGCAAGTTCAGGGCACACCTTTGGAAAATCAGCCCGATGTCCCCATTTGGGATGTGGTGCGAATGATTGCCACAGCACGTATTTTAATGCCTGCGTCTGATGTTCGTCTAAGCGCAGGTAGAGCTAGACTTTCGCAATTAGAGCAAGCTTTATGCTTCTTAGCGGGAGCCAATTCCATCTTTTCCAGTGACAATGGGCATATGTTAACGGTGACGACTCCCTGTCCTGCATACGATGCTGACAGTCAAATGCTGAATTTACTCGGTCTAGAGGTGCGTTCTCCTTTTGTAGGTCAACATAAAGCCTCTAAGGAAACCGTGGTTCGATGAACATCTCACGCCAAGACTGGCAACGGATGATAAAACGGATCTAACGGATTTATCTGTCAAAACAAATCATTCGTTCTATCCTTCAGCTCATCCTTTGCCCGCTTTGTGCCTTGGCGTGAGACTCCAAAAAATCAATTAAATCAGCTTAATAGCACGCAAACCGAAAAGCAACCCAACAGCGATACCAAAGAACAGACCCAAGAAGACTAAGTAAGCTATTACACCAAACATTGCAGTTTCTCCATAATGGTTTATCAATATTATTGAATCATTTAGAGATGAAGCGCTCAATAAAAATATTCCTTGAACTTTCTTGAGTTACCCTATAACAAGGGAAGACTTATAGTTAGAATAGTCCATATTTCTTGTGAAAGTAACAATTGAATAGCAACTTTAGGATATGAAATACGCTCTTATTGCTAGTGCTTTGATGCTTGTCAGTGGGTTAGGGTTTGAAACTGGGATTGTTATCGCTCAAACAACTAGTAAACCCTCCGCCACATTAACACCAACACAAACGACGGTCGCTAACTTCCAAACGGAAAACTATAGTGTTAGGGTGTTTCGCCAAGGCAGCCAAACGCGGATGAATCTCTTTGATAAGAGAACAAACAAGCTGCAATTGAACGCTGCCCCCGTTCAAGTTGAACGCGGCGGTCAACAGACAAATTATACCACATCTGAGGGTGAACGCTTATTCCGCATCTCTGTTGACCAAGCTGGTAACAGGTCAGTTGAAATTAACGGTCCTGGTCAAGTTATTCAGGAGATGACGAATTAATTTGAGTTAGGGGTTAGGGGTTTCAGGGATAAAAAATATCCCTGAAACCCATACAACGCAGAGACCTTGCGCCTCTAGACCCTGAACGCAGCTTAGAAAAGTTAAACCACAAAGCGTTGTGCATTTGGGCATGGGGAGTGCTAATGCTGTAGAATACAGCCGTCGGGCGCTAGGAAAGGGATTTGGTGATGGCTTCTATTATTAACGTAAATCTACCACAACAGTCTTATGAGATTGCAAACGCTCCAGGTGGTATAGATCAACTGGGCGAGATGATGAGCAATTTGAAGCTGGGCAAGAAAGTACTCCTGGTTTCTAACCCGACTGTTTTTAAACAATATGGCGAAAGGGCAGTTGCATCTTTGGAAGCTGCTGGGTTTAAAGTGACAAATTGCACACTCCCACCAGGTGAACGCTACAAAACCCTCAGTTCTGTGCAAAAAATCTATGATACCGCGCTAGAAAACCGTATAGAACGCTCCTCGACAATGGTAGCTTTGGGGGGAGGTGTCATTGGGGATATGACTGGCTTTGCCGCTGCCACTTGGCTACGGGGGATTAACTTTGTACAAGTGCCAACCTCACTCTTGGCAATGGTGGATGCAGCAATAGGTGGCAAAACTGGTGTCAATCATCCCCAAGGTAAAAACTTGATTGGGGCGTTTCATCAGCCACGCTTGGTTTTAATTGACCAACAGGTGCTGAAAACTTTGCCAATGCGTGAGTTCCGTGCCGGAATGGCAGAAGTCATTAAGTACGGGGTGATTTGGGATGCTCAATTATTTGCCGAGATGGAACAGAGTAAACGCTTGGATCAACTACGCTATGTAAAAGCTGAGTTGATTGAATCTATACTTCAGCGTTCTTGTCAAGCAAAAGCTGATGTCGTGGGCAAAGATGAGAAAGAAGCCGGACTGCGGGCGATTCTCAACTACGGTCACACCATCGGGCATGCAGTCGAAAGTTTGACGGGTTATCGAGTCGTGAATCATGGCGAAGCAGTCGCCATTGGCATGGTTGCAGCAGGGCAGATTGCAGTGAAACTGGGGATGTGGCAAAAGGAAGAGACTGAACGTCAAGACGCCCTCATTCAAAAAGCTGGTTTACCAACTCAGTTACCGTCTGGCGTGGATATTGAAGCAATTATCGAGGCTTTGCAAGTAGACAAGAAAGTTCAAGCAGGTAAAGTCATGTTTATTCTACCTACACAAATTGGTGTGGTGACGATTACCGACCAAGTGCCATCAGATACCATCCGACAGGTGTTGCAGGGAATGTAATTTAAAATTAAGAAGAGCCGCCACCCAACCTGCGCCATGATACTTCAGGTAAACAATCCACTGACCTTGCAACAGTTTCTGAATCTTCCCCTAGGCGAGGGAGATATCACCTACGAACTTGTTGATGGTCAGGCAATTCCTAAGATGTCACCAAAAAAATTCCACTCTAAGCTTACCCGCGCTCTTCTCTATTTAATTGAGCAATGGTGTGAAGGCAAAGGTGAAGTTTGTCCAGAATTGGCTATTGCATTAACCCGTCGGGGGCGAGATTGGGTGCCTACACCTGATATTTTATACATCTCTAATGAACGTTTACCTGCCGACTGGGAACAAGACGGAGCGTGTTCTGTTCCCCCCGATTTGGTCATTGAGATTATTTCACCAGGACAAACCTTTGGACAAATGACTGCTAAAGCAAAAGATTATTTAGACGCCCAGGTGCTGCGGGTTTGGGTGGTAGATTCTAAAGCCAGAAGCATTACTGTTTTTTACCCAGATGCAGCACCCCAGACTCACATGGGAGAACAACTACTTACAGATTCCCTGTTTAAGGGACTGGAATTGACTGCGGAGCAGGTGTTTCAAAAGGCGAAAATACCATAAACGCGCAACAGAAAACCTTAAACAAAATAGTCTCCCCCTGCTCCCCTTGCTTTTGTTATTCTTCCGGATATGGAGGGGGTAATGTTGGATAAAGAGATGGTAGATGCACCCTAATTGCCCCCCTCAGTCTGTGGCTGGGGGTTTTTTCTTATGAGGAGTGTAGGGGGGGCAAAACAATTCAAAATTATTTACTATTGATCTAACCAGTTAAGCAGCCCAAGTGAAGTAGCGCCTCCTACAAGGTGAGCGCCAATCAAATTGACGTTTGCCAAAACTACAAAAAGATCTAGGGAACGAATGACATTTTCAGGCCTATAGACTGCCACTCCTTGAGGCAGAGCTAGAGATTTTGATAGTACAGCAATAACGGTCACTTCAGATGCTAAAAAAGCTAACAATAGCCCTATCAAACTGACGATTAATCCAATTTGTAATGCTTGAATTACGTCCTCTTTCCTTGGATGTAATTCACGGTTAGGAGACTGTAAAAGTTTGTCTAAACGCCTGTAGCGGTTGACCCAATAGACCCTGAAACACAGCACTAAAATTCCAATAATACCTAAAAAAACGCCAAATCCCATAACCGAATTCGTCGTTGTTTGGACAGTGGAATTACGGCTAAATATAGCCAACGCCAAAGCCAAGCCAGAAACAGCGCCTAGTGCTAACTGTACCCAGAAGCTAATCGGTCTTACTACATGAAAAGTAGCTGCAAATCGTTGTTTAGTCGGTGCAGGTAAGTAGGAATTTAAGTCATTTGACATATTCGTTCTCCTTAAGCCTGATAAACTATCTTTTGATTTTTGAAAAACTCTTACTTCAGTAATTTTGGGCTTGGCATAGCGCCTTAAGTAGTTAACAATTGTCTACTTTATGGCACTAAAATTAGGATGCGATCGCTCTACTTTTTTGTCCCGAAGGCTCCGTGCGCTAGCAAAGTAAAGCCACAAAAATTCCAGGGAGCTCCTTTAGCATATTTGTTGCGCTATCGACAATTATGCCTAATTGAATAGCAAAAAACCAGTGGGGGTTTTGCTTCCGTCAACTAAGATCTGTAGTCTTGATGGCGAGTTTAATGATAGTAGGGCGTTTTTTATTGGAAAACTTTTGGCAATAAACTGGGAGACATCCACAAAGCATAAAAGATGAATCCAAATAGTAAAGTCGTCAAAACCGTGAAAACGTAAGCAACGCACATCAACAAACCATCAGATTCTATAGTGGCTACTGCCAAAAGTAATATTCCCACTGGAGGAATGGGATTGGTAAGAGGAATTGGTGAAATGAGCAAAATTGCCAACCAAGAGATACAAAGACCATTGATTCGCCAAGTCAAAGGATTTTCTGCTATTTTTGCCCATCGGGGACGAGTGATTTTTTCTAAAATTCTGGTTACTCGTTGTAGGTTTTTTAAAATTATTTCGGTAAAAGAACGGGGAAATTTGTATGTAGCAATTTTTTTAGGGAGCCAAGGCGATCGCCTTCCCATAGCCATCTGAACTGACAAGATCAAGCAAGCACCACCAAATGGTCCAGTTAATCCAGGTGGTACAGGAAACAAAAATGGCAAAACCAATAATGTAATCACCAAGCTAAAACCCCGTTCTGAGGTTTCTGCCAAAATATTGCCCAGACTCAATGGCTGTTGGGCTAACCTTTGTAGCAGGAACTTAATATCTTGGGAAAATTTTAGATGCATTGTGATGATGAATGATGAAATGTCCTATTTTCTAACTTACTCATTCATCACTCATAGTTCATTATTGATCATTCATTTGATGGTACCAACACACTTAAAGCATTGGGGATAACGCGGAAGTGAGCAGGGGTGTAGGTCGTAATTTCACCATCTGTATTGATGGGGCGTGGTTTGCGTGTAAAAATCTCAATTTCTTGACCACTGAGGGCGCGGACACCTCGCCAATGAATGTGTCGTCCTTGTCGCATGGCAGGTAATACGAGTATAATTTGCCACCAATGTTTAATTTCCAAGCTGTATAGATCTAACCTTTGGTCATCAATTGTGGCATCATGTACCACAGCCATACCACCGCCGTAGTACCGACCATTACCTACGGCAATTTGCACCGTTTTCACCGAAATGGATTTGCCGTTCATAGAAATTTCGGCGCTAAAAGGTCGAGATTCCCAAATCACTTGCAATGCAGTGATAGCGTAAGCCAATATTCCCCAACGACGCTTGGTTTCTTTCGTGAGTCGCTGCGTAATTTTCGCACTCAGCCCACAGCTTGCTACGTTGAAAAAGTGCTTACCGTTCACCCAACCCAAATCAATACGTCGTACCTCACCATTGGCAATAATTTTGCAAGCCTCGGGTAAAGAGTTGGGAATTCCTAGAGTCCTAGCTAAGTCGTTGGCGGTTCCCAGAGGGAGAATTCCTAAGGTTAACTGCGTTTCTACCAAAGCATCCACCGCAGCATTCAGGGTACCATCGCCACCGCCAACAATGACTAAGTCAACTTCGTGCTCGTAGCGTTTGATGATTTCATCTAAGTGCTGTGGTTGTTCAGTGTACTCTTCAATCAAATTCAAGCCTAGTTGCTTAAGACAGCGAATCGCTTCGGGTAAGCGCTTTTGTCCTTGACGGGCTTGACGATTAACTAACAGCAGTGCGCGGTGTGTCATTGGCTGGATTTTTTATAGTAAAAACCTCGAATGATCTATTTCTGACATACAGGCTGCTGGGAATTTCCTCAATTTTGTATTTATTGACTAAATTTTTATATTCTGACAATAGATTTTTAGCTACTGGGATATTGTAAAAACGTTGACCGAACAAAGAACTCAGGACTCAGGACTCAGTAGTCAGAATAATAAAAGGATGCTTGCCCCGCGCATTCATTTATGGAATGAAGAAAAAGAAATGTTTATGCCTATGTCCTTTGGACACACTTCGTAAAGGGCACCCTAGGCGTTGGCGGAGCCTGCGCTTTGCGCTCACCAGACACGTAGTGCGAAGGGGTAGACAACAACGGGATGTCCTGTGAGACTCAAGGGCACTGAGATATCTTGCCAGTATCTTGATGCTTATTTTTCGACTCGTAATCCAAAATAAGTCAGAACCAACTCAGTTGAACCGTTATTAACAACTTCATGAAACTCTCCTGGTTCAACCGCTACACAGTTCCCTGGTATCAAGGGATACTCTTTACCATCAACGTGAATGACACCAGAACCAGATTCAACAAAGAAAACTTCGCACATATCTTGATGAACGTGGGCTGGTGCTGTTTGTCCAGGGGCAAAACGTGACTGAGAAAAGTTAGTCAGGTGAGGCAAATCGCCAAAGCGCAGCATCACCTTTTTCTTAATTTCAGGGTTATGAGAAACTGGCTCAAGAGCCAAGTCATTTAGGGAAGTGAGTTTCATTCTGGTCTCAAGTCAGGTCTTAAGTCGTTAGATATTTCCACAATACCCCTATACCCATCAATCCGCACCCTCTGACCATCTTGCAACATCCATGTAGCGCTTTTAACATCCATGATGGCAGGAATACCATACTCACGAGCTATGATTGCCCCGTGAGAAAGTCGTCCACCTGCCTCAGCAATCAGTCCTCCAGCACGAACAAGTAGAGGTGCCCAACCAGAATCTGTGTAAGGTACCACCAGAATTGTGTCTTTGTCAATATCTGGAACTGCTTGTAAATTTCGCAACACCTTCACCCGTCCTTCCGCTTGTCCAGGGCTGGCGGGAATGCCTTGCAACACATGGTCAGGTGAGGCGATCGCAGTTCGCAAAGGCAATGCCGGGGGATTATTCCCGTAAACTAAAAGAGGTACTGGATTAAGTTGACCATTTTGCGCAAGTTGTGTGCGCCTCAGTTGCACTAAATCTTGCAACTGTTCGACAAAATCTGGCTCAAAACTTTCAACAAGACGCCGCACTTCCTCAAACTCCAAGAAAAATATATCTCCTGGCTGTTCGAGCAAGCCAGACTTTAACCAAACCACTTCCAACGCCACAAAACACCAGCGTAACTCAGCTAAGAGTCGAGAATAAATCTCGGTAACTCGCCCTTTAAGATTCACACGCCTTTGGACAAAACCTCTCTTCTTCTTAGCTTGGCACTCTTGGTTTCTTGGCGGCTCGTTTGTCTGCATGAACTGCACAAACAACTGCTTAATCGCCTGTGGTTCTTCTTTCCAGGTGGGAACAGCAATATCAGTTCCTACTTCGCTCAAATAACCGTAACGCTGAAGCAATTTGTCGAACTTGTCCAGAATCTCTTGTCCTTCAGGAGTTTGTGCTAACTGCTCAAACGCCTTATCTGGGTTAAACTCAGGTAAGACCTGCCTCGCATTGATGGCTAAATCTTGAATCTCTCGCAACGACGACACCTCTGGCGTCCGACTGTTATCAATCTCCCCATCCTTTACCCGAAAAATTGCTTGCCGCAACGCCGCACTCAACGGAGCTAATATGCTGTAGTATGTCGCACGGCGAAGCAACTCCAGAATAAAGTCAACTCTTGCCAACAGCCTTACTGGGTCAAGGTCTTCTACGAATTCTTGACCTAACTCAGACAAAGCCGGAACAAACCGCCTGCGATTATCCCAGTTAAAATCCATTAATAAACAAAATTCCCGTACCAGCAAACGTAGCAGTCCAGGGAAATTCCGCAACGTCGTATCTAAGGGAGGCTTACTCATTTTTGCTCCCCTAGTTAAAAACTCCAAACTTTCAGGTGGTAAACCCATGCGGCGGAAAATTTCCCCCAACAGGGAAGCATTAAAGTAGGCTCTGGAATAGTGCAGTGTCGCCGTTTGGTTAAAATCTAGCCCAACAGCGCGTTCACCCAGCACTAAAGCAAAAATTCCTCCCCAAACGCCACAAGTTAAGGGACGATTAATCGACCAAGTTAACGGGCGAATGAGTCCGGGGATCACCTCTGCGGCAATTTTGCGCGTCCATATGGGCAGTAAGGTGGTTATGGGTCGAGTTTGCAATACCCAAAGAGTTTGACCGTCGTATGTCCACTCGATGTCTTGAGGAATGCCGTGGTAACGTTCTTCGAGATGGCGAGATAGGTATGCCACTTGCTTGATTAATGCTGCTGGTACGTTCCCTTGTCCCTCCAATTGTATAGAAGTGAAATTATCTGTCTCAACGACATAGGCGCGATATTCTTCAGGTGTCACTCTTCCGGAAACAACACCAGTGGCGTTTCCTGGTAAAGCTTCTATGACTACAGCATCACCTTGTTTGGTGATGGGATCGCGAGTAAAAGCAACACCAGAATAAACACCTTGGACTTGTTGTTGAACCAGTACTGCCATTGCTGCTTCTAGTACCCCACGATCACGTCGGTACTGCACTGCAGTTGGACTATCATAGGAAGCTCGACATCGGGCGATCGCTTCTCGCAAAGACTGTTTGCTTGTCACATTCAAAACCGTTTCATACTGTCCTGCAGCGGAAGCAAGTTCAGTGTCTTCTCCAATTGCCGAGGAACGCACCACAAACGGCAATAACTCTGACGGCTGAAGCATTTCTATCAACGCTTCGGGGTCTTCGTACGGAGCAATAATCCACCCCTTTGGCACCGAATAGCCCCATCGCTTAATTTCGGCTAATCGAGCTGCCTTTTGCCCTACAAAAGCAGCGTCCAACTCGTCATCTAGAGTGAGAGTGTCTTGAGCGCCACGAAAAAATTTAAACGCTGCTTGTGACTCTGGTTGTGCTTCTTCAATAGAAAGATTCAGGTCGTCAGGAATTTGTTTGTAAATCCAGCCAAGTAACGCAGCAAGAGCAACAGCAGCCATAATTCTGGCTGGCTCCTCAGCATGCAGGAGCGCTACAATCAGCGGAAATAAAACTAAAACTCCAAATTTTGCCAGTTGCCTAGAGCGCAGAATCGTAAAACTAGCTCCTGCTAGCAAGAATACAAAGACTGCCGCTAGTGGATCGTGTACGGTAAATCCCCAGACAACGTTAGTCGTGCCGGCTCCTCTGCCCGCTGAGTATCGTCCTACTACTAAGGTAATTAGAGCAATCAATTCCCAAGCTGATTCCTCTCCAAATAAAGTACGGGTGAGCAAGACTGCGGCAATCCCCTTCAGGGCTTCTGAGAAAACTGCCAGAATTCCTACCAGCGTACCGCCGTGGTAAAAAGCAGATGAAACACCGATGTTGCCTGTACCAATTTGTGCTAGCTGCCGTCCTGTCATTGCTTGGGTGATCCAAGCGATCACTGGTAGCGCACCCAACAAAGGGCAGACAACGAAAACAATGACAATACCCCAGAGTTCAAGCATTTTCGCTTTTTGATTTTAGATTTATTTTCAATCTAAAATCTCAAATCTTAAATCTAAAAATTATTATTATCTTCATTACAGCATTATTATGGACACTTGGCTGTGACGGAAACCGTCATCGCCAGTGTCCTACCCTACTTGCTCAAGTATGTTGTACTTAGCTTTTGGGTACTAAATAAAATTTATAGCTTGTGTCATACCTAAGCAAAACACTCGCGCTTATTCAAATAAGCGTAGGCTTGTACTCAGAATGACGTTTATGGTACATTCAGTTCCCTGAATTTAGGATTTCCATCATCCGATTAGTGAACTGCATAGGCTGCTTGCAGCGCCCAAATAATCAGAGCAACAATTGACCCTAAAAGCAGCACAGAGGAGATGGTAACTACTTTTGGGGAATCAGCGCCCTCAAATTTCATAATTCCTCGGTTTAAGTCGGACATAGCTTTGTAATCCTCCTTTGTTACAGTGCTAGTCTGTCCGTCTTGATTTTAGTCTTTTCGTTCCCATTCAAGATGAAATTATTCATAACATTTTGTTTAAGCTTTGCAACATTGACATTGTTATAAGTACTTATACCAGCGTACTTATCTATCTTTTATACAATTTATATATGAGATTGCCTCTATAGAAAGGTATAACTTAAAACGTTAGAACGTTATAATTGTTAAAATTTTTAAGAAAAATTAATTTGAGGGTGTTGGACGGTGAAAGTGGCGCTAATCATGAGTGTGTTGGTAGTGATCGGATTGTTTGTAGTGATAGAAGTGGGATTGCGATCGCTGTTCGGGTTTGGCAATCCTTTAACATATATTCCAGACCAGCAGATTGGTTATTTGTTAGCCCCTAACCAACAGACTCGTCGCTTTGGTCATCGGATTGAGATTAATGAGTATTCGATGCGAGGTGAACCGATACAAAAGACTCCTTCACCCTCTACACTGCGGGTGCTACTTCTGGGAGATTCTATTGCAAATGGCGGCTGGTGGACAGACCAAGATAATACGATTTCTAGCTTGATGAGGCGCTCCTTAGCCTCAGCAGTTGTTAGTCATTTCCAACAAGTAGAAGTGCTGAATGCTTCAGCCAACTCTTGGGGACCTAGAAATGAATTAGCCTACTTACAGAAGTTTGGCAATTTCAACGCCCAAGCAGTCGTGCTACTCATTAATACCGATGATTTGTTTGCTACGGCTCCCACCTCTTCACCCGTAGGACGCGATCGCAACTATCCAGACAAGAAACCGCCTTTAGCATTGGTGGAAGTATTCCAACGTTACGTGTTAAAGCCGACACCAATACCAGAAATAGAAGCAGTGCATCATGAAGGGGGCGATAGAGTTGGTTTTAATTTAGAAGCAATCGTTAACATCCAAATGCTTGCGCGTCAAGCCAATTGTCAATTCCTTCTCGTCATGACTCCCTTACTACGAGAAATTGGTGAGCCTGAACCCCGCGATTACGAAATCAAAGCACGTCAACGGCTGACTGAATTTTGTCAAGTGCAGGCAATAACTTATCTAGATTTTCTACCAATATTTAACTCACAGCAAAACCCCAAAGCCTTGTATCAAGACCATATTCACCTCAATTTACAGGGGAATCAGTTGGTGAGTCAGGTGATTTCGCGATCGCTCGTTACAGCGCTTGGCTTTGCCCAACCCTTGATCCAAAGCAACTAGTGGTTTACCAAACAAAGTGTGCGGGGTTCGTAGTAAGCGATTTATCGCTTTTTCAGGACTAAAGTCCTGACTACAAACTAGGCAAAGTTGCTGTGGCGGACTACTAGGCTTGTCATCAGTTATTAATATTTGGCAAAAGAATAACAACGAATGATAGATATGGCGCTAGCTAAATATCTCGTAGAGTCATAGAGGAATATATCTAAGTCGGTCAAAGTTGCGCTATGGCTGAAGCATCTCCCCAAGAACTTCAAAATCGGAACCAGCGTGTTGACAAAGGAAAAACTGATAACTTGTCTGCTGAAGACTTTGCAGGAGCAGACCTCAGGGGGGCAAACCTCAGCGGTATTAACCTATTTAATGCTAACTTTAGTGATGCCAATCTCAACGATGCCAACCTTGACAGTACCAATCTCAGTAATGCCAAACTTGGAGGTGCTAACCTCATTGGTGCTAACCTAAACGGTACCAACTTCAGCGGTGCATATCTAAGTCGTGCTAACCTTAGCGGGGCAACCCTCAGCAAAGCTGACCTCAGCCTTGCTAACCTTAGTGGGGCAACCCTCAGCGGTGCTAACCTCAGCAGTGCTAACCTGAGTGGGGCATATTTGAGCCTTGCCAACCTTAGCAAAGCCAACCTCAAAGGTGCTGACCTCAGCGGTGCTAACCTTGGTAAAGCCGACCTCAAAGGTGCTGACCTCAGCGGTGCTAACCTCAGCCTTGCCAATCTCGACGGTGCTAACCTCAAAGGTGCGAATCTCAATGGTGCCCATCTTGGCGGTATTAAGCTCAGTGGGGCAAACCTCAGCGGTGCTAACCTCAGCGATGCTAACCTTAAACTTTCCAACCTCAACGGTGCTAACCTGAGTAATGCTGATCTCCGCAGTGCCAACCTCAGCAATGCCTATCTGAGTTTTGCTAACCTCTACGGTGCTAAAATTAACGATTCAACAAAACTTGATCATAAGAATTTAGGGTAAGAGTGAGTATTTAAGATGAGTAAAAAGCGATGTCTCAGCAGGCATTGCTGCGTGTCTTATTAACGTGAGTTTGACAGAGCTTTGGAAGACTGATTTTATCGTGCTGCGCTGTAAGCTGTATCTGTGATGATTTCCTTGGCAGACTCTTTTCATCGAACTTGCGTTCAGTGAAGAATGGTTCATATTCTCAACGCAAGGGAACGAGTCCTGCCTTTTCGACAATCTGCTGACCTTCTTTAGACAGTAACATATTGGCATAGGCTTCCCCAGCAGCTTCGTCGATTGTGCCGTCCTCGCGAACGATAACAAACAGACGCCGGGAGAGGGGGTAAGAGGCATCCCTGATTGCGGCAGTATTAAGCCGCTTGTTATCTTCTATGAAGGGCGGCACATATTCTTTGGAGTTAGCTTTAGCAACAGCAAGGGGGCGGACTGTTCCTTGACCCACAATTGGTCCACTTCCTCCAAAGAAAATCCCCCCTGGTGTCGAGGAAACCTGACGAATAGCCTCAGTGTAATTGTGCGTGAACTGTACCCTGGAACTAATTTGCCCAACTTCTTTCTCCAGAAGCTGATTCAATAAATTGCTAGCTTTAGGGTCTCTGGCGAAAGGTACGATTGGCAGATCCGGTCCTCCCACCTGCTTCCAGTTAGTGAGTTTTCCCTTATATATGTCTTGGAGTTGCTCAACTGAAAGTCCAGGAATGGAGATATCTGGATGGCTACAGAAGACAAGCGCATCCAAAGCCACTGGGATTTGCTTTAGCTTAAAGCCCCGTTGTTCAGCCTTGCGATAAAATTCATCTTTGAGAGATGATCCTTGCTGAGTAAAGCTCAGTTGACCATCAAGTAGCAGAACTATTGCCTTTTTGCTACCTACTTGATTGTCTTTTGGTTCGGTGTAGCGGAGGCGAAAATTAGGATGAACTGCCGAGATGGCTTCGTTTAACCCGTGAGCCGTTAGCGCTGCAAAGGTGGCACTAACACCGTAGTTAAATGTACCTTCCGGCACGTTCGGTACCTCTTTTATAGAATTGTAGAGTTTGACCTCAGGAGAGATATTCTGACTCCTGTCACTAGAATTGGCAACTCCAATCTCATTGGACTTGTTCAGACTGCTGACAGTTACGAACGCACAGTAGATTAACCAACTCACAAACAGAAACACCAGAACAGAAAGAAGCCGAATTGTCCAAGGTGTCAACAGCAAATCGTCCAAAGATTTAGGCTTAGGTTTGGTCACCTCGTTGCTGTTTTGTATCAGAGAAACATTCAGGGATTTACCGCACTTTTGACAGCGTTTAGCCGTAGTAGGATTTGTCTGGTAGCCGCAATGGTTACATTTTATATGCTTTTGATTCTTCAATTTGTCAGGATTCATCTTATTCTCCCAAGGTATGTGTTTGCACTTACGGTATTGCACCCTGGAGATTTCTGTTATGTTGTCAAAATCCGTTAGTAGATACTAAGTACATTTATCAAAGCATGACCGTTTATGCAATACAATCGCAGGAAGTAGGCAAAGCCCATTGCCCAAGGGGCGGCTCCTGTGGAGCATCGCCTCTGGCGGGGCAAAGCCCATCGCCCAAGGGGCGGCTCCCTCTGGGAGCATCGCCTCTGGCGGGCACTCCGTAAGCGCAAGCCCAAACTACCTGTTGAGCGCAGGACTTACGGCGTAGCTATGTCGTAGGCTTAGGGCATGGGACATAGGGCAATCGCATTGCAATGTGTTCAACTTTTTGATTAATTGGCTTGCTTGGATAGTTGCCTATTACTCATTAAGTATATTTCCGTTAAGGAAATGCTCCAAAAAATAGAAGCTCTATCAAAATAAAAAGAATATTCCAAGCGATAGCTAAAATTGTAGTTACTAGTAACTCAAGAATAATCTTGAATGTGGTTTGAGTGAAGTGGAACTTAATAAAAAGACTTTCTGACCTGTAAAACATTGCGAGGCGGATAATATGGACATTAACCAACTCCTGAGTGGATATGCAGCAGGAGAACGGGATTTTAATGGAGCTAATTTACATCAAGCTAACCTGAGTGATGCTGACTTGAGTGGTGCAAATTTAGGTGGAGCAGATTTAAGTGGAGCTAACCTCACTCAGGTAAATTTGAGTGGATGCGATTTAAGCCGTGCAAACCTGACAGATGCAGATTTAAGTCGCGCAAACCTCACGGGTGCTAACTTGAGTGAGATAAACTTGATCGGTGCAGACCTAATTAATGTCAATCTGGAGAAAACAAACCTGAGTCGTGCAGATTTGCGGAGTGCAAATTTAGTTCGGGCAAACCTAGTTGCGGCAAACCTCTCTGAAGCAGACCTCAGTGGAGCAGATTTAAGTGGAGCCAATCTTCGTCAGGCAAATTTGATTGGTAGCAACTTGAATGAAGCAGAACTTGGAGGCGCTGATTTCACAGGAGCAACCATAACTGAAAACGAAGTGAGTGAGGCGGTACATACAGGCTCATCCCATAAATGGGTAACTTGGGCTGGTGGTTGCTAAATAGTTTGGCATGAAGAATATCACAGACAAAAATGACTTGTCTGTGCATGGCACATACTAAATTAAACAAGTCAAAAGTTGAAGGTCAAAACAATGTTTTCCTCTTGGCTTTTGACTTTTGAGTTTTTAGATTTGCCCTTTCAAGTGACATCTGGTAAATGCGCTTCGTCATAAGACTTCTTGCAAAAGTCCAAAAAAAAGAATAATTAACCACAGATGGACACAGATAATTTATCTGCGTTTATCTGCGGTTCTAAATATCCATGAATCATAATTTTGCAAGAAGTCTAATGAGAATTATCATAAAAATTCAAAAAAATTAAACTGATGCACATTAAATTGGCAAACAGCTTGCTGGCAGGATGATTGCGGGAACAGGCTTTGCCAATGCGTGAATTTTGAATGGCTTACAATGTGGTGACAGTAGTGCTGGCGTTCCAGTGATTCAAAAAGTACCCGTCAGGGTATCTATTCATTTCTGGAATGACAGAACTTAATATTGTTGATTTTATTTAGAGAATTAAGAGTCAAGCAGAAAATCCAATGTCTGAAGTCAGGGTTCTTTCCATAGTTCGCACCTACGACATTATTTGCTTCGGAGACGAAGTTCCCGGTGTTCTCGCTCTAGTTTGTGCAGCGCGGGAATACTTCCGCCAGACGAATCAATACCCACGGACTTTGCTACTGTTTAAAGGAAGTTCTAAATTAGGCATCGGGGGTCATTTAGTGCGCGGTAGGTTGTCTTATCTTGACCGCTCTACAGTTCCTCTTGCCATTCGTCAATCTCGTAATTTGGACACTTTTGGTGACTCACCGGCTATTTACAAGGAATTTCTGCAACGAGCTGGAGTAGCGCAAATTGCTCTTGACCCAGTTAAGGCTGATACTGCTTTACGAGAGATGTTACGCGAGGTGCGTGCAGATATTCTTGGCGATATTGAAATTAAGTCCGTTATCAAGGAAAGCCAGAAAATCACTGGTATTGAACTGACTAAAGATGAAACCTATCTCGGCAAACAGTTTATTGACTGCACGGTGAATGCAGAATTGGCGCAAGCGGCTGGAGTAAAAAAACTTAAGGGGTTTGAGACGTTTGGTTTACCTGACTCGGAACTGGCAGTGACCCTAGTCTTTGAAACTCATGGGCTGAGTATTGATAGACTTAAAAATGTAGAGTATCAATATCTCAAACGCTTCACCAAAACAGCAGATACCGAAGCTCAGAAATGGTTAAATTTTGCCGCAGGAGGAGATCCAGCAAGAGCAGATCAGCTCAGGAAAAACCTAGTTGATTCTAATGGCAATTTGAAAACAATGTTTGTAGGCAAAGACTACATCGACGTTCGCAGCAAAGCTCTTTCTATCGCCTACCACGCTTTCCGAGGGACTCCCTTATCCTTTGAGTCTAGTCGTGCCATCCTTGACAACGGTAATATAGCGATTTTGTCTCAGGGGAGGTTGTCTTGGAATGCATTGTTGTTTGCAGTCAATGCTGACCAAGCGGAAGCTCTAGCACGCGCCAAAGCCAAGCCAACACTAGAAATGTTGCATGAGATAGTGTTTGTGAGAAAATGGTTTGAAAGCATTGGCGCGAGGGAGGTGAAGCCCGCACACGAACTGTATATACGCCATGCAGGCAATATTGTAGGAGCTGTTGACCCCCTCAGTGGTTCTAAGATGCTAACGGGCGGCGTACCAGCAAGTGAAGCTTTGGGAAGCTTTGGATACCATTTCGATATCCGTGGTGGAATCAAAGGTTTAGATACAAGAGCTGCTGAGAAAGGTTTTAACAATCTTGCATTTCTCAACCCACCACTGTTCAACATTGGCATCCAGCACGCCATTATCAAAGATGTACCTAACTTGGCAGTTATCAGTCCAGCTTCTGGATTTGTTGGCTATGCCTCTTCTGCCGGGAGAATTGTAGAATTCAACTGTGGTGTTGGACAGGGAGTAGGAATTGCAGCGGGAATTGCACTTGCTCAAGGGCGTAACCTCGCAGACATTTCTAACACACCGGTACGAACCATCTTGGCACAAACAAAAAGACTGCCTCAAATCTATGGTACGAGCAATGTAGCACTAGCGAGTCAGCTAGGGGATTTTGAGAATCAAATGATTGCGTGAACTCGCTGCCGAATAAGCTGTATTCTGCCTCAACAAACATTGTAAAATTATGAAGTTCACATCAATAGCGCAGCAATGTATACAGCCTCTCTAGAGGAACTGAGCAACAACTATGCTCGCCAAGCCCCAGAGCTATTATGCCAAGCATCCCCAACCAAAGCAGCAGATATAACACAATGACTAGGGAAACTGCTCACCAAATCTATAGTCGCTTATTGCGTCAACAGTTTGAACACTCTGAATCAGATGATACTACCAAATTGGCCGATTGCCACTACCAGCAAGAGGGTAAAGCTGATCGCGATAACTACAATGCCATTATTACTCTCATAGCAGGCTTTATCCTCATGTTGCTCGTGAGCTTGATTGCTTGTATTTTCTTCCCGGCTCCAAGCACACAAGACTATACTAGTACCAGTACTTGGGATGTTACACCTGTTATTACACCTGTACAAGTCATGATGGGATTTAACTGAATGGCACTTTGAGCATATTTGAAAAGCTGCTCCATAATTCAAATTTAGTCATCTTAGAAGAATTTCTCCTATGTAAGAAAAGGGAAATTTGGCTTCCCTTTGGGGCAAAAAAGTTTTTCCGCTTCCCTCTCCTTTTAGGACTTGCATTACCCACATTTTTCTCCAACAATGGGATTGCCTTCAGCACTGTTGCTTGCCTCATCACGCAGTAATGGGATTCTAAATCCCTAATTCTTTCGTTGAAATTCTCAAGAAATTATGTTGAATGAGAAGAGCTAGAAATACTGCAATCAAGTTCTAGCAAACCTTTTAACAGATGTGGATAATAACAAGCCCTTGTAAGCGTGGGTATGTCAATTATTACAAAAAGTCTGATAGTGCTTGATACTTACCCAAGGCTAATAAAGGAAAGTACTGTTGATAAAGGTGATACTTTAGATAAAAATGACCAGGAAAGCCAGTGCCTGTAAAATCTGCTTCGTACCAAGTGCCATCAGACTGCTGAGTTTCTAACAAGTAGCCAATTCCCCGTTCAATGGCAAGTTTCGCAAACTTGCCAGTTACTTGACCTGCTGCCATTAAGCCTAGTATTGCCCAAGCCGTTTGAGAGGCAGTACTACGACCTTGTCCTTTAAGAGTTGGGTCATCGTAGCTGCGGCAAGTCTCGCCCCATCCACCATCTGGGTTTTGACATCCAACTAACCAAGCAGCACCCTGTTCTATACTGAGTCCCGTCTTTTTTGGAGTTACTAAGGACAGGGCGCAAAGAACTCCACTGGTGCCATAAATGTAATTTACTCCCCAGCGACCAAACCAACAACCCTCAGTTTCTTGCTCATGCATGAGATAGCTAATTGCCCGCTCAAGGTTGCGTGTATCAATTAACAGATTGCAGCTACCCAGCATTTCTAAAACCCTAGCAGTGACATCAGCCGTGTTGGGGTCAATCATGGCTTTGAGGTCCCCATAGGGGATCAGGTTAAGCCAGTCCTGATTATTGTCCATATCAAATGCTGCCCAACCACCGGGCTGACACTGCATAGATGCAATCCAGTTTACAGCACGAGCGATCGCCGCCTGCTTGAGTTTTTCATTGGGCAGTTTCACTTCATTTAAAGCCATGACGACAACAGCAGTGTCATCTACATCTGGATAAAAGCGGTTGTCAAACTCAAACGCCCATGCTCCTGGTTTTCCTTGTCGATTTTTAATAGCCCAATCACCGTAGTCCAGAATCTGCTTGCTTAACAACCATTCTCCAGCCCTGACCACAGCCGGATGATCCGCTGCCAAGCCGGAAACGACTAAAGCTCGCATTGCCCAAGCAGTATCCCATACAGGGGAAATACAAGGCTGTATTCTGTAGCTATCCGCAGTTTCAATCGCAAAATTGTCAACTGCCCGCAGTCCTCGTTCTATAATAGGGTCGGCTGCGTCATAACCCAGAGCGCGCAAAGCTAGCAGTGAATTTAGCATAGCGGGAATAATACCACCCCAGTCGCCTGTTGCTTCTTGCCGCTCTAACACCCATCGCTCGGCAGCTTGAAGACCTTCTTCACGCAAAGGAACTAAATTCAGAGTTTCTGCTAACTTAAAGGCATTATCAAGGGCGATGAATAAATCTGTCCAATCGCCTTGGCGAGACAATTCATAGCGAAGCTCGACACCTTCAGCATACAGTTCGTCTAAGGTGATGGCTGGGTCAGTCAGAAAGACCGGTTTGCGGTCAATAACAATCAGCAGCGGGACTGTGCTAGACCTTGCCCAGCTAGACATTTCGTAGATGTTAAATAAAAAATTCGAGGGCAACAACATCACCCAAGGCGGTAGAGAAGGAATACCGCGCCAGTTGTAGCAACCAATGAGTGCTAGGTGTAATTTGGTAAAAATGCGGGTCTTACTGATACCACCGCGTTCTAGGATGAACTTCCGCGCCTTGACCATTGCCGGATCTGTTTGCGCTACACCCAGCAGCTTCAGCGCCATGTATGCTTCAACCGAACAACTAAGCTCTCCTCCATCCCCATAGAAAAGTTCCCAGCCCCCGTGTTCCCGTTGTTGAGAACGCAGATATGCTTCAACTTTGTGCAATGGTCTTTCTCGGTCTGTTCCCCAAATTTTATGGAGGAGGACAACCTCCGCAGTTATGGTAACATTCGATTCCAACTCCGCCCACCAGTAGCCACCAGGATATTGAATAGAAAGAAGATAGTTTTGGCTCTTGGCGATCGCATCTTTGACACGGTAAACTGCCACCTGGTCTTGAATTTGCATAGTTTTCCGTTGCTCCTCAACCACGTCTGCTTCTGTATGCAGGCAAATTTTTTTCCTATCATAAGGTGTCATTGTAATGTGTTTTTTAAATGGAAAGATCAAAACACAATGAGCAGTGAAATAGGACTATGGCTTTGCGTTCTATCCTTGGCAATTTGGGTAATATTACTGGGGTTTTGGGGTCAGTTTTGGCGCTGCGACCAAAAATTAACCACACAGGAAACAGATTTACCAATGTTAAGCCCCATTTGTGCTATAATACCAGCCAGAAATGAAGCCGATTTGCTGCCAGTCACTTTGCGATCGCTTCTCAGCCAAGACTATCCTGGTAGTTTCACCGTCATTTTGGTAGACGACAGCAGTACAGATGGCACAGCAAACGTTGCCCGTAATGTTGCCCAGCAATTAGACAAAAGCCAGCAATTACACGTCCTTTGTGGGGAACCTTTGCCTCCTGGTTGGACAGGCAAGTTATGGGCCCTACATCAAGGTATTCAATATGCACAGACCCTAACACCGTCACCAGACTATTTTCTCCTGACGGATGCTGATATTGAACATGATGGTCTGAATCTTCGCTGTTTGCTAGCAAAGGCTCAACAAGAGGATTTGGATCTCGTTTCTTTAATGGTGCAACTCAGGTGTGAGAGTTTTTGGGAAAAACTCCTCATTCCAGCTTTTGTCTTTTTCTTTCAAAAACTCTATCCCTTCCGCTGGGTGAACAACCCTAAAAAGACAACTGCCGCTGCTGCTGGAGGGTATATCCTAATTCGTAGAGCAGCTCTTGTTCGTATCGGCGGGATTCAAGTTGTTCGGCAAGCATTAATTGACGACTGTGCCCTAGCTCAAGCGGTCAAATCAGCAAGGAGAGTCGAGGGAGCGGAAGATACGGAGAGGGAAAAACTCCCCATCTCTCCTACTCTCTCTTCTAAAAAAGGACACATCTGGCTCGGACTCAGTCCTTTAACTAAAAGCCTACGTCCTTATGCTTCTCTGGCTGCCATTTGGGAAATGGTTGCCCGTACTGCTTTTACCCAACTCAACTATTCTCCATTGCTTCTGTTAGGAACTTTGTTCGGCATGACATTGGTTTACTTAGTTCCTCCCATAAGTGCAATTGTAGGCGGTTTGACGCTTAATTGGGTTCTCGCGGCTACAGGCTTATCTGGATGGCTACTGATGACAATTGTTTACTTACCTACTGTCCGATTTTATACGTCTTCTCCTTGGTTAGCCTGCTGCTTGCCGCTCATTGCCTTTGTGTATACTCTGATGACTCTAGACTCTGCTTTGCGTCATTGGCAGGGGCGAGGTGGTGCTTGGAAAGGACGGGTCTATTCTAGGGGATAAGCAGGGTGATTTCATACGCCTGCTAAACGACGGTGTCAAAAGTCATAGTTAATCTAATGACATTAGTCAGGGGTAGTTTTGGGAGCTAAGAACCATGTGGTAAGCACTAGCAGACTCCTATGATTTGAGTATGAAACCACTCGAGAAATTCAGTGTCCTTCAATTACAGGAGAATAGAAATGAAATTTCAACTCAAGAGAATCTTAACAGGCGCAATTGGCTTAACAGTATGTCTTGCTAGTGCAAGTATATTTACTAGCCCAGTGTTAGCTCAAGAACATCTTCCACAAAAAAGACCATTTCCAGTGATTGCTGAAGCACCAGCACCAAAACCAGTCATTCGACGAGGTCACAAAGCCCCAAAACCAGTTATTCGGAGGGGTCACAAAGCACAACCAGCACCAAAGCCACCAATTCGACGAGTTGGTTACTAATGAGGGATTGAAAACCGACTACATAGGGTGCTAAATTTTCCCTTTAAAAAAGGCTTTCCACCACCAGACGGTAGAAAGTCTTTTTTTTAGTATTCGGCTATTTTACACATTTTTTTCATGACCATTGCCCGATTTCAAGGAAGAGTCTATTCTGAAACGATAAATACTGGTTAATCGGGACTAGGGACTAGAGACTAGGGAAGAGCTTTCCCAATCCCCAATCCCCAGTCACCAATCCCCCATTCGCTATTTCCTAACTAAGTTTTATGGCTTCAATTGCTCGTAAGAATTTACTGGAAGACATTCCTCGCTTTTTGGTAGCGCAGGCGGGAATTATGTTTGCCGTTAGCTTAGTCACCATTCAAACAGGTCTTCAATATGGGTTTGCTCGCTCCTCTTCCCTGTTAATCGATCAATCCCGTGCTGATATTTGGGTGGCTTCAAAAAATATGCAGCATTTAGGGCTGACTCTGCCAATTCCTTATGAGCGAGTTGCACAGGCTCAGGAATTGGCAGGTGTAGAAAGAGCTGAAGCTGTGATCATTCGCGGTACGGTTTGGCATGAAGAAGAATCAGACGAGATTACTTCTGTGACGCTGGTTGGTGCCCAACCAAATGGGATGTTATTTTCTCCCTCGAACATCACCCAAGGCAGTTTGAATGACCTGAAGGAACCCTATCGGTTCATTATCGATAAAACTAACTTAAAGTCTATTCATCTACAACAGCTGGGTGAGGTCGGAAAAATTAACGACATTCCGGCAAAGTTAGTCGGTTTCACCAAAGGAACTCAATCTATTATCTTTGGTACTTTGATGTTCACCTCTGTGGTGAGTGCCAATACTTATATAAATCGAGATTCGCAGTCGGTATCTTCTGCAAGTAACGCGCCTTCCTCCACGTCTGATACTGCTCGCGAGTTAACATCAACCGATTCAATTAGCTTTGTTTTGATTAAAGCAAAACCTGGTCAAAACATAGATAAACTCAAGCGGGATTTAGAACAAGCTTTGCCAGAAACCACTGCCTACACTCGCGAGGAGATAGCTGAAATAACACAGATTTACTGGCAGGAACGTTCTGGAATTGGATTTATTCTTGGTCTTGGTGCAGTGGTTGGCGTTGTTGTTGGGGCAGTTGTCGTTAGTCAAATTCTCTACGCTTCTGTCACAGACCACATAAAAGAGTTTGGTACGCTCAAAGCAATGGGGGCATCTGATTGGTTTATTTACAATGTGATTATTGAGCAAGCCCTATGGATGGCAATTTTAGGGTATCTACCGGGAATAGCTCTTTGCTTAGGAGTGGCAGCTTGGACATCAACTACCCAGGGAATTGTCATTCTAATTACACCTGTATCAGCGATCGCTGTTTTCGGAATTACAGTGGTGATGTGTGTCTGTTCTGCTGTTTTTGCCATTCAAAAGGTGACTCGTGTTGATCCAGCGATTGTCTTTAAAGGATAGTTTTCTTGGCAGCCATTACGCAAATAAACAACTCAAAAAGTGATTATTCAGCAGTCGAAAGTACACAACAAATATTTACTGAACAATTGAAAAGTGTGTATGCCCCAAGAATATGAGCAGATGGATGATTCTAATATTCCATCTGATGATGCCAAGAGCGGATATCAAATGAGTTCCACCGCAACAGGCGCAATTGTTGCTGAGGGAGTGGAAATGGTCATCCATTCCAAGCAGCAGCGCCTACACATCCTTAAAGAAATTGACTGGGAAATCCAAAAGGGCGATATAGAAATTTTGATGGGACCTTCTGGATCGGGGAAAACGACCTTACTGACAATTTTAGCTGGACTGCTGACTCCGACAGCTGGCAGTGTGTATCTACTTGGGCAAGAGATTACCAGAATGTCTCGAACTCAACTGGCTCGGTTCCGAAGGCACCAAATTGGCTTTATTTTTCAGGATTTTAACTTGTTTCCAGCAATGACGGCTATTGAGAATGTGGAAGCAGCCTTGAATGTCAAAGGTATTCGCGGAAAGTTAGCACGTAAGGAAGCACAAGCCTTATTGGAACAAGTTGAAATCGGGGATAAAGCAAAGCAACTGCCTCGCGATTTGTCGGGAGGACAGAAACAACGAGTGGCGATCGCCCGTGCTTTAACTGGTCATCCACAGTTAATTTTGGCAGATGAGCCAACGGCTGCTTTAGACTCTCACAGCGGACATGTGGTCATGCAGTTACTGCGCCAATTGGCAAAAGAACAAGGTTGCACAGTCTTGATTGTGACCCATGATCCCCGGATTTTAGATTTGGCTGATCGAGTTGCTTATATGGAAGATGGAGTCCTTAAATATTAAACCTCTTGCATACAATCAAATTTATAAAAATGAAACCACAGATGCACACGGATAAATCATCTGTGTCCATCTGTGTGCATCTGTGGTTCTAAATATCCCTTAATTACACTTTTGCCAAAAATCTATGAAACCAAAAAATTGTGTTTCTCAAAAACCGTTGCCATTGAAATCCATTATGACTTAAAACCGCTTTTGATATTCAATGATTCCGCGATTGTCATCATTAAAATTAGTCGTCGCACGGAGACGAACCTCATCGTTCAGCCGATAGTTAATACCCCATTGGAAGGGGTCGCTATTTGTCAAAATCTTGAGGGTGGAAACAGAAATTCTTTGAGTTATATCAAGTCCAGCCTCTGCTGCCAACTCTAAACTTGAACTGCTCCTACCTGCTTCCAGAGTGTCGGAGATAATAGTTGGGAATAGACGCAGCTCGCTTAAGCCCAATGCAGTTCCAATCTGGTTGAGAGGCTCCTGAAGATTGTTCAGCACAGCCGAACCTGCTATATTAATTAATCCTAAGGTAGTGTCGTTGCCTCGTTCTTGGGTATCTACAAATCCACCCCCAAGTAGGGCAACAATTTCTGTTTCGTTGCGTACGGGAGAGCTTCTCAGTTCGAGATTTTCATCCAGCTTACTGGCAGAACCTTGAATATTTGCTTCGACACGAACAGTTTCTAGGGCTGCCAACCCTGTGATATTGGGTTTGTTGAGGTCAGTAGTTTGAATAACGTCGAGTACTTTGGCAAATAACTGGATGTCTAACTCGGGGTCGCGAGGTTGATTTTCTCTAAAAATAGCCTTATGCCCATAGCCACGCACTAGATTAAACCGAGTCGTAAATAAATTTACACTTCCTTCCTTAAGCCGGATAGTTCCCTCTGGTATTGGCTCATTTAACGAACCGTTGAGGGTCAGGATACCAGTCGCCCGGAAACTAAACATGGGTGGACGGGTTATTTCTATGTTTTTGCCTAGCTGCAACTCTAGGTGATTAAATTTAGTGACTGCATTGTCAGTCTTAGGAGTATCCTGCTTTGTCTGTTTTATGCGTGAGACATCTATATTGCTATCTTCTGGATTACTGCCATTTGTGGATTCTGCGAGTAGCACTTCACCATCAGCTAACTGTAATTGACCGCCAATCATTGGGTTAAGAGCGGAACCAGTCACTTGCAAGTTACCGCTGGCTCCTCCTTGATAAAGCCCCTTAAGATTCAAAGCCAATTGGTCAAGGGTAACGCTTAGGGGATTGTCTATGTTCATTTCTTGACTAGCGACAGGAATCTCCCCTTTTGCCTCTACTTTTCCTTGGTTATTATACTTACCCTGAAGATTTTGTACGGTGATGCGGTCTAAATCAAATTGTACTTTTCCTGTAATATCTGTCAGCTTTCCTGGTAAAGCTTGAGATGAAAAGGTGGCATTGTTGACAGTGGCAATTCCATCTAGTATCGGCTGTTGTTTTGTTCCCCGCACTATGAGGTCTATTTCTCCCTCACCTTTTTCAAAGGCTACTTGGTTAGTCAACAGGTTTAAGACTGCCAGTCCTTCATTTTTCACTTTCACATCCAGATTAATTTTATCGTTGTCTGACTTTACGGAAGCAAAAGGCAGTTGGTAGGGTATGCTACCAGCAACTTTCACCGGTTCTGAGCTAGCAACCAGAACGTGACTGCCGAAGTTCAAGCGACCATTGGTATAACTGAAACTGGCAGTCGCTGAGTCTACTCCTTTTTGATTGAGAGTCCCCTCAGTGATTTGCAATTCTCCCTTTGCCTGTGGATTGTCAATGCTCCCAGCTAAAGCTGCTGTACCGTTGAGATGACCTGTTAAACCAACTGGCAGTTTGACAAAATTATTGAGTACTTCTACAGGGAAATTGAGAACCCGCAATTGACCAGATTGTTCATCACCGCCAATGTTACCTGTGAAAGCGATGAGCCTGTTCTTAGACTCAATTCGCAAAGGTAGCAACTTGAGAACACCGTTTTCAAATCTGCCTTGAGCAATCACCTGGTCTGCTTTATACAAACCTTCCGGTTCATCTCCCCTCCCCCAAACAAAGTTTTGACCGTTTAAATGAAAGCTCACATCCAGTCCGTTAGCTGCTGCAGTATCGATAGATACTTCGCCATTGAAAGTTCCGTTTAAATCTGCCAAATCCGGTATGGGAGAAGCTTCACGCCGCTGTTGTTGCTGTTTTACCAACAGATCTTCAATTTCAGCCAAGCGTTGAAGTTGGGTAAGCAAAGGCTGCTCGGAAAACCCTACTGACTTAGTGGAACTCAAATCCTCTGCTGTACCGGAGTTGGGCTGTGTCAAACCGCGTTGGACATCTTGTAATTCATATAACTGTAATGCAGTCAGGACATCTTGAACTTCACCTTGGGTAACGTTAAGTTTACCTTTGATTTGCGGACCTTGAGGAGTTTGGGTCAAAGTTCCTGCTAAGGCGTAGCGACTGACACCTTTGACAAATTCGCCTTTTGTGATACTTGTCTGACCATCACCATAGCGAAACTGTGCATTGAGGTGATCGCCTTTGATGTGACCAAGTTGAGGCTTGGCAATTGCAATATCCCCAACTGCCGCAAATGTCTTTTGATTGACCTGAAAATCCCCAGTCAAAAATCCAGCAATTGCACCCCTACCAAGGTGAGTATTAGGAGGTGGAGTCAAATTCAATATCGCCAAGGGGAAGTTTTCCACTTTCATTGCCAAATTATCCCCTTGAGTTTGACCGCTTGCTAATGCATCCTGCCATCGCACCAAGAATGTAGAGACGTTCCATGGAACGTCTGTACGTCGATTTTTGGGGTCTGCGTTGAGAGCAATGCGGTCCCGGTTGCCTGCGACATCTAAATTTAAACCCTGTCCCTGTACCAACTCGATGTTTCCAGTTAATACCGGCTCAAAAGGGAGTTGATTCACCATGAAATCTCGCAACCTCAGTTGCCCTTGTATATTTGGCACTGCTAGCTTGCCGCTGATTCTTCCGCCAAAATCAGCTTTCCCGGCTAAAGCTACAGCATTGGGCAACTGCATTGGCAACTTTTGCAGATTGTAATTTTGTGCCTGAACGTTGAGATTTAATTCAGTAATTTCTGGTAAACCAGACGCGCCATGGCGCGTCTCTACAACTATGTAACCATTGGCATTCAAATCTGAGGATGTGGCTCTCTCGACAAGCAGCTTTTGTCCATCCCAGCCAACCACGGCTGTCAGTGGTTGCTCAATGCCAGCAATACCTTGGGAAAACTGCACCTGACCAGAGGCACGCACATTCTGTAGAGACGCCCCATGGGGCGTCTCTACCGTGCCTGCGACCTGCATCCTCCCGCCAAACTGACCCTGCAACTGCGGCGACAATCGTTTTAATTTCACACCAGAAGCATCAACCATAGCCTGATAACGACCGTCTGCCACTTGGATCTGGTCAGCGGTCACTGTGCCACCTGCAACATTAAGTCGTGCCTGACCAGTGGCTTTCATAGCTTGTAGCGCAGAAGAACCAGCTACACCTGTAACATTGAACTGACCTGTCAAATTTACGTGAAACTGCGGTGGTAATTGTGTCAATCGCTGCATTGGTACATTTTTTGCTTGCAGTTGTGCTTGATATTGACCATCCGCTAGTTGAATATTAGAAGCCGTGACTGTGCCACTACCAAAATTAACGCGTGCTTGTCCCGTGGCTACAACAGCTTGTGGTTGGAAGGATTCAACTGAACCAGCAACGTTGAATTGACCAGTTAACCTTCCCTGAAATTGCTTGGGTAATTGTGCTAATTGTCGCAAGTTTACATCATTGGCTTGTAGTTGCGCTTTATACAACCCATCTGCCACTTCAATATTGTCAGCTGTCACTGTGCCACCACCAACCAATAGGCGTCCCTTGCCAGTGGCACGTAAGGTTTTGAGGTTGAAAGCGTCTGTATTTCCGGAGACTTGGAACTGACCCGCTAATGGTCCGCTTATTGTTTGGGGCGCTTGTTTTAGCAAGCGCCCCAACTGCACACCGTTAGCAACTAATTGGGCAGAAAAGCTTTGCTCGCCAAATTGAATGTTAGAAATACCAACTGTGCCACCCGCAAGGCGAACTTTTGCGTTCTCTGGACGAATTTTGGCAATTGTAAATGGGGCTGAGGTTCCTGAGAGGATGAGACGACCGTTGAAGCGTGCGTCGTCAAGAGATACGTTTTGTAGTTGATTGGAGTTGACAAAACGTTGCACCTGGACTTGGGAAGCATCGGCGACTGCTTGCCAATGCTGATTAGCCCAACTCCCAGCAACCCGCACTGTACCACCAGCGACGCTGAGAGCAACATTACGGAAAGAGACAGTTTTGTCTGGGGCGACGATAGTTTCTCCGCTTCCGGGGTAGGTTGCTTGGGGTGCTTGCCATTGCACTGTTGTTTGAATATTGTCTTCAGTGCCAGTCAGTTGAGCTGTACCTAAGACATTACCAATTTTGAATGCTGGTTTTGTGTCGTAAAGAAGGGCAATTGCATCCCCTGGAACGTTCTTTGCTGTTGCATTAAAGTTCAACTTGGGGATTTTGTTCACAAATTGAATCGTCCCAGCGCCTGTAATTTCACCGCCTACTGTGGCTTTGCCTTGAATATTTTTAACATTAATGATAGAAGCAACAGGAGAGAACTCAAACTGGGCGCGGATACTATTAAAATCAACTTTGTCAATTTTTGCTCTTTTGATCGTGGCAACTGTACCGGAGAGAATAGGATGAGTAATTTGTCCAACAAGCTGTAAATCTGCTTTGACTTCTCCAATTGTTGGGATGGGCAATTTTACGTTGAGAGTTTCTCTGGCACTTGCCACATTCACCGAATTCACACGCGCTGCTAACTTGTAGCCTGCTTTGGAGTCAACAATGCCGTTCGCTATTAAGGGAATTTTGCCATAACCAGCGGTGACATTCTCTAACTGAATCTGGTTTCCTTGAAAGCTTAGGTTCCCTTGAGAATTGATAAACGGTTGTGGCACTCGGGGTACTTGAAGTTGAACCCCTTGCACATTCGCATTACCAAAAATGAGCGGGTTTTGCTGTTTTTGTTTCAGTTGGATGTTGAGAATTTTCAACTCACCCTGAACTCGACCTGCCTGTAATTCCACAGGTAACTTAACGAGGCGAGAAACATCAGCAGCAAGAAAATTTTTCGCTCGCAGCAACTCTAAGTTAACTTCTTGTGTCTTTGGACTAAGGTCTCCCTGTATAGAAATGCTCCCACCACTATCTGGTTGCCCACCCAAATTAAATTTAATGAGTTGGTTGTTTTTTAAGAGTTGGGCAATTCCGTTGATTTGTGAAAATGCAACGGGAGAGGGAGATGAGGAAGTGGGGGAAGATGAGGCAGTATTTTCTCCCCCTACTTCCCCTACTTTCCTCTGCTGCGGTACCAACACCAGCTTGGCATTACGAAACCGCAGTTTGTCCAAATCAGTTTTAATTGCTCCCTGTTTACCTGGCGGCGTTATGCTTGTGACAATCCAGCGCCCTTGTTCATCCTGTTCAATGTAAACATTCGGGTTGACCAAAGTGACATCCAGCTTTAGCCTCCGACTCAATAGCAACTGCAATGGGTCAAAACCTACTTCCACAACCTCGACTGTCACCCTGTCGGGATCTGTAGGTGTTGCTGGAATGGCTGAAGTCCCAAACTTGACTCCCGTAAGCGAAAGTTCTTTGACTTCCCCCAGTTTGACTGGACGGTTCAGTGTAGTAGTAATATTGCTTTGGGCCAGTGGCACTAACTCTTTATGAATAAAACTCCACAGTCGCCAAGCACCGCATACAAATCCAACTAGCAGAATTCCGCTTAAGGCAATGCCACTACGACTTAAAATCAGTAACCATTGACTTTGATCATGAATACGGGGGGATTGGGAGTGATGATCGGGATTACAAGCTTTGGTCATGTCGTCTCACTACTGACTCACCGAAACAGTTCTGAGTGACGAGTGCCAAGTCCTCAGCACTGATGAACGGATATAGCTGCCACAGTTATAGAACTAACTGGCTCACTTGGCTACGCCTACTCCAGGATAACCGACGATACTAAATACGGAAGTAGCAATCATGCTTAAAGGTAGATGTGTCATCTGACGCTTCTACTTATGGTGATATGAACTGTGTTAGCTAATATTAAGAATTTATAAAAAAATGAGAATTCTTGCCTCGACTTTTCCTTGGACATAACCTAGAACTTTAATTAAAAATAGATCCAACATGGAAGGATAGATGATTACACCTATGCGTGTTTTTGTATTACTATTTAACGCTCGGACAGAAAATGAAGGGATTCACACAATTCGGGTGGGCGATGGGCTTAGCCCCGCCTCCGGCGCTCGCAATAAGGTTCTGATGTTCGAGTCAGAAGACGACGCTGCACGGTTTGCACTGATGCTAGAAGCTCAAGATTTCTCAGCACCAACCGTAGAGGCGATTGATTCAGAGGAAATTAAGGAATTTTGTCAAAGTGCGGGCTATGACTGGGAAATTGTCCCCAATAACGGGGGTTTGGCAATTCCTCCAGAAATCAACGTTGAACAAACAGACTGGAAACCAGAATCCGAAGAGGATGTTGCTGAGGAAATCCTCCCTCGTAACGAGGAGTCACAGGAAAAACCAGAATTATCTGAGTCGGAACTAGACAGCATTCGTCGCAAACTAGAAGGATTGTTGTAATGTGTCATGAGTCATGAGTTAGTGGTTAGTAGATAGTGGGTAGTGGTTAGTGTTTTTTACAACCAACAACTAACAACTAACAACTAACAGCCAACAACCAACAAATGACCAAGGACAAAGGACAAATGACAAATTTGCAGGGGCGCGGGCATCTTTTAACAGAGCAGGTAAATCCTGATAGTCTTAACCTAGACCAGATCAGTTCTCTAGATTTGGTGGAACTGTTTAATCGCGAAGACACAAAGGCAGTAGCTGCGGTAGCCGCTGCTAAACTTCAATTAGCTCAAGCGATTGAACGCACCGCAGAACGATTGCGTCATGGAGGACGCCTGTTTTATCTTGGAGCAGGGACAAGTGGTAGGTTGGGGGTGTTAGACGCCGCAGAGTGTCCGCCTACTTTTTGTACGCCCCCAGAGATGGTACAGGGAATTATTGCTGGCGGTGCAGCCGCACTAGTACGCAGTTCTGAGGATTTGGAGGACAGCACCCAAGATGGTGAGGCGGCGATCGCTCAACGACAAGTGACGCAACTTGATGTGGTGGTTGGCATTACGGCGGGTGGGACAACGCCTTTCGTCCACGGCGCGATCAGTGCGGCTCGTGGGCGAGGTGCCACTACTATATTTATAGCCTGCGTCCCTGCTGAACAAGTCAGCTGTGATGCCGATATTGATATTCGCCTGTTGACTGGACCAGAAGTACTTGCTGG
The DNA here is from genome assembly GCF_000315565.1 of Mastigocladopsis repens PCC 10914. Taxonomy (NCBI): domain Bacteria; kingdom Bacillati; phylum Cyanobacteriota; class Cyanophyceae; order Nostocales; family Symphyonemataceae; genus Mastigocladopsis; species Mastigocladopsis repens. Next base: position 3,138,965 of record NZ_JH992901.1, on the reverse strand, counting down.
TTCAACTCGCCTGAAAGCTGGTACGGCGACGAAACTCGCTTTAAATATTCTTTCTACAGGTGTCATGGTCAAGCTGGGGAAAGTTTATGGCAATCGCATGGTGGATGTGGCGGTAACAAATAAAAAGTTACGCGATCGCGCTTTGCGAATTTTACAAGACCTCACAGGCTTAGGTCGTGAAGCCGCAGGTTTGTTATTAGAACGTAGTGGTAAATGGGTAAAGTTGGCACTGTTGATGCATTGGACTGATTTGGAAAAACAGGAGGGTTTACAACTCCTGTCAAAATACCAAGGTAATCTTCGGGCGGCTGTTGCTAGTTACAGAAACAACAGTCCATCTTGAGAATTCCACAGAACAAATAGCTTACAGGGAACTCCCCTGCGTCTGTTACAATAGCTAGGTTGTTTAATCTGATTTTGTCCGTCTTTGAGCCAGTCAACAGACCTTATCAACGTCGATACATTAGCGCAAGAACTGGCGACAATCCAGCAAACGGGTTCCAAGCGAATCGCGTTGCTGGGTTCACGTCATGTCCCAATTACCCATCAGAATCTCATTGAGATGATGACCTATGCCCTAGTTTTATCAGGCAATCGGCTCATCACCTCCGGCGCTACGGGTACAAATTCAGCTGCTATTAAGGGAGCAATGCGGGCTGATCCCAATTTTTTGACGGTGATTCTACCTCAAAGCTTAGAACGCCAGCCTAATGAATCGCGCCAGCAACTAGAACAGGTAATGCATCTGGTGGAAAATCCTAGTAATGACCATCTGTCCCTTGCTGAAGCTAGTTACTTGTGCAATCAGGAGATCGTCTCCCGCTGTCAGCAGCTTATATGTTTTGCGTTTCATGACAGCGGCATCCTACTGCAAACTTGTAAAGATGCAGAAGAACAAAGAAAGGTGGTGACATTATTCTACTTTGATTAATCATTTGTCATTTGTGTTTGACTTGTGTGTTTGACTAATGACTATTTTTTTGTACTCTATTGCTGCTGCTGCTGTACTGATTTACGTGCCGTTTTTGGTAGTCACTTATGCCCGTGCCCAGGTTGGGTACGATATATCTGCTCCCCGTGCCATGTTTGACAAACTACCACCATACGCCCAACGAGCTACTTGGGCACACCAAAACTCGTTTGAAGCGTTTATGATTTTTACCGCAGCAGCATTGATGGCATACGTAACGGGTGTTAATTCTCCACTAGCTATAGGGGCGGTTATCGCTTTTCTCCTGGCTAGGTTGCTATACTCGATCTTTTATATTTTGAATATACCCGTTTTACGCTCTCTCATGTTTGCCGTAGGCTCCCTTGGGTCTGCCACTCTCATTGTCCTCAGTATCATTCAAACAAATACCTAATTGGCAAAGTGAGGACTAGTACCGCTGCGCGGAAGTCAAAAGTCAAAAGTCAAAAGTCAAAAAGCTGATTACGTGGGCTTTTCGCTGTTTTGGAATGGTAGCTTTGTTTTCGCCGCGTTGTACTAGTTAGTGGTTAGTCGTTAGTAGTTTATTGGTTATACCAATTCTATGTGAGGTCGCGCTTTATTCAACTCACAAGCAAAAGCTTGGACGGCAGTCGCTACAACGGAGGGAACCTCCAAGGGCGCGCTGCCTCGGCTACACAAACAAAGCCTACAGAGGCAGGCTAATTCAGCGGATCTTCATAGAGAAACGGTATTAGTAGAAAATTCAATAATCACTACCAACTAACAACTAACAATGACTAATGACTCATCCAAAATCCAAAGTCTAAAATCCAAAATGTTTTATGGCTTCAACCTATTCCTTTGACATTGTAAGCGACTTTGACAGACAAGAATTGGTTAACGCTGTTGACCAAACTGTACGAGATATTAAAAGTCGTTACGACCTCAAAGATACTCAAACAACTGTTGAGTTAGGTGAACAAAATATTACTGTGAACACTGACAGTGAGTTCACTTTAGAATCCGTACATAACATCCTGCGCGAAAAGGCTGCAAAGCGCAATCTCTCCCAAAAAATCTTTGATTTTGGCAAAGTAGAATCATCTAGCGGGAACCGAGTTCGTCAAGAAATCAAACTTCAAAAAGGTATCAACCAAGAAATTGCCAAGCAAATTTCCAAGTTGATTCGCGACGAATTCAAAAAGGTGCAAGCCTCAATTCAAGGGGACGCTGTGCGTGTTACCGCTAAAAATAAAGATGACTTGCAAGCCGTTATTCAAAGGCTCAAGCAAGAAGACTTGCCTGTTGCTTTGCAATTTACAAACTACCGCTAGGGGATGTTTTTAGGAATGTAGGGGTGAATTAAATTCAAAATTCAAAATTTTCAATTAAAAAATAACTTTGAATTTTGAATTTTTCTACATCCTTACCCACCGCGTGCGCCCATACTCTTTTGAAAAGCTGGACGCTGAGATAGCCGCTTGATGTATTCCAATACTGCTGGATAGGCGCTCAAATCTAGCTTAAGCATGATGGGAATGAAAGATAGGACAGATCCCACAGCCACGTCAGCAACCGTGAATTCTTCGCCCAGCAAGAAAGGTTGACGCCCAAAAATTTCATTTAGAGAAGTCATCAAGTGGGGCATTTCCCGCTCTCGGTTTGCTTCTACAAAAATTCCTGGTCCTAAGGTAGCATTGGCAAACAACACCCACTGAGCGAATTTAGCCCGTTCTTCTATAGTGGAGGTTTTGCCATACTTCTCGGCGAGATACAGCAAATTTGCCCCTGATTCCCAAAGCCGGAAATCACCATCAACAATTGCTGGAACCTTGCCTATTGGGTTAATTGTCAAGTAGTCAGGCTGGCGGTGTTCACCTGCTTGCATATCAAGTTTGACAAATTCGTAGGGAACTCCCAGTTCCTCTAGATACCACTGGATAATGGATGCGCGACTACGTGCGCCGCCGTAAAGTTTTAACATAATGGCTCAATCAGTTCATCATGAACAGTCATAATTCCTCAGGAATTATATGGTATTTTTTTAGACTTCTGAGTGAAAACTGATTAAAGAACTTTGTGAGTGTGGGAATGCTGTTTAACGTTGTCTTCCTTTGTGACAACTCGTGAGGCATTCAGCACCCGCTTGCGTTCAATAGAATATTTAAACTCAGTATACGTTGTGCCTAAAGGAATCAGAGATTTAGCTGCTTCACGACGCTTGTATGTGCGAGCAGCGGCGAATGCCCGTTCGATAAAATCTTCACCAAACTCAGCCGTCTGGGGAAACCCTGGCGGAATTTGAGGTTGCTCTTCGTCCAACACTGTTCCTAGAGTTGTGGCATAGGCGAACTTAAAGGAGGTAGGAGTCCCTTTAACTAGCGTTTCCAATGATGCAGAGGGAATAGGTTCTATAACTTCGATTTGATGAACTTCTCCGTCCTCTTTAACGAAGCAGGTTGCCAAGCCGATGACAATGTAATCATCGGCTGTTAAGTCGGGAGCATTGGGATAAGAAGTGACAGTTGCCATAAGAAAATTTTATCAAACCTTCAAAAAATCTAGAATTCAGAATTTTGAACTCAGTATTCAGAATGTCTTTATTCTTCTGCCTTCTGACACCTGAGTTCTGACTTCTTTCCTCATAAAGGCATTTTATCAACTTGTCGCTCACACTACTTGAATAGTCTACAAGATTGATATTTGCTGTATCTGGAATTTAACTTGGGGAAGACGTATCAATTATTAGATTGAAGCATCAATTGGGTATGGTGTGCTTTTATCTGGCGAGAGAGCCGAAAGCGTCATATGGCTCTTGCAGGTATAAACTCTCACGGATTACGTTTGATTGCATTTAGCTTTAATGCTTGTGGCTCAAGACTCACAGACACCTTAACAAGTGACACAGTTAGAAAACCACAATAACGGGGAACCCTATAAGTTGATCTCACAGAGCAAGTAGCTCAGGTAGGAATATATGAACAGTCACTCATTTTTACCCTTTGGTGACAAGCAAAATCACCGCAACCCATTTGCCTTGAACAATACAAACATACTACAAAAGCAAGGGGCTAACGGTAGCAGCAAATCTGCTTTTGGAGACAGCTACTTGCGCTCTTATGCTCTGACAAAAGCCCGACAAGGAAATTACATTGAGGCGATCGCTTTACTAAGTCAACTCATTCATCGTCATCCCCACAATGCTATTGATTACAACAACCGAGGGCTAATTTACTTCCAAAGTGGAGAAACGCAAAAAGCCTTTTGCGATTATAACACAGCGTTGCAACTTAATCCTAAATTAGCGAGTGCCTACAATAATCGGGCAAACTACTATGCAGCTTGTGGGGAATTAGTAGCAGCGATTGCTGATTACGACCGAGCGTTGGATTTGAATCCCAGTCATGTCAGAGCGTGGATTAACCGAGGCATTACCTTACGCGATTTGGGGCAATACGAGGAAGCAATTGAGAATTTTGAGGTTGCTCTGCTTTTCGGTCAATTAGAAGGGCACATTATAGCAGAACGAGGTAGAACTTATCATCTATGGGGCGACTGGAATTGTGCGATCGCCGATTATCGTCGAGCCTTGAGTCAACTGCCTTTTCCTGGCTTCAAGAAGGAAGATCCTGGTTCGCGCTTGCGTTTACAAGTTGAAAATTGGCTACACGAATTGCTGCGTCCACAGCATTCTCACTGGTAAATTGTGAACTCATCGCCACTTTTATGGCGCATTCATGAAAAGCAGAGTACGACACATCCTGATAACTGCCGATGGCTAATAGATGATAACTACATAGCTCCCAAAAAGTGAGCTACTAGCTATTAACTATTAGCTATTTGTCTTGTTGCTAGCTCCCAAATTTATTTGTCGGGTAATAATGATCAATTTGGAATTAGTTTGATTGTGCTTGTTCAATTTCAGTCATATCCTTTTGGAAGACGACCTGACGCTGGTTAGGGTCAAATCGATAGCCCTGTTCTTGTCTAATCATATTAGCTTGGCGTGGATCGAAGTTACGGCTAAATTCCGTCTGTAACTGATATACGCGTTCTTCCATCTGCTTCACATCAATGCGGATGGCTCGTAACTTATCTTGCTGCGACCAATGATAAGGCAAAAGTTGTATCAAAGCGGATATTGCTGCGCCTGAAATGACAAGATTAACCCCTATCTTGGCTATGGTTTCCAGCGCCATCACTTGATAAGAGCGTTGGCGAAGACGCCGCTTTGGTCGAGGGGTAACTCGATGGGTTTGTATCGGTTGTAGCGGAGGTCTAGAGGGTTGAAATGCGTTCATGGTGATCAGAAGAATCGGCTAAATGAGCGGACACACCACAAAGAGCACACCTGCACTAATTGCGGTTTTGTTTAGCTGTCATATTACTTTATTTTTTTGCACTTGGTACACGGGTGATTTGTCAAATAATAAACCTGACATTTGTACGTGTACAGTCTCAAGCAAAGTTACGAAACCAAGCCGCAAAAGCTTGAGACTGCACCCCGTACTGCCAGGTTTACTAACTCTTCAAGGTGTTATGAGTTGTAAAGTGTTGTTGCCAGTCGCCAAGCCAGAATGCCTGGAATCAGCGCGACAACAAGAGCAATGTAGACTTGAGTATCTGATATAGACATCGTTGAAAACCTCCTAATCTCAGCAGATTTTGAACATTTCGTTTACTACTTTTCCCTGTTTTGCCAAGATTGGGGAATAGGTTGTTACAAGATGAAACAAATACAGCAGAATTCAGAACTCAGAAGTCAGAAGTAAAATTATCTCTGTCTCTGGCTTTTAGAGAAAGCGCGTTGTACTTCACCTACTTGCAATGTGCTGTAAGTTGTACAGAGCGCTATGTTGCTTCTGTAAATTAGTCAAAAGTCAAGATTTTTAAAAAAAATTATTAAACTATGGGTTTGTATCTAGGAATTGACTTTGGCACCTCGGGTGCAAGGGTTGTGGTGATTGACGAGCAAGCGTGTATTCAGGCGGAAGCAAGGTATCCGTTTGAAATGTTAGATGTCTTAGACTTGGCAAGTTGCTGGGAGACAGCTTTGTTGACCAGCCTATCGCAAATTCCTCAAGAATTGCGGCGAGAAATTAGGGCGATCGCTATTAACGGTACTTCTTCCACCGTCCTGCTCTGCGATGCTGTTGGCAAACTTGTGGATGCACCACTACTGTACAACGATGCACGGGGAGCGGCGGTGATAGAGCAGTTGAGAAAAATAGCGCCAGCGAATCATACAGTGTTAAGTGCTACTTCTAGCCTTGCTAAACTTCTGTGGATGTCGCAGTTACCCTCTTTTGCTAAAGCCAGATATTTCCTACATCAAGCCGACTGGCTAGCATTTCTCCTGCATGGACAATTAGGTGTTACTGACTACCACAATGCATTAAAGCTGGGTTATGACGTGGCAGAGTTAGAATACCCAGAATGGCTGGAAAAGCTAGAAATAGCAATTCATTTACCTAAAGTCGTCACACCTGGGACTCCCATTGCTGAATTACGCACTGAGATTGCGACTCAGTTCGGTTTTCGTCGAGATTGCTTGGTGTGTGCTGGGACAACAGATAGTATTGCCGCTTTTGTTGCTAGTGGTGCGAAATTCCCAGGTGAAGCAGTGACTTCCCTTGGTTCAACACTGGTGGTGAAGTTGTTGAGTCGTACCCGTGTGGAAGATGCGAGGTACGGGATTTACAGCCATCGCTTGGGAGATATGTGGCTCGTTGGGGGTGCTTCCAATACTGGAGGTGCAGTGCTGCGGCAATTTTTCACTAACGCTGAGTTAGAAAGCTTGAGCCATCAGATTAATGGGTCGAAAACCTGTGAGTTGGATTATTATCCGTTATTGAAGGCTGGGGAACGCTTTCCGATAAATGACTCCAATCTAGCGCCGCGACTGGAACCTCGTCCAGCTAGTGATGTGGAATTTTTGCATGGGTTGCTGGAAAGCATTGCTCGGATAGAAACAAGAGGGTATGAATTGTTACAGAAATTAGGAGCCGACCGATTAACCCGCGTTTATACGGCTGGTGGTGGTGCGGCGAATCCTACTTGGGCTGCAATTAGGGAGCGTCTTTTGCAGGTTCCTATGGTGCGTCCTGTGAATACAGAAGCGGCTTATGGGACGGCGCTTCTAGCGATGAGAGGGGTAGAAGAAGGGGTTTTATGTCCACAGGTAGAAGTGCAGGAAAAGTAATAAGACTATTTTAAAAAAAAAGGTTTTACAGCACATTGCAAGTAAATGAAGTACAACGCGCTTTGTCTAAAAGCTAGACACTGAGCAAATTTTACTTCTGACTTCTGAGTTATGACGGATGTATTCTCCTGTATTTTGCATAAACGTCGAGCCGCAAGTCATACATGAGAGGTCTGTTTATGCGTTCTTTATCATTTAGAAAAATAACTTCAATCTTTTTATCGTTTCACCTGCTTGTCATCCAAGCGACATTTATTGCAGTCGCCGTCGTATTGACGAGTTGTGCCTCAGAACCCGGTTCTCAGTCAGTTCAGGATTCTAAACAGGTCAAGGAGACACAGTCGGGACTGGCAACCTTTATTGGCGAATCATTTGAGGGGAAGAAAACTGCTAGTGGCGAGATCTTAAACTTTGATAAGAAGGAGCTTGTGGCAGCGCACCCGTCATATCCAATGGGTACAGTTGTACGGGTAACAAATCTGGACAATCAGCGTGTAGCTGAGGTTCGGGTTATCGACCGCTCCTCCACACCGAAGAATCGAGAGGAAGGTGTCATTATTGACGTGTCACCTGTAGTTGCCGAGAGACTGGGGTTTGTTAAGGAAGGTAAAGTGCGTGTCCGTACCGAGGTGCTTGAATGGGGAGACAAAAGCCCTGATAAAAGCCCTGACAAATAACTCGGTATCTATCTAATCTGATATTCTGATAGAAAAACTTCTGGATCCACTTTTAAATAATTCGTGTCAAAATGCGTTCGCCTCAAAACTCCCCTTCCCCCGCCACCCTCTGCAACGCCAACAAAGCAGCACCATAAGCAGGTTCATGTCGAGGAAAAATCACTTTTGATTGACCACAACCTAGCACTTTATCTGTCTCATCCATTAGGATGCAAACAGTTTTGCTTCCGCCGCCATCAATTCCTAAAACGTAGCTCATATTTGTCTATCTTGGATGTCGCAAGAGGACTCCCGTTACAGGCTTCGCCTTAAGGGTGAGATGAATTGCGACCAATAAAAAACATGGCTTCGCAATACCTTGGTGTAGTAGAATATACTTGCCACCAAAAAAGTTAGGGTTAGGCAAGATTGGTGTTTCTCCACCAGACAACTCGCATCACCAAAAAGAAATACCTGATTAACAGGGGGGTCGAATGTTGTGAATCAGACAAACGATACATCAGAATAAGTATTTTGTGACTGCGGTCGGGCAGCCCGTGGTAGTAAAACAGATGCTTGTGGAGGGGAATCTGTCGGGGTCAGTGCCTGTGGGAGAGTTTTTAACTGGTTATACCACAGTGGGCTAGAAAAACCTGTTGAAGCAAGAATCTCCCTTCACAGGCGAAGCCTTGAAGGTGAGAGTGTCAAAAGAAATGAACCGCCAAGACGCCAAGAACGCCAAGAGAAGAGAAGATTAAGAGAGGATAATGCGTTTGATACCTTCTTTGAGAACAGGAACGTTAAAGTTGATGAGAAGAGCGAGGGGATGATTGGTCATTTTCAGATACGAGATGACTTGGGATTCGTGAATGGGGGCTAAATTTTGAACGGCTTTCAATTCCACAATTAAAACATCGCCAACGAGAAAATCCAATTGTCCCTCGCCAACAGGACGCCCTTTGTAGGTCACTCCTACTGGGTACTTGGGTTGATGAGGTATCCCACGTATCAAAAATTCCAAAGAAAGAGCCTTTTGATACACCTCTTCCAAAAATCCTGGACCCAAAACCCGATGCACCTCAATCGCCGCACCAATTACAGCATACGCTAACCTATCGACTTCCTCACTTGGCTCTTTTTTCTTGGCGTTCTTGGCGTCTTGGCGGTTCATTTCCATAAAACACTCCTCAACCCTGTGGCAAAATTTATAAAAGTCCTTCCACAGTTAGTTTTCCCAGCATGACCGCAGCAATTCCTAACCTCCCAAGTCTTTACGAACCCTTTTCCACTGAAGCCAAGTGGCAAAAATTTTGGGAAGAAAACCAAATCTACAAAGCCGACCCTAACAAGGGTGGCGAACCCTACTGCATCGTGATTCCACCGCCTAATGTCACGGGCAGTTTGCACATGGGACACGCCTTTGAGAGTGCGTTGATTGACACCCTTGTGCGCTACCACCGCATGAAGGGACGCAATACTCTATGGCTTCCTGGAACTGACCACGCTAGTATCGCAGTGCATACGATACTGGAAAAGCAACTCAAAAAAGAGGGTACAACTCGCTATGAATTGGGGCGTGAGAAATTCCTAGAACGCGCATGGCAGTGGAAGGCAGAATCTGGGGGGACAATTGTCAATCAACTGCGACGCTTGGGTGTATCTGTAGACTGGTCGCGGCAACGGTTTACCCTTGATGAGGGTTTAACCAAAGCTGTTTTGAAAGCCTTTAACCAACTCTACGTAGAAGGGCTAATCTATCGCGGTAAGTATTTGGTGAATTGGTGTCCAGAGACACAATCAGCGGTTTCCGATTTGGAGGTGGAACCGAAAGAGGTGGATGGTCATCTCTGGCACTTCCGCTATCCTCTCACGGATGGGTCTGGTTATGTGGAGGTGGCGACAACCCGACCAGAAACAATGCTAGGCGATACTGGGGTGGCGGTTAATCCTAATGATGAGCGCTACAAGCACCTGATTGGCAAAACGCTAACTTTGCCAATTATGAATCGGGAAATTCCGATTATTGCTGATGAGTTGGTTGACCCCACTTTTGGCACAGGTTGTGTGAAGGTGACTCCGGCACATGACCCGAATGACTTTGAAATGGGTCAGCGTCACAATTTGCCGTTTATTAATATTATGAATAAGGACGGCACTCTCAATGAAAATGCTGGTCCTTTCCAAGGTCAAGACCGCTTTATTGCTAGAAAGAATGTGGTGGAACGGCTGGAGGCTGACGGGTTTCTGGTAAAGGTGGAGGATTATAAGCATACGATTCCTTACAGCGATCGCGGTAAAGTCCCCGTTGAACCACTCCTCTCAACTCAATGGTTTGTCAAAATTCGTCCACTGGCAGAACGGGCATTAGAATTCCTCGACCAGCAAAATTCCCCAGAGTTTGTCCCCCAACGCTGGACAAAGGTGTATCGTGATTGGTTGGTGAATCTCAGAGATTGGTGTATCTCTCGTCAATTGTGGTGGGGACACCAAATTCCTGCTTGGTATGCTGTGAGTGAAACGGGCGGTGAGATTACTGACAACACGCCGTTTGTTGTAGCGTGTCACGAAGGAGAAGCACGTGAGAAACTCATATCACAATTCGGTGAAAATGTCAAGATAGAACAAGACCCAGATGTACTAGATACCTGGTTTTCTTCTGGACTCTGGCCCTTTTCTACTTTGGGTTGGCCCGAACAAACCCCAGATTTAAAGACTTATTACCCCACAACCACCCTGGTTACAGGTTTTGATATCATCTTTTTCTGGGTTGCCAGAATGACGATGATGGCAGGGCATTTTACAGGGCAAATGCCATTTGAAACAGTTTACATCCACGGCTTGGTGCGGGATGAGAATAATAAAAAGATGTCCAAGTCAGCCGGCAATGGCATTGACCCGCTGTTACTCATTGAGAAGTACGGTACTGATGCGCTGCGCTACACCTTAATCAAGGAAGTCGCTGGCGCGGGTCAAGATATCCGCTTGGAGTACGATCGCAAAAAGGATGAGTCGTCATCGGTGGAAGCATCCCGCAACTTTGCTAATAAGTTGTGGAATGCTGCACGTTTTGTGATGATGAATTTGGATGGGCAAACCCCGCAACAATTGGGAGAACCACTCGCCACTGAACTAAGTGACCGTTGGATTCTCTCCCGTTACCATCAAGTTGTTCAACAAACCAACAATGACATCGATAACTATGGGTTAGGGGAAGCAGCGAAGAGACTCTACGATTTTATCTGGGGCGACTTCTGCGACTGGTATATTGAGCTGGTCAAATCTCGGCTGCAAAAAGATCAGGGCACTGGCGTGGGCGGGTCTCCCGACTTGAGCCAAGTGCCCGGTTCTGACCCTGCATCCCGTCGCGTGGCACAACAAACTCTCGCATATGTGCTGGAAGGGATTTTAAAATTACTTCATCCCTTCATGCCTCATATTACCGAAGAGATTTGGCAGACTCTCACCCAGCAAGGAGCAGATTCCAAGCAAAGTTTATCCACCCAACTCTACCCAGAAGCCCAGACAAATTTAATTGACACCGCTTTGGAGGAACAGTTTGAACTGTTGATTGGTACAATTCGTACAATTCGCAATTTGCGAGCTGAAGCGGATGTTAAGCCTGCGGTGAAAGTGACAGTAAATTTGCAAACCGCAAGCGAGAACGAACGGCAAATTCTCACTGCTGGACAGTCTTATGTTAAAGATTTGGCAAAGGTTGAGAATTTAACTATCGCTGGTGAGCAAAAGAAAGCAACCTTTGTTGGTCAAAAATCCCGGATTTCTTGGACGAAAATAGTCACAATTATCGGCGTCATTTACTTATTTACAATAGGTCTGGTTGTAGCAAATGCAATTGATGAAAATTCCTTAATCGGAACTTTCTTTGAAATTGTAGGTTTTGGTTATTCAGCTTGGTTCACTGTCCGTCATTTACTGCTTGCTGAGGCTAGACAAAAGTTCTGGGCGCAGTTATTTCCAGCATCTGGTAATGAGAATCAGCAACAAGCAGAAACACAACAACTACAAGAACCAGAAAAAGCGATTGCTGACGTTGTTGGTACAGTGCAAGTGCTACTTCAGCTAGCTGGGGTCGTCGATATTGAGGCGTTTAGTGCCAAACTTCAAAAACGCCTGAGCAAGATAGAAGGGGAAATAAAGTCTCTCAGCGCTAGGTTAAGCAATCCTAATTTTGTGGAGCAAGCACCACCAGAGGTAGTAGAAGGAGCTCGAAATGCCTTAGCTGAGGCTGAGAAACAAGCAGAAATTCTGCGCGATCGCCTGCTTAGGTTAGCATAGCTTTGAGAGATTGTTAGTTGTTGGTTGATAGTTGATAGTAGTTAGTTGTTAAAAACAACCACTAACTACTAACTACTACCTACTAACAACTTCCCACAATCTCTATAAATTCAATAAATATTTATAGACATTAAAATTTCTATGCTATATCTTGCACAAGTGCATAAAAACGAATTTTTAGCTCAGTTCCAGTTGCGACTGTTAGCACGTCAGGAAGCCGAAAATATATGGGCGCTCATTCCAGAAGAAGCTTTCATTCTTTTAGGAAAAGGCAACAATTTGACTGAGAACTTGCTCCTTTTGGTGGAGCTTTCTCCTACAGGTGACATAGAAAGATTGGAAGATGCCAGCAATTGGGTGTTAAATTTAGTGAAGACTTACCTGACCACTGGTATTACTCCAGATTTCTTACGACAAGAAGCTGATCGAGCAGAACAGTGGCGACAAAACCTAACATTGCAAAACCAGGACTTAGCACGCCGTTCCTTAGAATTGGAAGCCCGAAGAGAACAAATTCAAGCCCTAGAAGAAAGTTTGAAACGGGACAAAAACGGCGTTCCTAAAGAGGAGAGTGCTGGGTCTTAAATTTTGGATTTTAGCCTCAATATTCTTAAAACGTCCTTCTCATCATTAACTGATGGTAAAAAATGGCTCAAAACGTGGAGAGTTCTTGAAGTTGTTTAGAAGCTCTTTGGCTTAAATCTCTATCTTTATTTAATTCCAGAACTTTCTTGAAGTCTGCAACCGCCTTGTCTTTACTGCCTTGATTTTTGTAAACTAACCCTCGGTAGTAGTAAGCGTAGACTGAGTTAGGGTCTAATTTGATAGCTGCATTGTAATCAGCAATTGCAAGGTCGTAGTCTCCTTTAGCGTTGTAAGCAATTTTGGATGGACGCTCCACAGCATCTAAACGCTCTTCTAAACCAAGCTCTATCAGAGCTTTACTGTGTTTGGTATGTACCAAGGAAATTGAGAACTCAAATTGTACAAACCAAAATCTTAGCCACTCGTTAATTGGGTCCAGTAGCGTTCGTAAACCTCTTCAATTTGCCCCAAAGGAGCGAGACGTTCGCACTTTTCTAGAATCGACTCTGGGGGAAATAAGCTAGAATTATTCTGCACTTTCTTGGGTAATTGCTCAAACCCAGCACGGTTAGGTGTAGAAAGACTGAGGCGTTGACTCGTTTGGGCTGCCACTTCTGGTCGTAAAATCAAGTTAATCCAAGCATAGGCTCCCTCAATATTTGGGGCTGTTTTGGGAATAACTATTGTATCAGTCCATAATGAGGAACCGCTCTTAGGAATCACATACTTTAATTTAGGATTTTCTTTAGAGATTTTCACCGCATCTGATGAGTAACACATTGCCAAAAGTAAATCTCCTGCCAAAATTTGGTTACGCCAAGCATCTGTGGTAAAAGCTGCAAGTGCAGGTTTGAGAACCTTCAACTTTTCATAAGCTTGTTTAATTTCGTTTTCGTCTTTTGAGTTGTAGGAGTAACCCAGCATCCGTAATACTCCACCCATCACCTCTCGGACATCATTCATCAAGGTTATCCGCTTTGACAGTTGTTCTTGATTCTGCCAAAGATACTCCCAATCTTCTGGCGGAGTTTTTAGTTTTTCGGAATTGTAAATAAAACCCGTTGTCCCCCAACTAAAGGGTAAACTGTGACGGTTATTGGGGTCATATGTAGGATTTTGAAACCTTAGAAATAAATTATCTAAACCGATTAAGCGATCGCGATTTAATTCTGTTAACAACCCCAAGGTCACCATCTTCTGCACCATGTAGTCGCTTGGGTAAATCACACTATAAGCACCACCACCGCCAGCTTGCAGCTTACTCAACATGGTTTCATTTGAATCAAACACATCTGCAAACAGTTTAATCCCTATTTGGGCGTTAAAAGTTTTGAATAATTCTTTATCTGTATATTGCTCCCAAGTATAAACATAAAGTTGGTCACGAGGACCTTGGGTAGCAGAATAAGCTCGCACATTGCCAAGTCTCCAGCCACAACTAGCTAAAGACAAGCTAGAAAGTGCAGCTATTCCTTTTAGAAATTGCCGTCTGTTTGTCATTAGTTAAAAGTCAAGGGTCAAGGGTCAAGAGTTAAGAGTCAAGGTTCTTCTGGAGCATTACCTGTTGATTTAAGATATGAATTTAATTGGGGTCTTAGGTCATTTAATGATTAACTTTAGTGTATCTATCTGTTCGGCTGTCAATAAGTTACGGCTATATGCTCTTCTTAGCCAGTGTTGAGTTTCGTTTAAAGAACCTCTCGCAATTCTTACGAATCGTCGGTTATCTTGATATGTACCTCTTCCAACTCCTTCCGCTATATTTGCCCCGATGCTATCTGCTGACCTTACAATCTGTTTACCAATTGTATCCTTGGCAAACAAATTCCATCCGTCTACAATTTTCCAAATTTCATCTGCTAATCCTTCTGCCAATTTCTAAACCCGTAATTCTTGAAAATATTTACTAGACATTTACTTATTCTTGACTCTTGACTCTTGACTCTTGACTTTTAACTCTTGACTAAAGCCAAACAGTCATTTTCAGCCCACCATGCATATATGGGTGTTTCACGACCTGGCAAATTACCAAAAGTATTGGGCTGCAAAACAGTGATGCGTAGGCCGTTTATCAATTGGACAATATAATTAATGTGCGTTCCGAGATACATGATGTTGACTAGCCGTCCTTCAAAGCAGTTCGTTTGCAAACTGGGTTTATAAAGCGAAAGCTGAATTTTTTCTGGGCGGACACTGACTACCACTGCTTGCGATATTTCTGTTGGTGTATTCTGTTGGCGGGTCACGACAATTGAGATGCCTGTTTTTGTCAAAATTCTGACGTTGAAAGCATCCACACCTGCTATTTCACCTTCAAATAAATTGGTATCACCAATAAAATCGGCTACAAATAGTGTCTGGGGTTGTTCGTAAATTTCGTTAGGGATGCCTATTTGCTCAATTTTGCCTTGATTCATGACAGCAATGCGATCTGACAAGGACAATGCCTCTTCTTGGTCGTGAGTCACCAAGATAAAGGTCAACCCCAGTTCTTTATGTAAATTTGAGAGTTCAACCTGCATTTCTTTACGCAGTTTTAAGTCTAGCGCCCCAAGAGGTTCATCTAGTAGCAACACTGCGGGACGATTAACAAGCGCCCTTGCCAATGCGATCCTTTGCTGTTGACCGCCAGATAGTTGACTGGGAAAGCGCGATCGCAACCCTTCCATTTTCACTAGTTCTAGAGCTTCTTTAACTCTGCTTTGAATTTCTGCTTTGCGTAATTTTTTCAGCCGCAGTCCAAATGCGACATTATCCCAAACATTCAAGTGATTAAACAAAGCATAGCTTTGAAATACAGTGTTGACAGGTCGGCGATAAGGAGGAACATTTACCACAGACTGACCTCGAATCAACACCTTGCCGGCGTCGGCTCTTTCAAACCCAGCTATCAAGCGCAGCGTAGTTGTCTTTCCACAACCGGAGGGACCCAAGATACTAAAGAATTCTCCCTGCCTGACTTCCAGGTCTACTCCATGTACCGCTGGCTCTTGGTTAAAAAACTTAAAAACATTATGCAGTTCAATATCAAGCGACTCAAAAGCCGCTTTCCCTCCCTGATTCTGGGTCACAGTTTGAGCCATAGTCTTCAGTTAAATCCTGTTATCTTAAGTGTTTTTGTTAATTAATGTAGTCGATTCGGCAAACGACAAGTTACACTTTTGTTTATTCTTTTAGAAAAAGAAATTCTCCAAATACCTAAACAGGAGGCGAACCAATGGTTTTACAAGTCCTACAAAAGTATTTTCACAAAAAATACCCAGGTAAGGGACGGAGACAAAATAAAATGCAGAACCTTTATCAACTAGATGTGTACCCAAAGTTACTCTTTGAGGCGGTTGCAGCCTGAAGGGCTGCAACCAAGGTTCTGCATTTTATTCCAGTCAGAATGCTAAGTATGCCCAACCAGAGTCTAAGTAACCAGAAGCTATCAGCTGGGAACTCACAGGCAATTCAAAAGTCAAAAATATTAACAACTGTGTCTAAGATTGCGGTATCTAGCGATTTGAACTCCGAGGTATCTTTGGATACAGCTTTTTAGTTTAAGCAAAATTCTTGATAAAACTGCAATTTTCTCTGATAAATGTCAATTAATGTCTTCTATCAAGCATCTGTGTGAATACACTTTGGTTTATTCTAGATAGCAAAAACAAATTGACTTGGGCTACACTACCCTGATTGTTTTCCTTTAAATTCCGGGTAGAAATTTGGTGTAATCGTATACAGAATAATGCTATTTTTGGAATCCCTATTGTGATATGACGCTACTGCAACCACCTCAACTGGCTAGAAAAAAAGAGACACGTACTGTAGGACGGGGTTTTCAACCCTTATTCTTAATCATATTTACCCTATTGATGACAAGTGGTATTGGTGCTCGTCTGGCGTATTTGCAAATTGTGGAAGGAGCAAATCATCGCCAGCGAGCAGAGGCAAACCGGATTCGGATGATTCCCAAACAACCGGAACGGGGCAATATATTTGACCGCAATGGCAAACTATTAGCCACAACTCGCTATCCGCGTTCTGTGTACTTGTGGCCCATGGCACACACCAAACCATCATGGCAAATTGTAGGTCCGCGCTTGTCGCAAATTCTCAATATTCCTGTAGAGGAGATGGAAAAGAAATTAGACGAGGCTGGTTCCAACTCTTCTCTCGTGCGGATGGCTCGCGACCTCAACGACGCGGAAATCACAGCATTGAAAGAGTACGCCAACGAACTTAAAGACGTAGAAGTCCATACAGAAGCCGTACGCTACTACCCACACGGCAAGGAATTAGCCCATGTATTGGGTTATACCCGAGAACTGACCCCACAACAGTTGAAAGATAAGAAACAAGAAGGCTACCGACTGGGAGATGTGATTGGTCAGATGGGGGTGGAAAAGGCGTATGAACAGGTGTTGCGAGGCGAATGGGGCGGTCAGCAGGTGGAAGTGGATGGAAAAGGTCGCCCGATACGAGTGTTGGGAGAAAAACAGGCAAAAGCAGGTAATGACATCCACCTAACCATAGATTTGGATGTGCAAAAGGCAGCAGAAAAAGCTTTGAACGGACGGGACGGCGTTATCGTTGCACTAGACCCAAATAACGGTGCTGTCTTAGCAATGGTGTCTCATCCGACTTTTGACCCGAATATCTTCTCTAAGCGAAGGCTCTCTAAAAAAGATTGGGAAAGCGTACAAGGCGAAAACCATCCCTTGCTCAATCGCGCTGTCAGTAGCGCCTTTCCACCCGCAAGTACTTTCAAAATAGTCACTGCAACAGCCGGGATGGAATCAGGTAAATTTTCTCCCAACACAGTACTGCAAACCTACGGTTCCCTGACAGTTGGCGGGGTGACGTTTGGCGAATGGAACCACTCTGGATTTGGTCCGTTGGGATTTGCAGGAGCCTTAGCTTGGAGTAGCGATACCTTCTTTTATCAAATTGGTAGGGGAGTCGGTGGCCCAACCTTAATTGAATGGACTCGCAAATACGGTTTCGGCGAAAAAACTGGGATTGAGTTCGAGTCCGAAGAAACCAAAGGAAATGTTCCAGATGAAGCATGGAAGCAGAGAGTGTGGAAAATGCCTTGGACTGTAGGCGACTCTATCAATATGTCCATTGGTCAAGGCGCTCTACAAACCACACCACTGCAAGTCGCTGTGATGTTCTCAGTCCCCGCCAATGGTGGCGATCGCGTGAAACCGCATATGCTTAAAGACCAAGAAGAGGCAAAAAGCTGGCGAGAATCCTTAAATATGAAGCCAAGCACCATCAAAGTTCTCCGTGAAGGACTGCGGAAGGTGGTGGCTGAAGGTACAGGTAAGGTTCTCAATGTGCCAACACTTCCTCCCGTATCTGGTAAAAGTGGCACAGCTGAGGCGTGGAAGCGTCGTGTTAAAGCAAACCATGCATGGTTTGGGGCATATGCTCCAGCTGATAAGCCAGAAATTGTGGTTGTGGGATTTGCTGAACATTCTGGCGGTGGTGGCGGTAGTGTTTCTGCTCCAATGGTGTTAGAGGTGATGGAAGAATTTTTCCAAAAGAAGTCTCCCAATAAGTCTCAAAAAGCCGGTACTGAGGCTTCGCAACCAAGGATTCAGACTCCAAGAATCAGGAGGCGAAACTAATTAAGAGGATGGGGAGGTCAGGGGAGTGGGGGAAGCAAATACCCCCTTGTCTCCTTATTGGGATACTTGGGCAGGTTTTAGATTTTTAGCTCTGTAGAATGTTTCTAAGCTCTGGCGATCGCCCACAAATCGCCAGTGCCAAGGCTCATAACTCACACCTTGAGCGTTGTTTTGAGGAAAGGACATTTCAAAGCTGAAACGTGCTGCATTGGTTTGCAGCCATTGATAAGCCTTTGTTTTGTCAAAGTTGGTATTGACATTAGTCGCAGGTGTTGCCCCATCCCCAATATCCACAGCGTAACCTGTGTGATGTTCGCTATGACCGGGGGGAGCGCTGACAGCAGCCCGTTGCGCTGGTGTCTGATTTCTCTGGGCACTAACGCTAAAAAACAACTGTTCTTGGTCTTTTATAGAGCGAAAACCAGAAAGAGGTACCAAAACGACACCCGCACTCCGCGCTGCTGCTGCCATTTCTAGAAACTTTTGGGCAGCGGCTGTTCGCATTCTAATGCGCCTATCACTAGAAATCGGTTGTAGTTCCGACTCCGGGGCTTCTGAGTAGGAAAAATGCCCCAAGATATCATCTTTTGAGGTGGCTGGATTACCCGATTGTGATGAAGTTGTAGGAGTTGAACTACTAGGGGAAGACTGAGAATCGTTTGTTTTCTTGGGTGTAACAACGAAAAACAAAAAACCACTAACGACGGCTATCAAGACAACTCCCACCACTCCCGCGATTATCAAAACTAATGGGCGAATGCTTACCTTGGATGCTGCTGCATTAGGAGTATCGCGTAAAGCTTCCGGAATATCTTCACCGGAACTAGAGGGTGTGTCTTGCGATTTTTCAGAAAACCCAGCATTATCCAAGAGTCCACTCCTGCGTTTGTTCAATATCCATAACAAATTGTAAACTGGAGAGAAAGAAACGCAATAGGTAAAACGTTACCTCTATATCTCTAGGTTTATTCTTGACAAACCTCCTAGAACTCTACGTTAAGCTAGTATTCCTAATCCTAGTAGGATATACTCTGGGACGCAAACTACCTGCTACAGTTCCTACCCGTTTGGGTCAGTTCCTCTTCTGGGTAGGAGTACCGATAGGTATTGTAGTTTTTTTACGCAAAGCTGACTTATCAGGACAGATTTGGATTGCACCAGCGATCGCCCACTTAGCAATTTTACTAGGGGCAGTTTTGGCTTGGTTAGGAATTAAAGGACAAGCTTTTCTCACAAACACAGTCCCCCACAAATCGACTCAAGGTAGTTTTATCCTAGCTGCAATGGTGGGTAACACAGGTTATATTGGCTATCCTGTTACTCTGTCAATCGTTGGAAGTGAATACTTTGCCTGGGCACTTTTTTACGATTTGTTGGGGACAACATTGGGGGCTTATGGACTAGGTGTTGCCTTAGCGTCTCGTTTTGGTGCTGGTGTTGATAGTCATTTGCAGGTTCTTAAGGCAATTATTATCAATCCTGCTTTATGGAGTTTCGGCTTTGGCTTACTATTTCGACAGGCTAAAATCTCTGCACCAGTTGAATTTTGGTTGGAGCAATTTGCTTGGAGTACGGTAGCTTTAGCTCTGGTGTTAATTGGAATGCGACTGAGCAAACTCACTTCTTGGCACAGCTTACCAAGAGCAAGCGCTGGTCTAGCAATCAAAATGCTACTCGTCCCCTTTATTCTGGGTAGCAGTTTACCACTTTTTGGTTTAACTGGTACAACAGCACAGGTCATTGTGCTGCAAATGGCGATGCCTCCAGCTTTTGCTACACTGGTTATTGCCGAAACCTTTAATCTTGATCGCGACCTTGCAGTCACTGCATTAGCTATGGGGTCAATGGTGTTGCTGGTTACGCTTCCCATTTGGTTGTGGCTGTTTTGATTTTAGGAGTTGTTAAACTTACTATTCTGACTACTGAGTCCTGAGTCGTGAGTTCTTTCTGCGGTCAATAGTTTTGCCTAGTTTCCGTAAGCCGTAAAGCCGCGATAATTTGAGTATTTGCCTCAGGAAAAGCAAACTGTTCTAGCTCATCTAAACTGACCCAACGAATTTCTTCGCATTCAATTGGTTGAGGAACACCTGAGAGATAGCGGCAATTATGCACTGTCAGGGTAACGCGTAACTGGGTATAGGTGTGGTCAATAGTGATGAGATGCTCACCTACTGCAATCTCTATTGCCAGTTCTTCATAAATTTCCCTTTTAATACACTCTTCAACACTTTCACCAGGCTCAACCTTACCTCCAGGAAATTCCCACAAACCCCCCATCAAACCCTCTGCACGACGGCGGTCAATGAGTATTTGTCTCTTGTCGTTCCAAATGACAGCAACACCAATCATTTTATGAGGTAGTGGAGAAGTTGTTTCATTCATGGTTTGTTTCTAGAGTAATGGGGAAGTGGGGAGACAAAGAGACTAATAACTAATAACAAAACTCGGCAGCTTAAGTGTATGTCTGCCGAGCTTGTATTGTATTATGAATTGCAAAACTCTTTTGTTTTTCAGCACCCCTTACAGCGGTTTTCAAATCAATGAACCACATCTGCACTCATTTCAATCTCTGTAGAGACGCGCCATGGCGCGTCTCTACAATGTGGTCTATTTACCCGAAAATTGCTGTAATTAAAAGCTGGCTGCATCAACTATTTTTAAATTTGAAATTTAGATACTCCCTCCCACACAGCGCTACTTAAGTTCCCTCTGGAGACAAAGGGAGGGAGAGTGTAAGGATTTCCCAGAGAGGAGTTTTGGATTCGTTTTGCCGTAACTTTGCCAAATAGGTCTGAACACAACAATCGGAAATCTCCAATAGCAATTCAAAATCGCTACTCAACTTCAGTGTTTTTGGTTTCAGTACCTTGCAACGCCATTTCAAAAGTCATTCTCTGTTCGGCGTTACGCAAGAAATAACCGCTCATCATGGCGGAAGCAAGAAGACGACCCAAATGTTCTCTACTGGTGGTGATGCTAACGCCAAAATGTTCAGAAGGCAAGTGCCCCAAAAGCCCTACAATGTTACGCTCCATCACTTGAAAAACTTCGGCAGAAGAGGGTTTAGATAACTGGGTAACTGTCTCTGGACTTAAGGATTTAACATACTGCCACAGCGAGTCGCCAGTTTCTAACTCACTCTCAAAAAATTCTGAGACTCGATTGGATGGGTTACTCACGTTATACCTCCTTAGATTACGACAACTGCGGTCAAAGTGACTTGAGTTGTAGATGGCTTTGATATATGAGACTAAGCTTTTGCTTTATTGTGTTCCTGTAAACTAATGTAACAGTCCCATTACAAGCTGGAAGTCGGTGTAACCGTACCAAAAGTAACGGATTTTCTCACCCTATGAGTTAGTGGGTAGTGGGTAGTGGTTAACAACCAACAACTGACTAACTTGCCAAATATTCATTTATATCGGCTTTCAACTTACGGAGTTTAGTTAAGGCTTCCCGCTCAATTTGCCGTACTCGTTCACGGCTAATATTAAGAAGTTCACCGATGCTGGCGAGAGTATGTGCTTGCCCATCCTTTAAACCAAAGCGCAGGGATATGACTTCCCTTTGCTGTGGGGTAAGTTCCGTCATCAGACGCTCTAAATCATAGGATAGAGAAGATTGGACGACGAATTCTTCTGGAGAAACTCCTGTGTCTTCTAACATTTCCCCTAGTTCTGTATCGTAATTATCTCCCAACCGCAAATCCAACGACAGGGGCACACGCGCCTTTTCCAGATATTCTCGCACTTGCCTGGGAGTCAATTCCAATTCTTGAGCTAACTCAGAAGCTGTCGGGGCGCGTCCTAGTTTCTGAGACATCTGTCGCTGCGCCTTTTTGATTTTATTCAATTTTTCAGTTATGTGGATAGGCAAACGAATGGTGCGACCTTTTTCAGCGATCGCCCGGGTTATAGCTTGACGAATCCACCAGTACGCATAGGTAGAGAACCTGTATCCTTTGGTGGGGTCAAACTTTTCCACACCCCGCTGCATACCTATGCTACCTTCTTGAATCAAGTCGAGTAGATCGACGTTGCGCTTGATGTACTTTTTGGCGACAGACACAACGAGTCGCAAATTGGCTTCTACCATCTTGCGCTTGGCAATTTCACCGTCTGCGATTGCTTCGTTCAACTCTGCTATTTCTAGTTCTGTCGCTTTTGCCCACTCTTCTAAGGTCGGGTGACGACCTAACCTGATGGCAAGAGACTCCCTCACTTCGTGCAATGCTGTTGTACGTTGTACCTGTTTGCCATAATGTATTTCCTCCTCATGGGATAAGAGTGGCACACGTCCAATCTCACGCAGGTAAGTCCGCACGAGGTCTGTGGCTGTCTGGGCGGTCTTCATGGCACTACTCTTCGGTATTGACGGGTTTGACAGAATGGTCTTGAGCTGATAGATGCCTTGTGTTGGGTGTCTACCCAGTTGTGCTGGGAACCCATACTCTATTTCACAATTTACGCGTTCAAGAAACAAGGGCAGCTAAATTGTCTGCTTTCTTTGGTTCTTAACTGGTAGAAGTTACAGCTATTTCCCCTTTTTCTCAAGTATCTACGGTTAGATAGAAGGTAATCAGTCCAACATTATTTTATGGGAGTCTTGTTAAGAATTGTAACATTTATGAGAATATTTTGACTAGATCTTAATGCTGTCATTTTGTGGCTGCTCCACGTCATTCAAGCCTAATATATCCCCCATGTATTTTCCATAAAGCTCTTTAATAAATGTATATGGAAAAAGAAAAGTTTCTAAGAATTGTTAAAATAAATAAACAATAACTTACTGATATATGGTTATTCAACCTCTTGGACTCATTCATGGCTTCTCAAGAGTGCAGAACGCACAACAACGCGCCAGTTGCCGTGAGAGCAGGCTAACCCCTATGGCTGACGCCATAGGGGGTCTCCCCTGTTGAAGCAAGTGGCGTGGGACTGGCGTTTCTGAGTTCTTACGCCTATGAGAAATCAAGTCAAGTGCAAGATGTCACTGTCTAATTTCTACCTCACTGTCTTATGGATACACAGAGGATAGAGGACAGGGAACAGAGTATAAGGTATGGCGGAAAATCTTCAACCTATGACCTATAATCTGTAACCTGTAACCTACTAACTAACCGTTGTATATTCCTGAATAACCCTGACATCTAAGGTTGTATTTTGCAGGGAACGAATAGCAGCAACAATGGCTTTTGCCCCAGCAATAGTGGTAATGATGGGGATTTTGTAAGCCAAGGCTGTGCGGCGAATGAGTCTACCATCACTTTGCGCTTCTTCCCCAGAAGGCGTGTTGATAATCAATTGAATTCTATGGTTCTTAATTGCATCCAAGACGTGGGGACGACCTTCATGCAATTTCAGCACCAACTCAACATCTAAGCCGTGTTCTTGAAGAACGCGACGTGTACCATCCGTCGCCATTACAGAAAAGCCCAAATTGATAAATTCCTTGACCACAGGAACCGCAGCAGCTTTATCGCGATCGTTCATCGATACGAACACCGTACCACTCATGGGCAAACGCTCACCAGCAGCCAATTCCGCCTTGGCAAAGGCGCGTCCAAAGTCACTGTCAATACCCATCACCTCACCAGTAGAGCGCATCTCCGGTCCCAAAATGATATCGGTACCAGGGAATTTGTTAAACGGCAATACCGCTTCTTTCACGGCAATGTGGTCTGGAATCACTTCTTTGGTGAAACCTAGCTCCTCCAAAGTTTTACCTGACATAATTAAGGATGCGAGTTTTGCCAGTGGCACGCCAGTTGCCTTAGACACAAACGGTACAGTGCGAGAGGCGCGGGGATTTGCTTCCAGAATGTAAACCTGGGGCGAATAACTTTGAGTGCCAACAACAGCAAACTGAATATTCATTAACCCCACGACATTGAGTGCTCTTGCCAACTGCACCGTCCAAGCCCGGATTTGCTCTAAAACTATTGGTGGTAGAGAAATGGAAGGTATTGTGCAGGCAGAGTCCCCTGAATGAATCCCCGCTTGTTCAATGTGTTCCATTATACCACCAATCACCACTCGTCCAGTGTGGTCGGCTATAGCATCCACATCGACTTCAATGGCATTTTCCAAAAACTTATCAATGAGAATTGGATGTTCTGGTTCCACCAGTACTGCAAAAGTCATGTAACGTTCCAACTCAGCATCGGAGTAGACGATTTCCATCGCCCTTCCCCCCAACACGTAGCTAGGACGCACTACCACCGGATAACCAATGCGTTGAGCAACAACTAAAGCATCTTCATAGGTGCGGGCAATACCATTCGGCGGTTGGGCAATATTCAACTCTTGGAGAACCTTCTCAAACCGCTCCCGGTTTTCTGCAATGTCGATAGAATCTGGTGAAGTCCCCCAAATTTTGGTGGACACGCTAGGAGATTGGTGTAGAGACGCCCCATGGGGCGTCTCTACAAGTTGATTGCTGAGAACTTTTTGTAAGGGAACGGAAAGCTTCAATGGAGTTTGTCCACCAAACTGAACAATCACCCCAACTGGGTTTTCCGCTTCGATGATATTCAGCACATCTTCTTTTGTCAGCGGCTCAAAATACAGGCGATCGCTCGTATCATAATCTGTGGAAACTGTCTCCGGGTTGGAGTTGACCATAATCGTTTCATACCCCGCGTCTTTTAAAGCAAAGGCGGCGTGACAACAACAGTAGTCAAACTCAATACCTTGCCCAATGCGGTTAGGACCACCACCCAAAATCATCACCTTGGGTTTATCAGTGGGCATGACCTCCGTTTCTTCTTCGTAAGTAGAATAGTGATAAGGAGTAAATGCCTCAAATTCCGCAGCACAGGTATCTACTGTTTTGTAAACTGGAATCACACCGAGTTGTTTGCGGTGAGCGCGGACTTCATCTTCGGTGGTTTTGGTCGCGAAGGCAATCTGGCGATCGCTAAATCCCTGGCGCTTAATTGCATACATCTGCTGTTCTGTCAACTGGTGCAGCGGTGTCCGCTTCAGAAACTTCTCGTCCTCCAGCAGTTCCTGCATCTTATCGAGGAACCACGGGTCAATACCGGTTAACTCGTAGATTTCCTCAATTGTCATCCCTAGCAACATGGCATGACGTACAGCAAATATGCGTTCAGGGTTTGGTGTCCGCAGATGGGCGCGAATTTGTTCACCGCTGGGTAATTTTTCTTTCATGTCGCAACCCCAACCCGCACGTCCGGTTTCCAAGGAACGCAGCGCCTTTTGGAAGGACTCGTTAAAAGTCCGCCCAATTGCCATCGCTTCCCCGACCGACTTCATCTGCGTTGTCAGCACTGCTTCTGCACCGGGGAACTTTTCAAAGGCGAACCGGGGAACTTTGGTGACGACATAGTCAATTGTTGGTTCAAAAGAGGCTGGGGTTTTTTTGGTGATGTCATTGTTAATTTCATCCAGCGTGTAGCCAACAGCCAGCTTCGCCGCCATTTTGGCGATGGGGAAACCTGTGGCTTTGGAAGCTAAAGCCGAAGAACGGGACACACGGGGATTCATCTCAATGACAATTACGTCTCCATCTACGGGATTAACGGCAAACTGGATATTAGAACCTCCAGTTTCCACGCCAATCTCGCGGATAATTCTAATTGCCATATCCCGCATCCGTTGATATTCTTTATCGGTGAGGGTTTGAGCTGGGGCAACGGTAATTGAGTCTCCGGTGTGGATACCCATTGGGTCAAGGTTTTCGATGGAACAGATAATCACAACGTTATCTGCCAAGTCGCGCATCACTTCCAGTTCGTATTCTTTCCAACCGAGTAGGGACTGGTCGATGAGAATTTGCGACACGGGACTCGCATCTATACCTGCTTGTGCCATTTCTGCAAATTCTTCTTCGTTGTAGGCAATACCGCCTCCAGTCCCACCCATAGTGAAAGCAGGACGAATAATCAGGGGATAAGTGCCAATTTGTTTGGCAACAGTCTTGGCTTCTTCCAAAGATGAAGCTGTCCCACTAGGACACATCTTCACCCCTATTTTTGTCATCGCTTCGTTAAAAAGTTTCCTGTCTTCGGCTTTTTCAATTGCTGGGATTTTAGCACCAATTAACTCAACGCCGTACCTGTCCAACACTCCATTTTTCGCCAAAGCTACGGCAAGGTTCAGGGCGGTTTGCCCTCCCATCGTCGGTAGAAGGGCGTCGGGGCGTTCTTTGGCGATGACTTTTTCAACCAATTCCGGTGTCAACGGTTCGATGTAGGTGCGATCAGCTGTTTCCGGGTCGGTCATAATTGTGGCAGGATTCGAGTTGACCAGCACCACTTCATAGCCTTCTTCTCGCAACGCTTTACAAGCTTGAGTGCCAGAATAGTCAAACTCGCTGGCTTGTCCAATCACGATTGGACCAGATCCGAGTAGCAGAATCTTCCTGATATCGTCACGGCGTGGCATAGTCGTTGCCTTGGAGTAAGAAAATATAAATCCTGATTATTTTACGGGTCTTCACCCATGAGTTACTTTGTTTATTATTAACTTTTCTTAGTTTTCTTACACATAGGGCATAGGGGACAGGTTACAGGTATTTGCCTATCTCCTGTTCCCTGTCCCCTTATCACCTCATTTGAAAGATTTTATTTTATTCATTCATCATGAGTCATCTACATTTTTTTTGCAACTTTTTTCTATTTAGAATGATGATTTTTCTCAATAAGGAAATAACCAGTTTTGACCAATATCTGAACGCCAAATTTAGTCTTTTCTTAACATAGGAATGTTTGTAAATAACAAAATTTGCTAACTATCTTCTACAACAACCCTAGAGGTTAAATATTATATTTTTTTGTTGAGTTGCATTAAAAATGGCACAGAGGTAGATACGCTTCCTCTGTGCCATTTTTTAGAGTTGTTTAAGAACCAGTGCTTAGAGATTTTTTTTCCCAGTCTAGTTAGACGACTCTCTATTATGAGTGCGTTAGTTTTGAGCGGGTTGAACAAATCCTAAGGTTAAGCTATCCTTGGCAAGGAAGTGAGCCAAGTGGTAAGCTCTTTCCTCTGTTTTTAACAGGATTTTTTCGTACAAATACCGGGTAGCGCGATCGCCTAAACTCTCTGCCTGTGCTGCTTGACGGCGGATAACACCAATTACCGCTTGTTCTGCCTTTAGGTCATTTTCTACCATCTGACGGCAAGAATAAACGCCATCGGGTTCTTGCTCGAAGCAAGTTAATTCTACCAATTTGCGTAAGTTAGCAACGGGTACTCCACCCAGTCCATCCAAGCGTTCTCCAATATCATGGACGTGTTCTTGGACTTCGTTGTAGCTTTCGTTAAAGAACTCATGCAAAGAATAGAATTCTGCACCTTCAACGACAAAATGATGTTTTTGGTACTGCAAGTACAGTGCTTGGAAACTTGCCAATACGACATTAAATCCTTCACAAACTGGCTCGGTTACACTTTTGTCCAAAAGGACAGGATTGTCATATACATGACCAAAATTGCGTAACAAAGTTTGCGTTTCAGACATTGTTGTTCTCCTCGCTTTTAGCAGTTATAGTTTCTAACTGCTTAGTCTCTACATCTTAACATTTTAAAAATGATAGCAAGCTCTATTAATATCACAAACTTTTGAGTGTTGTCTTAAAAATAAGCCCGAAATTTCATCCCTCTTTAGAGGTTCCCACAAAAAATCTATAAAATGTTACTCATGATACTCTTTCTTTTTAATAAATGTGCATTAGACGAGTCTGGGATACGGGAAGTTTAAGAACGCTTATAGATTTTATTTTTTATTCAAAAATTACTGAGAAAAGTTTGCACTTAGGTTATCCTTATGTAAGAAGCTAAGCTTCCAAAAAAGAAAAAATTATGGGAGTCAAGGCGCGTACTTACTGCAAGACTATTGCACTTTGAGGGGGATTGTCTTGAAACCGTTAACTTTACAACCGCAGGTAAAGTACATCGTTGAGGTCAATTGGGCAGACCGCTGGCAAATATATAAACGCTTGCAGGAATTAGACATTCCCTGTGTGTGTGAGACGAACCAACCATTGACAGTTGAAATTAGCCATCCTACAGCAGCCATACAACTTTGGAGTGTTGTGCGGCAATTTACGACTCCCCGCCAGGACTTGATTAGGACTCTAAAGAAATGTTGGCAGCATCATGCTTAACAGCTTGGTGTATTTACAACTAAGTCAAAAATTAGTCAAAGATTGGTCAAAAAAATGAGTAAATCCCACATGACCGAAGTTTCTGAGTTGTGCCTTGAGGGAAAGTTTCTCGATTTTGTCATTAAAGATGGCTATAAGCTCAAAGGCTTACTACTAGAAACTACCGACGGTGAATGCTATATTAAACTGGCTAAACATCTACGTGCTACTTTTGACTTGCGGTTAGCACCAGGGACTTGGTTGCAAGTTGTAGGAGAAAAAAAGCACGACCTGAAAACGGGCGAAGTGAAACTAAAGGCTCAACAAGTGATGGCGGCTCGCCATCCAAGAGATGGGGAGAAAGGCTCTACTCCATCACCCCAACAGCTCACGGCCCCACCTGTCAGTCATGCCAAGCCAAAAAAAGCCACTATATTAGTCTGTCAAAAGTCTGATTGCATGAAACGGGGTGGCAAAGAGGTTTGTCAAGCTATGGAAGCGGCTTTGAGCGCTCGCGGCTTGGAGTCAGAGGTGACAATTAAAGGGACTGGCTGCATGAAAAACTGCAAAGCGGGACCAAACTTGGTGATGCCAGATAGAACTCGCTACAGTCGGATCAAAGCTTCACAAGTCCCCGCACTCATGGATAAACATTTTGCTGCTGATAGCGTGAATGAAAAGCAGGATCAGGGTATGTCCGTGGCAAGTTCAGGTGAACCTGACAGTTAGATCGCTACTATTTAATGCGAAAATCTACTAAGAATTTTATAACTGCTGTTGTTTAAATACTTACCCGTGCTTTTTGCAAAAATTTTGCAAACTTTTTCTTAAACCAAGTCTCGTGAAGAAACCTGGTTTATTATGCCTGCGTGTAATTTTCATCCATTGACTGGCTGAAACATACAGACTTGGTATGAGTGAATTGGTGTTCTATAGCTTGGCAACACCGTTAATGTTTTTCTCCAGAGATTGCAACTGTGGCATAACTTTCTCTTTGCTGGGTGCAGATCCTTTGAGTGCTCCCGTAATCTCATCCGCACTGTCCTCAATTGCCTCGTAGGAATCGGGAGATTTGGCTTTTATGCCGTCCTCAACCTTTTGCCAGTTATCCTCAAATTTTTGAAATTCCTCTTTGGCTTTAGCAAAGTCTCCAGCTTCCACTGCCACCCTGGTATTAGAAACAACACCTAGCAGCCCCTCAACACCTCCTGGAGAGGTTTCTTGCTTAGATGCTTCTACACCAGAGGCTGAAGTTGCTGCGGGTGATGGCTGTGTCGTGGCTTGTTCAGCACTGTTGCACCCTGTGAAAGCTAGAATGCTGATTGTACCAATGGCAAGTATTTGAGTAAGACGGATCATGAGAACACTCCTTAAAAAATTTTTGCAGACTGTTTGCAGTTGGGAAGCACGTTTCCCCCTGCTATAAACACAAGCAACAGTAGGGATACTGTACACC
The DNA here is from genome assembly GCF_000315565.1 of Mastigocladopsis repens PCC 10914. Lineage (NCBI taxonomy): Bacteria > Bacillati > Cyanobacteriota > Cyanophyceae > Nostocales > Symphyonemataceae > Mastigocladopsis > Mastigocladopsis repens. The sequence continues at coordinate 3,109,113 of NZ_JH992901.1, read as the reverse complement.
AGATAAGCAGATAAATTTATTGCCTTTCCCCTTGTAAATCAAAATATAAGACTAAGAAAGTAACAAACTAGGAATGAATACAGTGTATTTTGGTACAAGTTATCCCGGCTTTGTAACTTTTGCTGTGACAAAATAGCAAGCAGGTTCATTTCCCCAGCAAATCGTAAGTTCGGGCACACTAAGCGCAAAGCGCACGCACTCGCGTATGCCTGCGGCACGCATTCGCTAACGTGAACTTTCTAAGTCTAAAATTAAGCTTGTATTCAAAAATTTTATTCTTATCTTGAGGATTGCCATGAAGCGTGCATTTCGCAAGTACCACCGCACCCTTGCCATCATCATTTCTCTGCCACTGGCTTTCACCGTATTCACTGGGACAGCAGTAACTATCGTTGGAGAGTGGGGCATCAATATAGGGCTTTCGCGTAGCCTACTGCTTGACATCCATACAGGGGAAATCTTTCATCTTCAGGCAATCTACCCAATTTTGCACGGACTGGGACTTATGGGTTTACTGGTGACAGGGTTGAGTATGTCAGGTTTGTTTGGCAAGAAGACACAGCAAACCAAGAGAAATTAAACCATACCCAGAGCCGTTATTGAAGTTTTGCTAATAAATAGTGTTAGTTTCGCTATATTGATTTCTATTTCTCCACAACTACATAGAATCTAGGCGCTGACGTAATTTGCTACTGAGGGCATCAATCACGGTAACGACTACCGACAGTATTAGGATCATAGTCGTTGCTTTGGTGTACTCAAAGCCATCTATATAACTTTTTAGCTCAAAGCCAAAGCCGCCAGCACCAACAGCACCAAGAACTGAGGCAGCACGGATATTGTACTCAAACATCCACAAGGTGTAGCCCAGAACTAAGGGCAGCACTTGTGGTAAGATACCATATTGAGCAATTTGTATTCGAGATGCACGAGCAACTTGCAAAGATTCTATAGAACGAGGGTCAACCGCTTCGATCGCTTGTTGATAAAATTTTCCTAAATAGCCAATTGTGTAAATACTTAAAGCCAATGTCCCTGCTAGTGGACCTAGTCCAGTTGCTGCGACAAATAACAATCCAAGAATAATTGAGGGGACAGAACGTACAGCATTTTGCAGGAAATTAGCTAACCATTGTAGCCAAACAGGGGCGACATTACGGGCGCTGGCAATTGCAATGGGTAGAGAAAGCATTGCCCCGATAGTCGTGCCAACCACAGACATCTGCACAGTTTCTACTAGTGCTTTGATTGTTTTATTAAAAATATCCCAACTTATATTCGGGGGAAACAACCGCGACACAAAATCAATAATGTTGAACCAGCTTTGCTTTAATAGTCCAAAATCTACTTTAAGACCTTGCAACGCCCAACCATAAACCAAAAGAACAATGCACAGGATAAGTAGGCGACTCACCCAAGAAAAGCGTTTCCAAACACGAGAAAAATTTTTCATTACTAAAAAAGAATTCGCCTACCAAGTGCGATAAACTTGACTATGCTTGAGCAAATTGAGCTTGTAGGTTGTCGCAAGACCCATCGTAAACAACACATCCAGCATCCAACACAAGTGCTCGCTGGGCGTACTGCGCTGCTACACCCAAATCGTGTAAAACTGTAACAATTGTCATACCTTGTTGCGAGTGCAGATGGGATAAAGTTTCCATCACCTGTTTGGATGCCATAATATCCAGTCCTGTGATGGGTTCATCTGCAAGCAAAATTTGGGGTGATTGTATTAAAGCACGGGCGATCGCTACTCTTTGTTGCTGTCCGCCGCTGAGTTGACTTGTTTTTTGATAAGCTTGCTCTTTTAACCCCAACTGTTCTAGCAGTTCCAATGCTTGACGACGGTCATTTTTAGGAAACCCAAACAGAGTTTGCCAAGTTGTCCTCGCGCCAAGGCGTCCGCATAGCACATTCTCAATTGCCGATAACTGCCGAATCAATCCGCCGCCCTGAAATAACATACCAACATCACGTCGAATATGAGCCAGCGTGCGTGGAGTTAATTCTACACCATTAATATGAATTGCTCCCCGCACCAATGGTACTAACCCAACTAAAGAACGCAAAAGCGTAGACTTACCTGCGCCATTAAGTCCTAGCAATACAACAAACTCACCCTGATGAATCTGAAAATTAATTCGCTTAAGGATAGGACGACTCAAAGCTGTGGAATAAGCAGTTTCTACGTCCTGACACTCAATCACTGGGTGGGTCATATAGGGAGAGGTTACAGATAGTAGATAGTAGTTAGTAGTTAGTTGTAAAAAAGTCCTTTTAACCACTAACCCTTCAGGTTCGCTCTTTGGTTACTAGTTAGTTGTAAAGAAGCCCTACTAACGACTAACAACTAACCACTAACATTAAGGTTCAATTCCTGCGTTCTTGAGGGCTTCACGAATTGGTGCTAAGTGCTTGTTATGGTCAACTTTCACCAGTTCTGTGGAGTTATACAAGCCGCGAAGCATCTCGTTATTTTGTGCCGTATTTAACTTAAGCATGGCATTGATAATTTGTTCGCGCATAGGTGCAGGAACGTCATCATCAATGGCTACGCCGTGTGCTGGAACACCAGGGATTTTATAGAGAACTCGTAACTGGCTCTTTTCAGCTTCTGAAATATACGGAGCATTGAAAGCGTATTCTGATACAGCAGCAATATCTGCCTGACCTTGTACAACTGCTCTCAAAGCTTTACTGTAATCGCCACCGTAGACAACTTGACTAAAGAAGCTGTCTAGGCGATCGCGGTTTGGCACAAGTTTTTGTTTGACTAACTCACCCACAGGGAAGATAAACCCCGATCCTGAAGTTGGCGAAGTGAATGCCATTCTTTTACCCCGCAACTGTTCCAAGGTGGCTTTGGATGTGCCTAGGGTTTTAAGGGAGCTATTTTTGGGGACAACAATGATTGAGTTATAGGTGTATCTTCCAGAGTAATTTGGACGTACCTCTGCTAAGTACAAGCGTGCGCCTGCGAGTTCCTCAGCTTTCAAAGCCGGACGGCTACTTAAGAAAGCCACATCAGCACTATTTGCTCTCAAGGCTTCTACAGCTGCTGTATCATCGGCGACTTTTGCCTGAACTGGCATTTTTAGTTCTTTTGACAAAAACTCTGCGACTCTATTCGCCTTAGTTTGCAAGTCCGGTGCGTCTTTCCTAGTAGGAAAGATAACTGTTAAGGTTTTCTGCTGCCCTTGAGCAAGTAAGGTTGAACTCTTTTGATTTTGCCTTGAGTTAGCAATTGCCTGCATACCTCCAAAGCTGCCAGCAACTAAACCCGTCAGCACTACAAATGCAGCACCAGCATTCAACAAACCCTTTTTCCTCACACTCATTTGCCACTCTCCATTAGAAAAATTTCTTAATAATTTTGCGAATGTATTTTAACAAGGTTCTTATTAAGAAAGACTACTATTAAGATTCAAGCTTTTTGGTGAAAAAGTCAATAGACTCGTTGCATAAGTCGGTTAAGTAGATGCAGTTTTAGGTAAGCCAAGCTGATAGTTATACAAACAAGCTTAGAGATCAAACCTCAGCTAAAGCGCTTATGGCTCATTCGCGCACACTCTCCCAGCACTGCTCTAAGCAATCCACAATACAGTCACTGGTCACTTTGGATTGAATCAGGTACAAAGATGCCGTAAGGGGTTAAGTTAACTTGCAGGTTAAAAGCATGATCAACAGCAGATCTTGACTGATTTCCTACAACTACAGAGCGTTTCCTGCTTGGTATGGAATGCGCTCTTAAATGCAGCGCAATACCCCGCTTGTACCAAGCTTCGTGGTTGTCTGGTTTAATTTCTATGGCTTTGTCGTCTGAGGCGATCGCTTCTCCATAGCGTTGCAATTTATCTAACGCTATGCCTCTATAAACCGCTAAGAAAAAAAACGCACTAGTAGTCTACTATTTTCCATTGCAGAGACTATTTGTCAGTCTGAAATGTTCCTAAATCATACATGCTTTATCAAATCTACATAAACTTGACAAGTTCCCTTTCTCAGTATATTTTTAAATTAAGTATAAATTTTTGCATTCTAGTTCACTTTGCATTTGTGGCTATTTAAAGACATTAAACGTCTTTCTTCAGAGAATTTTCTCGCTTAGAAAGGATGAAAAGGCAGTTAGAGTCAAGGTTACATCGCTTCATCTGTAGATTTCTCTCTGGTATGAGTATTTATGTCTTGTTAAGATGTAGCATTAATAACTTACTCTCTGGTATTTATTTATTATTTTTTGATTTTTTTGCACTGAAACACGTAAAATTTTTATGAATTTTACATGTTTAGTTATGTTACTTAAATACAAGCACTGAAACAAGAAGAGTTTCAAATCTTTCTTACAAACTATGTTGGAGCAAAAGCGATTTTTCACATTTTCTAAACTTACCCATAGTAGTTTTCATACATCTTTCTAACTTTTTTCTGAAAATTATAGTAATCTAAATATTAGTCAGTAATTTACTTCCCATCTACCCAGTAGCTGAAATTTTTTATTTTTCAGGTTTTTCAGGTATGTACTCAAGTTTATGAGTTTCGCAGGAAACTCATAAATGTGGCACGCAGAACTCTCCAGGGTGACGATTCATTAACAAAACAACCTTGAAAACAACCTTATAGTGTGTTCCCAGTACAAGACATGAAGAGATTCTTTGCTTCTGAGACAGTTGCCTTCACGTCTCATAACACAGCATTACGGTATGAGTTGTTACTACAGTCATCACTGGTAGGAGTTTTGCATTCTTATGGTTCAAAGAACTATTCTGCCCAAGCTAAAGAGACAACTTAGCAGACAACCTTTTCATAGAAATGGTAGGCAGAGTCAAAATATACCTCTCCTCATCAACAGATGTATCAGGAACCTTAGAGTTTTTCGGTATTCAATAGTACTTTATCAATGTCTATTTTAGAAACAGTTGTCCCCTTTGTAAATTTATTGTGATCCCTGATGATGCTTCAAACTTCATTGCTGTGTGCGCTGATGTGCGCGCCTTAACACATACAGTTAGGTTGTTGGAAGTTGAACTTTCTGCACAAGCCATCTGTCATTACTTGCTAGCTCCAACAAGGAGCAAGAGAACCTGAGCAAAACCCTAAACCTGGAGAGCTATCATATTCACCAGGAATTCAGCATCTCTAAACATTGCTCTCCTTATTGGGGAGCGCTCTTCATTTTCGGTTTTTGAGCCACTACAATCTCACGTCTGTTGTTGCTTCGTGCTAGCTTTCTGCCAACAGGTGCAAGTAGTGCTTTTGTGGTAACAATATGGTTTTTCTACTATTTAGCCACAGGTATCTCTGTTTATATCCAAGTCATTCTTTCAGTCGTAAATATTGATTTTAGTCCAAAGCCATGAATATGACGACACTTCCTATTGGTAGATACAGATTTTTTCAGACATTACAGCCACTATCTCTACTAGGAAAAATGACCAGCAAGCCTCTTACTGGATGTTGGCAAGTTTTTAGCCCGTCAGCTTCTTGGTCAATCTATTTAGAGGAGGGTAAACTGATTTATGCTTGCTATACAGATAAAATGTTTGATTTGCTTTACAGGCATTTACAGCGTTTGAGTGAGCAAATTCCTACTCTCCATAGTGGCATTGATAAACAGTTGCAGGCGATATTTGAAACTGGACTTGACAATCAAGCAGTAGCGAATCCAGATTATTTGGCTATTTGCTGGTTAGTTAATCAAAAGTATATGAGTCCTGCTCAAGTAGGGATGCTGATAGAGCAATTGGCGCTGGAAGTTTTTGAGCCACTTCTTCAGATAAAAGAAGGAAGCTATGAGTTTACCTCTGAGAGTTTCCTCGATGATATGCCAAAGTTCTGTCATTTAGATTTGCCCTTACTAGTCGAAAAGTGTCAAAATCAGGCACAAAATCAGGAAAATGCTAAGTCACGAGGTACACAACAGCAGCGCTTTCACTTTTTTTCATCAAAAGCACGGCAGTCTCAAACAAAAATTGAGCAAGAATTTGCCAGCCAAGACAGCTATCAAACAGTAGACTACGACACTAACGATAATAAAGGGCAGCAAACTTCCCAAAAACCGTTTGAGAAAAAACTTTACAAAATTATTTGCATTGATGATAGTCCTGTGGTCATCAATGCCATCAAAAACTTTTTAGATGACCAAATGTTTTCTGTGGTTGGAGTTAATGAACCCTTAAAGGCTTTAATGCACATTATCCGTGTGAAACCGGACATTATTTTACTCGACGTTGAAATGCCAAACTTAAACGGTTATGAACTGTGTTCCTTGTTGCGTAAACATTCGTACTTTCAGAGCACACCTGTGATTATGGTAACAGGCAGATCAGGTTTGATCGATAAAGCAAAAGCAAAGATGGTCAGAGCAACAGGCTATTTAACCAAGCCTTTTACACAAGTAGATTTACTAAAAGTCGTCTTTCAAAACATTGAGTCATCTACGGATTAATATCAAACTAGCACTAAAGTTGACCTATTTTAGTTTGTTTTGGATATGGAGGGTTGAGTGTTACTCGATTGAGCGTACTTCTTTCCATTAGAAAACCTTTTTTTATTGGAAAGAATGAATTTAAGACTTACGCATCGTACCTACGTACTACATAGAATTTAAGTATTTCAGCTATTGGTTGTGCTTTATAGCACCCAATTCAGTAAAAACAAGAGCAAATTAGAGTCTAGCGAAAGCACCTGAAACGCCAAAATTTCATAAAATATATTATGGACAATTTGTAGAGTGCGTAACTCCCTCACCTCCAACCTCTCTCCTTGTAGAATAGGGAAGTTTAAATACTTCCTTACAAAGGAAGGGGTTTAGAGGGTTAGATTCAACATATGAACTTCATTGAATAGAGAACCATTATATTTCAGAAACATTGGTTACAAAATTTTAAAAGTAACTCATGCTAGGTAGGCTCTAGAAATACTCTTAGAATAACAATAATTGTAGGAATGCTCATAATGAGCAGTTTTTGTTTTTAGGTTAGCTTCAAAATATATCAGGCTCATCAAAATTAAATATTTATTGTGATTTATAAGAATCAAACAATTAACTGTTTGTGAAATATAAAGTAAGGTACTGATGCCTATGTCACTGTTACTAAACAATTTATTGGCAAACAGTACTATATACAATTTAATCAATGGCAGAGTGAATTTGAATATAACTATAAATAGTTCAAATATTACACTTAATCTAACAAGAATCAAGAATCAGTTGGGAGAGATATACCTAAATTATCAGATTTATCAACTGACTTCAGGTATTCTATCAATTAAGGACATACAAAATCTATTTTGTCTTCTTCAATTCTTCACAACTCCTAATATTTGCTATTATAAATTAGCTCATTTTAGTAGCTGACTGACATCATCCTTGAAAATTGTTTAATAGCTACGATAATTAGTCATTTTTTTTTGCGGGAGATGACTAATAACAAATGACTAATAATTATTGAAGAACAAAGACTATGTTAGAAAACAAGGAACTAGAAATCCAGTTGCAGTTTCTAGAGGAAGCAACTGACTCTATCAATACTCTAGAAGCTGTATTATTGGAAGTCAAATTTAATCATCAAATTGCTCTACCAAAAATCAATGCTGGACTGAGAGCTGCTCATTCTATAAAAGGCGGCGCAGGCATGATAGGATTTCGGACTTTAAGTACTTTGGCTCACCGCTTAGAAGATTCCTTGAAAGTTTTGACAACTCAGAAAAACTTTCTAGAACTTGACGCTGATTTGCAAAGTTTACTCTTAGCTGGAGTCGATTGGTTACGTCAGATAGTGAGACTACATTTAGAAGGTTATGCTATCGATGAGCAGTGGTTAGCAACTTTTTGTTATCCAGTTTTTGAGGAGTTGCAAGAGCGTTTGAGCTATTTGGTTACTGAGGATACCATAATGGTTCTATCCCCAGAAAAGGGGTTACAAGACATTATTTCCTTACTTTTTCAAACGGAAGTAGAAGACTGTCTGCAACGTTTAGAATCTTTGATTTTAGATGACGAACAATCTATTTTACGAGACGAAGTTGCTATGATGACAGCTGAATTGGGTGGTTTGGGGGAAATGCTCCAGCTACGAGCTTTTACTCAGCTTTGCAAATCGATAACCGAACAATTAGAAACCGCAGAAGAAGTTGAAGAAATCGCTCGATTGGCATTGCAAGCATGGCGACAGTCACAAGCTTTGATACTTACAAATCAAATGAAGAGTCTGCCAACAGAAATTACCTGCAATTTATACCAGGTTGCACTCCAACAAGTCACCTCAGATTGTTGACACTTGACCGTCACTTACGCTCCAAGTGAAAAGTGAAAAGTTGAAAGTTAAAAGAAATGGTACAAGGTCCTAAATTGATTTATGGAAACAAAAAAGATATATTTCGAGACGCTCCGCGCTTGAAATACCGCGTCCGCAAGTAAGGCTTCTAAATTAATTTATGCGTATTCTTTCTTTTGCTTTTTTACTTTTTACTTTGCAGTGGCTCCCCTCCCAAGAGCGCTGACTCACCATGATGCTCGCCGCCTCTATGACCAATTACAAATTGCGAAATGTAGCGTGCATATTGACCACTGCACCAATGACAACAATTGCTGGCGCTTCAAACCCAGTTGCCTCAACTTGCTCTACTATTGTTAAGAGCTTACCAATCAATTCTTCCTGATCCGGTCGCGTACCCCAACGAACTAAAGCAATCGGTGTTTCTAAACTTAACCCAGCTTCTGTTAACTGTTCCACAATGTAAGATAGGTTATGAATGCCCATGTATATTACAATCGTTTCTGAACCGTGGGCGATCGCATTCCAATTCACTGCGGGGCGATACTTACCTGCAGCCTCATGTCCAGTTACAAAAGTGACAGATGAACTATACAACCGATGCGTCAAAGGGATACCTGCATAAGCTGGAGCGGCAATTCCCGATGTAATACCAGGCACAACTTCCACGGGAATTCCAGCTTGTACCAATTCTTCCATCTCCTCACCGCCGCGACCAAATATAAACGGGTCACCCCCCTTAAGCCGCACCACAATCGCACTCTCCTGCGCCTTAGCAATCAGCAGGTGTGTCGTTTCGTCCTGCATAATCGAATGACGCCCTCGCCGCTTACCAGCATCAATCTTTTCAGCCTCAGGATTAATCATCGCCAAAATTGCCAGACTAACCAAGGCATCATAGATGACCACATCCGCACACTCTAACAATCCCTTACCCTTGAGAGTCATCAACCCCGGATCTCCCGGTCCCGCACCTATCAGGTAAACCTTACCCAAACACCTCTTTTTCTCTTCCTGATCTTCCTTGGGGGCTTGCGTGTCTTCGCGGTTCATTTTTCTAACAAATCCCAAATCAATTCGACTAATTCTGCATTTGCTCCCAAAGGCTCAACCAGTTGAAAATTCACCTCAGGAAACTGTAATTTTAACTCTTGTTGCCTTTGAGCGACAGCATCAGTCATTCCACCTGCAAATAAGAAGTATGGTATTATCAGTAAATTCCTGTACCCATCACCTATCAACTCTTGCACCCGCGCTTCCAAGCTGGGAGGCACAGCTAAGTAAGCAACCTCTGCTCCTATAGCTGTCGCCATTGCTTCCACTGGAGTGTTACCTCCAGGGCGACGACTCCCGTGAGCTAAAAGAATTTTCGCTTCTGCTTTTGTTGCAACCACTTGCTTCGCCAGCAAGCGCCCTAAATCTGGATGACTGCCCAAGTATGGTTGCAAGTATATCTTAATATCTTGACCGAGAGCTTGCCCTGCCAGTGCGACTTGGGCTGGAATATCTTCCATCACATGAACTCCTGGCAGCAGAAATAGCGGTAGAATTCTTAGACTATTGCATCCTGATTCCAGAGCATTCTTGGCAAATTTTATGATTTGCTCATGTAGGGGATCGGGACTCAGTTCCAAGTATGCTGTACCAACCAGGCTTGCGCTTTTTGACAGGGAAGCCACACCCCCAATTGCAATGTTTGGTAAATCGCTTTGTATCTTATGACATAAGAGCCTCGCCAGATGTTGCATAGCAATTTCTGGACGCGGATCACGACTTCCGTGGGATACCAGCAGATACGCAGATGCCATTGGCAAGGATGTCACTCAAATAATGTTTCTGTTTATTAAATATAACTTGAGTTGAAAAAATTATTATGAATTAATTACGATTATAAGGATTTGCGCTTGTATTTAATACCAATTAACCACTCCCCTGTTGGGGAGTGGAGAGGGAATGAGAACCGCCATACACTAAGAAGAAAACACAGAAAGAGAAAAACTAATCAAAGACAGTTCGTAATTCGTAATTGAGCCAATAATTACAAATTACAAATTACCAATTATTTTTCTACTTACTTTTCTGCTACAGGGTCAGCAACGTAACGGAAATTTGGTTCAGAATTCCAAGGTCCGCGTTCGTCCTTACCGTTACTAGATAAGTTGTAGTAAATATCCACGGTGGTATCTGGTTGGATATTACCGAAGAATGGGTCAGTTAACTTACCCAAAGAATCCAACGCCTTCATGAACATTTGGGTATGGGAAATTTCGCGAGTCAGAAGATGTACGAGTACCTGCTTAGTCTCTTGATCAGGAGCTAGTTTAACCAACTCTTCATAGGTTTGACGTGCGCCAGCTTCAGCAGCAATGTCAGCCCGCAAATCACGTACTACATCGCCACCTTCATTGACATAGGCTGCTGTCCAAGCTTGACCTTGACTATCTAGCAAGTGAGGTCCTACACCCCGTACAGCAAACAAGGTGCTTTTGTAAGCCTCGGTTTGGTCAGCATTTTTGGTATGACCTTCGATGAGTCTACCCACCATCTCCAAATGGCTAAACTCTTCGAGAGCAATATCTTGCAACATATCCCGGATTCCGGGATTTTCACAATGGAAGGACTGTGTCCAGTATTGTAAAGCGGCTGTCAGTTCACCTGTTGCGCCACCAAATTGCTCTAGAAGCAGTTGGGCAAAACGTGGATTCGGTTCAGCGATGTTAACAGGTTTAATTGTTTCTTTCTTGTGAAAAAACACAGCTCTGCTCCTTTTTTTCAAATTGTTTTTTCCAGTTCCATTGAAAGCTGGAATGAAAGCTGGAAATTTTCTGTCCCCATCAACAAATCTTAAGGGGGGCAACTCGCTGGAACCTGCATCCTGAGAAAGACTTGCTATTTGAGTCGCTCTATCCAAAGTTATTATTTAGGCAAGCTACTGCTTTTCGGCGCTGTATGTGTAAAAGTTTTCCAACGCTCCCACAGTCTCAAATTTATAAGAAGGTATCAAATGACTGAGTTTTAAATCTGTACGGTAAACACTAAAAATGATGAAATCTTGTTTTTGGGTCCTAATGGAGATAATTTCCCGCATCTGCGGGTTTGCTGCTTCTACAAATTTACTACAATTCCATTTTATTAAATTTTCTAATGGATTAGAAGTTTTCTCGCAGACATTGCTTTTCAAGTATTCAGTCAGCCTTTGCACTGCATAGTCTTCATATTTAGCCTGACTAGGATTTGTGTTCGCCATTGCCATACCCAAAACTGCTACTCCTACGACTCCCACACATGTAATAATAGTTAAAGCTCTCATTTTTCCTAACTGCTTTTGGCTCCATATATTAGACTCCAGATTAACTGAGTCCGTTCCTTCCATAAAAGCACTGGATCTATTGACCAGGTGGTGCTATAATAGGCTATACAATAATGGCGAGCGTAGCCAAGCGGTTAAGGCAGAGGATTGTGGTTCCTCCATTGGTGGGTTCGACTCCCATCGTTCGCCCTAAGGTTAAAGAACTAAAAATCTGATCATTTGAAAAACGCTGTAAGAGGAATCTCACTTAGCAGTCAAAGCAAAATCCCCCGTAATCAAGTTGGGGGATGTGCTTAATAAGAGTTGAAAAATTATCTCGCTTAACACCTGTTGTGATAAGTCTCTGATTTGCAACAAGTCACAGGAGAACACTTTGCGTGTTCCAGATATTTCTAAGCTGCTATTGAGATTGAACAAATTAACAATTGTGTCATCCTATCTAAAAGATGCCAAGCAAAAAAATGAACGTAAACCCACACAAGACAAGTAAAGAGACAATAATGATATTGCCTATACTGTGGTCTTGTACTGTTGTTGGTTGTGGATGTTCTGCCATATAAATCCACCCTATTTTAAAGACTATGCTGAAATTATAAATAGCTAAATAGATATTTTTCCTAGGAGAATAACATACTTGATTTTAATTCAATTAAGTTTATCTTCGTAGCTCAATAAACTCTTAAAAAATAAACTTTTGTTTCAGTGATCGCCGCAATGAAACTCTAGGGGTCAAAAAGATGCTTAGGAGTTCCCCTCAACATATTGCCCGCAGCAGGTTGAGCAAAACAGCCTTGGTGCGGAGTAGAATATTAAATTATATTTTATGTTTACACAGTAAAAGACCCTGAGGAAAGTGAAACCCCTAAATTCATTGATAAGCCTCAAAGCTAGTTACCCTCTAGCTTATTGATTTAAATTGGCTTTTTGGAGATTGGCTCTAGGTGTTTATAGTTACAAGAAATCTCATAAGAGCTTGATGTTTGCTATTTCTCTGGTAACAAAAAGAAAAAAAGAGTACGCCTTTAGTTAGAGTGCAAAGTACTCATAGATAAGATAAGCGTAAAAAGGTAGAGAGATTTAAGGGTAGTAATAGTAGTAATAATTGCTAATTGCTAATTGCTAGTCGTTGTTTTTACTATTAGCAATTAGTGGTTAGCTATTAGCTATTGCCCAGTCAAAGGTTAAATCCAAAGCCGATAATTATCTCGTGAGTTGCCATGTCTGAATTACTTCAAGCCATTCTGGATAGTGAAGAGAAAAGTGATTTGCGTTCCTTAATCAGTGAGTTGCGCCAGCAAGAAAAAAAATACTTGCTGCGAAACGACATACTCAACTTATATAATGCCTACTGTTCTAAGTACGAAAAGCCTGAGAAGTTTTACACCACCTCTCACTTAGGTAAACTTATTTATTACACTCAAGAAATTATTCAAGAGGAATCAAGCCTGTGTTTGATTATACGTCCAAAAATAGCCACTGAAGAAGTTTATCGACTAACAGGCGACTTGAATATAGAGCCAATGACGGTTCAAGAACTGTTGGATTTGCGCGATCGCTTTGTAAACCGATATAATCCCAGCGAAGGCGACCTCTTAGAGTTGGATTTTGGTCCATTTTATGACTACTCCCCGGTTATCCGTGACCCGAAAAACATTGGTAAGGGAGTGCAGTTTCTCAACCGTTATCTATCCAGTAAGCTATTTGCTGACCCCAACCAATGGCTGGAAGGTTTGTTTAACTTCTTGCGCCTACACCAGTACAACGGGGTTCAATTGCTCATAAATGAGCGTATTCAGACGCAGCGGCAACTTTCTGAGCAAGTCAAAAAAGCCATAACTTTCGTGAGTTCTCGCCCTAGTGAGCAACCCTACGAAGAATTGCGGTTTGACCTGCAAATGATGGGCTTTGAACCAGGTTGGGGTAACACCGCCCAGCGAGTTCAGGAAAGCTTGAGCATTCTGGATGAATTGATTGATTCTCCCGATCCTCATACCCTGGAAGCCTTTATCTCTCGCATCCCGATGATTTTTAGAATCGTCTTGGTCTCTGCTCATGGTTGGTTTGGGCAAGAGGGAGTTTTGGGACGTCCCGACACTGGCGGTCAAGTGGTTTACGTTCTTGACCAAGCGAAGACTCTGGAAAAACAGCTGCAAGAAGATGCAATGCTGGCTGGTTTAGGGGGACTGAAAGTCCAGCCAAAGGTCATTATCCTGACCCGCCTCATCCCCAATAGCGATGGCACCCTTTGTAACCAACGCTTAGAAAAAGTCCACGATACTGAGAATGCCTGGATTTTGCGTGTGCCTTTACGGGAATTCAATCCCAACATGACGCAAAACTGGATTTCGCGATTTGAGTTTTGGCCTTATCTGGAAACCTTCGCGATTGATGCAGAAAAAGAACTGTGGGCAGAATTTCAAGGTAGACCAGATTTAATCGTTGGTAACTATACTGATGGAAATTTGGTAGCCTTTTTGCTGTCACGCCGCTTAGGTGTAACGCAGTGTAACATTGCCCATGCCTTGGAAAAGTCCAAATACTTATTCAGTAACCTCTATTGGCAAGATTTGGAGGATAAATATCATTTTTCCTTACAATTCACCGCCGACTTGTTGGCGATGAATGCTGCCAACTTTATTATCAGCAGCACATATCAAGAAATTGTGGGAACGCCAGATAGTGTGGGACAGTACGAATCTCTTAAGAGCTTCACCATGCCGGAACTCTACCACGTCGTCAATGGGATTGAACTGTTTAGCCCTAAGTTTAACGTGGTACCCCCTGGAGTCAATGAGAATGCCTATTTCCCCTATGCACGTACCCAAGACCGAGTTGAGAGCGATCGCACCAGAATAGAAGAAATGCTCTTCACTCTAGAAGATTCCACCCAAATTTTTGGAACCCTTGATGACCCAAGCAAGCGCCCACTATTCTCAATGGCGCGCCTTGACCGCATTAAGAACCTTACTGGTTTAGCCGAATGCTTCGGTCGGAGTAAAGAATTGCAGGAGAGATGCAACCTCATTTTGGTAGCGGGTAAATTGCGTGTAGAAGAATCCGGTGACAACGAAGAACGCGATGAGATTGTCAAACTTTACCGGGTTATAGAGGAGTATAATCTCTACGGTAAGATTCGTTGGTTAGGTGTGCGTTTGACCAAATCTGACTCTGGAGAAATTTATCGGGTGATTGCCGATCACCAGGGAATATTTGTGCAACCTGCTTTGTTTGAAGCTTTTGGTTTGACTATTTTAGAATCAATGATTTCGGGATTGCCAACTTTTGCTACGCAATTTGGTGGTCCTTTAGAAATTATTCAAGATAAAGTCAATGGTTTCTACATCAACCCAACCAACTTAGAAGAAACAGCCGAAAAAATTCTTGCTTTTGTGAACAAGTGCGAACAAAATACCAACTATTGGTACGAAATTTCCCAGCGAGCCATTGACCGAGTTTACAGCACCTACACATGGAAAATTCATACTTCTAAGCTGCTATCTTTAGCACGAATTTATGGCTTCTGGAACTTTATCTCAAGAGAGAATCGTGAGGATTTGCTGCGCTACATTGAGGCTTTATTCTACTTAATTTACAAGCCAAGAGCACAACAACTATTGGAGCAGCATAAATATCGGTAGAATAGTCAAGAGTCAAGAGTCAAGAGTCAAATTCAGAACTTTTGACTTTGGACTTTTGACTCTTAACTCCGCGAAGCGGACAAATGACTATTTTGTCAACTCGTACCAAGTTCTTTGACCAACTATGCCATCCACTCCTAAATTCCGTTGCTTTTGGAAGGCTTGGACAGCAGTCTCCGTCAAGGCACCGAAAACCCCATCAACATCAACAGTATAACCATTAGACGATAACAGCCGTTGCAGGACTCTCACAGTAACACCTGAGTCACCAAAACTTAAAGTTGGTAAAGATTGGCTATCATTCTTTTGAGGAACCGTCTGAGAACTACCTTGTTTACGAGTAGGTCTTTGCTGGCGTCGATTAGAAGTCCTACTGGGGAGATTGTCCGATGCTAGTTGGAACCCGACAAAATAAGTAGAAGCAAGCATCATCTTCTTACTTTCTTTGAGCGGACTTGTTGGAAAACTTCGGACACTGTTTCTCCACTGTGCTACCAACTTCGGGATAGCATTAAAAGACAAAAGCCTTTCTGGCGGACAGACATGAAAGCTCTGAGCCTGTGCAATGACATTTTCTGTAGTGTCCTTCCCTACAAACTGGAAATTCTCAGATCCAACTAGGCAGGGAATTTCAGAGAGAATATTTATTTCTATGGGATTAAGTATACTTTTATTTTCTATAGTTACTACTGATGCAGCAGCTTGGGCAGTCCTTTCTGACTGCA
This sequence comes from Mastigocladopsis repens PCC 10914, assembly GCF_000315565.1. Lineage (NCBI taxonomy): Bacteria > Bacillati > Cyanobacteriota > Cyanophyceae > Nostocales > Symphyonemataceae > Mastigocladopsis > Mastigocladopsis repens. Next base: position 3,093,161 of record NZ_JH992901.1, on the reverse strand, counting down.
TAAATTCTGGTGGTGTAATTTGAGCAGCGGAAACTATCTGAGATAGCTGCCCTTGTGTTGACTTCTCCTGGTCACTGTCTTGTTGAACTAGTGGAAGTTCCGGTGCAATGGGCGGAGATGGTTGTCCTGTTCTTAACACCCCCGTCATCAGCAGGGCAATATCTGTCATTGTATTTCATTTTACTAACACCCATGTTTCCTTTGACAGGAAAAATTGCTGGTATTCCGGAATAGACAGTACTTAAAAAGAAAAAAATGTAATAATTTTTTTTCAATAATCAGTACAATAACATATACCAGTATTTGTCCTTCCTATGGGTCTAGACAAAAAGTATAAAATATAGCTCATTGACCAATGAGCAAAGTTTTCTTAAAGAAATTGTGAAGAATAACTAATAAAAACTTGTATAAAAAATTATGAATTATGAGTTGCAAAAAGTTTCATAATTCATATCAATCAATATATTGACTAATTTTCTAACTAGCCTGTTAATACGCCCCAAGTTCTTGGACCAACAACTCCGTCCGCCGATAGACCACGCGCACTTTGAAAGGCTTTAACAGCAGCCTCTGTGAGTGCACCGTAAACTCCATCAACTTGAACAAAGTAGCCATTAGACACTAAAATTCGCTGCAAGGCTCTTACAGAATTACCTGTATCACCAAACCGTAGAGTTGGCAAACCCGAACTGATGGCAGCTGGGTTGAACACAGCTTGCAATTCAGGTTGTGGTTCAGGCTGTGCCTGAGGTTGTTCTTCTGGTTGTTCTTCTGGTTGTACTTGATTTGTAGGTTCTTCCATACGATTAATTTATAAAACTGTTTTTCACTGATTTCAACCGTATCTGGACTGCCAAAGAGTTAACTCACCTAGTTAGGTTGTTTTAGCTCTCATGACAATACAAGCCCATAGAAACGGTCATTGGTTGCTTGGTATTCTTCTAGGGATATTATTCATCCTCATGAACTTTGTTTCCGCATTTTTAGGGTAATTTTAACGGACTTGTTTTGGCAGCACTCTGTTTTCGAGGTTCATTTTGCCCGTTCTGGTCTTTTAATGGGTAAATTTACCCTTCTGATACAAATGCACTGACTGCTATTTCCGAAACAGAGCAGTTGCAATTGCCTTTGGCACTGCGCGGAGCGCAATCGCTGCAAAATCCAGTATATTATGTTTGACCAAAAAGCAGCAGTTCTAGGTGGTATCATTCAAACCACCTGTCTTGTTTTTTAGGCATTATTGGTATTTCAGTTCTCAAGCCTAGGGGAAGGCAAAACGTGAAGAGTCAGAATCAGAAACAGGTCGTAGCTTCTTGTTTTAATGTGATGAATGGGACTAAACAGAGAAACCGTGTTTCTTCAGGCAACCAAAGAATCAATACCAACTGCATTGTGATGTAGTGTATGGCTTATATTCGTTGGGAACAATTTGTTTCTGACCAGCAAAGTTCCTGCCGTAATAACCGTCATCAAAACCACGACTAAATTCCCCACCTGCAGTACGTGGCTTGTACTTGTTTCCCTTTTTAGCGCTCTGTTGTCCTTGACGATAGCCATCAGCGTAAGCTTGAGGATGATAGGCAGGGTCTTCATCAATAAGCCAGTTAGTAGTAGGATAGCAGTAGTTTAGAGGCTGTCTATACAGCGGAAAGTGTCTATATAGGCGAGAATGATAGTAACGTCGAGGATGAGCTTGAGCCGGCTGATTATTGAGTAGAAATCCAGTTGTCGTGGCTAAAGCTACTAAACTAGCAGTAATAATCTTTTTCATAGTTGTCGTCTACAGAGTTAATTAACTCCTAGTACTTTCAAGATATCGTTTGAAATCTTGAGGTGACATCACCTGAGAGGATGACTGACTAGTAATTTTTCAGGATTTTTCAGCATGACAACAGGCGCCACTGACACCGCTTGTTACTGGTAATGACAAATACCTCTAGGTTCAATTCGGAAGGGGGACACTTTAATTTTTGATCTACCTATATTCCTGATAAAAGTGAAGTTAACTGACGATTTTCACAAGGCGTTTGATTTAAATGACTAGCGATAAGTCAGACCGCTTATTCCCTGAAGACAGTACTGTTATTGCAAAAATACCCAATTTACCCAGAGATATTTTATCTATTATTTATCTCTAGTTTAATTTTCCTCAAATAAGCCTTTTGATTTTCCTGCACCTGTCAAAAGTTGAAGTATTGATATGATGGGATTTAAGCCTTGTGATAGTGTATTCGTAACAACAGGCGAGTTTAGGCTGAGAATGTATTCACTTCACCACTTTAGAGGAAGACTTATGCCTAGCGGTCATGCCAATCATAAAGGGACTTCTGATAAACCCAATGTTAATGCTTCCGGTCAGATTAATGTGTCTGCTGCTGACAAATCAGTAGAACCCGAAGATGCTTTGCTCGAAGGTGCTATGACAAATACAACTAGAACCCAAGAATTTGTAGACTATCCTCCTGCTACACAACGTCCGGGAGAGGAAGACCAAATCGGAAAACAAGAGAAATAATATTTGAGGAGAACAAGGGAACACAGAACTCAGAACTCAGGATATCCTCAGGAATAAATTTTAGGTAATTCAGTAAGCAATGCGCGTTTTTTATTCTGAGTTCTGATAACTGTGTTCTGAGTTCTTTTTTGGTAAAATAGCTGAATAAAAATAACTCATAGACTATCCTTGTTGTTGTATAAGATAATCTAAGAGTTACAGATAACTGGCGCTAAAGTGTGGGTATTCCCGCCTAATGAGCTAGCAAAAAGCTGATACGCTCTTGTTGCAACTACCCCATACCATCAACAACTGGAAGGAAGTAGAAAGCAAACCCCAATACTACATATGCAGCTAAAAGTAATGTGCCTTCTAACCAGTTCGACTTACCGTCGGAACTAATACTATTGGCAATTAAAACAGCCACAGTCACAGCCACTAATTCAAAAGGATTGAAATTCAAATCCATCGGTTGACCGAATACCCACCCTGTTAAAACCAAAACGGGAGCAACAAACAGGGCAATCTGCATACTTGATCCCACAGCTACGGAAAGCGAAAGATCCATTTTATCTTTCATTGCCACGGTGACAGCTGTCGTGTGTTCGGCGGCGTTGCCAATAATGGGCACAACGATGACCCCTGTAAACAGTGCCGTCAAACCCAACTGTGATGTGGCTACCTCTAAAGAATCAACAAGCAATTCTGATTCCAATGCCACTAAGAGGGTACATACTAGCAGCACCCCACCCCATAACCAAATATTTGGTGGCTTGTTGAGATGTGTTTCCTCTGTGACTGTTTCTGCGATCCCCACTTCGTAAAGATAAGAGTGGGTTTTCATGGAAAATAACAGAGTTAGAGCATAGACGAGAATGAGTACCACAGCAACAGCAAGGGACAAATTTTCTAGGGTTGTTTGGCTAATCTCTTGAGAACTAAATTTCATCGCTGTGGGCAGTAGAATCGCAACCACCGCCAAATTCATAGAAGAAGCGTTCACCCGCGCCACTATTGGCTGAAATGTCTGCTCTTTGTAGCGCAGTCCGCCCAAAAGCATGGCAAGACCCATGACCAGTAGTAAGTTGCCGATAATTGATCCCGTGATACTAGCTTTGACGACATCCACTAGTCCGGCTTTTAAGGCAATTAGGGCAATAATCAGTTCCGTAGCATTGCCAAACGTAGCGTTTAACAACCCCCCCAGCGTTGGACCAACCACGACAGCAATTTCTTCTGTAGCTGTGCCCATCCAAGCCGCTAAGGGCAAAATGGCTAAACTAGCTGTGATGAAAACTGTTAAGTCTCCCCACTTCAAGTAATGAGCCGCTATGGAAACCGGAAGAAACAGTAACAGAACCAAAAATAGAATGTTTTTACCTGACATTTGTCATTTTCAGCTGAAAGTATTAGAAACAGATGCGTGAGGAGGTCGTCCTCAACCAGTCCTGACCAATGAGTGTTGAGTTTTGAATATATTACACTCAGCACTTGTACACTTGTGCAGACCAGACTCTAGGATACTCTCAGCCCTCTGATTGAGCGGTTTCGAGATTTTACTCTTTCCTTTCTAGAGCGGGATTTGTAAAATAAGATTGCAGTATGAGTAGAATTTGCAATCTTTCGTTGCAAAAGTTTCCAATAAACGCCAGAATCTACATCAAGGATGCGGTTTAATATATTAAAAGAGAATTAAATTTTTGGCATAACCGACGACAAAACCCGTTCACTAAGGCTTTTGTCGATGGTTGATTGCATTGGGCAAAGGACTGCTTGATAATGCAGATTACCCCCAAAACGAAGACCGCTACCTCAGAATTTGGTTCTATCTCATAGTTGCTGTCTGTACCAACTGTCTGTTCTTGAAATGCCGCTGTAGGAAGGTTTTTAAGCATTATCTTGGACGCAACTGCAAGGACTGTTTATTTTCTTTGGAATCATACTCCATGACTTCTGCTGCTGAACTGCCAGCTAGTGCTGGTTCAAATTTGACGCCATTTGAAAATATCAACAACACCAAAATGCTTGATCCCCTGAGACAGGCTACGGGTGTTTACGTAACCGTTCATGGGCACTTTTATCAACCACCAAGAGAAAACCCTTATCTAGACGCGATTGAACGCCAACCAGGTGCAGCACCTTTCCATGATTGGAACGAGCGAATTCACCATGAATGCTATCGTCCCAATGCCTTTGCCAGGGTATTAAATGACCGAGGCGAAGTAGTCGGGATCGTGAATAACTATGAGTATTTGAGCTTTAATATTGGACCTACGCTCATGTCGTGGCTAGAACGCCACGATGTGGAGGTTTATCAGCGAATTTTGGACGCAGATGCGAAGAGTTCGCATCGCCTGAACGGACATGGCAATGCGATCGCGCAAGTATACAATCACATCATCATGCCCCTGGCAAACGAGCGCGACAAATACACCCAAATTCGCTGGGGCAAAGAAGACTTCCGCTCCCGCTTTGGACGCGATCCCGAAGGAATGTGGCTGGCGGAGACTGCTGTAGACTATGCAACTTTGCAAGCTTTAATTGACGAAGGGATTCGCTTCATTGTGCTTGCACCTTCGCAAGCACAGCGTTGCCGTCTGATGCCCACAAAGGACGATCCCAACCCTGAATGGCACGAAGTCGGCGGTAGTCAGATTGATCCCACACGTCCTTATCGCTGCTTTTTGAAAGAGAGTGATACGTCATTCGTCATTGATCCTTTATCAGACGAAGGACAAATGACAAATGACAGACCCTACATTGACATCTTCTTCTACGATGGTCCCATCTCGCGGGATATGGGTTTTAGTGATGTCCTGTTCAATTCCAGTCATTTGGCAGGACGCGTTGGTTCGGCGGTGCGTGGGGATCATCGCCCTGCACAGTTAATTTCTGTCGCCACAGATGGAGAAACCTTTGGACATCACAAGGGAGGAACCGAGAAAACTTTAGCCTACGCTTTTACAAAAGAGTTTCCCCATTGGGGTTGGACAGTGAGCAACTTTGCCCACTACCTCAGCTTAAATACTCCCACCTGGGAAGTGGAATTAAAACCAGTGACTGCATGGAGTTGCGCCCATGGTGTCGATAGATGGCAGGATGATTGCGGTTGCGGTGGTGGCGGCACATGGCACCAAAAATGGCGTCGCCCCTTGCGAGATGCCTTGGATTGGCTACGGGATCGGCTGATTCTAGTGTATGAAGAACATGGCAAACACTTTTTCCGCGATCCCTGGCAAGCACGAGATGAATACGTCCAGGTGATACGCGATCGCTCCCCAGAGAACGTGAGTAGGTTCCTTTCTCGTCACCAAACCCACAAACTCACATCTGCTGAACAAGTAGATGCCCTACGGCTATTGGAAATGCAGCGTCATGCTTTACTGATGTTCACCAGTTGTGGGTGGTTTTTTGAAGAACTTTCGCGTCCAGAGGGAACGCAAATTCTGCGTTACGCCGCCCGTGCTTTGGAACTAGCAGGCGATGTGGCTGGTGTGCAGTTGGAACTCGACTTCCTCAAACGCCTCATCCAAGCACCCAGTAATGTTGAGTTGTTCAAACACGGTGCCGAAGTTTATCACCAGTTGGTGCGAACTGCTCAAGTCACCTTTAAGCAAGTCGCAGCCCAATACGCCATTACTTCAGTGTTTACCAATCACAAACCAGTAGAGACTTTGCATGCAAAGTCTCTACAAAATGGACACAATGGTTCCAGCAAACATTCTCATCCCTACCAAAAGCGGGTTTACTGCTACGCCGCTAACGAGCTAGATTACCAATTGCAACGGATGGGGTCATTGACTCTGGCAGTGGGAAATTTGAGCCTAGTCTCAGAAATTACCTGGGAAAGAGAAGACTTGGTGTTTGCTGTTCTGCATCTTGGTGGTTGGGATTTCCACTGTTGCATTCAACCATTCCAGGGACGACGTACCTACACTCAATTGAAAGAACAGCTGTTTGGAGCGCTGCAACAGGCTAGTGCAGCTCAAACCATCTTAGTGATGACACAGCTGTTTGGCGAAGAGTCTTTCAGCTTGCAGAATCTATTTGCTGAAGAACGCCACCGACTCATGCACCTGCTGAGTCAAGAAACACTATCACGCTTAGACCAACTTTATACCCAAGCATACCGTGATAATTACGGTGTGTTGATGGCATTCCATCGCGATGGACTCCCTGCACCGCAAGAGTTGCAAGTCGCAGCGGAAATAGCCTTAGGGTATCGGTGCATGATGACCTTACGCTCGCTTGAGCAAGACATCGCTGAACCGCTCTTAAGTTGGAATCACATAGTCGAGTTAGAGGCGATCGCCACAGAAGCAAAGCACCTACACTGTCATCTGAATATTCCCGAAGGCAAGCAGATGTTAGAGCAGTTGATATTGCGTTCTCTCTGGCAATTGTTGCACGATCCCAACGGGACTTTTGATGCAGATTTGCAACGCTTGGAGCGATTAATTGATGTCGCAAGTCAGCTAAATCTTGGCGTCTGCCTTGAGCGCTCTCAAGAACTGTACTATAACTGTCTGTACAGTCTAATTGTGCCGCTCTTTGTTGCCACAACTGCTAAAGGTCAGGATAGCGATCAGTGCCGTCAGTTATTAAAGCTGGGGCAAAAGTTAGCCGTAGATGTGAATACTTGGTTGAGTCAGTTGGGATAGGAATCTCACGCAAAGACGCTTAAGTGCTCATCCGCCAGGGATGACAAATCCCTGGCACATAGCTTAACTCCTCTAAAATGCAATGCCTGAAAAATTTTATTTTATGCCTGAAAATTATTATGAGCATCAATAATCATTTGCTTATCCATCACTGCCAACATCACTGACAAATCTGGTGAAACTCGTTCAGTCAAATTTAGCTCTGTCACAGCAGTATCAAAAGTTTTTCCTTGCAGTATTTGATAACCAATTTTCATAACTTCAGCCCAGGTAATATCACTTTCGATATAAGCTTTAGCCAAAGTAATCAGCAGGTCTTGATATTTATTTCCCTCTGCATCTGTCATCATAGTGTGGGGAATATCAAAAATTTTATCAAATCTGTAATACCAGGATTTTGGCTGCTGTTTGATTGTAGCTCTAGAAAAATCTTGTAATTCACTTTGGTTGATAGCTTGGTCACTTTCACTAGAAATAATAAACATTGGCACTGCTAAATTATTTTCTATTCTGCCAGCCATTTCTTGACCCATATCTAAAAAAATTCGCAGTGCCGGAATCTGAAAGCCATCATAACCAAAATTGCCGGGATTATCTTTATTCAGCCATTCATAATAAATTGGGATAACTTCCACAATGAAGTTTACTATTGCATTGTTACCGCTTATGTAAGGAGCAAATAGTAAAGCTTTCTCAATTTGTTGGGGATGTTCCAAGGCTAAAGTTGCTGCTAAATTGCCACCCGTGGATAATCCACCAACTATCACCTGCTGTCCTAACTGTTGTGCAACTTTCAACCATGAAAGCGCGAACTCCTGATAGATTTCACGTTCGGTAGGTAGGGGAGGGGGATTATCTCCATTCCAATTTCCTGCCACTCCATGACCTGGTTGTAAGGGAACCAAAACATTGTAACCAGCGTCAAACAATGTTTCTCCTATAGGTTCAAATTGATAAGGACCAGCAGTGAATCCGTGGAAAAAAAGGCAAACTTTGGCAGTTGGATGTGGATGGAAAAAAAATTTCGACCGACAAGCATCGTTTCTGATTGGTAACGTTTCCTCAAGTGATTTTGCCTGTTGAATAATGGCTGCTGTTGTTATGGAATAGTCAGACATATTTAACATATTTATACATATGGAAGCCGCATTGCTTATGGTAACGGCAGAGGGGATAAGCAATCAATTATCCTTGTTAAGCGTATTTTTTTTGACTAATAAATGTTACGTGTAGAAAAAAATATGAGAGGAAAGAAGGTAGCAATAGCATTCTATGCTCATACCCTTGGCAGGTTAAACTAGGTCTGATAACAGCCGCTTTGTTCATATTTATGAGGCTTTTATGGCAGTTGATGTGCACCAGATTGCTTATTACTTAGATAACCTTGGTTGGGACTACCGTATTGACGACGAAGAAGACCGTATTATCACAGGTGTAGAAAGTGATAACGTCGAAGATTTCCTGATTGTTGTCCAGCTCGATGAGGAGGGAAGATTTTTCCGGCTATTTGCACCCCAAGTTCTAGCAGGAGTAACAGACCATCCTCACAAAGCAGCTATTCTTCAGACAATGCTTTCCATTTCTTGGGAAACCAAGATGCTGCAATGGGAGTATGACCCATCCGATGGGGAGATCCGTGCCATAATTGAGTTTCCCTTGGAAGACTCAACTCTCACAGAAAAACAATTTAACCGTTGTTTACATGGGTTAATTCAGCTTGTTGATACTGTGGCGATACCTCGTCTGACAGAGGTGATGAAAACGGGTCACGATCCAGGGAATGTAGAACTAGGGGAGAGACTTTTACTCAGCATTCAAGAACAGGCTCCCGGTTTGCTAGACCTTTTAGAAAAGGCGATGCAAGCTCGCAAAAGGCGGGGAAGTTTTCCTGGCGAATGAGCCGGAGCGCCAGTGAAATCGCTATACTCCAAAGTGATACCCTCAATATACTGAAGATTTCTAGGGCTGGATATTATGACATCCTATGTAACCTCTTCTGCCAAAGCAGAAATGAGTGAACTACGGCGGTTAAAGGGCTTACTACCACCAGAATTGCAAAGCTGGGTCACGGTTGAAGGTACGACTGAGGTTAATCCACCCCTGATCCGGAGCGAAGAAATTGGCAAAGACCAAGTAGAAATTCAAATTGACTTGGCAAAATGGGATTCACTGGCGATGGATCAGCGCAATTTGCTCTTCTGGCACGAAGTTGCCCGCATTCAAAATGACACTATTCCCAAAGATGGTTGGGAAATGGCAGCTCTGGCGATTGGTTTAGGCGGTGCTGTAGGTGAGTTGTGGGTACAGGATGGATTGTTGCTGGTATTAGCTATGGCTCTATGCGGAGTTTCCGGCTGGCGACTCTATCAAAAAAATAACGGCGAAAAGCAATTAAAAGAATTAGTTGATGCTGACGATAAAGCGATCGCCTTGGCAACTCGCTTCGGTTACACTCTTCCCAATGCCTATAAAAGTCTGGGTAGCGCCTTGAAAACCCTTATTGACACTACACCTAGCAAGCGTCAGCGGTCTAAATACGAAGCACGGCTGTCTGCTCTCAAACGCAGTGCCAATAAGGCAAAAGCGAAATCTAGGAATATAGAAGAGGGCGCATAGAAACAGGACAAATGACAATTTAAAACTAACGCCGCTACTTCAGCCATAAACCGCTTAAACCTGGCAACATTAGTCCATCAGTTGCCGTTAGTTTTGGCAGTTTCTCTGATGGGACAAACTTGCCTAGTTCAGTGGAACTGACCTTAAACGAGTACAGGAACCCAGGGATCAACTTTTGACCCTCTGGGCAGCCACTGTCAATTGCTACGCGGCTTGTGCTGGTGCTATTGTCATTAGTACAAATATCAAACTGAGTGATGGAATCGTCCTCTTGAGTGACACTAAAATCATTATCAGTGCCAATCAGCAGCGCATAGGAACCATCTTTGAGTCGGGGGCCAATTGCAAGACCCTCCATCTTTTCTGCTATCCTTGTCCAATCACCTGGATTGTCACGACTCAAAGCTGCAGCAATATCTAGAAAGAGGGATTTACTGACTGGGTTGACGCCTGTTGGTATGTTGGTGTTTTCCAAACTGATCTTGCTAACATCGGTTGCGCCCTTTAGGTCAATTTTGTACAAGCGCTTGCTGGCAACAGGTGGTGGTGTCTCGGTTGGGTCGCCCACCAAATCATTCAGTGCGTCCACCCCAAATCCGCGATTATCTCTTTCTAAAACTAAGAATTCTTTATTATTTAGGGCAGTAATAGCACTGATACCAATGTTACGTCCTTGGGAATTTTCCGCAAAATCATCATCTTCCCCAGGAATGCGCTCATTAATTTCTGCCAAACTTTCTAACTGATAGATGTACTGAGCCGTACTTTTACCAGTTTTTGTATTAAATTCTACTATCCTTAAATTGCGACTACGCCGTCCGTCTGGTGAACCCTCGTTAACTAAGGGGTCTTGCAACATGGCATACAGTTTTTTGCCATCTGGACTAAGAGTCAACCCTTCAAATCCTCGGTTATCTTGGCGACCACTGGTAATAGTTGGGCGACCATCAAGATAGTTGGGGTTGCCATTGGCTTCTTTGGGAATTAAATTTTCAGGGGTCGTAAATGCCCGTAAAAATGAACCATCCGGGTTGAATTCATATATAGACGGACCATACTCATCAGAAATGTAGAAATTCCCATTAGGAGCAACAGCAAACCCCTCAGGGTCGAGACTCAAACCAAGATTTCCCGCATTGCCATTCAGTAAGCTAGGATTCAACCCGTTAAAATTTTGACCATCTTTTGTGAATAAAATCGTGTCTAGTATTTTAAAGTTAGAAATTGCCCCTGTATTGGGGTCAACATCTACAGAAAATTTCTGGACTCGCGTATCATATGATATTCTGCCACCACCAGGACCGCGATCTCCCAATGCATAGTACACATTGTTGAAGCGATCATAGTAGAGATCCGAGAAAAATCCAAAGCGGTTGACGTTTGCACCATTACCAGGTTCTAAATCTGTCGTTTCACCTGGAATCGAGAGGGTGTTGGTAAAGGAAATACCGTATACTGAGGTTGCGTATCCTGTAATACTAACGGCAGTCATCACAAGCGTGCCAGTTAATACAGAAAGCCAATGCCTTGCTTGAATCATGTATGAGACCCAAAGAACACTTTTTTTCAGCATCTGATTTCCGTATTAAGAACAGGTTAACTGTCCAGTTATGTATTGTTCTTGATATAAACAATTTATACTATTTGCTTTTTGCTTGATGATATCTTCATAAAATGAAGAGTTGTTAGTGATGAGTCTAGGACTGCGGGAGGTGAGACCAGTATCGCAGTTTCTTACGGGAGGGAAACCCTCCTCAGAACTGCTTGCTACAGGAGGGTTTCCCTCCGCAGGTGACTGGCGTTCACCGTGCCTCCTAAAGGAGGTCGCACGGTACAGGCGATAGGCGTGGCGCCAGCCATAGGCATACCCAAAGGGTTAGTACTTAGTACAGCTTTGCATTAATTCGTGGCGTTTTAATTTGTAGTAAGTGCTTTAGCACTCCTCGTGCTTACTACGAACGATAGGCATTATCTTCATTTCGTTACCAACGTTTTCAATCCTGTACTTAGTAATGAATAGAAAAACTAACAACCAATAACTAAACTTGTTCGTATTTGTGCTGTCGTAGGTTAAAGTTGGTTAAGCATTTTATGGGTTTGAGGTATCACACGCACTTGCTTGACAAAACGCTTCATGAGATATTGCCAATTTAAGACTTGACTAGGAGAAGGGGCAACCACAGGCATTTGCTTGAATGCAATCGGATCATCTAATGGTGTGACAGGTTGTAGAAATACGGGGATAGATGGGCTGACAGATGCTACCAATTGGGCAGAACGTTCTAACTCCGTGGGGTCTGTTGTTTGGGAAACAATTATCTTAATAAAAACTTCTACTTGTGCTCTCCAACACAGCTGGAGAAATTCTGCGTGTTCTCGCCAACGATTTTCTCCACTCGTGCTAGGCAGTTTGAAATCCATTCCCACAGAATCTATATAGGGTAGTATACTATCCAGTTGTTCTGGACGATGTCCACCAGTCTCTAAGTATATAGGTAAACCCGTAACTGATCGCACTTTTGGTAAAAATTCTAACAAGAACGGGGTATGAAGAAGTGGTTCGCCGCCAGTCAAGCTAATGGTATCGTGTAGACAAGGCAGATTTTGCCGCTCAACCCATTCTAGTAACATGGGTAGTGTAACCGGATTCGAGTAAATTTTAAAGTCACGTAATCCAGGGGTTTGCTCTATCCTACAAGTGGTGGGTGCATTCCAAGTATGTGCGCTATCGCAAAAGTGACAGCGCAAGTCACAAAGAGCAAAGCGAATAAAAATCTGACGTATTCCCACATTCAGTCCTTCGCCTTGTATGGCGGAAAAGACCTCTATCAGGCGTGCGGTAGGTGTAATAGTAGTCTTAACAGTCATGTGATGAAAGCAACACGTATGTGCTAAGTCGGCACAAAAGCAAGAATGTTTTTTACTAAAAAAGAATGAAGTACAAAGTATGAAGTATGAAGTTACGGCAAAACTCAGAAAAATAAAGGATGAAGTGAAGTATAAAATACTTCATTTTTCATCTTTTCCCATTTATCCTTTCTTTCATACTTTATCCTTGACACTTCAAACCTTAGTTAGCTTCTTGTTCTATTGTGAATCGTCTCTGACGATATCCAATCTCAAGCGAAGTAACTAGTGATGAGTCTTTATTCCTAGTGATTAACACTTATTAGGTAAGGCTATTTGCTAGAACCAAATAATGTTTGGCAGATTATATTGACATGGCAACGAAAGTGCAGGGCTTCATGACTAGCCAACCCAAAGAGGTAAATTTTCCGTTGACGTTCTCAAATGACACGGCAATTGTGCAGGTATCCGCGCGGTTGAGCGTGCTTGAGGCTGTAGCCTTTAAGCAAACGTGCCAAGGAATCACACAAGCAAATCCCGGTACCAAACAGATTATCATTGACTTTCACCAAACTACTTTTATGGATAGTAGTGGTTTAGGTGCCCTGGTGAGTAATTTGAAAATTGCTCAGGAAACAAATATCGAATTTATACTGCGGAATGTCACCCCTCAGGTGATGTCAGTACTTAACCTTACAGGACTGGATACAGTTTTTTCAATTGAGTCTCAAGGTGAAACACCACGACCAAAGAGCCAACTAGAAGAACAGCTACCGACTACACATCCTTCTATCCGTTCTTGGATGAAACGGTTTATAGACGTAGTTGGATCACTAGTCGGTTTGGTCATTACAGGAGTTTTGTTTATTCCTATTGCCGCAGCTATTAAACTCAATAGTCCCGGTCCAATTCTCTTTAGTCAAGTCCGTTGTGGTTGGATGGGTAGGCGCTTTCGGATTTGGAAATTTCGCTCAATGTATATTGATGCAGAAGCTAGGAAAGCCGAGCTTGAAAAGCAGAACCAGGCTCAAGGGGCTTTTTTCAAAATAGACAACGACCCACGAGTAACCAAAGTCGGACGCTTTTTGCGTCGAACCAGTCTGGACGAACTGCCCCAATTTTTGAATGTTTTAAAAGGAGAGATGAGTTTAGTAGGCACTAGACCACCTACACCTGATGAAGTTGAGCGCTATGAAGTTCCAGAATGGCAACGTTTGGATGTAAAACCGGGAATGACCGGGGAATGGCAAGTGAATGGACGGTCTACTGTTCGTAAGTTTGAGGACGTCATTCGCCTAGATTTGCAGTATCAAAAAAACTGGAGCTTAATGTACGATTTGAAGTTAATTTTTAAAACAGTAGCTATCTTGTTTAACAAAAACAGTGGTGCTGTTTAAAAGTATTTTTAAGGGTGTAAAAAAGTAAAAGTGTAGCAAACCTCCTTCACTGCAAAATTTAAATAACTAAGGTTTAGTCTCCTGGCATAAGTGCCAGGTTTTTTATTGTCGTGTTGTCTATATTTACATAGATGCATTAATTTTATACACAAATCATCATTATTTACGTTCTTTATATAACTCTTAAGTAATAGATTGAGTAATTACGTAAATATACCCAAGAAAAAATTTATATACTAATCAGGCGGTAATGAATACAGCAATCCATATTTTAGAAGGTCGCGTCAAATTTTACTCAATCTTCAATGAATAATTAATGACATTCAAGAGAGTCTGAAGGCAAAATGCAATAGAGGCGCACCAATGTGTGAAATCATGTTGCAAGCCAATGTTGTCATAAAACAAAACACCAGGGTTCTTCAGACTAAGACGAAATTTGTTATGCGTATTTTGATTTACTCTTACAACTATTACCCAGAACCAATCGGTATCGCCCCTCTGATGACTGAATTAGCAGAGGGACTAGTTAAGCGCGGACACCAAGTGCGCGTAGTAACCGCTATGCCCAACTACCCTGAGCGTCGAATATACCAGGGCTATCGTGGTAAGTCGTATGTGACTGAGTACAAAAATGGGGTTCAAATCCAACGTAGTTTTGTTTGGATTCGCCCGCAGCCCAACCTAATAGATCGGGTATTGTTAGACGCTAGCTTCGTAGTGACAAGCTTTCTGCCAGCACTTGCAGGCTGGCGTCCAGATGTTATTCTCTCAACGTCACCATCCCTACCGGTTTGCTTACCAACTGCCCTTTTGGGATGGCTGCACAACTGCCCTGTGGTGTTGAATCTTCAAGATATACTGCCGGAAGCTGCCGTACACGTTGGTCTGTTGAAGAACAAATGGCTCATCAGAATGTTTGCCGTGTTAGAAAAATTTGCCTACCAGAGTGCTACCAAAATTAGTGTTATTGCTGATGGATTTGTAGAAAACTTGCTCACAAAGGGCGTAGCACCCAAAAAAATCGTACAGATTCCCAACTGGGTTGATATCAATTTCATTCGACCTTTACCGAAAGAAAATAACGCTTTTCGAGCAGCCCATAACCTAGATGGTAAATTTGTGGTGTTATACTCTGGTAACATTGCCCTGACTCAAGGCTTAGAAACTGTTGTCAAAGCTGCTTCTTTGTTGAGGCATATTCCAGATATTGCTTTTGCGATTGTTGGGGAAGCAAAAGGTTTGCAACGACTACAAATGGCTTGCACTGAATGCGGTGCAGACAATGTTTTGCTACTACCTTTTCAACCTCGTGAACGTTTGCCAGAAATGTTGGCAGCTGCTGATGTTGGTTTGGTGGTGCAAAAGAAAAACGTCATATCTTTCAATATGCCATCGAAAATCCAAGTGCTACTTGCCAGTGGTCGGGCATTGGTAGGATCTGTCCCTAGTAATGGCACAGCTGCACGAGCTATCAAACAAAGTGGTGGTGGAGTTGTCGTTCCTCCAGAAGACCCCCATGCTCTAGCAAAGGCAATTTTGGATTTGTACAAACACCCAGAAAAGGTGAAAACCTTTGGTTATAACAGTCGTCAATTTGCAGTTGATCAATATGCTTTTGAACAAGCATTAACTCAGTATGAGTCTTTGTTCTACTCAGTGACAACTAAGCGCCCAGCAATTGTTGAGCCAATAGTTGTGTCGAAACAGGAAGTTTAACCTATTCCAGAATTCCAGAGGCATAACCTATCTAGGTTTTAGTAGCTTGACCACTTACTGCAAACGATTATAGATATCTAGAAGTTACAATTGAGAACGAGGTTGATTGTCACAACAGAGTACTTCTTACTCAACATCTCTCATAGCTCAATCTGCGTATGGTCGGGCTACTAAACTAGACTACTATTTTAGTCTGGGAAAATCGTTATGCTGCTACTAATTAAGATATTTATATAGATATAAAATTATATCACAATTGTATGGCTCGTATCTGTAGTTAAGTCGCGCACTTGGGAGTGAATATTTTTGTTTAAAAAACAGGTTATGCTCAAGGGTCAGGAATTCAACGTCAAACTTCGTTAAAACTTTTTCGTTAAAACTTTGTTAAAGTAAGATCATCTATCTGATATCAACAGTTTAACTGTATTCCTGCCATAAGCCTCTATTTTAAGAGTACAGCCGTTATGCGCGAAAAAGTCTTAGCCTGGTTAGCAGAGAATGTTCCATCTTCTAGAGTCAACCACATTCTCAGGGTTGAGCAAATGGCTGTGGATCTAGCGGTACATTACAACGTGGATCGAGGAAAAGCCGCAATGGCAGGATTAATGCACGATTTGGCAAAATATTTTAAGCCGCAGAAGCTCTTGCTGATGGCACGTCAAGAGGGATTGGAAATAGACGAGGTGATAGAAGCAAATCCCCATTTGTTGCATGCAGACGTGAGCGCGATCGTAGCAAGAGATTCATTTGGCGTGAATGATGAAGAAGTATTACAAGCGATTGCCAATCACACTTTGGGTAGACCAGGCATGAGTCTGACTTCTTGTATCGTGTTTTTAGCAGACAGCTTAGAGCCAGGACGTGGCGATAGCCCCCAATTGCAAGCCTTACGACAAATGAGCCGTCAAAATATTAATCAGGCTGTATGGAAGACAAGCGATTACACTCTCAAATTCTTGCTTGAGAGTTCTTGTTTGGTTCATCCAAGGGTTGTCTTTACGCGCAACTGGTTCTGTGCAAGGTGGAAAAATAAACAGCCAGTTGTCCAACAAAGCGCGTAGAAACCTGTTTTTTTTGTTAGTATTCAAAAAAACCAGTTCGTACAGTTGCAATTCAATTGTGGTTCGTAAGTCATTGTAAAAAAACTGTTACAAAAAAGATAGAGCAGCTGAGGTTTAATGTCTGATTATTTCCAAGCAAATTTCCCAAGACAATCTGTCGCAGTGACAAACAGTCCGGAAGGAAGTCCACTGGTTGATCCCAACGATGTGAGTGGAAAGATAGCATTAACCATTGCCGAAGCGGCATCAGACCGCAAAGCAGGTGATATTTTACTGCTAAGGGTAGCAGATGTATCTTACCTAGCGGATTACTTTGTGGTGTTGACTGGCTATTCGAGGGTACAAGTAAGAGCGATCGCTGAGGCAATTGAAGAAAAAGTTAAAACAGAGTGGCAACGGCGTCCCTTGAGGGTAGAGGGAAAATCCGAGGCAAGTTGGGTGGTACAAGACTACGGCGAAATTATTGTTCACGTGATGTTGCCCAAGGAACGGGAGTTTTATAACCTAGAAGCGTTCTGGGGACACGCGGAACGTATCGAGTTTCCAACATCCATTGATGGTGGGGGTAAACCAACATGATTAAATCTTCGGTCTCAAATTGCCCAGTTCCTACTGAGCAACAACCGCTCAATGAGTACGAAGAGTTAAAATCCTCCTGGCTGTTTCGTGACTGCACCCTCAGTTGGGGCGAGTATATCGCAAAAATCGCTCTTGTGTGGGCGCTATCTTGGCTCATGGCAGGACCAGTAGCAGCCGCAAGCTTTCCACCACACAAGCAGATTGCACAGTTTATTCTGAGTACTTCAGCAGGAGCAAGTGTAGGGTTAATGCTGGTACTAGTGCGGTTATCTTTGGGTTGGTCTTATATCCGAGATCGCTTGATGAGTCCGATCATCTTTTACGAAGAGTCAGGATGGTATGACGGTCAAACTTGGACGAAACCGCAAGAACTGCTAACACG
Organism: Mastigocladopsis repens PCC 10914; assembly: GCF_000315565.1. NCBI lineage: Bacteria > Bacillati > Cyanobacteriota > Cyanophyceae > Nostocales > Symphyonemataceae > Mastigocladopsis > Mastigocladopsis repens. Next base: position 3,075,408 of record NZ_JH992901.1, on the reverse strand, counting down.
CGATCGCCTGATTGTTTCCTACTCCATTCAACCAATTATTAGGCGGTTGCAAATGACATTTGCTGGCTTGGCTGTGTTGTTCCTTGCTGGTACTATCGTTTGGCATCTAGTGTAAATCGTCCTTAGTCATTTGCACAAGACTAAGAACCTTCTGGTAAGCGCTCCCGCACGCCCTACAACGTTCGCGTAGCGCTTACGTCAGCCGTGACAGTTGGAAACCAACTTGGCTGCGCTGGCTCACAAATGACTAAGGACAAAGGACAAAATTATGGTAAATTTTAACCCATGACAATGGGAAAACGAACACAAGCCGCCGCATTAGAAGTCAGGTTACTGCGTGAAGGCATCATAGAATCAAAGCACATAGTCCAAGCTGTCGTATGCGACGAGCGGGGACGCGTGCTTTCAGTTGCCGGAAACGCCGAAACTGCTACATTTGTCCGTTCCGCGCTCAAACCATTTCAGGCACTTGCCGTAACCAGCACGGGGACTTTAGAACGCTACAACCTAAGCGATAAAGACCTAGCGATTATTACAAGTTCCCATAAAGGAACAACAGAGCAAGTAAGACAGGCATTTAATATACTTTGGCGAGCTGATATAGATCCTTCAGCACTCCAATGTCCGATTCCAGAAGGTAAGCGCAGTCCTTTGGAATACAATTGTTCTGGCAAACACGCAGGGATGCTAGCCGTTTGTCAGCAATGCAATTGGTCTTTAAATAACTACTTACAGCGTAAACACCCAGTACAACAGCTGATCTTAAACAAAGTATCAGAATTGTTGCGAATGCCAGCCGAGGAATTCATCAGCGTTCATGACGACTGCGGCGCACCCACTTATTTGATGCAACTTGCTCAAATGGCGTCATTGTATGCTCAGCTTGCTTCTCGTAGCAGTTTGGATATAGAGCGCATTGTCCGTGCCATGACCCATCACCCAGAGATGGTAGCTGGAGTTGGAGAATTTGATACAGAACTGATGCGCTTAGCCCCTGGGGAACTCGTCAGCAAAGCTGGTGCCGAAGGAGTACAGTGCCTTGGCAGATTGGGTGAAGGCATGGGATTGGCAATTAAAGTTATGGATGGAGCAAAGCGAGCAAAATATGCAGTTGCCATTCACTTACTCAAGCAGTTGGGCTGGATTACTCCCAGCGTTGCTGAAGCCTTGTCGGAAAAGTTTATGAACCTCGGGAAATACAAGCGTTTAGAAGTTGTTGGAGAATTATCGATTTTATAGTTGCCAAATTTCTGACTATGTTGCTATACTTAAAAAGACGAGAAGGCGACGCGGGATAGAGCAGCCTGGTAGCTCGTCGGGCTCAATGGGCAAGGCAAACTAAACGCTTATCAGTTAGTCTTGCAGTGGGCGGTACATGAGGAAACTTGTGTGCGATTACCTGTCAAACTCGGGGAAGCCACTAGCGCGGTAATCCCGAACCAAGCCTCAGAAATGGGGAAGGTGTAGAGACTGGGAGGCAGGCACCCTAACGTGAAAGACGAGGGTGAAGGGACAGTCCAGACCACAAACTGGTTAATCCAGGCAGTGAAAGCTGTAGATGGTAAGCATAACCCGAAGGTCAGTGGTTCAAATCCACTTCCCGCCACCAAATGAAAAATCAAACAAAACCCTGCATCCTAAAAGGTTGTAGGGTTTTGTTTTAGACTAATTAGCAGCTATTCCTATATTCCTTGTGGTGGCAGATGGATACAAAGCTTAAAGGAGACATAGCAGAACAAGCTGCCGTTCTTCATGCCTTGAAGCGTGGTTGGGGAGTTTTAAAACCTGTTGGCGATAGGCTTCCTTACGATTTAGCGTTTGATGTTGAAGGAACTCTAATTAAAATTCAAGTCAAGTATGCATGGTTTGATGAACCTTCTAGCAATTATGTTGTAGATAATCGGCGAACAAAAACAAATCGGCGGCTTATGCTTAGAGAAGCTTACAAGGCATCAGACTTTGATTTTGCCCTGGTGTATGTAGAGACACTTGACCTGTTTTATGTCTTCCCTGTAGATGTATTCATAGGTTACGGTAGCGAAATACACCTTGTTGAAGCCGAGAAACGACAGCGCAAACCTCGTTCCGCCAAGTATCGCGACGCTTGGGACTTCATCTTAGAAGCAGCCGTATGTAAAAAAAATTTTGTGCCTCCGCCAGTCGGAGTCCTAGAAGCGGGGTTTTGAGCTAATCTGGAGTAGAAGCCATCCAAAAAGTTCGGAGAATCATAGTTGTGAAGTTGCGGCGACCGATTTTAGTGGGAGGATTGGGACTGTCCTTTTCTTTATGGATGTTAGAAAGTTGGCACGATTCACTTGTGCAGATAGGTGAATTTGGCTTATTGAGTCTCTTAGCAGTTGGCGGCGGTTTGTGGTTATTAAAGCTAAATCGCACTCAAGATAGTTCTCAACTGCTCAACAGTATGACTGTAGACCGGCCAACGGTGGAAGGGGCGATCGCCAAAGCCGAAGCCGTGGTTAACCAACTGGCACAAGAAGCAGAAAGTCACCCAGTCCTAGAGAGATTGCGAGAACAAGTTGCCCATCTCATAGCTGAGATAGACAGACAAGAGATGATCGCTGCTATCACTGGCGGGAAATCAGTAGGTAAAACGACTTTAATTAAAGTCCTAGAGTCTAGCTGGCGGCAAGAAATACAGCAAACAGTCTCTTTTCAAGAGACACCACCTTTGTTTCTAGAAGCAAGCGAAAAGTCAGATGCAGCTGTTTTGGCTTCTGCCAACACATCTGATATTGTTCTGTTTCTGACAAACGGTGATTTAACAGATTCAGAATTTCAAACTTTGCAACAGCTAAAAGCAGCAAATCAAAGCACAATTTTGATTTTTAACAAACAAGATCAGTATTTGCCAGACGAACGCTTTAGTGTGTTGGAGTCGCTGAAACAAAGGGCGTCCTCAATTGTCGTAGCAACTGCGGGGTCTCCCCTTGCCGTCAAAGTACGTAAGCATCAAGAAGACGGTTCTGTGCAAGAGTGGCTGGAGACGCCAGCGCCAGACATCCAACAGTTGACTTCTCAGTTGGGCGAAATGTTGGCACAGCAAGGACAGCAGCTGGTGTGGGCAACCACGATGAGGAAAGCCCTTTTGCTGAAAGCTGAGGCGAAAAACTTGCTCAATGGAACCAGACGCGATCGCGCTGTACCAGTTATTGAACAATACCAGTGGATAGCAGCGGCGGCGGCATTTGCCAACCCAGTCCCAGCACTTGATATCTTGGCAACAGTGGCAATTAATGCCCAGATGGTTATGGATTTGGGTGGTCTCTATCAGCAGAAATTTTCCTTGGAACAAGCGCAAACTGTTGCTGGAACAATGGGAGGTTTGATGCTGAAACTGGGTTTGGTGGAACTGTCTTCCAAAGCGGTAGGTACAGTGCTGAAGAGTAACGCTATCACCTTCGTTGCTGGTGGCGCAGTGCAGGGGGTTAGTGCAGCTTATCTGACTCGCATAGCCGGTTTAAGCCTAGTCGAGTATTTCCAACAGCAGGAAGTCGCTATGAATTCTGAAGGTGGCTTGAATCTCGACAAGTTACGGCAAACCTTGCAAAACGTGTTTCAGCAGAACCAGCAGATTGGTTTGTTGCAAAGTTTTGTTAAGCAAGGCGTAAAACGTTTAATGCCAGAAGTACAGCAGCCACAACTCATTGAATCTCAGACAATTGCCTAGCCTTGGCGACTGAAAGTCGCAGAGTTTACGGGCACACAGACGAACTCCGCCTACGCGGACTCAATTTCCTGAACCCCGCGCAGGCGGTGAGACAGCGCTGTAGGAGGGTCTCCCTCCGTAGGCGACTGCAAACCCGAAGGGGTTTTCTCTGTGTAGGCGCGTGCCTCCTGCGGAGGAGCTAACGCTAACGCGTAGCGTGCGCCTTAGCGCATTTTCTAATCGCCAGCTTTATAAATATGCTTTCCAAATCAGCAAATGAGAAATTGCCCTACTATCTTCTCCTTTTTCACAGGTTTAGGTTTCCTTGATTTAGGTTTTGAAACCAGCGGTTTCAATATTGTCTATGTCAATGAAATATTTTCCCCATTTATGGAAGCACACCGCTATTCACGGGCTACTCTCAATTTGCCATTGCCAGAATATGGTTATCATCATGGGGAAGAGGGAGACGTAACCAAACTTACTGAAGGAATACAAGCAATTCGCCTACGGGAATTGGTAAAAGATTGCCGAAAGTCTACTGATATTGTTGGATTTATTGGTGGTCCTCCATGTCCTGACTTCTCCATAGGTGGAAAAAATCGAGGACACTTAGGAGATAATGGTAAACTATCTGCTTCCTACGTTGAATTAATTTGCCAACAGCAACCCGATTTATTTTTATTTGAGAACGTCAAAGGTTTGTGGAAGACAAAAAAACATCGTTGGTTTTTTGAAGCGCTTAAGCAAAAGTTAAACCAAGCTGGTTATATATTAACAGAACGGTTAATTAATGCTATTGAATACGGCGTGCCTCAGGATAGAGACAGAATTATTCTCATTGGTTTCCGAACTCAGTTAATCAAGGACATAGGGATAGAATTTGACAAGGAAAATGTTTTGCCTGAAGGTACTTTTCCTTGGAAAAAACATATTTTCTATCCTATAGAGCAAGTTTTTTCTTACAATTGGAGTCAGTCAGAACAATTTAAAGAAGATTCTATTCTGCCTTGCCCTGATGGTATTCCTCAAGAACTCACAGTTGAATACTGGTTTAGAAAAAATGATGTGCTAAACCATCCCAATGCTGGACATTATTTTCAGCCAAGAGCGGGTATTAAAAAATTCGCTACCCTAGATGAGGGAGATGATTCAAAGAAATCTTTTAAACGTCTTCACAGATGGCGTTACTCTCCCACAGCTTGCTATGGAAATAATGAAGTCCATTTACATCCCTACAAAGTTCGGCGCATTTCAGCAGCAGAAGCTTTAGCAATACAATCTTTGCCTGCTAACTTTGTATTTCCAGATAATATGTCATTGACAAATATGTTTAAAGCAATTGGTAACGGTGTGCCTTACCTAGCATCAAAGGCATTAGCTCAAAATATCCTTGGCTTTTTAGCAACTGGTGATAAAAACTTATATGAACTTACCATCTCAACAAAAGTTGAAGTAAAATAAAATACATGCAGTAATTCAGTCATCATTGCTAGCAGTGACCAAAGACACTCAGTAAAGCGTTAAAGTTCAGATTAAAGAACGGAAAAATTATTATTTAATTTATCCAAATAGTTTTAAATTTTTTTATAAAGGTTAATAATTAATCACTGGTAGAAGAGGCAATGGCAGCAGACCATAAAGACATTGATATTGCGCCATTTATAGATCACACTCTGCTGATACCAACGGCTACCTCTGAGCAGGTTGAACAATGGTGTGAAGAAGCAGATAGATTTCATTTTGCGGCAGTTTGTGTATATCCAGCTCATGTGAGGCAAGCAGCAGAACTCCTCCACGGCAAAAAGCCCAAGGTTTGTACAGTCATTAGCTTTCCTAGTGGTGCAACGACTTCGGCAACAAAGCTGTATGAAGCTCAAGAAGCGGTGGAGAATGGTGCCGCTGAGTTAGATGTGGTGATCAACTTAGGCTGGTTGAAAGCAGGCAAAACTGAGGACGTGCATCGGGAAATTGCCGAAATTTGCGAAGAAACAGGGCAAACTGTGAAGGTCATTTTGGAAACAAGCCTGCTAACGGATGAAGAAAAAAGAATAGCAGCAGAAATATGTATGGAAGCTGGAGCAGCATTTCTTAAAACCAGTACAGGTTGGAATGGCGGTGCAACAGTAGAAGATGTACGACTTTTGAAGGAAGTCGCACGAGAGAGGGTGGGAATTAAAGCCTCAGGGGGTATTCGTAGCATCGACCAAGCTTTAGACTTAATCCTAGCGGGCGCTACCAGATTAGGGACGTCTCGCAGTATCGATTTGCTTCGTCAGCGCGATAGGCTGGATCATAGTGAGTAGTCATTTGTCCTTCGTCCTTTGTCCTTTGCTAATGACTAATGACTAATGACTAATAACTAATGACAAATGAGTAAAACCTATAAAGCAACTGGAATTAATCTTAAAACCCAGGCTCTGGGAGAATCAGATAGACTAGTGACAATTTTGACACGAGAGTTTGGTCTAGTTCGAGCAGTTGCCCCAGGTTCACGTAAACACAACTCCAGCCTTGGTGGTAGGAGTGGAATGTTTGTGGTAAACGAGTTACTGATTGCTAAAGGGCGATCGCTCGATAAAATGACTCAAGCACAAACTATAAAATCTTATCCAGGTCTTGCCAAAAACTTGGGAAAGCTTGCCGCCAGCCAGTATTTAGCAGAAATAGTACTGTGTCAAGCCTTGAGCGAACAACCCCAAGAAGAATTATATGAGTTACTAAACGAACATCTCAGTCGCTTAGAGGCTTTGCCCAGCACGGAGGCATCTGAGGTTCTAGCACATCTAGCTCATGGGGTATTTCACCTTTTAGCTTTAGCTGGACTCACTCCCGAAGTACAAGTGTGTTGCCTCACTGCACGTCCTCTGATACCAGATTTCACAAACCCCAACTGGCAGGTGGGATTTAGCATACCAACTGGTGGAACGGTTTGCTTAACGGCTTGGGAACGCCTCCGAAAACAGAGGGGAGTAGGGGGAGAAAATTTTCTCTCGTCTTCCCCATCTTCCTCCACTCCCCCCACTGTTCATCCTGCTACTGTCAAACAGAAGTCTTCCAACTACAAAACAGTTATTCATCGGCAAGAAATACCAGTCGTATCTAGCCGCCTGAATGCCACAGAACTTGCTATACTCCAGCATCTGTCGCAACCAGAGATAGTGCAAGATGCAGCCAAAAGTTATGGCTGGTTATCTGTTGAGCAAATTTTGCGCTCTTATGCTCAATATCACTTTGGTCGCCCTATTCGCTCCGCTGCTTTAATAGATTCTTATTTTGCTGCCAACCATGATGCAACCGTCTGATTTGGATACGAATATCCTGCCGTTGTCACAAGGCTATGCTAAAAAACAGAGTAGGGCATCGGTGCCTAAAGTAACCAATCACCCAAGTGTTCCAAGGTCTTTATCTAGTCCTATTCAAGTTCATGAAATGTCGGCAAAAGACCTTTTTGAAAACCAGAAAAGTACATCAGAAATACCAAAAACTGATGCTACAAATCCAAGTGAACAAAAATCGGAAAATCAATTAACTTATAGTGAGGCAAATGGCAAAAGTAATGCTTCCGAGCATAGTACGCAACCACCAGATATAGGTTCTTCTGGTTCCAATGGAGAAGCTGCATCAGCTGATAAACAAGAGCATGGTTTTTTGCCGATCATAAAAAACCCTAACTTTTTGGCTCTTTGGGGTGGTCAAGTCTTTTGTCAACTGTCAGATAAGGTGTATCTGGTTTTGATGATTGCCATCATTAATACTCAGTTTCAAACAAGCGATCAAACCATTAGTGGTTGGGTCTCGACGCTGATGATGGCTTTTACCATTCCCGCAGTCCTCTTCGGTTCCGTCGCTGGTGTATTTGTAGACCGCTGGTCGAAAAAGGCGGTGCTGGTAGCAACGAATGTTTGGCGCGGTCTATTGGTTTTGGCAATTCCACCATTGCTGTGGTTGACTCATGATTGGCAACCATTACTGGGAGTGTTGCCAGTGGGTTTTGGCATCCTCCTAGGGGTGACTTTCCTAGTTTCCACGCTGACGCAGTTTTTTGCACCAGCAGAACAGGCGGCAATTCCTTTAGTGGTGAAAGAGCAGCATTTACTTTCTGCTAACTCGCTTTACACCACAACAATGATGGCTTCGGTGATCGTCGGGTTTGCTGTTGGGGAACCATTGTTAGCTGTAGCAGACCAAGTGTGGTCGCAATTAGGTGGTAGTCATGGACTAGGCAAAGAACTTGTGGTGGGTGGCAGTTATGCGCTTGCTGGACTCATTTTGTTGCTGCTTGTCACTCATGAACAACCCCAAAAAACAGAAAAAGAATCCCCTCACATTTTTACTGACCTGCGAGATGGTTTCCGCTATCTCCGAGAAAATCGTCGCCTCCGCAATGCCCTCATCCAACTTATAATTTTGTTCTCCATATTTGCGGCATTAACCGTTTTAGCCGTTCGCATGGCAGAATTAATTCCGGGTTTGAAAGCCTCCCAATTCGGCTTTTTACTAGCGGCTGGAGGTGTTGGTATTGCTCTTGGAGCAACTCTTTTAGGTCTATTTGGTCAGCGCTTCTCTTATACCCAGTTAAGTCTGTGTGGATGTATGGGTATGGCAGCATCTCTCATTGGTCTGTCGATATTTACCCAACAGTTATGGGTCGTTTTGCTGTTGATAACACTCTTGGGTGTCTCTGGGTCACTCGTGGGTATCCCCATGCAAACAGCTATCCAAACAGAAACACCACCTGATATGCGTGGCAAAGTCTTTGGTCTGCAAAACAACGTGATTAATATTGCTCTGTCTTTACCCTTAGCAGTAGCAGGCGTAGCAGAAACCTTTGTCGGATTACAGACAGTCTTTTTGGGGTTAGCAGCGATGGTCTTTTTGGGTGGTATATTAACCTGGTATACCTCTTCTAAGTAGCTAATAGATAAAAAAACTCAATATTCGGCTTTCTACAATCGCTTATTTACTGAAAGCTTCTGTTTTCATGGTAAACTTAGCCCAATGAGAAATTCTCAGATACTTGCTGGGGATCAATCGTAACTTTAGCTAGACGTTATGTATAGCGTCTAGGTAAGTTGTTAGAAAACTCTATAAATTAACAACTGAGAAATAAAGTAAGTAAAGAAGTAAAGCCAAAAATGCGCTGCCTGGGGAAATGTAAAAAAATTTCCTGACAGCTAACGATTGGTTGTATTTTGTGATAGTTGAAGAGCCAGCAAGTAGAGCGAGACAAAGGACTGATAAAGAAGGACAAAAAGCTAATATAATAATTTCGCTTTCCTGATAGCTAACAAAGAATGCGTATAGCCTGGATTGGAAAAAAATCACCCTTTTGTGGCAATGTCACTTACAGTAGAGAGATTACAAATGCCTTGCTAGACCGGGGACACCTAGTTAGCTTTCTCCACTTCGCCCAAGAAGAATCAGACCTAGATAACTGGCCCAATTGCCCAGAAGTCACGCTACCCTTCATTTACAAGTCCCAGGTTTACACAATTCCTACTTTCAAAGCGACTAAGGTTTTAACTCAGTCGCTGCGACGCATCAAACCTGATATAGTTCATGCTTCTTTGACCCTATCTCCCCTGGACTTTGTTCTGCCAGAAATTTGTGAGCGACTGAATTTGCCTCTGGTTGCCACTTTCCACACACCGTTTGCTGGAAAGGGAGCAAAACTGGTATCGGGAACACAACTTTTGGCTTATCAACTCTACGCACCCTTTTTGGGTAACTACGATCGCGTGATTGTATTTTCCCAAATTCAGCGAGAATTGTTAGCTCGCATGGGTGTGCCAGAACAAAATATTGCTGTCATTCCCAACGGTGTGGACGTTGATAAGTACTCTCCGGGTCCTTCTAGAGTCAAAGAGGAATTTCGAGCCGAGCGCTTGTTTGTTTACCAAGGTCGGATAGCCCCAGAAAAAAATGTTGAAGCCCTTTTGCGTGCTTGGAAACAGGCAGAAATGGGAGCAAATAGCAAATTGCTTATTGTTGGCGATGGTCCCTTGAAGGCTTCTTTGGAACCATTTTACGGTTTGGAGTACAACGTTATCTGGTTGGGATTTGTTGCCGATGAACAACGACGGATCGAAATTTTACGGGGAGCAGATGTATTTATTTTACCATCATTGGTGGAAGGTTTGTCGCTATCTTTATTAGAAGCAATGGCTTGTGGGCTTGCTTGTTTGGCAACAGATGTGGGTGCAGATGGAGAAGTCCTTGAGAAAGGAGCGGGTGTCATTCTTAACACAAAAACAGTCCGTCCACAATTGAGAACCCTGTTGCCACTCTTCCAAGATCATCCCGAACTCACAACTTTGCTAGGGCAGAAAGCCAGAAAGCGGATATTAGAACAATATACTCTTAGCGGCAACATTACTCGACTTGAAGAACTTTATACCAAAGTTTTGGAACAGCGACGACGCATACCGCTAAGTTGGGGAGCGTAGAACAGTCAAAAGTCAAAAGAGGTTTCCTTTTACTTTTGACTTTTTACCTTTCTTCACTTGCTTTTAATTACAGCGGTTTTCAAATAAATGAACCACATATGCACTCATTTAAACCCTGTCCAGACGTTGCAGTGCAACGTCTGGACAATGTGGTCTATTTAGATGCAGATGGCTGTAACCTAATGATCCATCGTTGTGCCTGAATACTGGATTGTGGATTATCTGGGACTAGGAGGTAAGCGCTACATCGGTAATCCCAAACAACCAACTATTTCCATCTACTACTTAATTGAAGGTGAGTATCAAGTGACACAATTTAGAAATGGGGACGAGGTGCGATCGCCTTCCTTCCCCGACTTCCATCTGAGGGCTGAACACATTTTTCAGGCATAGGTGTAAAAACTAGCTTTGAGAAAAGTATGGAGGTTCCCCTACTCGCCTACATTATTTTTCTCTCAAAGACCATCCCAAACTCGTCGGCTGTTCATAAACCCGCTTCAAAGTATTCACATCTCTGGGAGAAATTGGCGGTGGGTTGCGGACTTGGGAAAAGTATAAGGCATCAGTTGGTAGCGAACTATGCCCCCAAATTCCCAGTGCATGACCTAGTTCGTGGCGGGTTGCTGCTAGGAGATACTGACCTGTTTGGCTGGGACTCAACAGAATCGTAAAGCGGTGGGATAAAAGATTATTTTTGCTGACATAGAACTTGTAGGTAGTTTGAGCAGAACGCGCACGGGGTATTTTACTATTAGGAGAAGTTTGCAGTGGTGGGGCTTTTCGCACAACAGTAATATCTGCGTCTTCTAGCTGTTCAACTACCGCCAAAGGTAAATAAATATTCCACTCCTGTACCGCTTGTAAAACGGTATTAACCCATTCTTCCGCCTGCTTGCTGCTTATTGCTTTCGGTGGTTCTACGTAAACCCGAACAGGAAACTGCGACCAAACTAAATAACCAACTTGGATTGGAGTCACTTGAGAAAAATAGTCACCACTGTTGGTGCTATCTTGCCACTGCGTCAGTGTTTGTGGTATGGGATGGGGTTTGAGGGGAGTTGGGGGTGATGAGGGTGATGAGGAAGAGGTAACAAGGATGGCGTTGGATGGGAGGTATGTCAAAATAATAAGCAGCGCTGTGCCAATAGCGAATGCTAATGCGGCAATGAAGCGCTGCCAAAACAGAGTTTTTGTAATCCTAGTCCTAACAATACTATTACGAGTGCTAGGTGTTGGGTATTGGGTTTTTCCCCCCATCTCCCTATCTCCCCATCTCCCTATCTCCCCATCTTATTTGGGGAGCCAACCAGCACTCAAAACCACAGTTAAACCGAGAAAAATGACTGCAAGCGCCCAAGTGACTCGGTTTAATGTGTTTTCTGCACTCTTGGTGCTGCTAAACAACTGGGCTTGTCCGCCAATGGCTCCTACACCATCACCTTTTGGACTGTGTAACAAAACCAAGATAATCATACCAATAGCGGATAATGCCCAAATGACTTCTACAACGTTAGTAATGGTCATGGTAGTTAATGTAATTGATGAGAAGTTTTAAGACAGAAGAATCATAAACTCTTTATTATAAATTATGAATGATGAATTATGAGTTGTGTTAAGTCTGTTTCATAATTCATCATTCATAAATAATCCATCTTGACTTAACTCTTTTACAGTCCCAGTTTTACAGGAGTGCGAGAGAGTTGGACTTCATACTCAGCGCTTTGCAGCAGCGATCGCCCTGTCATTTCCGATGGCTGAGGGAGTTGTAAAATATCCAGAATCGTGGGTGCAAGGTCGGCTAGCTTGCCATCGCTTCGCATAGCGACATCTGTACCATATCCTGGGATTTTTGCTTTTTCGCCTTCTACTAGGATGAGAGGGACTGGGTTGGTCGTATGCGCTGTCCAGGGATTCCCGTCACTATCTAGCAAATGCTCAGCGTTACCGTGGTCGGCGGTAATAAGTGTTGTACCCCCAACTTTAATGATGCTGGTAAGTAGGCGACCCAAACACTGGTCTACAGTCTCAACTGCTTTCACAGTCGCTTCTATGTTACCAGTGTGTCCTACCATGTCTGGGTTAGCATAGTTGATGACAACTAGCGAATATATGCACTTTTCAATAGCTGCGATCGCCACATCTGTCACGGCTTGGGCTGACATTGCTGGCGCACTATCGTAGGTTGCTACCATCGGAGAGTTTACCAGTTCCCTGTCTTCTCCTTCAAAGGGTTCTTCCAAACCCCCATTGAAGAAGTAGGTGACGTGAGCGTATTTTTCTGTTTCTGCGGTGCGAAACTGCTTTAAACCATGCCCAGAAATGACTTCCCCAAGAATGTTATTCAAATTCTGAGGCTCAAAAGCAACCCCAACTGATAATTCTGACTCGTACTGTGTAAAGGTGACAAAAGACAGCGGCGAGATTTGCTGTCTTTCAAAACCGTTAAATTCTGGATTTACAAAAGCTTGGGTAAGTTGTCTGGCGCGGTCTGGGCGGAAGTTGAAGAATATCACTCCATCTTGGGGTTCTATTGCTCCGGGTGCAATTCTTACTGGGACAACGAACTCGTCTGTCACACCCTCTGCATACGATGCTTGCAAGACTTCCACAGCCGCACGCTCATTGCCAGGTCCATCCTGTGTCATCACATCGTAGGCGCGTTTGACCCGATCCCAGCGATGATCGCGATCCATGGCGTAGTAGCGACCGCTAATTGTGACTATACGCCCAACTCCTATACGGTCGATGTATTCTTGAAGAAGTAAAAGTGCTTTCACACCTTCAGTTGGGGTGGTGTCACGCCCATCAGTAATAGCGTGTATGCAAACTTGGGATATTCCCTGAATCTTGGCTAACTCAAGTAGTCCGAATAGATGATTAATGTGCGAATGCACTCCACCCTCGGAAGTTAGCCCAACCAAATGCAGCTTGCCATTTCGACTACACACTTCCTTGCAGATTTTGACAAGTGCTGGATTTGTGAGGATAGAACCATCTGCTACCGCGTCTGAGATGCGTACCAATTCTTGGGGCACAACTCTACCAGCACCTATGTTCAAATGACCAACTTCTGAGTTGCCCATTTGACCTTCTGGTAACCCCACTGCTTTCCCTGATGTTTGGATGAGGGTATGGGGATAAGCCGCCCATAAGCTATCCATCACCGGAGTGTTAGCAACGGCAATAGCGTTTCCATGAGTTTCCTCGCAGTAGCCCCATCCGTCTAAAATGACTAGCACCACGGGAGGAATAGGTGCTTTGGTCATAGTAAAACTGCCCTTTACTTTTTGTAATACCCGAATGATACCATTGCTCACTACAACCGCAAGTGAATTTCTGCTTATTATAGCTGTCGCCAGGTAGTTTAGGACAAAAACTGAACGTAAAAGCCGCACACTGAAAGACTTTTAAGTCTGTTTCCTGCTATAACTTCTTTGTTTAGCAGCTTTGCAGTTTTTTAGACATTTCTTAAACTTTATTCATCTTTAGATACTTTTTGTGATGGCTGGGAATTGTTGGTTGTTAGTTGTCAAAAAACTATTACCTACTAACCACTATCTACCCAGGGCTATCATTTCTTTTTGGTAGATGCTTTAGCAGCTTTTGCTGCTTTCTTTGCCGCTTTTTCGACAGCTATTGCCGCTAATTTTGCTTGTTCCTTTTCCTCTGCTATTTTTGCCAAGTAATAATGGTAGTCACCTAGATAGACGCGAAATTCACCTTCGTGGATTTCCACAATTTTGTTGGCTACCTTGGATATAAAATAACGGTCGTGGGAAACTACAATTACAGTGCCATCATAGTTTTGTATGGCTTCTTCTAACATTTCTTTCGCTGGAATATCTAAGTGATTGGTCGGCTCATCTAGTATCAATAAATTTGCTGGTTGCAGTAGCATTTTTGCCAATGCCAGACGTGCTTTTTCACCACCACTCAATGCTGCAACTGGTTTAAATACAGTGTCGCCAGTGAATAAAAATCTTCCCAAAAGGGTTCGAACTTCTTCATTTTTCCAATCAGGAACTTCATCATGAATAGTTTCCATGACTGTCTTTTTCAAATCCAAAGCTTCCGCTTGATTTTGCTCAAAGTACCCAGGGAGCACATTGTGATCGCCCAATTTAATGAAACCGTCTGTGGGTTTTTCCATCCCCATAATTAGGCGTAACAAAGTCGATTTGCCGGCACCATTGGGAGCAATAAAAGCAATGCGATCGCCTCTTTCAATCAAAAGATTTGCACCTAAAAACAATATTTTCTCATCATACGTGAGAGTCAAATCTTTGATGTCCACGACCTCACGTCCGCTGCGGGGTGCAGGGGGAAAACGGAATTGCAGAGTTTTTAACCCTGAGGTAGGTGCTTCGATGCGCTCGATTTTTTCGAGTTGTTTTTCCCGGCTTTTTGCCTGAGTACTTCGGGTTGCACTGGCGCGGAACCTATCAACAAATGCTTGTTGTTTATCTAGTTCTTTTTGCTGGCGTTCGTAAGCGGCAAATTGTGCTGTTTGATTTTCTGATTTTTGTTGCAGGTATGCTGAGTAGTTGCCAAGGTAAACGCTGGAAACGCCTCGTTCCGTTTCTACAATTTGGGTGCAGAGCCGATCCAGAAACTCACGGTCATGAGAAACTATCACCATAGGGGTATTTAGCCCTTTAAGGTAATTTTCCAGCCACTCAATAGTTTCTAAATCTAAGTGGTTAGTTGGCTCGTCTAGCAGCAATAAGTCAGGTTCTTGTAGGAGAATTTTGCCTAAACCCATTCGCATTTGCCAACCACCACTAAAGGCACTGACTAGGCGATCGCCATCTTCTAGCGCAAACCCCATTTCTGGTAGAATTTTCCCAATTCGTGCATCCAAAATGTAGCCATCCAAGGCTTCAAACTGCCGTTGTAGACGATCCAACTTGTGGATCAGTTTTTCGAGTTCCTCACTCGTGGCGCTTTCCATGTCTCGCTGTACTTGCGCCAAAGACTGCTGCACAGAGTTAGCTTCTTTAAAGACTGTCCAAAATTCTTCGCTAACAGTACGAGTAGGGTCTACCTCAAACTCTTGATTGAGGTATGCTATGTGTAAGCTGGCAGGACGAATGATTTCGCCAGAAGTGGGTTCAATTTCTCCATTGATAATTTTGAGTTGGGTAGACTTTCCAGCACCGTTGACACCAACTAAACCAATGCGATCGCCAGCTTTGACTTCCCAGTTGATATCCTTGAGGACTTCGCCTGTGGGGTAAATTTTACTAATATGTTCAAGTCGCAACATGGGGTATCTCCAAGGTAGGCAATGAATAGAGAAGGCAGAAGTGCTTGTACCGACTCCAATCTTAACAAAATTTAACTAAAAATTCTTGGCAGTCAATATCCACAGGAGGCAGAAAGTGGTTTATTTTGTACTGCTAGCCTGACTTCTTGTACACTCAACCCCAATCTCAACAACAAAAGCACTGTTATAAACTTTTTTTTGCGATCACCTGCTTCTACACCTTGCTGAATCGCTCAACCCAAACATGACCTCTCTCTCCTACCATCTCATGCTGGGAAACTTAATATATCAAAATAAGCTGTTCAGTAAATACGAGTGATTTGGTGACTATCTAAAGAATTCACGGTAAGTAGGTGGACGTAATTAAATCTAAGATAAAACTTTTGTTTGTAGTGAGCGATTTATCACTCTGTATAAGATTTGAAAGGGCTAAAGCCCTAACGCCCGAGTTTTTATTTAATTAAGCCCTTCTACTTAAATAGCCTTATATGACTTGCCTGTGACCAAAAGAGGCACAGTTTCAAATATTGGTAATGTCTCTACCCGCTATAATGATCTATAGTACTTTTTATACATTCATGAATTATTTCTAACCTGTTACATATTTAAGCCCAAATGTTACAAATTCTTGATCTGTTGACTATTGATGATTAAAAATCAGCAGTCAACAGCATACAGAATGTCTTGCCTACTTTTTCCCTCAATCTTATAAGTATTTCACTCTAAACTATTGGTTATTTTTTAGGCGTCTTTTGTTGCGAAATCGATAGAGTATAGGTATACTGTCCTTTGGATAAGTCTCCTACGTATAAAGAGTAGTTTCCTGCCTGCCAATAACCAGAAATTTCTGGTTTGCCTCCAGAGTAACTATCTGCTAATACACAAAAGCGTCCCCCTGGACCATCAATTAATAGAGTGGGTTGTCCACTACTTTCAACTGTTAATCGTAGGTAAGGCAGTGATTCTGTAACTTTTAGAACTTGATTGGCTTTATCTGCTATATTGCCGCAGTTACTTTGGAGTTTTCCCCCAGATGTACCGTTCACAATCAGCGGATCTGGCTGCAAATTAGAATTAATTTGCACAACTTGTGCGTCAGCCAAATTAGCATTGGTGAGAGCTAAACTTATCGCTAATGCTGCGGGAACTACTGGAAATAGCGTACGCATTTTCATAATTATGGTCAGGCCCCGACTTTTTATATAGCAATTATTGAACCACATATTCTAAAGTGAAAAGACGATAACAAACTGTCTTTGTTCCCGACGGCAACGTATAAATTATTATTAGTTAAGATGAATAATTATGTGGTTAAATAAAAAGATGAAATTTTTTAGGCAAAGCCAATATCAAAAGCTTGATTTTTAACTACCAACAGCAGTCTTTAAAACAAAGACATTCGCTAAAATCACTAAGACAACAGCCAAACAAAGGGATTTGGTTGGTTCGTTGTTTGTTAAGTGTTGAAGCTAAGGTAGAAATAGATGAATCCTCAACCAGAAGAAGACTTAAAGCGTCGCCTCGAAAAGCTAGAGGCAATGAATTCCTCGTCTGTGCTCATTCCCCAGTCAGATAAAATAAAAACTTCCTCTCAGTCAAGTCCAAGCTTTTACTCCCGCCTAAGGCGATTTGTGAACTGGTTCAAGAATCTGTCTGGAGTCAGAAAGCTAATAGTTTCTGGCGTAGCTTTGCTGTTAGGCTTTGCCATACTACAAGCAGTACTTAAACTTGTGGCTGCAGCGATCAGTTTGGCACTATTGTCAATCTTAGTGTACCTTGGATACAAATTTTTGGTATCCAATAACTCTCACGCATAAGCAGTAGTTTTTTTGACCGTGCAGAGAGTGGCGTAGAAATAACTTTAAAGGGAATTATCCAATGGCAACCCCAAGTGTGAGGAGAAGTAATCAATCTAGTCGAGCCAAAGAATCGGGAAAATCCAACTCATTGTCCTTAGCGACTAGGCGCATTGCCGCTTGGGCAGCAGAAATGACACTGGTGGTTGCCAGTGGATTGGTGCCCTTTGGGATGGGTGCATATGCCAATTCTAGAAGCGATTTGAATCGAGTGCCACTCAACCCCTTGTTAGTACAGACGGAACGTGCGATCGCCCGCCCCTTAGCTCTACCTGTCAGCTACGGCATCCGTAACGTAGCATGGCCCAGCAATTTCTTATGGACAATAGCCTTGCTAGCACCCCTGACACTTTCGGGCTGGCAATTGTATTTACTGGCTAAAACTGGTAGCACACTGGCGAAACATCAGTTTGGGATTAAAGTTGTCAACGCTCTTGGGAAACCGCCAGGGTTCAAAGCCGTTATCGTGCGAGAGGGAGTCGGTCGTTGGGGTTTGCCAACGGCGATCGCCTATTTTCTGTGGCGCAACAGCTTCTTGTTTCCCAGTTTGGGTGCTTTTACGAGCTTGGCGACTATCATGCTTGTGTTGGAAGCGACAGGTTTCCCTTGGCAGCAAAACCGTCGCGCACTGCACGACCGACTCGCAGGGACTTACAGTATAGATGCCACCAAACCATTTACATCACCATCTCAACATGATGGCAAACGAATTCAGTCTCAGTTGACCGAAACAGACGAAGAAGACGCGATCGCATCAATTGTAATCACCCCAGACCAGCCAAGCCAAGAATCTAAGCTGTGGCGATGGATGCGACAATATCCAAGTCAGACGCTGCTTGGAGTGGCGCTCCTTAGCATGAGTGCAGTATTGGCAATATTAGTAGGGACTCAAGTCTACATTCAAACTCTGCAAAATCAGCAACTCACCGAGCAGCGCAACAGCCAGCAGTTTCTTGCACTTATTGAACAGTTAAATAATTCCAAATTGGCAGCGACAAACGAGGAACGCCAGAAAGCAATATTGGCAATGGGTACTCTCAATGATCCCCAGGCAATCCAATACCTTGTCAACTTGCTTTCTCAGGAAACCAACCCTATCTTAGTTGAAACAATTCAGCAAGCTTTGGTAAGCGTTGGACCTAAAGCTATCCCCAATTTAAAACGCATGAATCAGTTCCTGGTTGGCGAGTTAGAGCCTGGAAGAGGCAGCAGAGCATTACCACGAGAAGTGCTACAAAAGCAGTTGCAAGCTAACCAGCGTACAATTAATAAGATTTTGGCTGTCTACAACGGTCAAAGCAATGACTTGGATCTAACCAATGTCCACCTCGGTCAAAACGGCTCTGAGCCAAACTCCTTCAATTTAGTACTCAATAAAATTGATTTAGGGGGAATTAAGTTCAAATCCGCAAACCTATCCTTTGGCAGCTTCAAGGGGAGTCGCTTCCGGGGAGCAGGCGAAGATGGTCGCTGGGATACCTACGACGATAGGATTGCTGATTTAAGCCAAGCACGGATGACGCAAGCTAATCTCGCTGAAGCGAACCTTAGCCGTGTCTTGATGAGCCGTACTGATTTGAGCCGCGCCACTCTCTACAAAGCTAACTTATCCAATGCACGCCTAACTGGTGCTAACCTCAGTAGCGCTCAGCTAGAAGGAGCCGATTTGCAAGGTGTCGTGTTGGAAAATGCCAGTCTTACAGGAGCCGACTTGAGCAATGCACACTTGAAAGACGCGGATCTGTATGCTGCTCGTCTGGGTCGCGTCATTGCGGTAGGAACCCAATTGTCATTTGCCAACTTAATTAAAACTGATTGGCAAGGAGCAGACCTCACAGGAGCTTATTTGGATCATGCCAACCTCAGTAATGCTAACCTGAGCGCCACTCGTCTTGCTAATGCTATTTTGCGCTCCGCCAACATGGAAAATACCAACTTACGAAATGCCGACCTGAGCCTTGCAGATTTACGGGGGGCAAATCTCACAGGAGCTGATTTTCAGGGCACAATTCTTTCCTCCAGCAAACAAGACCAAACCGAGCAATTTGTGCAAACCCCAGCTATAGGAGCGCAATCTGCTGTCGTGGATGGAGTAGATTTCACTCAAGTTAAAAATTTAGATGCCAAGCAAATCGCTTACATTTGCACTCAAGGAGGTCTTCATCCTCGTTGCCCATAAATAAAGTTGGGGAGTTGGGGGAGACAATTCAAACCTCCTAACTCCTAACTTTTAACTCATGACTGACTAATATTAAGTATAAAATCTACGATAATTAAGTTAGGAGTTGTGTGAGGAGTGGGGCAATGAAGCATCTTCAGTACTTAGTATCCGTTCTTTTGGCTGGTTCAGTTTTAAGTTTTACTCAATCTACCCAACCAGCACAAGCTCAAGTCGCATATGGCAGCTACGTCGGTGTTGGTGCTGGGGTTGGTTTTGCAGATGGTGCCCGAGTTGGAGGGGTTATTGCCGGTCGCTATAAGCTTCTTGAGACGCCTGTTTCTTTGCGCGCTCAGGCTTTCATTGGTTCAAATGTCGCCCTTGTGCCAACAGTTTCCTATGACTACCCCATCAACTGGCAAACCGATGCCTATATAGGAGCTGGACTGGTTTTAGCTGGCGGTGATACACCTTCCCCTGTTGGTAATAAGATTAGCTTTGCCCTGCAACCAGGAATTGATTACGTCGTCCCAAATAGCAATACGGTGATTTTTGGTAACGCTATCATTGCCTTTGATGCTGTCCGTGACGGGGGTACGGCTTTTGCCTTACAAGGTGGGGTTGGTTTGAGATTCTAATTCAAATTATTGAGGATCTAGAGAAACTCAATGAACTTAGGAAAAACCGTAATCCTGAGTTAAACTCCCCAAATCAGGTTGGGTTGTTAAGAATTATAAATAAGCTTGACCAATTGCTTTAGCTTCGGGAACTTCAATCAATTTCCCAGTCTTAACATCATAGAGGTAGCCGTAGATAGAAATTTCACGCGGAACCAACGGGTGCGAACGAATCCGCTTTATGTCTGCACAGACACTTTTTGCCTGGTCGTTGATAGTCAACCAATCGATGAACTCTCCTTCAACCGCTCCCGAACTCAAGTCCACATCATGCCAACCCTTGTCATCTAAAAGGGCGGTTTTGAGACTACTCGCGAGTAAATTCCGCATGACTTCGTTGGTGAAGGTTTCCATTCCACAATCAGTGTGGTGAATCACGAACCACTCCTGTGTCCCAAGTAGTTTGTAAGAGATGACAAGCGAGCGAATAGCATCATCACTGGCACGTCCACCTGCATTACGAATCACATGAGCATCTCCTTCAACCAATCCAGCAAACTTGGCTGGATCAAGTCGAGCATCCATGCAGGTAAGAATAGCAAACCGACGGCGTGGAGGCATAGCGAGTTCGCCTTTGTTACCAAATGTTTCAATGTAAGCGTGGTTTGCAGATAAGACTTCTTCTAAAATTTGACTCATAATTTTGACCAGATTTCGTTATATGCATTGATTTGACACACAAGCCGAAAACTGCGGCATTATTCAATACCGTTCAGTTAATGGTGATTTGTGACAATTTCACGCGTGTAGAGACATTGCACAGCAACGTCTCTACATAAGCAATCGCGCCTACGAACAATCTTATTTGAAACCTATTGGATTTTGTTCATCAAATCTACGGTAAATCGATAGATTTTATAAAAAAAATAAAAATTATTTTTTCATGATTTGGTTAAAAAAGCAAGAAAAAATTCAAAGAGAAATCACCAAAACTCACACTAGCTAGAGCTAGGTGAAGTTTTTAAAATGCATGCCTTTTCCGCTAGCCATGAGCATTAGACCTTGCTTTTTTTAGCCAGCTATGAGATATTGCCTTTAACACAACTAAGTCGATTGATTTACCGTATTTTAGTAGTGAAATAGAGTAGTTTAGGTTGGGTGTTATCAGGAGTAATAAAAATGGCAAGCGCTAATAGAGCGACATCATTGGTTGTCAACATCCACGATTCAAAGCGCGAAACACCTCGCTTGTGGGAGCCTGTGCGACTCGGTAAAGCAATGCTGACGCGGCTTTGGTGGGACACTAAGGCATATGGAACAGTTTTCATTATCGGGCTGCTGACCTTGCTAAGTTTGATGTTCTTACGTATTCATTGGACTTACCGCAAGCTACTGTTAGTTTCCACTCATCAAGGCGTTGGAGGACATAAGTGGCATACCTTCAGCCGCAAGTCACTAGATTAACTCAACTGCGGGGTGTGTCTTACCTGGCTCCTAATTGGTTCAATTTCTACGAAACCATTTTGGCTTATCTAGGTCGTGTTTTGGGAGTTGAAACACAGCTTTACCAAGGTGAATGCAGTCCACTAGAAGACCCCGTACTCTTAAAAGACCAACTGGATTTGGCATTCATTTGTGGATTACCGTTGATTCGCTATTGCCAGGTTGTACCACATCAGTTGCAAGCTTTGGTTGCTCCAGTGATGCAAGCACCACGCTATCAAGACCGTCCCATTTACTTTTCAGACGTGATTGTGAATGCTGCCAGCAATTTGGCAACCTTTGAGGATTTGGCTCTGAAAAAAGTCTGCTACAATGATCCAGGCTCCAACAGCGGCTACAACCTGCTGCGCTATCGGTTAATTCAAGGCGGACATCCCAAAAACTTCTTTAGCAAGGAATACAATCAGGTTCTCACCAGCGCTCAATTCGTTGGGTTGCAGACGGTTTGGTAGATTGTGCAGCAATTGACAGTGTCGTATTAGAGCAGGAACTGCGCGACTTCCCCGAATTATCTCATCATCTGCAAGTAGTGGAAGTGCTAGAACCGTCTCCTATGCCGCCGTTGGTGGTAGCTCAGCATCTTGGGGCATCCCTGATTCAGCAGCTTCTCTTTGCCCTACTTAAGCCAGATGCAGAACTACAAGCCGCAATGCAACAAGTGGCAGTTCAACGTTTTGCAGTGGTGAAGTTGGAAGAGTACAACGTACTTGCTGATATTTACAATATGTGTCTAAATAACGGGTTTGAGGCTTTTGGTTAAACTGCATATCTTGCACTATTCGAAGATGACCGCTCTCACCCATCTAACCTAGAGACGTAGCATGCTACGTCTCTACAGCCGTTCTGGAGACAAACGATATTGGTCTCAAGCCATTGTGCAGTAAACTCTACTTTGCTTTTCACTTCGCAACAGAGCATCTAGATAAACTTGCTCAAACAAAACTCGTTGAGCATGGCTTCCACCAATCTGATACCGTTGGCGAAATATTACTTAACATAAAAACGGAGAGTTTACGGTGTATTACATGATAAAGAGAGCTACACTCCACCATGTAATACACGGTAACAAAAAATGAACTTAGCTGCCTCAATTATCAATAAACTAGAAGAAATACCTTTGGAGGCAGTATATGTGCTTACATCCGGAAAAAATTCCTCCTGTTCCCAATGAAACGGTACGTGTAGCCAAAGCCGCGTTTCCCAAAGGTAATTTATATATGCGATTGCGTGATGAACTTGGGGTATTTTATCAGGATGAAGATTTCGCATCGCTTTATCCACAACGCGGTCAACCTGCACTTGCACCTTGGCGTTTGGCAATGGTACTGGTGATGCAATATTTAGAAAATCTTTCAGACAGGCAAGCAGCCCAAGCAGTGCAAGGACGGATTGATTGGAAATATGCTTTGTCGTTGGAGTTAACAGATCCAGGTTTTGACTTTAGTATTTTAAGCGAATTCCGTGATCGATTGATCTCAGGTGGTATTGAGCAGCAAATACTAGACAAGATGCTGTTGAGATTTCAGGAACTCAAACTGCTGTCAGCAAGAGGAAAACAGCGCACTGACTCAACTCATATACTAGCGGTGGTCAGAGAGTTAACAAGACTGGAACATCTGGGAGAAACCCTGCGGTATACTTTAAATGCTGTGGCAGAAATAGCACCCACCTGGCTGAAGTCATTGGCTCCCCCCGAATGGTATGACCGCTATAGCAAACGCTTTGAAGATTCCCGACTACCCAGAACGGCTCCAGAACGAGAAGCTTTGGCTGTGACAATTGGGGCTGATGGCTTTGATTTACTTGATGCTATCTATTCTCAAACAGCACCCGTTGAATTGCGACAACTGCCAGCCGTAGAAGTTTTGCGTCAGGTCTGGTTACAGCAATACTATGCACCAACAGAGAAAATTCAGTTACGCAATGAAAAAGATGGCCCGCCTTCGGCACTACGAATTCGCTCACCCTACGACTTAGAAGCGCGTAATAGTACTAAGCGCACTACCAACTGGACAGGGTACAAAGTGCATCTAACAGAAAGTTGTGATGAAAATTTACCTCATATCATTACTCATGTAGAATCTACTCCTGCTACAAGTCAAGACCAAACGGTTGTTCCCTCAATTCATCAAGCTCTGGAGCAGAAAGACCTTTTACCTCAACAGCATTTGGTTGATCAAGGGTATACTTCTTCCCAATTGCTTTCTAGCTCACAGCGAGACTATAACATTGATTTGTTCGGGCCAGTAGCCCTCAACGTTGGATGGCAAGCAAAAGCAGGTCTTGGATTTGATTTATCTCATTTTAAAATAGATTGGGAGCATAAAGCCGTATATTGTCCTCAAGGTAAGCGTAGTTACCTTTGGAAAAAGAATAAAGACGTTTATGGAAAACCCGTAATTTACGTCGAGTTTCGGCAGCGTGATTGTTTAGCGTGTCCGGTTCGGTCTCAATGCACTCGTGCAAAAACAAACCCTCGTGGGTTAACCATACAGGTGCAATCCGATTACGAAGCTCTTCAAAAAGCCAGGGAACGACAAAAAACTGAACAGTTTCAAAAACAGTATGGGCTGCGCTCAGGTATTGAAGGAACTATCTCTCAAGGAATCCGAGCATTTGAAATGCGCGACTGCCGTTATATTGGGCTAGCTAAAACTCACTTACAGCATATCCTGACGGCAGCCGCTATCAATCTAGGTCGAGTTTTCGCTTGGTTGGAGGAGATACCACGGGCTAAAACTCGCTCCTCACACTTTGCGCTTCTGGCAGAACCAAACATTTAAATCCTACGAAATAATCTGTTGCTTTTTCCGTGTATTACTCGGTGAGAGACCTGGTTTTCAGGTTAAACTAAGACGGTGTCATACACGGAAGTTGGGATGCTAAAACGAGATATTCAGGGGAAATTTGCTCTCAAGAATGAAGATTATCGTCTAGTTCGTTCATTGAGATTAACTGATGAAACCTGGAAGGCTATTGGTATTGCTTCTGAATGCTTAGGCTTAACCAGGGCTGATTATTTAGAACACATTACTAGGCATAAGAATCTACCGAGTATTACACGGTTAGACTCAGAAAATTTCACTCAGACTCGACCAGAAAACGAACCTCCTCCGTGTAATACACGACAAGAGGATTTTCATCAAACATCTAATCCCGTTATTACAGAACAGTCTATTGCTCTGCCAATGGTTGCAGAACTTGAAATTTTACGTGACCGTGTTTTGTCTGAACTGAAGTTAGGTAAACAAGCACCTGGGTATAAAACTGCTCAAAAAGCTCTCAATCGTTTCATTGTTGAACTGACCCGTTCAGTTTAGATGTTTTGGGAATTCGCCAACGGTATCAGAAGCGTAGTGCAATAGGGGCAAGATTGGTTTCAGTTCAGCGATCGCCGTTGACCAGTCTCCTTTGGCGTGAGCAACCATACCTCTAGCAGCCGGAATTGCCACAACAGACCAGTTTCGACGTAAGTAGGGATTCACTGTGGCAGCGTGTTTCTGCATACTGAGCTGCATTTGGGTCAACCATTCACTACGTCCTGCTTTTGCCAGTGCGTAGACATAATGCAAGTCTTGAAAGGGCAATGCGTGTTCGTGAAGGCGGGGAAAAAGATATGCACTCAAAACTTGCCAACGTTCGCCAACATCAACTCCACGCAACTCTAACCGTAACAACAGGGCGATCGCCCCTACTTGGTCTTTAGGAGATTCTTTCTGGGCACGTCCCCAAACATGAGTATCGTATAGCGTTAATACCTTTTCTGCGTCGCCTCTTTCAAGGTAGTACAGCGCTACATGCCACCAATTGTGTGTGTACAGCATGGAGTTGCAGTTTTCCCAGGTGTCAGCATGGCTTTCCATCCAGGCAATCCCCTCATCGACTCGTCCTTGAGTTTCCATGACATGAGCAATGGCATGATGCGCCCAAGGGTCATGGCGGTTCATCGTCGTTGCCATTCGAGCCATTGCTTCTGCTTCCATCAACTGATGGCACTGTTCCAAACCAAAAGCCACCATCCCATACAGGTAATGATTTTCCTGATTGGCTCTTAAAACTTTTTGAGCAATTTTGAGCAATCTTTCTTTGTCGCCCAAGTAGAAGTAGTGATATTGTCCCTGCTGAACTGATATGAGGTCCTGGGGAAACTCTTGAGCAATAGCCTCGTGTAATGCGAGCGCGCCTTGGGCGCCTCCCTTCGAGAGCATCCCCCCCTTGGGGCGGCTCCTGCGGAGCATCCTTCGGTCAATTGCTCCTGTAGCCCAGGCTGAAATTGCTTGTATGTACAACTGCTCTCGCTTTGTGACGTTTGGTAAATGCTGTTGAGCCGCTTGTAAGTGGGGTGTAGCTTGCTGCCAAGCCGTAGCGTTTTCTTGACAGAGGTAATGAGCAGCTGCATAGGCATGAATCAAAGCACAGGTTGGGTCTGCCGCAATCCCCCGTAAGATACAAGCTTCAGCATCCTTGCCATAGCTGAGGGCTTGTGTGATGAAACGGTCGATGGCTGCGATAGTCTCTTTTGAGTCTGTTGTCACTTCCAGTCCTTGAGAGTCTTTTAGCATTATTCATTCCTAGTACAAGGTCAGCTTTTTAGGTTAAACACCCGTCAACGCAGCAACTTTGCAAATTTATCCTAAAAATACACTAAATACATCGAAATACCGTATTTTATTGATTGAGTATGTCACAGCCAATCTTGAAAAGGCAAGACCCCACCCCCATTGGTGTCAACCTGACAGGGTGACGAGGAGTGGGAAAATTCTTAAAGTTATTAGGACATAGGAGGCGGGCGCGGAAGCCGCCGCACTCTAACAGGAAGCCCTCCGCCTCTACAGAGTTCTCTTTGCAAGCAAGGAAGGTCAAAAATCTCTCTGTGCTGCCAAAGAGGAGCCAGCGCTGTGCGGGGGTTGGGGGGTGAAGTTCTGCTGTAAGTGAGCCAGTCTAAATTCTAACGTTCAACTTCCGAAACCCTTGCTAACGACCACTACAAGATGCAGAGTTGAACCAAGAACTGTAGGGCGTCACAGTAGGTATCTGAGCGACCAAAATCACATCACCATTACCATCCACCACCCACCCCTGCGCTTCCACAATCTTATTCTGTGAGGGGTTGACATATTTGTTATTTTGTGTATTTATTACTGCAGATCCCTGTCCTTGTATTTCCCTACTTTGGACACCCTTAGCAGGATAGTTAGCATTTCCCTCCAAGGACACCCAATCTACCTGCACATTGTTACTTCTAAGAATTTCCCTAGGATTGGGTGGTATGCCGCCGCGTCCGGTGATAATGAATTCGCTTTGATTTTGCGCTACACCTGCATCACATCCTTGTGCCAGTCTCGGTTCTCGTGGTTCTACTAGCAAGTTGATTAATCCACGGTTGATGTCAAGATAAGGTTTGACAAGAATCACCTCTCCGTTTGCAGTAGGGTTGGCTTGGGAAATTGCCGTGATATCGCTTGTAAGAAGCTCTTGGGTGTTTAGTTCGGGTGGGTCGTTAGTTCCTAATAGCCTTGCCAAGTCTTCTCGAAAACGCGGCACTATGCCAAAAATACCAGTGACATTGATTTGGATTTTGCCACCAGAACCCGTGAAAGCATTGGCGGTGATATCGCTGTTTTCTCCTGGTACGGCGACGATAAAGCCATTAGGAGTATTGATAGAGATATTACCTCCATCTCCACCCGCCTGGGCGTTGCCTGCGTTGGTGGAAATTTGACTGTTACGGCGCAGCAGTAGTAAATCCTGCAGCTGTATATTAATATCTCCCCCTTGCCCTAAATCCGTTTCAGAAGTAATTTTGCCTTGATTGTCCAACCGGATGGAACGAGCAGTGATATTGAGTTCACCTGCTCTGCCGAAGTTCATTTCATGCCCGTTGTAGATATAATTGTCTGGAACTTCACTACTGACAGTGACTGCTGCTCCGTCCCGGACAATCAATTGCCCAGTGGTAATTGTTAACTTGCCAGCATCTCCAGAACCGCTAGTTGCAGCTGTCAAGCGACTAGGAATTCCTGTTGGTGAAATGCCAACTAGTTCTATGGACTCGGAGGCATTCACAGTTAAATTTCCCCCTTGTCCTATACCTGGTGTCAATACGTTAGAATCAAGTACTCCAGTAGACTCTGCTGATACCTCTGCCCCATCTTGAATACGCAACCTTGAAGTGTTAATCGTAATGTCACCTGCGTTTCCGGAACCAGCCGTCGCACTGGTCAATACACTGGGTGCATTATTTTTCGTATTCGGTACGGGAACTTCTCCTATCAAATCTACAGACTCGGAGGCGTTCACAGTCAAATTCCCCCCCGAACCTGAGCTAAATACAGTGCCAGTAGATATTTGTGCTCCATCCCGCAGGCTTAACTTTTGAGTATTAATTGTTAAATCTCCCCCATCTCCAGTACTCATAGTTAAATTTGCCAAACTTGAATTAAGACCAACGAGTTCCACTGACTCGGAAGCATTCACTATCAAATCTTTTCCAGATTGAGAACCCAGAGTTAGAGACCATATCCGTGAACCGTCAGTGAGCAGTAAACCTTTACTCTGAACTTGAATTCTGCCCCCACCTTCACCACTAGCATCCACGTAAGATGGAAATTCAGAACCATCAACAGTTCGCGCAACGAGTTGAATGTTCTGGAAATTCTGGACACCTTCATAACTTAATGCCCAACCTTGGCTTGTTGGGTTGAGAGTGACCAGACTATTACCAGCTACACTTCCCAACTCAATTTCTCCCCCCTCTGCTGTTAAATTTCCACCATCAAGCGTGACATCTGAGCCCACAAGCGCTAGGGTTTTGCCAGGCTTTACCTGTAGACCAACAGGTCCTCCTAAACTACTGATTGCTCCCTCTGGACTCGCTTGAGATTGATTGCGGATACTGCCCGGATTTGCTCCGAATTGTAAACCAATCGGTACACTTACTGTTAACAAAGGCGTGCTTTGGGGATCTGTCGCACTAAACTTAGTACCATCAGCAAAATTGAGACTACTTGCCGTACTGGCTATGAAAGAACCGCCGATGTTAAGGGTCGCATTAGGACCAAAAATAATCCCATTCGGGTTAATCAGAAATAAATTTGCTGTACCGTTAGCCGCAAGAGTGCCATAAATTTCAGAAATAGAATTACCCGTGACCCGGCTAATAATATTCTCAACGTTACTAGCATTGTTAAAGAGCGCTGTAGTTCCAGTGGGTACGGAAAATTGCTTAAAGCTGTGGAACAAATTGCTTCCAGCTTGAGTCCCACCTTCAATTTTTATTAAATTATCCTGCGTGGTTACGCGAGAATTATCTGGGAGAGTCGCATCCGGAGTGACTTGGGCAATAGCACTGTTTGTAGAGAAAGCTATTATGACAGCGCCTATAGTAATTCCTAACCCTTTAAATCGGCTCGCAAGAGTAGTCATACCAGATATTCCTCTACGCACAGTAGCTTTTGGTGAACAATGGTAACGCTGTAGCAACATTTAAGCTAAAACACATCTAGGAGCGCATATTTACTTGTTAGGGTCGTCAAGAGTCAAGAGATCAATTGTCAATAGTAATTCTGGACTTTTGACTTTTGACAAATGATCTGCCTTCACGCTCATAATGTGCAATTTAAATGCACAACAGCTTAGTAGAGTACACCGATTTCAGTCAATGCGCTCCCTTGCGGGTGTAAGGGGATAAGGGTGTAGGGGTGTAGGGGAAAACAAAGGGTTTAGGGGGATAAGGGTGTAGGTGTGTAAATGAAAAGAAAAATAATTTACGTAATCTCTACAAGAGAGAGCGATAGTTGAATTCTCTTATCCAAACTGTATTGGAGTCTACGTCATAATTGAGCAAGTTACTGTCTAAAATTTATGGCGCTGCTGATTTGAAGTATAGATTCAAGTGTAGAGACGGAGCAGTGCTACGTCTCTACAAAGGTTTTGAAATTACATGAAATCTTTTTCATGCATGACTTCAGCAACACCACATTTATCTATCATAGATTAGTTAATTAGCAAGCACATAAGTCAGCAGCCTTAATTAATGACACCAGGTAGCACAAGGGAAACACCAGCCTATTGCAAACACTGATAGCTGTTCCTCATCATGTGGAAGTGCTGGCAACAATTCGCTGGCTTTTTGACCTTCATCAGTTTGACTAAATTCTCTAACTTTATTAACATCAAGTGTACATTGAAATGACAAAAGATCTTCTCCTGTTAAACCATAGTTTTCAACCAATTCAAGTAAGTTAGAGTTCTTCAAAGCCTTACCTACTAACTGCTTCATTTCTTCTTTGAATTGCTCTAACTTATCAGCAGCTAACTGCTTATCAACAATTGACTGAGCTAACGTTTTAGAAACCATCATTTTTCCCCTTACAAACTAGTGCATATAATATCCTAAATGTTGCACAAGTAAATAGTAAGCTGTCTTGTGTATTAATTAGCCATTAAAGAATAACATTAAATACACATGCACCTCATTTTTGCTGCCTTCTTTCTACATTCTTTATAAAGATTATTCTCATTCACTTATGCACTTGGATAAATGACGCAAGAACTAGAAAGAAGCTTTTGTCCTATACATAATAAAGTTTATTTAATTAAATAAAAAATATTTTTTCACTCCAACAAGGGAAAATATAGCATTCTCAATGTCAATATATTGAGCTTCCTTGATGAAAAAGTATTTTGCTTGCCAACATAATTAAAAACAGTAAATCACACAAAAATATTACATCTTTGTGATATGTCTTTTTCTATTTGGCTTTACTTTTTTGGATGCCCTGACGACAAAACTCAAAAAATCCAATTGCCTCAAGAGGAGCCGCGCTTTGTGCGTTCGCGCCTTGCGTGCCCAAAGGGCATTGGTGCAGAGCACCCGCCCCTTTGGGGCGATGCTCCCAGAGGGAGCCGCGCCTTGCGCGATCGCGTTTATCATAAAGGCGCAATCCCTATAGCATAGGAGTTGTCACTAAATATTTAGCAGCACTATGGACGTATTATATAGTACTGTCATAACATTTTTTTATTTTGAGCAAAGAAAATAGATAATCTAAATCTGCCTTGTGAATCAGAGGTGGGCAAGTATGGAATTGGGTTGAGCTTGACAGCCGATTGTGAATTAACGTGAGTTCGATGTCATCTGTGTCCCCTCTCCAAACCTCTCCCCACTTCGGGGATACATAACACCTCCGTCTCCTGTCAAGAGAAAAGGAGGTGGGGTGGGAGAAGTTCTTCAAAACTCACGTTGAATTAAGGCGATCGGGCGGGACGCAATGCTTTTTGCGATGGATCGCACTTGGGTAAACAAGAATACCAATTTCAGCGTTTTTGATTTGAGGGGTGACTTTTTCCCCAACAATGATTAAGCAAAGTTAATGATAGCCAATGGAGTTGCAATCTTATGGACTTGTATGGAGATGCATTAAACATCCTCAAGGAAACGAGTCGGACTTTTTACATCCCAATTATTCAGTTACCACTTGGCTTGCAAGAGGCGGTAGCGTCAGCATACCTGTGTTTGCGAGCGATTGATGAAATTGAAGACCATTCAGAACTCGATAACTTAACTAAGGCAAAGCTGTTGCGAACAATTAGCTTGATATTACAAGCAGGAGGTGATGGTTTTGCAGTCGATGCTTTCTACAAAGGATTAAACTCACATGAACATATACTACCGGAGGTTTCCCTTCGGATTCGAGAATGGGCAATACTTGCGCCTGCAAGCATTGCGCCTCGAATTTGGGATGCGACTGCGGCAATGGCAGATAGAATGGCTTACTGGGCAGAGACCAACTGGAAAATCCATACGGAGTCTGACTTGGATCGCTACACCTTTGGAGTGGCTGGTGCAGTTGGCTTGATGCTCTCAGATTTATGGGCTTGGTACGATGGGACTCAGACGAACCGTATCCATGCGATTGGGTTTGGTCGGGGCTTACAGGCGGTGAATATTATCCGGAACCATAGTGAAGACATGGCGCGTGGGGTGGACTTCTTCCCTGAGGCTTGGAGTGCAGAAGATATGCATAATTATGCCCGTCGCAATCTAGAACTGGCAGATGCATACACCAGCGCCCTTCCTGATGGTCCGGCTTTGGACTTTTGCCAAATTCCCTTAACTTTGGCTTACGGCACCCTTGATGCCCTTGCCAATGGCAAAGATAAACTCAGCCGCAGTGATGTTATTGCCCTCATTGAACAGTTGACCAAAATGAGCAGGTAAACACTCGCCCTCAAGCGTTCGGACGCCCACATTCACCCATACCTTAACAAACAGAGTTTATGGAGGTTTGACTAAGCGTCTAGAGGTTTTGCTCAAAATTGCTCCTCGCACTCACTCACACAATGCTGGAACTTTGTTCCTCATGTTCCGTACCGCTTCTCGTATTCCACTTTGCCGTAGTCAAGCTTAATGATCCGGTCTGCCAAATGAAAATAGCGATCATCGTGGCTGATTGCTAGCACTGTTTTGCCCCTCTGCCTCAGTTCTGGTAGAAGTTGAGTGTAGAATATTTCCCTAAATACTGGGTCTTGGTCAGCTGCCCACTCATCAAACAGATAAATTGGTCTGTCTTCCAAATACGCCGTTAGCAAAGCCAGTCGTTTACGCTGTCCTTGGGAAAGATTTGTGGTGGAAAGTTTTCCGTGTTCAATTTTTACCTTGTGGTCTAGTTGGAGTAGCTTCAGGTACTCTTTAGCTTGAATATCTAGTTGCGTATTGTCCAATCCCAAAAGCTCATCAAATAAATAAAAGTCAGAAAAAACCACACTAAAATGCTGGCGATACCACTCACGATTCTGTCCGTTAATCAACTCCCCATCCAACCAAATTTCTCCAGCTTCAGGGATGTAGAGTCCAGTAATCAGTTTGGCGAGAGTGGATTTACCGCTCCCATTCCCCCCAACAATGAACACAAGTTCTTGTGGATGAAACTTCAGGTCGATAGAACCCAAAATAAAGTTGCTGGCTTCTTGATCCCCACGGTAAGTGTAGGTAACACCTTTGAATTCCAAGCGTTGCCAAGAGGTGCTTGTGACAGGCGGTATCGACGATACTTCAGCTCGACGAGCTAGAGATAAACCCAGCGATTCTATCTTTTCCAAGGCAACGCTGGCTCTGCTAATTGTAGGAATATTCTCCACAATGTTGTTCATCGGCAACATCAAGTAAGTAAAGGTCAAGATGTAGCCAGAGAGAGTTTGGGGACTAATAGTGAGTATATTGGGAAGCGCGAATAAGACAAAACCAATGGCGAAAAAAAATATCAGCCTTCCCCAGCTTGTTGTTGTTGTAAACAGGGTTAGACCTTGAACGTTATGATGACGAAATAGAGCCGCCGTTGATTCCAGGTTTTTAGAAAGGAAAACTTGACGCCGTCCGTGGTGCAGCTTAAGTTCCTTAACTCCTTCTGTAATAGTACGGAAATGTTTAAAGAGCACATCTTGGTCTTCACGGGCAAGAGCGAGGAAGTACTTTCCTCTGTTTAACAGCCACTGACAGCTGCCGATCGCCACCACTGAAAGTGCTACAACTAATAGAAATACTAACCAGGAAAGCCAAGTTATATACATCAAGCAACCCGCAACGATCGCCATATCAATGCAGAGATATGGAATCACATGAACAGCATGAGCAACAGCTTGAACGTCCTCTGTCAGGGTTGCCAAAAGTCGCGGGTTTCCTTGCTCTTCTAGATAACCCAACTCAGAAGCCAGTATCTGATGACTCAAGCGCATCCGTAATTGAAAGATAGCATTTTGAGATAACCTAATCAGCATCACCTGAGAAATAACACTGGTAATAAGCGCAACTAGGGCAAGTCCGACAAAACCCCAAGCGATGGATGTCAAACGTGAAGTAGCACTGCTACTGGCGGCGCTTGCAACTAGGGCAATGAGGCTAGCACTACTGCCGCCACTCAGGAAGCCGGTGATAACTGCTATTGTCACCATTCCCCAAGAAGAACGCAGAAGAAAATAAATCAAACTCATGTTAATTGATGCGAATTAATGCAAAGAAATTTAATTTATGCTGACAGGGCGACGTGAATTGTTAAATAAAAAACGCTTGCTCATATCATCCCAAAGCCACTTGACTATTTAGTTCTTATGACAAATCTTCTATCTATAGGCTGTCTTGTTTTACTGTTCTAGGACTATACCATAAGGATAAATAGCAACCTTGGCAGCTGTCAGAACTGAAAGTTCACTTTCTGTTCGACTATGGCAACAGCAGTCTAAGTCAGTAGCAGGGGCGGCGATTAAGACTGACAAAAGGCGGTAAGCTAGTGAAAATTACAGACAATTTTGTAAAGGTCTTATCAACTTAGCTGTTCAGGTGTGTGAGGAGACAATGACAATGAATAGTTCTGTGATGCCTTTAGAGAAGCCGCCCCTTGAGAACAAGAATCTGAGAACCCGCTACACTCCGTGCCATCATCGGCGCATTCTTTGTATCTTTCCCAAGTACAGTCGCTCGTTTGGAACTTTTCATCACGCTTACCCACTAATGGGTGGTGTCCGCGCTTTCATGCCGCCACAAGGCATTTTAGTTGTGGCTGCTTACTTACCTCAAGAGTGGGAAGTCCGGTTTATTGATGAAAATGTCACTTCGGCAAAAAGGGTTGATTATCAATGGGCTGATGTGGTTATTCTTAGTGGGATGCATATCCAGCAACCACAAATTAATAAGATTAATGAAATTGCCCACAAACACGGCAAAATCACAGTTGTGGGAGGTCCTTCTGTCTCTGGTTGTCCAGAATATTACCTAGATTTTGACATTTTACATTTAGGCGAATTAGGTGATGCCACGGACTCCATGATTGAGTATTTGGATCTACACACAACACGTCCTCAACAACAAATTCGCTTTGAAACCAAGGAACGGCTTCCCCTAAGCGAGTTTCCCAGCCCAGCTTATCATTTGCTTAATCTCAAACAGTATTTTCTTGCCAATGTTCAGTTCTCCAGTGGTTGCCCTTATCACTGTGAGTTTTGTGATATTCCTGCACTTTACGGTAACAACCCGCGCCTTAAAACTCCAGAGCAAGTGCTTGCGGAACTCGATGCTATGCTGGAATCTGGCAATCCAGGAGCAGTCTATTTTGTTGATGATAACTTTGTAGGCGATCGCCGCGCCCTCATGAAGTTGCTCCCTCACCTAATTGACTGGCAAAAACGCAATGGCTATCCTGTTCAATTTGCTTGCGAAGCGACACTCAATTTGGCGCAAAGTCCAAAACTTTTGGCAATGATGCGCGAAGCTTATTTTTGCACAGTTTTTTGTGGCATTGAAACCCCCGAAACAGAAGCACTCCAAGCTATTTCCAAAACTCACAACCTCAGCATGCCAATTTTGGAAGCAGTGAAAGTTTTAAATAGCTATGGCATGGAAGTTGTCTCAGGCATCATCATCGGGTTTGATACAGATACACCTGCAACCGCAGGCAAAATTCTCGAATTTATTCGTCTGTCTCAAATTCCCATGTTGACAATTAACCTACTTCATGCCTTACCAAAAACTCCGTTGTGGCAGAGGTTAGAAAAAGAAGGGCGAATTGTCTTTGATGAAAATCGTGAGTCGAATATTGAGTTTCTCATGCCTTACGAACAAGTTGTTGAGATGTGGCGGCGTTGCATCACAACGGCATATGAACCGGACTATTTATATCAGCGATTTGCCTACAACATGGAACACACTTACCCTAACCGGATCGCTGTTCCCAATAGTCCGGCTCGTACTTCTTGGGCAAATATTCGTAAAGGTTTAACTTTAATGACAAACATTCTACTGCGGGTGGGCGTGTTTGGGAACTACCGTAAAACTTTCTGGAAAATGGCCCGCCCCGCACTCAAACAAGGCAATATTGAAAACCTGATCCACGTTGGGCTTGTTGGTCATCATCTGATTCAGTTTGCAGCTGAGTGTACCAGAGGTGATGAATCTGCCTCGTTTTACTCCCAAAAACTACTCCAGCCTTAACCATCCAAGTCTGGTATAGTTTAGAAAAATTTCTTAAAAAGACCATTAAGCGATGAAAATAGGCTCCCAAACCCAAAAAGAATTAGACTTCTTGCAAAAGTATGATTAATCGATATTTAGAACCGCAGATGCACGCAGATAAACGCAGATAAATTATCTGTGTCCATCTGTGTCCATCTGTGGTTTTTTTCAGAAAATCGACTTTTACAAGAGGTTTATTGTTCTGCCGAAGCTTCTATCGCAAGTCACGATGACAAATATTCGTATTTGTGAACACGAATAGTTAAAGCAATATCAAAAATTGTCTTAAAGCAAAGTTTTAGCCGTATAATTTCCAACGTTTTCACCTAGATGCAAGCTACCAACCCTAAGGGGAACAAAACTATGATGAAGACTTTACTCCTCAACCCGCCGTCTTTTGAAAACTTTGACGGTGGCGCTGGTTCTCGTTGGCCTGCAACACGCGAAATTGAATCGTATTGGTATCCGGTTTGGCTTGCATATCCCGCCGCAATGATCAGCGAAAGTCGGCTACTCGACGCGACACCTCACGGAGTCTCGCCAGAGGAAACAATTCGGATTGCCACTGAATACGATTTTGTTGTTCTTTTTACCAGCACACCGGGATTTTATAGCGACGTGCGTTTGGCAGAAATGATGAAGGCTGCAAAGCCATCGCTAAAAATCGCCTTTGTCGGTCCTCACGTCACGACACAACCAGAACAAAGCTTGATGGCGAGTGAAGCGATTGACTTTGTCACACACAAGGAATTTGATTACACAGTCACAGAATTCGCTTCAGGGAAGCCGCTTGCAGAAATCAAAGGCGTGAGTTTCCGCCAAGACGGTAAAATTGTGCATACTGAGCGACGGTTGCCCATTGAAGACCTAGATGCGCTGCCATGGGTCACGCCCATTTATCAACGTGACTTGGATGTGCGTCGCTACAACGTGCCATTTCTGCTACACCCTTATCTCTCCTTTTACACCACGCGCGGCTGCCCTGCTAAGTGTACATTTTGTTTGTGGCCTCAAACTTTCGACGGTCACGCGTGGCGTCAGCGAGCAGTTGATGACGTTGCTAAAGAGGTGAAATACGCGCTGGAACTCTTCCCCGATATCAAAGAGATATTTTTTGACGATGATACGTTTACCGTCGGGAAACAGCGTGTGCTAGAGTTGTGCGAAAAGTTCGAGCCTCTTAACTTTACCTGGTCTTGCAATTCCCGCGTCCACGTTGATCTCGAAACGCTGCAAGCAATGCGGAAAGCTGGCTGTCGCCTGTTGATTGTAGGATTCGAGTCAGGTAATCCTCAAATCCTCAAGAATATTAAGAAGGGTGCAACAGTGGAGCATGGGCGTGAGTTTATGAAGAACGCTAAAAAAGCTGGCATTGTTGTTCATGGCGACTTCATTATTGGTTTGCCCGGTGAGACGCCAGAAACTATCGAGGAGACGCTGAAGTTTGCTAAAGAACTTGACTGCGAGACCATCCAAGTTTCCGTAGCTCATGCTTATCCTGGTACTGAACTTTACAACTTTGTCCAAGCTAACGGATACCTGCGCTCTGATATTGAGATGACTGACGAAACAGGACACCAGCTGCCTCATATTGAGTATCCAGGCTTGTCACGCGGTGAAATGATGGAGGCTGTTGAGGATTTCTACGGCAAATATTACTTCCGTCCCCGCATTGTCGCCCGCATTCTCAAGAAAGCGGTTTTCGACTCTGAGGAACGCAGTCGCCTTTACAAAGAAGCACGGGAATACCTCAGCTTACGTGCCAAACGCAAGCAGTTTGTTGCTAACCAGAAGGCTTAAGTCAACACGAGAATGATATATCCGCACCAATTACTACTCCTGATTCTGTGCCTGGTGGCAATTGGGTATTACTGCTATGGCATCTATGCAGCACTTGAGTTCTTTTCCCATCCGGCACAGATTGATCCCGACTTTCATCCACCCATCACGATCCTCAAGCCCATTTGCGGTCTTGATATCGATTCCTACGAAAACTTTGCCTCATTTTGTCAACAAGACTATCCAGAGTACGAAATCATCTTCGGTGTCCGCGATGAACATGATCCAAGTGTGACAGTTGTCAAGAAAATTATTGACGATTTCCCAGAAAGGGATATTCATCTGGTCGTGAGCGATCGCACAATTGGCACGAATTTGAAAGTCAGTAATTTGGCGAATGCAGCAACCCTTGCCAAACATTCGCTCCTACTGCTTGCGGATAGCGATGTGCGCGTCGGATCTGATTATTTGCAGCGAGTTATTCAGCCAATGCAGGACGAAACGGTAGGTGTTGTCACCTGTTTGTACCGTCCCCAGGTTCAAGGATGGGTGGCAATCCTGGAAGCTATCGGTATATCCACTGAGTACCTTGCTAGCATTTTAATCGCAAGGTCACTGGAGGGAATGAACTTTGCCCTTGGTCCAACCATTGCGATCCGTAAAAGTGTTTTGGAAGCAATAGGAGGATTTGGGGCAATTGCCGATTATCTGGCAGATGATTTCCAATTTGGGTATTTAAGCGCACAAGCAGGTTACAAAGTCGTGCTTTCTGACTATGTGATTGATCATGCGATCGCATCAGAAAGCTTGCTTGATTTCATCCACCGTCAAACACGCTGGAATTGCTGCACGCGAGTTTCAAGATTTTGGGGCTATGCGGGGCTGATCTTTACCCACGGCACAGCCATTAGTTTATTATTGTTGATAGCAACAGGTGGGTCAATTTTCGGTTGGGCGATCGCCACACTTACCTGGAGTACCCGCTTGATTATGGCATGGGTCGTTGGAGTCAGAACCCTCAAAGATCCGGTCGCCAAAAAGTTTTTGTGGTTAGTACCTTTACGCGATCTCATCAGTTTTGGATTGTGGTGTTACAGCTTTGTTGGCGACACCTTCGAGTGGCGTGGTCGGAGACTCAGACTGACAAAAGGCGGTAAACTCGTGGAAAGGACAAATGATTTTGCCAAGGTACTATCAAGTTAGCTGTAGATTTGGGCTGTTTAGAGTATAAACTCAGCCTTTATCTCACTTGAATTGTCCGACCATTTTCACATTTGTACTGTTGCCCATTAACAGTTACTGTTGTCGTGGCTTGAGCATTTGGTGAGTTAGAAGAACAATTAAGTTTGACTTGCCCATTCCTGACTTCTGTTGTTTGATTGATTTGTGTAGAGTTCGTGTCACTAGAACTTTCACCACAAGCAGCTGTTATTGTTAGCAAGGAACATAGTAAGCCAAATACAGCGATTCTTTTCACAAAACTGTTAGACATTGCCAACTCCTTAATAGTTTCATGTTTGTTCTTTTTTTGGAAGTGGGCTTGATACCCACAACTAAAGTTCTTAATAAATTTTGAATTGTTTTGTTACTCGTGTTGATTAATAGCGTGTGTTCCTAGTTACATAAAGATTTAACATATAACTTGTCCCTTAAGCAGAAGTTAGGAAAAACAGAAGAAGTTATTCTTAGACATTCTCTGGAATAGTTTCTTCTTAATGCGTAAGTTATGGTCTGTCTACTTACTTATGCGTAAACACTTACCTATTATTTTATTGCTCCTTCTGAGCGCGCTCATCTACCTCAGCATTGCTTTTGAGCCTTCTGTTTTTGATAATGCGGATGCAGTTCATACCCAAGCATCTAAAGAGATGCTACAGCGCCACGATTGGGTGACAATGTATGTCAACGGAGTTCGGTATTTGCAAAAGGCTCCCCTCCTTTATTGGTTAGTAGCAAGTTCTTATCAAATCTTTAGGATCAATGCATTTGCCGTACGTTTTCCCACAGTGGTCGCAATTGTGCTGCTGGGCTTGGTCGCTTATATATTCGGGCGATGGGCGTATTCGCAAAAAGTAGGACTTTATGCAGCCGCGATTCTGGTTTCCTGTTTTGCGATGTTTCTGTTCACTCGCATCATGATTCCAGAAGCACTGCTGACTCTGTTATTCACAATCGCGCACTTGTGTTTTTTACGGGCGTTTTTTGGTACTGGTTGGGAAAAAAGGCTTTATTACGGATTTTATGCTGCTACAGCCTTAGCAGTGTTGAGTAAAGGGCTGATTGGCATTGTCTTTACAGTAACTCCCGCGTTTCTATTTTTGTTACTGACTGGTAACCTCTCTGCTTGGAGACAATTACGGTTGCTTTCAGGTAGTGCCTTGTTTCTAGCCATTGCTGCACCGTGGCATCTACTTGCTGGTTTTCGCAACGAACATTTTTTCTGGTTTTACTTTGTCAACGAACACTTCTTGCGATTTTTCAGCAAACGCTACCCAGTAGATTATGGCAAAATGCCTGTTTTGAGTTATTGGCTGCTGCACGTAGTTTGGTTATTTCCTTGGAGTTTAGGATTTCCACTCCTCATCACACAGCGACCTCATTTGCAACCGCTGAAAGATAAAAAGACGCAGGTGAACCTTTATCTATGGTTGTGGGCAGGAGTGATTCTTATTTTTTTCAGTATCTCTTCCAACCAAGAGTACTACACATTTCCTGCTTACCCGGCGCTGGCTCTCTTGCTTGCTGTAGCCTTGACTGAAGCCGAGAGAGGAAAAATACAAAAGTACTTACTGTGGGTTAATGGAATCTTAGCAGCGATCGCAGTCGTCTTTGCTGCTGTACTAGGATTGCTAGTCTGGAACGCTCGTAATATCCAGCCAACAGGAGACCTTTCGTCCTTCCTCAATCAAGTTTCTTCCGACGACAAACGATATACACTCTCGCTCGGACATTTGCTTGACCTGACACCACAAGCTTTGGCAGAATTACGCTATCCGGCGATCGCTGCGGCATTGGTGGTGAGCATCGGTTTTGGGCTAGCATTTTGGTATCGCTACCGACAACACCATGAACGCGCCATGACAGCAATGGTCCTAACGATGGGACTACTTGTGATTTGCTCTAACAACGCCTTGATTCACTTTGAACCAGTGCTCTCCTCACGTGTTCATGCTCAAGAAATCAAACAGAGGTGGGAACCGAACGCCAAAATTGTGATCAATGGCAATTATGAAACCGGCTCATCCCTGCGTTTTTATATTGACGAGCAAATCTTACTCCTCAACGGTCGGACTCTGATCATGGAATTCGGTTCCCGCTATCCGGATGCCCCACCCATATTTTTAACTTATGAAGATGTGCGTCGCTTATGGCAAGGTTCCGACCGGATTTTTCTGTTCACTGAAAATCCTAAGAAAGAGGCATTGCTGAAAAATTTGGCTATGCCAGCCTTTCTTGTTACCGACAAGGGAGGAAAGAGCATATTCACCAATAAGCCATAGCTGCGACTGTTCTAAATTAGGAATTGTGATTTTCAGAAGAACGCCAGAACGCAAGACTTCATGCACTCATCAATTATTTTTAAAAGTGAACCACAGATGGACAACGGACACTTGCCACAACGGGGGGCTTTGGGGTCCCCACGGAGTGGGGTTGGGGGGAGACCCCCGCAAGGCAGTGTCCTCCAGATGAACACCGATGAATTATCTGTGTTTATCTGTGTAGCCTACGGCACGGCTTACGCCTACATCTGTGGTTCTATATAAAAAAATCTACTTTTGCAGGAGTTCTACAGAACGTAGTGAAGATTTCACAGGTGAAGAGACGTTACATGCAACGTCTCGTGCAACGCCGGTCAAGTTACTTACTCATCCCCAACAAAGTACCAACCGAACGAGCTAGGTTTTCCGGTTGCATCGCATCTACTGCTGCTGTCGGTTCATAGCCGCAATGTACCATGCAATCTTTACACTTGGGATTACCACTAGCACGACCGTATTGACTCCAGTCGGTTTTGTCTAACAGTTCTTGGAAAGATTTATAGTAACCTTCATTAAGCAGATAACAGGGCTTTTGCCAACCCAGAACGCTATAGCTTGGGCTTCCCCAAGGAGTACATTCGTAGTCTTTCTCGCCGATGAGAAAATCCAAAAATAATGGGTTGTGGTTGAAGTTCCAATTTTTCTTACCCGCCTTATGGGGAGCTAGAATTTCTCGGAAGAGTGCGCGTGTTTGTTCACGCTTAAGAAAATGCTCTTGATCTGGTGCCCACTCGTAACTATAGCCGGGGGAGATCATTATGCCATCAGTACCCAGTGTGTTGAGGAAGTCAAAGAACTGCTGTATTTGTTTTGGGTCAGCACCTTCAAAAACTGTGGTATTTGTTGTGACACGAAATCCTTTTGCTTTTGCCGCACGAATCGCATCAACTGCAATATCAAAGACTCCTTTGCGATCCACACACTGATCGTGCAACTCCCGCATCCCGTCTAAATGGACACTGAAAGTCAGATATGGGGAAGGTTGGAACTTATCCAAGCTCTTTTCTAACAACAAACCGTTGGTACACAGGTAAACAAACTTTTTGCGCTTAACTAATCCCCGCACAATTTCATCAATGTAAGGATGTAACAGAGGTTCTCCACCTGGAATTGAGACAATGGGGACTCCACACTCTTCCACTGCGGCAAAGCATTCTTCAGGGGTTAAGTGTTGCTTGAGTATTTCTTTGGGATGTTGGATTTTGCCACAACCAGGACAAGCTAGATTACACCGGAATAATGGTTCCAACATTAAAACTAGGGGATACCGTTTGCGACCCGAAAGACGTTGAGTCACTATGTATTTCCCTACTTCTACGGCTTGTTGTAAATGAATTCCCATAATTCTCCTCTACACCTTGATATACAGCAATTTGCACTTTTTATGAGATACACATTTTCAACTCAAGAGCCAGATATAGAGCAAATTTTACTTCTGACTTCTGACTCCCGACTCCTGACTCCTGACTCCTGACGGATGTATTCTGCTGTAAACTCTAGCCAGAAGCAGTTTGCGCTCAATCAATTTTGATATTCTAGGAGCGTTTAGCACGTTTATCGTAGATTACCACCGTTATGCTACCTCAACGTATTTTTGAGCCACAAACCAACTGACAGCATCTTTTAAAGCAGTTGTTATTGGAGTCTGAGGTAAACCCAATTCTCTAACAGCTTTTGAAGCATTGTAATACATCGGTTGATGCGCCATGCGAACACCATCTAAAGGAATCGAGGGGGGCTTGCCCAAAGGAGCAAGAATTTGTTCATCAATCCAAGCTAAACTCAGGGGTATCCAAGCCGGAATAGATTTTTGAGGCGCAATCAAACCTGTGATGTCGGCAAGTTGGTCTAGTAGTTCTTTGAGGCTAAGGTTTTGGTTGCCTAAGATATAACGTTCTCCTGTTTTTCCTTTTTCCAAAGCTAAAATGTGCCCCTTCGCCACATCGCGCACATCAATAAAATTCAAACCCGTGTTTAGGTAAACAGGCATTTGCCGTCGCAGAAAGCGCAGTATGATATCCCCAGTGGGAGTAGGTTTGATATCCATTGGACCAATTGGACTGCTTGGATTGACAATCACAACATCTTGACCCTCTTTTACCGCTTGTTTTGCTTCCTGTTCAGCTAGATATTTAGACTTCTTATAGTGACCAACAAGTTCCTCAAGCGGACTTTGATGAGTTTCATCCACAATCTTTCCTGCACCAACCCCAATAGCCGCGACGGAACTGGTATAAACGGTACGTTCAATTCCTGCTTGACGAGCTGCTGCTAACACATTGCCTGTGCCTAAGACGTTATTGTGATATAATGCATCCCGGTCAGCTTGCCAAAGAGAATAGTGCGCTGCAACGTGAAACAGAACTTGGCAACCTTGCATTTTCCGGTGCAAATCTGGCTCGTTTAGGTCTCCTTTAACAATCTCGATGTCTAAATCTTGTAAATTGTCTAAGCGGCTGTTAGGACGAACTAATGCCCGGACTGCATAACCTTGTTCAATTAGCAACCGTGTCAAATTAGCTCCAACGAAGCCTGTAGCACCTGTAACAAACGTGCGAAGTGTCATGAGTCGTGTCCCTTACTATGACGCTGTTAAACTAACTACGATCAAAGCTTAAATAATTAAGAGACATTCATAAATTAGACAATGCTTGTTGATGCCATTCTGGTTGCCCAAGGAGCAGAGTACAAATCTGTTTACAAAGGATTAAATCGTGTAGCGGTTCCTACACCGCCCGTTTTTCCCATTCCTATGGGACTATCAGCATTGACCAAGTATTTAGAAAAATGGCTACAAGCAGGGCACCTTTCTCATCATCCGCAACCCAGAGTTTTGCTGATGGGTTTATGTGGCAGTTTGTCACCGAGATACAGTGTTGGAGAGGCGGTACTGTATCGCAGCTGTGTTTACCGTAGCGAAGAAAATAAAAAGACTTCTGAGCTTTTGTGTCATCAAGAGTTAACAGAGATACTGCACCAAAAATTACAAGATAGAGTGTTGACAGGTATTGGCTTGACAAGCGATCGCCTGATTTATTCTGGCAGTGAAAAACTCCTATTAGGTCAAGCATATGGTGCTGACGTTGTAGACATGGAGGGATTTGCAGCATTAGAAGTTTTGAGTGAGTTGGGAATTGCTGTGGGAATGCTACGAGTCATCAGTGACGACGCACACCACAATATTCCAAACCTCACCCATGCATTCAATAATGGTTCTTTGCAGGCGCTTCCTTTAGCAATGGGATTACTTAGACAACCAATTGCTGCAACTCGTCTTGTTTTTGGTTCCCTGCGGGGACTACATATTATACAGGATTTAACAACTTTTTTGTTGAGCAGTTAAATATTTAATAAAGAGACACCTGTAAGTTTGTTTTAAACTAATAACTACGTCGTAGAGTCTACAGAGCGCTTGATAATGACACAAATCACATTTAAGGTTCAAGCCTTTTGGGATTGGGAAGCACAAGTCTGGGTTGCAACTAGTGAAGATGTGCCTGGATTAGTCACTGAAGCTTCTACAACGGAGGTTCTTACGCAAAAGCTTCGAGAAATGATCCCAGAACTCATCCTTCTAAATAGAATTGTGCCTTCTGACTATGTGGGTTCTATCACTTTTGAGTTAATCAGTCATCGGCAAGAGTTGATTGAGGTA
This sequence comes from Mastigocladopsis repens PCC 10914, assembly GCF_000315565.1. Taxonomy (NCBI): domain Bacteria; kingdom Bacillati; phylum Cyanobacteriota; class Cyanophyceae; order Nostocales; family Symphyonemataceae; genus Mastigocladopsis; species Mastigocladopsis repens. Next base: position 3,030,914 of record NZ_JH992901.1, on the reverse strand, counting down.
ACTTCTTAGATGAGTGCGTCGTTTACTCGTGAGTTGAAAAAAATTCTCTCGGAAGAAATAGAAACAACTAAACGGCAATATAGTGCGGCGTGTCGGCGCAAAGAGTACTCATAGTCCATGTGACACAGATGCTGCAAAACCTTTTGTATCATATACACCGCGCCATTGCTTGTGACAGTTGCGTAAGTCCTGGGTTGAGTTGAGTACCGACACCAAACAATAAAATTACACCTAATTTATTTTTCTAAGAAATCAAAGAAAGTTTCCTTGTCAATACCAATATCCTGAATCATGCCCATTAGAGTTCCTTGTTTTAGGTCTTTTCCCGAATGAATAGGAACAACAACCCTTTTTCCATGACTATCCTTGTAAATAGCATGACTTCCCTTTTGACGGTCAAGATAAAAACCTAATTTTTCAATGACCTTGATAAATTCTTTAGCTTTGACACTAGGAAAATTACTCATGCCAAGATACTTAATGGCTTAACAATTAAATCTTCTCTAGGAATTGGCTGATTATCAGCCTTTAAACTTTCAAGATATAATTCAATAGCTTCTGTAATATTCTCGATGGCCTCTTCAAAAGAATCTCCTTGAGAATGACAACCTTTTAGGATAGGACAAAAAGCGTGATAACCTCCATCTGATTCTTTTTCCAGAAGAACTGTGTAATTGTAAATTTGTTTATTGTTATCCATATGTTTTCAACTTAACTTGTGCTCTACTTACTTTTAACTTAGACTGATTCCATAATACAGCACTTCCCACTGTTATGAGGTACAATAACAGCAATTAGCAAACCAGTTTTTTAAATGTTGAGGATTCATTAAGTTGAGTGCAACTGAGATGACTGTATCAACAATTTCTGTTGTAGTTGGAGCAAAACTGCGTAAAAAAGATTTGAGTTGTGACCACCATAACTCAATGGGATTAAAATCCGCAGAGTATGGGGATAAACAAATAAGTTTAGCACCTACAGCTTCAATCATGGGTTCAATTGATGCTAGTTTATGGGCAGGGAAATTATCCATAACTACTACCGCCCCTGACCACAATTGAGGCGCTAAAAAGTTCTCAAGAAATACATCAAATACTGTTCTATCCATTGAGTTATTCATTGTCATTAATGCCACAACTTTTTTCATACTAATGGCTCCAATGACTGTGACTTTTGCACCGCTATAAAATGGTTTTAGCTCGTATACTCTTGTTCCCGAATGTGAACGTGCATGAGTTCTGGCTAAACCGAGTAAAACTCCTGTCTCATCTAAAAATACTAAGTTATCTGGCTCTATATCTCTTACCTTTTCCCAATATTCTGCTCTGAGTTTTTGGACTCTTGGAGTTGCTGCTTGACTACTCCGCAATGTTTTTTTTACGATTTCATCCCAATTTTTGTAAGACGCGGCACATTGCAGAATGGACGCGGTATTGATAAACTGACCACTGCCTTGCGCTTCCATAATTGGCAAACCCGCCGCAATGCCGTTCAATACGCCACGGATATTTACATCAATCATGTTGTCCCATTCCTCGACCTTCAAGGCATTCATCGGGGATAGGGGCATCACGCCTGCATTGTTAAAGATGACATCGACGCGACCAAATTTGTCTTTGGCGAAGTGAATGAATGCTTTCACATCTTCGCGATCAGTGACGTCTACCGCTTTGAATTCTGCTGTACCACCGGATGCGTGAATCTCCTCGACCAGCTTTTCTAGCTTGTCTGTCCGACGTGCCCCCAAAACGACTTCTGCACCGTTTGCGGCGAGCAGCTTCGCAGTGGCTTCGCCGATGCCGCTACTGGCTCCAGTGATGGCGATAACTTTATTTTCTACATTCAACATGATGACTTTCCTTACTGTTGAGGTTGATTGGAATTAAAGATACTGACCACCAGAAACTTCAATTCTCTGTGCATTCACCCATCGATTTTCTTCACAGAGCAATGATGCGATCGCGAAGCGGGCGCTCTGCGCCATCGCGCCACCAATATCATCCGGCACACCCACGCGACCCAAGGCAGTTTGCGACGCGAAGAATTGGTTAATTTCTGGATTGTCACGCACGACACCACCCCCGAAATCAGTTTCGATTGCGCCTGGAGCGATCGTATTCACCGCAATCTGTCGGTATCCCAGTTCTTTCGCCATGTATCGAGTTAAAACCTCGATCGCGCCCTTCGCGCTGGCATACGCAGCATAGCCCGGTAGAGTAGAACGGGTAAGACCAGTCGAAAGATTGACAATCCGTCCTCCGTCCTTGATCAAAGGAAGCAGTTTCTGTGTCAGGAAGAAAACGCCCTTCACATGAATGTTCATCAAGTGATCAAAGTCTTCCTCGGTCGTTTCGGCAAAAGGCGCATATACGCCAGTGCCAGCATTATTAACGAGGAAATCAAACTGCTCTGTCTGCCAGTTGTCTTGAAGTGTCTGTTTGACTTGTGCCACAAACCCATCAAAGGTTTTCGTGTTGGAAGTATCCAGTTGCAGGGCAGCAGCTTTACCACCCATTTCTGCGATGGCGCAAAGCGCCCACCGTAGGTGATCGCAGAGACAACGCTGTTTGCTTCTGCCTCGCTGCTGTGATACGTCACAATCACATCAACCTCTTTTTTAGCAAGTGCCAAAGCAGTATTTTTGCCCAGTCCTCGGCTCGCTCCTGTGACCAATGCGATTTTTGTGTTGTTTGTCATGGTTATTTTCCTCGTTGTTGAGATTAGTGATTTAATGATGAAACTCCCTGCTCAGGATTCGTGCAGGAGGTCTAATTCAGCGTTACACTCAGACCAGTTGCGGATGCAGTATTGAGGTTTCATGGCAGGTTTTTGTGTGGCGACTGAAATTTATCATGTCTCCCCCGCCCGCAACCCCTCTTTCACGCAACAACGCCCTTTCAGACGCACAAGGATTAGACACAATGAGAAAGCAACTGATCAATCCGCCACAACTTCATGATGGAAGCCCGTTCGGAATGTCCCAAGCGGTGATTGATACCGCATCGGCTACCGTTTACATTTCTGGTCAAGTTGACTGGGACGCAAACCACCAAGTTTCATCCCATACCGTCGAGGGGCAACTCTCAAAGGCGCTGACTAACCTGACCGTCGTCCTAGAGGCATCGGGAAGCTCTGTAGAAAATCTGCTTAGCCTTCGCGTCTATATTCGTGGTGAAATTGGGGAATTCATTGAGGATATCGCACCGGTTCTTGCACAATTTTTAGAAGGGTCGCGTCCAGCTCTTACTGGAATCGGCGTTTCCTCACTCGCCTCTCCAGAAACATTGGTTGAGATTGAGGCAACAGCAGCACTGATGTGACTAACTAATTTCCTAAATCCGTAACCACAAGCTGAACCGCACCCGCTCCAATGACTTGTCGAGTTGCGCCATTATTTTCACCACACTTCAAATTTATGCCTCGGCTTGCAAAACGATTTTGCCGCGTGTGCGCCCGCTTTGGGAAAGTTGATGTGCCTTTTTCACGTCCGTGAGCGGCAGAACCGTTTCGACGTATGTCTTCAATTTGCCTTCTTCAATCAAACGGTTGATTTCGGCTAATTGCTTTGCGCTCGGCTGACAGGAGAGCCATGAGCCTTGGACGCCGAACTCCTTAGCTTTCTCTTCGGCTTGAGGCTCTGCCGCCGAAACCAAAAAGCCACCTTTTTTCAAAGTTTGGAACGCTCGCTCGCAAGTGTCGCCGCCGACCGTATCGAAAACGACATCCACGTTTTTGACGACTTCCTCAAACGGTTGCGCCGTGTAATCAACGAACTCATCCGCGCCTAAATCACGGACGAACTGTTGGTTTTTGCCTGAAGCCGTGCCGATAACGAACGCGCCTTTCGCTTTGGCAAGCTGAACCGCCATCGAGCCGACTCCGCCCGACGCTCCGGTTATCAAGATTTTTTGCCCGCGGCTCACATTCGCCAAATCAAATATTGCCTGCCACGCAGTCAACGCGGCAATCGGGATCGACGCCGCATTTTCAAAATCGAGGCTTTCCGGTTTGGGCGCGATGGCGTCCGGTTTGGCGACGGCGTATTCAGCGTAACCACCGGACAGGCTGGACACGGTCATCCCATAAACGGCATCGCCCTTCTTGAAATCTTCAACGCCAACGCCAACCTCTTCGACGGTTCCGGCGATGTCGCCGCCAAGAATGAGCGGAAGTTTGAAGCCGAACCGTTCGCCCGCGCCATCGCGGATTTTCCAGTCCGCCGGATTGACCGCCGCGGCGTGAACTTTCACCAAAACCTCGTCTTCTTTCGCTTCTGGACGTTCGACATCGGTGTAATCCAAAACGCTCTCATTGCCGTATTCGTTAATCACTACTGCTTTCATTTTTCTCCTATGTTCAAGTGGATAGTCTAACAAGAGTGATTTCTCTACCGGCGCATCCGGTTCAACCGATAGCAACCCAAAAGAGCGCATATCCAGTTCATGCGATCGCTTCAATCGCTTTGCCGTCCTGCATGCGGAAATACCAGGTGTAGGTATCCCGATGTAGCTGTTTCGCCCTCACGTCCATTGAATTGTTCGGTGTCGCTTTGATAGAAAAGACATTTTTCATTGAGTCTTTGCGCGCGAACCTTTAAATCAGGTCTTGCTCTTTTGCAGCTTCGGCGGCGAAATCTTCGATGGTTATTTGGCCTTTGCGAGTTTCGGTTCCGCTGTCCTCAAAAACGATATAACCGGAGTTGATTCCGCGCATCATCTCGCACCAATTGTTAACGACTTCGGGCGAGAAACCGAAATTGGTAAGCGTCGCCTGCCACTCGCTTTCGGGAACGGCGACGGCTTGCACGTCGCGCCTGAGAGCGGCGGCGAAAGCGGCGGCGACATCATTTGGCGAATAATCTGCCGCGCCGTGCAGTTCAATGATGCGCTTGCCTGCCCAATCTTCGGTCAACGCAACGGCTGCGGTGCGCCCGATGTCTTTTGCCGAAACCATTGGAATCGGTCGTTCGAGCCGCTGAAGAAAACTCGGCAGAATGCCTTTTTCGGCGGCAACCGCAGCCACGCTATTCCAGTTTTCCATAAAATACCCCGCCCGCAGGAAAGTGACGGGAATGGTTAAACCGCCGAAGATGTTTCCCAAAAAGTAAGTCGTCAGGATGTTACCCGTGCCAGTGGCGTGCTGCGAACCGAACGAAGAAAGCAAGACAACTTTTTGCACGCCCGATTGCGTGATGGCTTCGACATATGCCGCGCCGATGTTTTTCGCTACGGCGAACATATCGGCAACATGATAAGCAGGCGGATTCAAGGTATAAACGGCGATCGCGCCGTCTAAAGCATTAGTCATCGCACCTACGTCAGTGACATCAGCGAAAGCAACGTCCGCGCCTTTCGCCCGCCAAGCGTCAGCAGCTTTGTCTGTTCGCAACACGACGCGCACCGTTCGTTTCTTTTCAAGCAACGTATCGGCAACCACAGAACCCGTTTGTCCGGTCGCGCCAAACACTACAAACATAAATTTCCTCCTAAAATGTCGAAACCAATTTTGACAACCGAAGATGCCTAACGGCACAGTTCAGCAGCGGTTTCCACTTTTGACGAGTCCAATGATTTAACTTTCGATTGCCAGCCTTCTCTTACGGCATGAATTTATCCTAGGCTTGAAAAGCTTTTACATGAATACACAAACCTGGCAGATGATTGCCTAATCCTCTCAAGCAAGGCGTGGCAACAGAGAATTCTTCCTATAATGAGCGCAGAAGCAGAGTTTAAGTTAGGACAGCATGACGATTAAGACACGGAACCACGAGGCAGCGATCTGCGCTTCTCCTGTCGGAGACGCTACGCGAACGCAACAGCGCTTCCGCAGAGCGGACGCTTACGCGAACGCTATCGCTAACTGTGCAGAACTGGCGGCATTAGTCGATCGGCACACAGACGGCAAGGGAAACGGTATCTATGCAACCGCGATCGATTCCTTGTGAAACGTAATCGACTTGTTGATGATACGGGAAAGCAAGAAGATTATCAAAGAATTGAATTGTTATCTTGGGATAATGAGGAGTTGAAATCAGGTAAAATACTTAAAATAAAGAAGTTCCCCGCCGCCAAAAAAGTGAAACTGTTCCGGGTAACTATCTCCACCGACAGAACGGATTTTATCGCTACGAACGATTTATCTCAAGATTCTACGGACGTTGTACAACAAGTGTGTAAGGTATGCCTATGGCTAACGCCACGGCTTTAGTTCAGCAACTAAAACGTCCGGATGTTCCCATGTTTATCGCCTAGTTGTTTGGCGCGCGGCGCCGCTACACCGCGCCATTGCTTGTGACAGTTGCGTAAGTCCTGAACTAGTTACCGCAACCAGGCGTTCTAGAACTCGATCTAGTTGTAAACGACCTACACCTGTAAGCCTCCCCCTGCTCTCTTGCCACAAAAAAGTCTTTTTCATGGAAATTATTAATTGCAGGGCAATCGCAAGGTTAAATGAAATAGCCCTGACTTTCCTCATCCACCATACTTTTGCATCTCCCTATGACATCACCATCAGCAGTTGCTATTTCCATGTGGACTCCCCTGCGTCAGCCGGTGTTTCGTGCCCTATGGGTAGCATCAGCGGTGTCAAGCATTGGGACTTGGATGCACGATGTAGGTTCAGCATGGTTGATGACAACCCTTGCGCCCAACTCACCATTATTAGTGGCGCTGTTGCAGGCGGCATCTAGCTTGCCGTTTTTCTTACTGGCTGTACCAGCAGGAGCGATCGCTGATGTTGTTGATCGCCGTAAGATGTTGCTGTGGACGCAAGGTTGGATGCTGGCTATGGCGACTTTGTTGGGTGTGCTGACTATAACCAACATCACAACCCCCTGGATACTTCTAGTCCTAACTTTTGCCCTAAGTATTGGCAGTTCGATGAATATGCCCGTCTGGCAAGCTGTGACACCAGAATTAGTTCCTAGAGAAGAACTACCGCAAGCTGTGACCCTCAGCGGTATTATTGTTAATTTATCTCGCTCAATTGGTCCTGCCATAGCGGGGATAATCATCGCCACAGCAGGCACAGGCGTTGTTTTCCTGCTGAACGCTGCCTCATTTCTAGGCGTGATACTTGTGATTTATCGTTGGCAACGCACGTATGAAAAGAGTGCCTTACCTACAGAACGCGTCGTGGGAGCAATGCAAGCAGGGATACGTTACGTACGCTATGCCCCAGTCTTTCAGGCTGTGCTGATTAGAACTGTTGCTTACATTTTCTTTGCCAGTGCCTTGTTTGCCTTGCTGCCACTGCTTGGGCGTCAAGAGTTAAAGCTGGATGCGCTGGGGTATGGTGTCATTCTTGGGTTTTGGGGCATTGGTGGGTTAGCAGGAGCGTTCATTTTACCCAAAGCACGACAGCGATTTTCAATGGATAAGCTGGTGGCAGCAGCATCTCTACTGATGGGCGTGATGATGCTGGCACTGGCGTTTTTCCGCATTGTGCCTCTGGTGTGGGGAGTGATGCTGCTGGTAGGAATTTCCTCCCTCAGCGTTATGGTCAGTCTCAATGTCGCAGCCCAAACATCGGTTCCTACGTGGGTGCGTGCTAGAGCCTTATCTGTGCAATTGCTGGTATTTCAAGGAAGTATGGTGCTGGGCAGTCTTTTGTGGGGTACTTTAGCGCAACGTACAAATATCTCGATCGCCCTTGCCACTGCTGCTGTAGGATTAATAGTCAGTGTCGCGCTGACAGTGCGTTATCGTCTTCGCTGTGCTGAAAAATTGGACTTGCGGGCATCCCTGCACTGGGATCAGCCGACTCATGCCTTTGAACCTTGCCCGAATGATGGTCCTGTCTTAATTACCTTAGAGTACCGCATTGACCCTGCTAACGCCGAAGAGTTTACTAAGGTGATGCAGGCACTCAGTCAAATTCGTCGGCGTGATGGCGCGATTCAGTGGGGCTTGTATCAAGATTTATCTGACCCTGGTCGCTTTGTAGAAACAACGCTTGTGGAGTCTTGGGCAGAACACAAAAGGCAATTTGAGCGGGTGACGAATTCCGACAAGGCGATTGAGGAACGAGTCCGCGCCTTTCACATTGGCAACGAGCCGCCGAGAATTTCACAGATGATTTATTCAAACCCCAACAGGCGCCCATGTTAAATGGCAATACCGTTCAGAAGATTATTGCTCAGTAGAGACGTTGCATTGCAACGTCTCTACAAACGCGCAACACGCGCTTTGCGTTCACCAGCTTCTCGTAAATCCCATAGACGCACGACGGAGCGCGTTTTCCTGTAGGGTAGAGCGGTTTCTTGAAGAGTAGAACACGCAGAAATTCCTTGACTAGCTCTGAATCATCTGCCGCACTTTCTGCTGCATTGCCGGATCTTGTCTGACTGCTGCTTCAATTTCATTGAAGCGCTTTATCGGTAGCCCTTCTTTCTGAACGACTTGTTGCATCTTTGACTCAGCTTGTTTTTGAATCTCCCCAAGCCTCGTGAAGGCTTTGTCATATTGCTGCTTTTCTTGTGGCGTCACCGTTTTTGTTGACCCATTTGTTGACCCAGATGAAGGACTGCTCTGCGCCTTATGGATTTCAATAAACCGTTGTTGGCTCAGACCAGACTGACCGATGACTTGTGTCATCTCCTGATTCGCCCCTTGCTCAATGTTTATCAACTGTTTTACGGTGCGTGCGAATTTCTGAAGTTCCTCTGGAGTGACTTGGGTCTGGGGTTGGGTCTGGGGTGCTGCTGGAGCTTGAGGTTGAGAGGGTGGAGTTGCAGGTTTTTGCACTTGTGCTAGAGCCGACAGGTTGCCGACAAGCAACAAACCTAAAACATAACCACCTGTCAGAAGTTGCTTGAACACGTTGAGTTCCTCCTTATTACCTACCCCGTTCAGAGAAGGTGTTGAATTTCTTTTCTCAGGTCGTCGAGTTCCATTGATTCGTTAGGCATGTCCCAAGACACCACCTTAACAGCAAACAATGGTCGCTGCCGAACATCGCTAACTGCTCCAGGTATGCGCTATTGTGGTACAGCTTAATACATATTAACTAATTAATACATATTAACTAAATGCGCTTAAGTTGTATCGAGGCGCCCATTAAATTCTTCTAAATAACAAACCCACCTAGACAGCATCTAGGTGGGGTTTTGATGAACAGAACTTACGCAGTGAAAGGAAAAATGAAGGTTTTGAGAGAGTGCTGGCGATCGCAAGGCACTGTCCTGCTTTTGAGGTGACTGGCGTGGTAGAGGTGCAATGCCTTGTGTCCATACCGATGTAGGGAAAATGCCACAATCCTAACTACACCTCCAAACTTTACTCCCCACTCCCAGTCTTAACAAAAAGTTAAATGTGTAGATTCAAGATGAACAGAAATCTTCAAGGAAAAACCTGCCGCTACCGCGATCAGTTTCGATGTTCACAAGATGCTCCCTAATGATCTATAGTGTCTCAATTCCATATACAACTAATAGAAACACAAACAGGAAAATAGGATTATTCAAGATAAATGCCAGCGGCAAATATTGGGTAATCCCAAAAGTCCCTGATTTTGTAAAAGTTTGTTAAGCAATGAAGAAACAACGTCCAGCCAAAAGACCGTAAAAAATTGCTGGCGATCGCGCTATTGTGCAGCCTGCTGTTAAGTGTCGCGGAAACGAATATCTACGAATTATCTATGGTTCGGAATACTCAACGCTAGAGAATTTGGATCATCTGCGCCAACAGGGGCTATCACTCAAGCGGTCTTTAGCTATGCGAGAGTTTACCTTAGGGGTTGAGGCTTTGGAGCGATTTGTTGCCCGAACACCTTTGCGTCATGTGCATGAGTGCGTTTTTGCTATTTTAGCGATGGAGAGCGAACCTGTAGATCCAGGCTGTAAAAATTTTGTGAAGCTTGGTAAATAAATTTTGCGGAACCTTTGGCTTGAGGTGAGCGTTTATGTTTTATGAAACAGCGTCGGTCATAATTATTGGCACAATTAAAAGCGTGATTGTCTACGACATCCAAACTCTAGTCAAAACCTATCCAGGACAAACCGAACCTACTAATCCGTTAACCGAACCGTATTGACCTCTGTCCTGTATTATTTACCAGTAGCAATCTATTCTCCAACTTATGAGTCTCCCATTGAGCCAAAAACTCCGTCTTACAGTAACTTTTGCTGCCTTATTACTTGTCGGTTTAGCCAATAGCTATCTATATACTCACTCAAAAAATAAACAACTAGCCCAACATCTGGCTGCACAGAATGTATCTAAAACTCAGCCGGAAAATTTTGTACCTCAACAACAGATTACCTTAGCCTCAGAGCAAGATAACCCTTTTATTGTTCAGCAAATATCTTATAAAAATTTAAGCAAGCAAAACACTTTTTCCTCGGGACAAAAGTCAGCGCCAGTATCAACATACTATCAAGTTATTGATGAGCTGCGAAAATATAAATTTAGTGTTCAAGGCAGCCAAGTTTTTACTCCAGGAAAACTACCAACCACTAAAGTTGGCTTCAATCAGGCAGACTTATTAACCGTTCTCTCCAATACCAGGAAATATTTCCAAGACTACACTTCGCAAGACCCAGATATTAAGCGTACAGGAATACTTGGCACTCAAGGAGTTACTGTACAAGATATTCTCAAAACCTTGGATTTCATGATTGCTGTCTTGCAGGAGGATATTGCCAAGAACCGAGCCACTCGTTTACAAGACCCTAATTTCATTAACACTCATTTCCGGGTCATCAAATGGTCTCCCTATAACTCACCAAACTCTGGACAGCAACGATTGCGAATTACCAAATATGCAGTTTTTACTCATCCAGGTTCTCATAAGAAAACCTCTACTTTTAATACACCAATTTATAGCTTAAAAGCTAACTCCACGAACGAGAAATTCTATACTAAATACACAAAACAGCAGGTTTTATCAGGTATTTATGAACCAGGTGGGAAAGAATTTGGTAAAGTTGAACCCCTCGCTTATCTGACCCGAACTGGCTTAGAAGAAGCGCTCATGGAGGGAACAATACTGGTTAATTTTACTGATGGTTCTAAGGCACTTTTTAATGTGGATAGAAACAATGAAATGCCTTACATTCGAGGATTAACAGGAACAGCACAAAAGCGTTATTGGTATTTTAGACAAGTTGACGCTATTAAAGGTTATGGATATAAGATAGATGCGAAGATTTCTATCAAACCAGGAGTGACTTTTGCAGGAGATGTCCTCAATATTGGTTTAGGTAGAGTGATTGTTCTTGAGCATACTAAAGGTGGACGTAAACAACTGCAACTGGGAGTTCTTGCCGATACAGGCGGAGCATTTTTACCCAATCTTCATCAACTCGATTTTTTGGCAGGTGTTTTTCAAAATAGAAAAGATTTTGACCAGCATATTAGACAATTGCCTGAATATGCTACAGCATATATTTTAGTGAAAAAGTGAAAAGGATCAGAAAGCAATATGGTTCGGATAAGGTAATTTACCTATCAGCAACCTCTGTAGAAACGTGCCATGGCACGTTTCTACACTCCTAACTCTTATTATCGTCCCAAATACCGATTAGCCATTTGCATTGCGTCAACAATATCAACATCGCCATCGCGGTCAGAATCTAGGAAAGAACTCATCACTGAATTTCCCCCTGTTTGAGGATTCTGAGAATTGGATCCAGATTTTAACAAATTTAGTACCAAAGGAACCAATATTGGCAGTAATTGTTGAATCATACCTGCATTTAACCCCGTGCGCTGGGCAACAGTATTAGCGACCTGCTGCTGCAAAAAAGGAGAGAATAGCGAGTCAACAGATTGCGGGTTAGGGGTAGTCCCGCCGAATTGATTCACCAGCCCTTGCGCTGCTTCATCACCTTCTGTGGCTCGTTTCTCTTGTAAAGCAGAACGCACATAGTTACCTACAATCCCTAAAGCGGATTGCATTGTAGAGGGATCTGTACCAGTGCTATTACTTAATTGCTGTACAGTGTTGAGGATATTGCCAATCTGACCTGTACTGCCTTGCTGACTAGGATTGTCGATCGCACCGATAATTTGGTCAAAAAGTCCCATGGGCTTTTTCTCCCTATGTACTCATGCTAACACCACCAAATTTTGACACGCCAGCGACTACTTGTTTCTATCTATTTAGTAAAAAATAAGCTTTTTCCATCTGCTAGCGCTTCTTCAACTATTATCGTGAAGCTTTCAGGAAGAAGTGCGTAAAAAATAACTTTGTTTTTCTGTGCTAGCTTCTATCAATAGGTAGAGAAATCGTGAATTCCGTACCTTGCTGCAACTCAGACTTGAAAGTCATTTCGCCGAGATGCTTTTCAACGATAATCTGATAGCTAATTGATAGACCCAAGCCAGTACCAACACCTCGCGGTTTGGTTGTAAAAAACATTTCAAATATTTTATCTTGGTTTTGGGGCGCAATACCCATGCCATTGTCTGCAATTCTTATCTTCACCCAATTATTGTCCCAGCGTTCGGTTAGGATGCTAATTTCGGGAGACCATTCTGAATTGATAGCAGACATCTCCTCCACAGCATCGATCGCATTACTCAAGAGATTCATGAACACCTGATACAGGAGTCCTGTGTGACCTGGAACAGATGGAATATCTCCATAGTTGCAAATAACATTGATACCCATTTTTAAGCGGTTTTGTAGAATCAACAGCGTACTGTTGATGCATGTGTGTATGTTAACTAACTGGACTTCAGCGGTATCCAGACGGGAAAAGTCTTTCAAACTTCGGGCAATTTCGCGGGTGCGGTCAGCCCCAAATGCTATTGAGTTGAGGAGTTTTGGCAAGTCAGCTTCCAGAAACTCTAAATCTATTTCCTTTGCTAATGCTTGTACAGCAGCAGGAGGAGGAACTTCCGCTTTGTATGTTTGCAGCAATGCTAAGAGGTCATCAACGTAGTTTTTTGCGTGTACAAGGTTCCCAGAAATAAAATTCACGGGATTGATAATTTCATGAGCGACACCAGCTAGCATCCTTCCCAAACTGGACATTTTCTCACTTTGGATAAGTCGCGCTTGGGTTTCGGCTTCTTGTTCTTCTAAAAGTTGCTTCACTTGTTTGATCAATTGGTTGAGAGAGGTCGCTAACTCGCCAACTTCATCTTTTGTTGTGACGGGTGCTTGTAGGTCAAAATTGGCATCTTCGGTAACGCGTTGGGCGATATCTGTCACTGTTCTTAGGGGACGAGCAATCGCACGACTTATGGAGAAAGCGAGGATAGCACCCAGTACAATTGACAACAGCAAAAACCCAACAATGAGAGTCAATCGCATCTTCTCTACCTGTAACAAAGCAGCTTGTGCTTGTGCGCGCTCCTGATAAGAACCTTTTATGACTTCAATAAGATCATCTGAGATGCCATCAAACTTGAGCGCTACAGGGCTATTGGTGAAATTCAATAAAAGTTTTTGTGCTGCTGTGACCTCCTCTAACTTCAAAGAAGGTTGATCAATTTGCCTGATGAGTTCCTCTACCTGCTGCAAGTATTCTTCGGGAACACCATTATAGGTTTGCAGCAAGCGTCGTATACCCTCACTCTGCTTCTGTTGTTTATAACTTGGGCGATTTACATAGGATTTTAGTTTTGACCACAACTGATTAATTTCAGCTCCATGGACTAGAAAATGGGAGTGTTCATTTTGCAACTGTTTCAGGTTCGGCACTAAAGGAATAAACTGTTGTTGGTGTGTTCGCGTCTGAAGTACAGCATTTTGCAAGCGATTGAGAAGCTCTATTTCTTCTATGGCATCGTCGTGCTTCTGTACAGCTTTTTGCTGCTGGTATTCTCCTATCAAGAATCCAGCAACTGTTCCGACAATTGCTACACTAAGGGCAAGAACATACCCACAAACAATTTTTTGTCGAATACTAAGTTGGTAGAACACTCGTTTCATCCAGTGAAAGTAACTTAAATTTAGGTGCTAAAGTCGTAGTGGAACTCGCTGTTGAACTTTTATAGAGAAGGGTTTTTATCAAGAAGGATGAATTCACTGCAAGAATTTGAGGCTAAATTTTATACATAATTGGCTTTTAGTTTAGCAAAATGACTTTCTCAACACCCTGGTGAAAAATACTGAAACTATTAAGATCAGAAGCATCCAGGTAGGTATTCACAACCATGCCTCTGTCACGCATAATCACCCTGATTGTTGGTCTCATCGTCATTCTAGGACTGAGTCTGTGGCTGATTGATTCTCTCAGTCGGCTTTACTGGCAATTCTCCTATTCGGCACCGTTTTTGGGTAATTTGCTACTGCTGTTGTTTATTCTCGTCATTGCAGCTTCAATTGCCACGTTTGTTTACTATGTGCTGGTGATTCAAGCAGGGGAGAATCGTCAGCGTCGCCGTAGAGAACGCCCAAGCGTACAAATCCCTGCTGCCAAATCTGATGCTGCGTCTTCTACTCTAGAAGCTGTGAGACAACAGCTCACGCAAATTCAAGATGAAGTTGCACGCCAAGCTTTATTGAGTAAGTCACGGGAGATTGAAGCAAATCTATCTGGCGGCGAAATCCAAGTTGTTGTATTCGGGACTGGAAGTGCTGGTAAAACTTCTTTGGCAAATGCGGTGATGGGACGCATGGTTGGTCAGGTAGATGCACCAATGGGAACGACTCAGGTAGGGGAAACTTATTGTCTAAGGTTGAAGGGATTAGAGCGCAAAATTTTAATTACGGATACGCCAGGGATTTTAGAAGCAGGGGTGGCGGGAACTGAGAGGGAACAACTAGCACGAGAACTAGCGACGGAAGCAAATTTACTGTTGTTTGTGGTGGATAATGATATCCGACAGTCAGAATTTGAGCCGTTACGAGCATTGGCAGAAATTGGGAAACGCTCCCTGCTTATCCTCAATAAAACTGATTTGTATACAGACGAGGACAAAGAAGCCATTTTGGCGAGGTTGCGTCACCGAGTGCGGGGATTGATTGCACCTAGTGATGTGGTGGCGATCGCCGCTCATCCCCAATCTGTAGAGCTAGGAAATAGTGAAATTTTCCAGCCTGAGCCTGAGATTTTCCCCTTACTCCGCCGAATGGCAGCTATTCTACGGTCTGAGGGTGAAGATTTGGTGGCAGATAATATTCTCCTGCAATCTGTACGTTTGGGAGAAGAAGCCCGGAAACTCATTGATGCTCAACGTCGCCGTCAAGCTGACAAAATTGTGGATCGGTTTCAATGGATTGGTGCTGGTGTGGTTTCGGTGACGCCTCTACCAGTGGTTGATTTATTAGCAACAGCTGCTGTTAATGCTCAAATGGTAGTAGAAATTGGCAGAATTTACGGCTGTGAATTGAATTTTGAGCGCGCAAAGGAATTAGCTCTGTCTTTGGCGAAAACTCTTGCTAGTTTGGGGATTGTTAAGGGAGCGTTGCAGTTACTTACCACAGCATTGCAACTGAATGTTGCTACTTTTATGGTTGGTAGAGCAATTCAAGGAGTGACAGCTGCTTACCTGACGCGAATTGCCGGGAAGAGTTTTATTGAATATTTTCGTCATGACCAAGATTGGGGTGACGGGGGAATGACGGAGGTTGTGCAGCGACAGTTTCAACTCAATCGCCGCGATGAGTTTATTAAAGCTTTTATTCAACAGGCGATTGCACGGGTGGTGAAGCCCTTGGCAGATAGAACTGAGGTGGCTCAAGAGGAAGATAATAAATTCTTACAGTAGAAATACTGATTAGACCAGATACACTTACTGGCATAAAATACAGGTTATAAATACTGTCTGTATTTGACAGGAGTAGCAATATTCCATACTTTATGCTGACTTTAAATTAATTGTTATTAAAAACACAATTCAACAATAATATTAACCGTGATAATAACTATAAAAAGATGACTCTCATTTAACAAATCAGTGCCTTACTCGGCGCTCATTTCATTTCTTCTCATAAGGCATTCCGGAAACAGGGGGCATTGTTAGAAAACTTATATAAGCAGTGACTAAGTAAATAGACTAGCTCAATGACTAATCACATGATCGGTAAAGTACTACAAGGACGTTACCAAGTCGTCCAAACCTTGGGTGCAGGGGTGTTTGGTGAAACATACGTCGCTGTAGATATTGACAATCCACACAACCCCAAATGCGTCGTTAAACAGCTCAAAGTTATCAGTTCCCAACCAAGCTACTTACAAACCCTCAGGTTACGTTTTATTACGGAAACCCAAACACTGAAGCAATTGGGACACCATGAGCAAATTCCCGAACTCATATCCTGCTTTGAAGAACATGAACGCTTTTACTTGGTGCAAGAATATGTGGAAGGACACGCACTAACTGCGGAACTGCCTATTAATCTTAATTTGGGTTATCTCTGGAGTGAAAGTGAAGTTGCCGAATTTTTACAAGATGTTCTGACTATTTTGGTCTTTGTTCACTCACAAGGTGTCATTCACTGCGACGTCAAGCCGGAAAACTTGATAAGACGCGCTTGTGATGGCAAGTTAGTTCTGATTGATTTTGGTTCAATTCAGCCAATTGATTTTGAAATTCTCGATGAAGTCTTGCCTTTATATAAAATTCCCGTCACTTCGCTTGGTTACATACCACCAGAGCAATTTATTGGTCAGACACAACCAAACAGCGATGTTTATGCTTTAGGCATGATTGCTATCCAGGCTTTAACAGGGGTGACACCACTGCAATTGAAAGTAGATCCCCAGACTAATGAGATTCTCTGGCGTTTTCAAAACACCCCAGTGAGCGATTATCTAGCTGCTGTTATCAGCCAAATGATTCGCTACAACTATAAAGAGCGCTTCAAATCAGCAGCTGAAGCATTGCGGGCGATTCAGCAAATGCCGTTGGAAAGCCGACAATCGCAAACCGTAGACGTAGAATATAATCGTTTTTCAGAGCCAGATGAAAAAAGTCAGCCAAAAGATAAGTTAAATGCTAACCGCACAGATCCGCAATTTCCAAATTACTCTCCTCTGTTGACAGGAATGAAGGTAGGGTTGGCGGCTAATTCTTTGGTCATGGGATTTGGGGTATACTCCATAGTACATAACACTCCAGCTTATTCAGAAACAGAGAAACTATATAAAGCAACGGAAGAATATCAAGCAGGGGATTTGCAGGGAGCAATTGCTCTAGCTAAATCAATTCCCTCAAATAGTAATGTCTATCCTGACGCACAAACCAATATTGAAGAATGGCAAAAGCAATGGCAAACTGCTGCTGAAGAATACGACGCAGCCCAAAAAGCCTTCAAAGAGAGTCGTTGGTCAGATGTTATACGTGCAGCCTCTAAAGTTCCTGATATTTTACATTGGCAATCACAAATAGATAAATTAGTTGAACAAGCACAAGCCAATATCGAATCACAAACGAAAGATTTATTAGCTAAGGCTTATGAAAAAGCATCAGTAAAAGATTTCAGCGGCGCTTTAGACTATCTCAGTCAAATACCCGAAGAAACTTCTGCAGGGACTATTGTTCAAGAAAAATTGGCTGAATACAATCACAAAAAACGTGTTAGAGCAGCTTACTTATTACAAAAAGCTTACAACAAAGCCGCAGAGCGTGACTTTGAGAGTGCTGTCAGATTTCTCCATCAAGTTCCTAAAGATACTCCTGTCTATGCCACAGCTCAAGCGAAACTCATAGAGTATTCTCAAAAACAGCGCCTTGTACATACTGAAAGTCAAAAGGTAGCATTATCAAAAGTACCTACTTCTGTGAAGATGAAAGAACGATTGATCACCAGTCATTCTGCTACGAATCTAGAAACTTTTGACCCAGGCAACCAACTGCAAGAGGTAAATATTAGATAGTCAAGAGTCAAAAAAGCTTTGGGCTATTGACTGTGGGCTGTGGACTCGGAACCAACTCTTGTTGTGCTTGATTACGGGCGTTGATTGCTTGTTGATAATCTGGCTTAATTTTAATAGCTTGCTCATATGAGGCAATGGCTTCTTGATAACGTTTCAGATTAAACAGAGCATTGCCTTTACTATACCAACTTTCGTAATGTTCTTGTTCGTAATTAATAGCTTTATTGTAGGAAGAAATTGCCTCTTGGTACTTCTTTAAATTGAAGAGTGAATTTCCCCGATTATACCAAACTTGATACTTATTGCGTTCTAATCCAATTGCTTTATTATAGGATGCAACTGCCTCTTCATAACGTTTTATTTGATGCAATGACCATCCTCGACCATACCACGCTTGATAATTTTTGGAATTGTATTTAATGACTTGATCAAAAGATTCAATTGCTTCTGGATAGCGTTGCAAATTGAGGAGGATATTACCTTTAGATAGCCAAGCTTGGTAAAAATTTGGCTTGTATTGTACAGCTTTGTCATATGCTGCGATCGCATCTTGGTAGCGTTGTAAATTCACAAAGACATTGCCTCGATTGTACCAAGCTTTTTCGTAATCTTGCTTTAATTCAAGCACTTTATCATAGGCTGTCATTGCCTCATCGTAACGTTTTAAATTTTGTAGTAATCTTGCTTTATTGTACCAAGCTTCATAATATTCTTTATTGTATTCAATAGCTTTATCATAAGATTTCATAGCTTGCTCATATTCGTTTAATTTAGCTAAAGCTTCGCCTTTAGCATTCCAAACTTCCGGATAGTTATTTTCTAGTTGTAAAGCTTTGTCAAAGGAAGCAACTGCTTCTTGATATCTTTGCAGCTTATTCAATGTAAAACCACGACCACTCCAAGCTTCCAAATAATCTGGCTCTATTTGAATTGCTTTATCGTAAGCTGCGAGTGCTTCTTTATATTCTTTCACCTCATACAGCGTTTTACCTTGTCCATTCCAGGCTTGAGCATAATCTGGTCTAATGTTAACCGCTTTTTCATATACCGATAAAGCATCTTCATAACGTTGCAACTCATAGAGTGTATTGGCTTGCTTGTACAATTCAGTGGCATTTACAGAATTGACAGCATTCATAATATAGATAGATGCTCCTACACTTATCCCTATTAAACTCATTATTCCTAAAAACTTGATCAATATATTTTTTTTAGGTTTCTTGCTTGTTTTAAAATTATTTTTTATAGGATTTTGTGATATAGGAATCAATGCCATTGTGTGAGATTGAGTGTTTTTTAAATCTTGTAGAGCTTGCAAAGCAACCCCTGCAGAAGAATAACGTTGCCGAAAGTCATAACACACCATTTTGTCTAGAACTTTGGCAAAATCCTCACTCACCGAGGTATGATTGTGCCAAACAATTTCACTAGTTTCTGCATCTATTTCTAGTTGTTCAGGAGATAATCCAGTCAGTGCTTGTATAGCAAGTATCCCTAAGGCATAAATATCACTACTAAATTTTGGATTTCCCTGAGCTTGTTCGCTTGCAATGTATCCAGGAGTCCCTATAGCAACTGTAAATTTTATTTTTCCACTAGGAATAATCACTTGGGTCGTGATTTGTTTGACTGCTCCAAAGTCAATCAAAACTAACTTGTCATCAAGCTTGCGTCTAATTATATTTCGTGGATTAATATCACGGTGAATAACTTTTTGCTGATGAACAAACTCTAAAATATCTAAAACTTCTTGTAACAGGCAAATAACTTGGTCTTGGCTTAGGGGTTTTCCTGGTATTATTTCTTGACTGAGGTCATGACCTTCTATAAACTCCTGTACGAGATAGAATTCTTGGTTTTCCTCAAAGTAGGCTAAAAGTTGGGGAATCCGGTCATGAATGCCTAATTTATACAGAACTTGAGCTTCTGTATCAAATAAGCGTCTGGCGGTTTGCAAAGTCTCGGGGTCGTTAGCCTGGGGCTTGAGTTTTTTGACTACACATTGAGGTGATCCTGGTAATTGAGTATCACAAGCAACAAATGTTTCACCAAATCCCCCTCCTCCCAAGTGGCTAATAATTTGGTATCGTCCAACAAGTATGTTTCCCAACATTTGGTTAGCCTAGTTTAATGCAGTACGGTCTGATTCTAATCTTGCCACAGCTTCCTGGAAGAGGAGAGGGGGAGAGGGGGAGGAGGAAATATTAATCTAAAATCTAAAATCCCAAGTTGATATGATTCCTATTAGCGATAACATTTTCTTTTTCACGCGTAGAAAGCCAATAATTATTTACTGTCTGATTGGCATCAATATTGCCCTATTCTTATGGGAACTAAAACTAGAACTTGGTGGTGAATTAGGAAATTTTGTAAACAACTGGGGTGTAGTTCCAGCACAAATCAGTGCAGCTTTTGCAAATGCACTTGCTGGAAACTCAGCTGCTTGGATAGTTGTGCTAATGCGTTCGACTTCACTGCTTGCGGGAATGTTCCTCCACGGCAGTTTTAGTCAAATTTTAGGTAATTTGATATTTTTATGGGTTTTTGGCAAAACTCTAGAAAATATTCTCGGACAAAGACGATTTTTAATATTTTACCTAGCTTCCGGCATCCTGACTGCGTTAGTACAAATTCTAGTTGAACCGAGTTTGACAGTCCCATTGATTGGGGCAAATGGTGCGATTACAGCTATTTTAGGAGCCTATGTCCTTAAGTTTCCTAAAGCTAAAATTGACACTATTTTGCCTCTTTTGATTGTATTTATTCCCATAGAACTATCAGCCTCTTTCTATCTATTTTGGTGGTTTGTGCAACAAATTTCTTACGGGATAGGCAGTTTAAATATTCCTGGTGGCGTTAACCAAGGCAGTATTGGTTATTTAGCGCAATTTGCGGGCTTGTTTATTGGTGCAGCATTCATCAAGCTCCTGCAAAGATACTAGTGCAAGGAGTCAGAACTTAGAACTCAGAACTCAGCAGAGAAAAAGACTTATATAACCAAAGCTTTAACCTATTTCTAACTGTCTAGTTATTTCTGTCGTCCTGTACTAGAAGTTTACCAATTTTTTTGTATACCCTGCGTAGGCGGAGCGGTTCCAACAAAAAAGCCTCTCTTGTGAGAGGCAAACAACAGGTAAGCGGGAGATAACGTATCAAACTACGCCAGAACGACAGCGACTGCTCCCCCAATAGCAGAGAAGATGGCTGAGACAAGTGCTGTCGTAAACAGCCACCAAGCAGCTGATGCTGCTGCTTTGCGGGTTTCTTCGGCTTGGCGCTGTGCTTGGTGCTTCACTTCTTCTAAGCGTCGCTGTGCTTCTTGCTGGATGCGTTCTGCCCTTTGCAGCACATTGTTGCGCGCCCGTTCGATTTGGTCGATAATGCGGTTAGCATCTTCCTCCGAGATATCCTCGCGGGAACTCATAATTGCAACTAGAGTATCGCGGTTGAAAGACGATAGGCGATCGCGCAATGCATCAAACCCTGCTTGCGGGTCGTCAAACAGTGTGCGAACATCACGCTTGATGCTATCGTAGTTCAGTTCTGGACGATCCAAAGAGTTGAGATAGTAGCGAATGCGGGCAAAAATTCCGTCAATCACATCTTGAATGCGCCGCTGGATACCCCGCACTTGTTCCAGAAACTGGTCGCGCACTGATATCATGGTATCTGCAATCTGTGCCGCTTCTTCATCAGTTAGGTCTTCCCGCAGTTTCAGCAGGGTGATGATGGTGGAGCGGTCAAAGTGGGAAAGACGTTCACCTATACTTTCCATCCCCACTTGCGGATCGTGCAACAACAGATGCAAGTCGCGCTTGATACCTTCTGGGTTTAGTTCTTCCTTGCCACTTCCGCGCAGGTATGCTTCGAGATACGCTTGGAAAGTTTGCACTCTTTGCTGAGTTCGGGTGGCTAAACGACGGGGCGCACGCACCATGTTGTGAATTGACGTTTGCACAGAATCAATGACCTGATTGACTTGCTCTTCACTCAAGTCCTGACGTTGACTGAGCAATTTCACCAACGTGTCTCTATCGACTTGTGACAACCGACGGCGCAGTGCGACGACTCCTTCTGTTGGATTTTGGAATAGTCTATTCAAATCCTGCTGAATTCCTTCGGGGTTGAGTTCATTTTTACCAGTGTTCCGGAGGTAATCTGCAATTGTGGTTGTTACGGAGTCATATTGCTCCTTTGCTTTATCTGCAATGGTTCTTGGTGCGTGGCGAATGTTACTCCAGTTTTCCTCAACAGTGTCAAGAATTTGGTTAGCTTGGTCTTCGCTCAAGTCTTGTCGCTGACTCAGTAATTTTACGAGAGTATCACGGTCAAAACGAGACAAGCGCGCCCTAATTGCCGCAATTCCTGCTTGTGGGTCATCTAAAAGTCTTTTGAGATCAGCGCGGATAGCATCAGGGTTGAGTTCAGCTTTGCCTGTGTTCCGCAGATAAGATTGTAAATTTAACCATAGGGATTCAGCTTGATATTTTGCCTGGTCTGCAATTCCTTTGGATTCGACTAAGACTTGATTCCGTTGTTTTTCCAACTGGCCAAGGATTGTGTCTGCTTCCTCAGGATTAATGTCATTGCGCTCTAGCAGTATTTCCCGCATTTCTTGGCGGTCAAACAGAGCAAGTCGCCGAGATAGGGTTTCATAATCTGCGTCTTGGTCTTCTAGTAGGGATTTAAAATCCCGCGCAATGCCTTCCGCAGTCAAATCTGATTTAGGGGTAACGAGGAGATAGCTTTCGACTCGGCGTTGCAAGTCTTGTACTATCTCTTTTTCTTCCTCTGCGATGACTGCGAGCAGCACTTCTTGGCGGAGCACTTCCAACCGATCTGCTATACGCTGAATTTCTGTTTGGGTCAGCAGACCCCGTTGTTTGAGAATATTGACAAAATCACTGCGAGAAAGTCGCTCTAACTCTTGCCGCACTGTTCCAGGGTCGGCAGCTGGATCGTAAATAACGTCACGAAATTCTTGGGCACTTTTTTCTGAATTCAGTTCCCAGGAATGTTTGCTGAGTAAGTAATTTTCCACATCAGCACGAATAGGGCTATAAGGCTGTTTTGGCGTGGGAAGACCCAACTTATCTGCTTGTTGAGTGACTTTATCTTTAGCGTTTGTGAGAGCACCTAAGATTTTTTCTACATCTATGTCTGACAAATCGGCTCGTCCCAACACAACGCCAGTCAGCGCGGATATTGCCTGCTGCACTGTCCGCTGAATTGGACCAGGACTCGCTTCTTGGGTTGCCCTTTGGTTAGCGTCTTTTGTAGAACGCATCTCTGCCATCAGTTGATCCAGCTTGGCGTTGAGTTCATCTGTCCTGGTTTGTCCAGGTGGCAATGATTTGAGATAGTCAACCAATTCTCCCAGGCGGTCTTGCCTTGGTTGTTGTTGACCCAGCGTCTGCTGCCAAACTTTATACA
Source organism: Mastigocladopsis repens PCC 10914 (assembly GCF_000315565.1). Taxonomy (NCBI): domain Bacteria; kingdom Bacillati; phylum Cyanobacteriota; class Cyanophyceae; order Nostocales; family Symphyonemataceae; genus Mastigocladopsis; species Mastigocladopsis repens. The sequence continues at coordinate 3,007,708 of NZ_JH992901.1, read as the reverse complement.
ATGTATCAGCAATGCGGTTAATATCTCGTTTCGACAGGTCAGTGCGACTGCTCACTAGATCAACAAACTTTTGACGGTCGATGTTGCTCAGAGCTGCACTACCAGCTGCTGTACTACCTGCGATCGCCATAAGTTGCGGGTCTTTGAGTAAATTTTCAAATTCACCCCGAATTCTAGATAAATCGAGTTCTGGCGGACGGACCATTTCCAAGTAATCTTCTATTTTGTCCCGGATAGTGGCGGGGTCTACAGCACTCCCTATTTCCCGACGTACAGCGGCGGCGGCGGCTTCAGCTGTTGCTACCACTTGCTGATTGACAGCTTTTGCCCCTAAAGCGGCAGTTGCTGTCCCCATAATCGCCTGTAAGCCGGAAGTTGCCGAGTTGACCAACGAGCCAATTAAGGAACCCACCGTGGTTGAACTCACCCATACCAGCAGTAAGAAGTACGCTCCCCAAATCACCAACCCCAGAATAGCTCCCAGTCCCGGAGTTAAAGTTAAAAGACTGAGTTTCACTGCTAGGAAACAAGCAATAGCAAGGGCAATAGTCACAGTGACTACTGTCCACATCCCCACAGCTGTACCAATTTTGCGAATGGTGCCGCCCAAACTTGTGACCTCTCCATGATCTGAATCCGAGTCAGATGAATGCCCCAAGTAAGAAATACCAGCGGCAACGGAGAGATTTGTTAAAACTAATTGCAGGGCAAAAGCCAGGATCACCCCTGAGACAAGAACGAAAAAAAAGCGCGGTCCAAATCCAATTGTAGTGACGTCTGGCTGGCTGACCACTGGCTCCTGCGCCATCCAGTAGAGTGACTTATACACTGCCAGTATGATGTGCGTACTCTGAAACATTCTTATTCCTTCCTCTGAGCTTCTGTCGGTGGGGATTAAAAATTACGTGAGAATTAATTTTGTATCTGTTATCTTACCCAACTCTTTATGCTTCAGAATCCAGGAATCATTGTGCTTTCAGCATCCCTCCAAAGTTTGAAAATTTGCTACAGCGTGGGATAGAAGTTTTTCTACCTAAGTGAATCAGTAGCAAAAATAAGTATGAAATGAAGGCTACAGTGTGATTTCTCAAGTATGAAGTGAAAAAAGGGGGATTTCATCCCTTATTCTTTTTTATCCTTCTGCCTTATTTTCAAGTGAAGTCTTTTCTTCTTTATTTTTTAGCTGTTTCTTAATAGAAATTGATTTGGTTAATTCTAGCTAATTTGTCAAGATCGTTACATTTATTTACAATTATTTTTTTTTGCACTCTCCCTAGGTGGATTTATCCAGGAAAATACCTTTTTAATAATCGTCCACAAGAGGTGCAGATACTTTGTACCCATTGACAGAAAGCAGCAGAGTTATGAACAGCTACATTAAAGTTAAGACACAAATTGAACTTGAACGAACGAGAAAAAAAATGGAAACTCGCCCTTCTACGAACTTACCACCTGTTGCTACAGAATATAACGGCAAAGACCGCAATGCTTTTCTGTTTGGTTGGAATCCCCAAGCTGAATTATGGAACGGTCGTTTGGCAATGATTGGTTTTCTTGCCTACTTGCTCTGGGACTTGGCTGGCTACAGCGTTCTGCGTGACGTATTGCACTTCATTGGTTATTAGTCATTATTCATAACCTAAGTCCTTTGCAAAAGACTTATAACAGCGAATAAGAAATAAATTTGGAGGAAAAACAATGCAAACTCGTGAAACTCGTTCTGCCACTGATTTACCACCTGTTGCTTCAGCTTACAACGGTGTAGACCGCAATGCCTTTATTTTTGGTTTCAATCCTCAAGCGGAACTGTGGAACGGTCGCTTGGCAATGATTGGCTTTCTGGCTTACTTGCTTTGGGACTTGGCTGGTTACAGCGTGCTGCGTGATGTTCTGCACTTCATTGGTTAATAATCATAAGTCCTTTGCAAAGGACTTATAACAACGAATCAGAAATAAATTTGGAGGAAAAACAATGCAAACTCGTGAAACTCGTCCTGCCACTGATTTACCACCTGTTGCTCCAGCTTACAACGGTGTAGATCGCAATGCCTTTATTTTTGGTTTCAATCCTCAAGCGGAACTGTGGAACGGTCGCTTGGCAATGATTGGCTTTCTGGCTTACTTGCTTTGGGACTTGGCTGGTTACAGCGTGCTGCGTGATGTTCTGCACTTCATCGGATACTAGTCCTAAAATTCTGTAGAGACGTAGCATGCTACGTCTCTACACATAACGTGGTTTTGGCAAGCGGAACCAAAATTGCGATCCACCTTCTGGACGAGGTGTATAACCAATTTCTCCTCCCCAACGTTCAACTGTCATGCGGCAAAAATAAAGCCCAAGCCCAACTCTACCTGATTTACCTTTCCCTTGAGAAAACTTTTGAAATAAACTCTCCACATTTTCCGGTGGAACACCAGAACCTTGATCATCCACTGTGACCAGAATATAATTTACATCCTGTTGTAAACCAATTGTCACAGTAGACTCCGGTAAACTGTGACGAAAAGCGTTTTCTGCTAGATTTGCAATCACCCTATCTAAACGCGATTTATCACCAACAACTCTCCAATCTGCTGTTATGTCAATATGAGCAGCAAGGTGTAACTGCATTTTGTTAAGTGCAAAAGAAGGAGTTAAAACTTGGATGACCTCCTGCACAGATATCAACGCATTTGGTGCCTGTTCTGCATCGACTGCAAATGATTCTAAGGATTTGACTTCAGCAGAAAATGCATCCAATATTTCCCTGATAAGCATCTCTTGCCTATAACATTGTAATTTACCAATTTCTAAAGTCTCTTTTCCTTTTAGTGTTAAATTTTCAAGATCCAAAAGAGCAAGACAGAAGTTGATACCACTTAATTGTCCTGCCATATCATGTATAATACAATGAATTAAAACTTCTTTTTTCTGGTTTTCTTTCAGAATATCGTGATAGTTTAATTGGGTTTCTCTAGCTTTTTGAATTATATCTTGCGTCTCTTCATAAGTTTCATATAGTCGTTCTATTAATAAAAAATTTCTGCTATTTACATATATAGCTGAAGCTTCAAAATGATATTCTATACCAGATATATCAACTTGATCCCATATACCAGATTTTAACTTTTTCTCTCCTTTTATCTGCCAAAATTCTTCAGCGTCGATTAAAAAGTTTTCTAAAAAAGAAAAGTCTTCGTTTGGGATTAATATCTCCATTCCTGATGACAAGCTTCGATGACAATACCGCCTTAACCAATCTGGTACATTCCCTGTGATTCTAAACGAGCTAACATCTAGCCGCTCTAATACTAAAATGTTCAATGCCGCCAACAAGTCTGCTGTTATTGATTCACTCATAATTAAAACAAGTCATAGTCAATTATATTAACTATTTATTACTGATTCATTTTCGTTGATTTTTCCTGTAATAGACTTAAATTGTTGACTTGTTGTTGTACCATACCTACATGAATTTCATTCCAAGTAGCATCTAACAGCAACACCCAATCTCCTTCCTGTGAAGGGAATATATGTATATCTGCACAAATGCCATATTCTGTTCTGATACAGGGCAGAAATAAGGGAAAATCATTAAGCGGTAAAAGACCTTCCAGAAAAAAAATTTGCTGTGCTACTTTCTTCCCTTCTTGTAAATTCGTAACTCCATATACTGAGAGATGACCGCCACAAGCCGACAAAAAGCCATCTTTATCTACTAAAACATAAGCAAGAGAACATTTGTTTATCATAAAATTGAGAAGATAAGCAATAACTGCAACAGGGACATCCAACATTTATCCCTCCAATATTTTAGAAGCAAGAGTTTGGAAAGTTTCTTCTACACCTAAACCCGTTTTTGCACTGGTTTTGATGACCGTCCAACCTCCCACGATAATATCGTTAATTTCAGAATTAATTATTTCCCATTCATCTGCTAAATCCCATTTGTTTATTACCAAAATAAAGGGAACTTTACCAATGCTTTCTTCTACCCTCTTTTGTAGATTAAAAGCTTTTTCCAAAGTATTTCGTCGAGTTCCATCTACAACTAATAAATAACCAGACGACCCCCGCAAGTAAGACATTCGCACTTTTTGAAATTCGTCTTCTCCATAAAGATCCCAAAGAATAAGGTTTAACTCTTTATCTTTAAAATTGACAGTTTTTTTGTCAATTTTGACCCCTACAGTAGTCTGATACTTCTCAGAAAAAATACTATAAACAAAACACGATACTAAACTAGTTTTCCCCGTGGCAAATGCACCTATCATACAAATTTTTTTCTGGAGCATGTATGAACAATCCTTAGTAAGCGTTGTCAGATAGTAAGACATTAAAAGATACCCTGCGGCTCGAGTTCTTACCTCCTACCAATTTCAAATCTAAATCTTGACTATTAGCCACACCTATAATATTGAACTTTTTCCGATTAATTCCTTGGGAAGATAAATAAGAAAGGATTTTATTAGCACGGGCTTGACTAAGTACCCGATTTCTTGTTTCTGTTCCAGCTTTATTTGTGTGTCCTACTATTTGAACACGCACATCTTTATCAAGATATTTGGCAGTCTCCAAAAGTTTTTCTATTTGTAGTACAAGCTTCTTAAGCTTTTTATCCTCACCAGGTAAAAACTCTGTTGTGCCTTCTGAAAAAAAAAGCATTTGTTTTTCAACCTGCTTTTTATATGACTCAAGATGCTTTAGTTCTATAGCAACAAGGTTTTTATCTTGAAATTGACTCATTCCTGGAATAAAACGCCATGATTTCCTGGCCTCTAAAATCCACTGCTGAGGTGCAGAACCACTGACATGAAGAATACCTTTTTCATCAACTCTCATGGAGACTGTTTTTGGAGGTTGAAGTAATTTCTCAACTCTTTTGCTGGTAATTTTTGGTTCTAAAGATAGGTAAGGCTGCCAATGGCTGACGACTTTTTCTGGACTGAGGTTTGCTTGTTTGACTAGCATCTTAGGATCTACTGCTAATGAGTCGCGCATTCCAGAAATAAAATAATTTCCACCTCGCTTCTCAGCTTGAATTACGACAATTCCAGGCTGAGAATTCAATTTTTCTAGATAGGCATTCCAACGCAGATGGTCTCTAATAGCAAAAAAGCTCCAAATCCCCAAACCAAGAGATACTGTGCTTAATAAAAGCCAAGCATAATTAGATTTTTTTTTGGTTGGACTTTTATACTGCGCCTCCAAACAAGCTTCTAGCTCATGTCTGCTGGCTGCAAATGGCTCTGTCTCTCCTTCAAAAAAAATAAGTTCTCTGTTTAGCTTCTGGTGAATTTTTTCTATTGTTTCTTGAAAAACTAATCTTAATTCTTGGGGAGCACTTCCCCGAATTATACCTGCTAGTACTGCCTGTGGTCCCTCTTCAATCCAAATGGTGAGTTCTCCAAAATGTAAACTTTGAAGCCTATCATTTTTTTGTGTATTGAAAGAGTCTTTGACAAAATCCTGGATAGCCGTCAACATAGCTGAAACCAAATCTGGATCTTGAGCGCTGACCTTCGGTAGTACTATATGTTGCAGCATTAAGCCGGTTTTTTTGTGAATTAGAAATACCTGTTCTACTCGATAAATAAGCGTGCGAAGCAGTACAACTTCAGCAAATGTTTTCCCCGTCTGTCGCGCTTCTAATCTCCACTTAAGACTTTGTGGAGAAAAGCTATTTTCTAAAGTGGTATCTAACGATTGAACCATCTCTTGGAGAGCTGTGGTAATAGCCTTGCGAATGGCTGGTCCCATGATAGGGAAAATCGCAGTTGAAAGAATATCTAAGTCTTTTTTAACAGAGGATTGAATAGCGTGTTCAACAGTAGGTACTATTGCCTCGCCAAGTTGTTTATCTTGGATTGTTCGTAAAATAACTGCCTCTGGAAGGTATCGGCTGATATTTTCGGCTGTTACCTCAGGGTTATCTAATCGCTCGTATAATTTATTGAGTTTATTTGGCTCAACACCCAGGAGTAAACTACGGAGTTCACCTAGTTCATCGTTAGGTTGTACGTGATTGTTTTTTGAGTAGTCATTAGTCATTAGTCATTAGTTATTAATTATTCTTGATGAGTCATGCATCAGATATTTGACTTTTGACTTTGTTTATTATTGAGAACTTAAGCGGATAGCTAGTTCTGAGAAGAGAGCAGCCAGGGTGGTACGGTCTGTTTTCGCAATATGAAGTTCTTGAGATTCTTGTTGCACTAAAGCCACAATTTCTTCGTATTTTTGCCGGATGTCATCTTGTAGGCTTTTAGATTGGTTAAGAATTTGCTCACGAAGTTCTCGCTGGCTATTGGTAGTTTGTTCTTCAAATTGGGCAATTCTTTTTTCTAAAGACTGCGTTATATTTTTGTCTTCCTCAGTAAGTGCTTTCACTGCTTCAGTGCGTTCTACTTGTTCGTTTTTTAGCCGATCTGCTAGGGACTCAACCTCTTTCTTTATATACGTTTCCAACGAATCTAGACGTTTTCGTGTTTCATCCCGTAAATCAGCACATTCTTTTAACAGACGTTCTTCTAAGCGGGTAAACTTTTTTTCCACCTCCCGCATTTGATGACCAAAAAGAATATCTCTAACTTTTGCTAAACTCTGACCTTCTCCCATATCTGTACTACTATCTGTAGCACCAAAAAGAGACTTATTTATATTTTGGTTTAGTCCTACTTGAGATAGTTCAAGTGTACTATGATTGCCGTGTTCTCCTTCAGGCTGGTTCATATTATTAATCCTTTCGGGGCTGCAATAAGCTTTGCTCTTTGTTGTTTGGTCACATCTTTGTGATGTTTTTGTCCTTCCCTAGAAATAGTTTTCGCTCATACTCCGTAGGGTAGCATCCTTAAATCATAAAGCAAGTAGCATCCTCTAGAAAATTGAAATATTTATTTAACAAAATTAATTAAAGTAAAATTTTTATATAAAAATTTTAAAATACTAAATTGTATATAACTCTTGTAAATAAGATTTAAAGAAACCCGATTTCTTAAAGAAATCGGGTTTTTATGCTTACTATATATTTCCACGATCTTCCCAATTATCTGCACTAAGTACAGCTTTGCATTAATTTGTGGCGTTTTAATTTGTAGTAAGTGCTTTAGCACTCTTCGTGCTTACTACGAACTATATGCATCATCTTCATTTCGTTACCAACTTTTGCAATCCTGTACTAAGGGCGTTTATCATTGATAAAATTGGGTATACCCAGTACTGAACAAGGGAAGTTAGAACCTAGCTGTTGGACTATCGGATGCTTGAGTGAGTTACAGCCAAGTAACAATAAATCCGCACCTTCTGCTGCCACCACTTTTCTCAATTCCTTGGCAATGCAACCAAACCGAAGATGAGCTTTAAAAGAACTCTTCCATTCCACAGCTAGACAACTTGCTTGCCGGAGGATACATTCTGCTTGTGCAAACCTATCCACCAATATTTCTTGTTGGTATGCTGCGTTAGCCTGCAATTTTGTTTGAGTGATAACACCTGTGTCAAACCCTCTTAAGGGGAAGCTTGTTGGACAGTGTGGTGGGATTTGTTCTGTTGCTCGCATACTTGCAAATTCCTCTGTTTGCAAGACATCTCCACCATGACTACTTTGATTTTCCTCTATTACATAGACGACTTGAACTGTCACTTGCGCCTTTGTGGCTAAACGTGTTTGATGAGCAATCAACAAGGCAATATCTAACGCAGTATGGCTGTTGGGAGAACTATTATAACCAACAATTAAATTGACTGAGTTGGTTGATTGAGTCTGTAAAGACAAAGATGTTTTTGGCGCTGACATTAAGACCATTTGCTCAATTAAATCATCTCTACCAATGGCATTTTGCAGACGCACCAATATAGGCTTAAGATTCATATTTTTATCTCTCTCTCAATAAGAATTAACACAAACAATGACTCATCTGCAATTCATAATCCGTAATTGATTTTGTGACTAGAAATGACGAATTATGAATTATTAATTTTTTCAATTACTCGTCTTGAGTGAAATACCGATCTAAGAAATTTAGGGCGTAGTTGCGGAGGTCATAGTACTCTTTTGAGTTCCTCATAGCAGCGCGATCGCGTGGATGAGAAAACGGTACTTCCAGTATCTCCCCAATCTTAGCCGCTGGTCCGTTGGTCATCATAATAATGCGATCCGACATATAAATTGCTTCATCTACATCATGGGTAACCATCATGACCGCCTGTCGGTGATTTTCCCAGATATCCAACACTTGCCGCTGCAATTTACCCCGAGTTAGCGCATCTAACGCTCCAAAAGGTTCGTCCATGAGCAACATTTTTGGACGAATTGCTAATGCTCTAGCAATACCTACCCGCTGCTTCATGCCACCAGAAATTTCATCAGGATACTTATCCGCAGCCGCTGTTAAATTTACCATTGCCAGGTGTTCATTCACAATGCTAATTTTTTCAGCACGATTGGCATCTTTTAGCACTTCGTCTACAGCAAGCCGGATATTTTCCCGCACAGTTAACCAAGGTAACAGCGAATACTGCTGAAACACCATCATCCGCTCAGCGCCTGGTTTACGAATTTCTTTGCCATCTAACCGCACTAATCCAGAAGTCGCTTTTTCTAAGCCAGCGACAATCTTTAAAAGTGTCGATTTCCCGCAACCGGAGTGACCAATAACAGAAATATATTCATCTTCGCCCACTGTTAAATTGACATTATCTAGGACGACAAATTCAGCTCCATCAGGTTTTGTATATGACTTGAATAAATTTTCAATCTCTAGAAATCCTGTGCGAGGTGAAGCCCTATCATAGGCATCTGTTGAGAAAGAGGTAGATTTCATTTGATACTCCTGCAATTAGTCATTCACAAGCATACAAAGGACACTCAACACAGTACTATTAACTCTGCTGAGTCTGCTAGGACATAAAGAAAGATTTGGGAGCATTGGCTCTAATCTCAAAACTCTTGAGATACCCGACTGGATCGCTGGGGTCAAAAGCTTTCTTGTCGATAAATAGTTCAGCTTGTTCTATCTTGTAATCTTCTTTTGGAGATTCAATTCCCATTTCAGCAGCAATTTCTCGGTACAAGTCAGTTTTCCAAGCTTTACGCGCCAATTCTTCAGCATTTTTGGGAATTTCTTTAATTTGTCCCCAACGAGCTGACTGAGTCATTAACCAAATACTCTCAGATTGCCACAGAAATGTTGAATGGTCATTTGGCGCTTTGATAAGATTAGTCGGTTTTTCAAAAAATATTGTTGTATCAGTCGATTTCACCAGCCGTTTTTTGCCATCAAAACCGCCGTAATTATATTCGCCGACAATCCCTGGTTTTGTTAATTTGAGTTTTGCTCCTGTAAATGACTTATTCGTGATAATCTTAGCCACTTCCTCCCGATTTTTTGGATCGCCACAATAGCGGCAAGCTTCTATCATTGCCTTAACCAAGGAGCGATAGGTTTTGGGATTTTCTTTAATGAAAGACTCCATCACGCCTAGAAGTCTATCTGGGTGTCCTTGCCAGATTTCCTTACCCTGAGCGAAGGTAAAGCCAATTCCGTCATTGCCAGTAATTGCCCGTGTATTCCAAGGTTCTGCCACCATATAACCTTGCATTGCCCCAATCCGCATATTCACCACCATCTGCGGCGGTGGAATAATGATAATGCGAAATTCTTTGTCGGGAGCAACTCCAGCAGCAGCAGCTAAGTAGCGGATAAAGTATTCATAAATAGCTGAACTTAGCACCACTGCCCAAACTCGTTGCTCGGATGGTAATTTTTCAAAGTAATTGCGAAAATCGCGCCCGAACTCTTCCAAATTGCCGTTATAGTCTCGCCAAGGACGCAACCCCGAATTCCACATTGCTTTATTCATCGTCATGGCGTTACCGTGACGGTGAATTGTCATTGCCGCACACAAAGGTGCATGACGTGCGCCTTCTGCACCTGTTCTAGCATTCGTCACCGCACCACTCACGACTGGCGAAGCATCAAGGCGACCAAAAATAATGCCGTCACGAGATGTCCCCCAGCTAGCCTCGCGGCTGAGGGTGACATTCAAACCATACTTGCGGAAAAACCCTTTCTCCCAAGCTACGGCAAAGGGAGCGCAGTCATTCACCGGCACATAGCCCACTGTAATGTTAGGTTTTTCCAGTGTCTTGGGGTCTACGACTGGTTCCACCGCCAATGCTGCTGATGAGATTCCTTTGGGCGCACGGTTAGCATTAATGGCACAAGAAGAAAGTCCACTTGCAAATGCTGTTGCTCCCAGTCCTTTGACAAAGTCTCTTCGCGTCCAGTTATTTGTGTTATGGTCACTCATGAAAAACCTCCTGCGGCTGCGAAATCACTCATTAACCACGAAGGTACAAAAGTTTTTTGTCGTATCCTTCCTCGCCCTCTATGGTCTGTTAGCTCTTTGTCCTCAGATGCGTTGGGTTACTAACGCACCAATACTAAAGGTGGTGACTCTACGCTGCGTTACACTGCGTTAACGCACCCTACACCTGATTATTGAGTGTTGACAAATAGCTAGTTTGAAGTTATGGGGCGACGAGTGACTAAAGCTTGTATTTTACCGATGGCGTAATCAAGAAATAGCCCTGTTAAGCCAATCACCAGCACGGCAAGAAAAACGGAGTTTAGGTTCAGGCGACTCCATTCATCCCAGACAAAAAAGCCAATTCCAATACCGCCTGTGAGCATTTCTACAGCGACGATAACTAGCCAAGCAATTCCTAAACTAATCCGCAAACCTGTAAAAATATAAGGCAAACTTGCGGGCCAGATGATTTTTGTAATTCTTCGCCAACGGGGCATTTCCAGAACTCTTGCCACATCTAGATAATCCTTGGGAACACTGGAAACTCCCAAGGCAGTGTTAATGATTGTGGGCCACAAAGAGGTGATGAAAATGACAAATATTGCGGATGGATCTGCCAAATTGAAGATTGCCAGGGCAATAGGAAGCCATGCCAAGGGTGATACTGGTTTGAAGATTTGAATGACGGGATTGAGAACCATCAGTGCTGTTTTGGACATCCCAATCAGAAAACCAACGGGAATTGCAACAATAGCACCTAGCGCAAACCCTAACAATACCCGTCGGATACTTGCTATCAGTAACCAGCCAATACCTAGATTTCCAGGTCCTCTTTGGAAGAATGGGTTGAGGATGTAATCTAAATTTGCGACCAACGCTTCAGGCGGGCTGGGCATCAATTCATGGTTTGCAAGGGCAATAATCCACCATACAACAATAACACCCAAAAAACCAATCAAAGGAAACAAGAAGGCATCCCGTATTATCACGGGTTTAGCATGTTTCCAAGCTGTTCGACCAGCAACTGCCAATATGGCAGCTACATTCAGTTGAAATATCATTTGTGACCTCAACAGACTCAAGCGCAGGTACAAGTAATCTGAGCAGTACCAGCCAAGGATACTGATGAGATCAGAACATTATACATACATTATACATAATGCTGTCTCTTCAGTCTCCTCTCATTGCCTACGAAGTTAGCTGACGGGCTAGGGCTGAGAGATACCCCTCTCATAGAAGCAGAAACAACAAGGAAGAAAGATACACTTATTCCTAGTTCTTCACTCTTTTTTTCTTCTTCTATGAGATACGCCCCATACTTTGGTTCCTCCGCTCCAACTTACGCAATGCGATTCATTGGATTAGGCTGACTTACTCTTATTTTTGATAAATTTAACATTGATACATAGTAGCGTCAAGCTACCTTAAGATATAGTTTTTTGCCTTGAAAACAAGTATCTTTGAATTGAGTCAATTCATCTGTATTAAGATATATAAATCTTAGCTAAAAATCATGTATTTTTATGCTGAGTCATCACATACTTTTAATAACTAAATGTAGCACCTCTCTACATGGATAATAAAAGATTTTTCTCTGCTATTATGTTTATCCACTGATAAGTGATGAAAGATTTTAGTCAATTGCTGCAGGATAAAACTCGGACGATTATAGAACAGTGGGTGGAAGCTGTTCGACAAGATAAAAAGATTTCTAGCACCAATAATTTATCTCGCACAGCTATTGAAAACCATCTTAGCCATATCCTCTTGGCGCTGGCAACAGTGCTTTCTCAATATCAAGATGATCAAATCCAACCCATAATTCAAGCGAGTTTGCATCATGGTATTCTCAGGGCAGAGCAAGGTTTTGATGCAGCAGAAATTGCAAGAGAGTATCGTCTCTTACGTAACATAATATTTAGAACTTTAGAATCAGAATTACTGGAAGCCTCAGCACAAGACGTGATGCGAGCTGTGCGTTTGATTGATATGGTGTTGGATGAAGCAATCGCCTACTGTTTCCAAAGTTACACACAACAGCGATTGGCAGAAGTAGAGCAGTTGCAAAATCAACTCACCCTCAACAATCAGGAACTCACTCGCTTGGTGCGGGCAAACCAAGACAACATATCGCATTTGGCACACGAACTCAAAAGCCCTTTAACTTCGATTATTGGTTACTCTGATTTGTTTTTGCGCCTCCAACGCCAAAAATCCGAGGAAAAAGACACCCTTAGTCATCTAGAGCATGTTGAGCGCGTGCTACGCAGTGGGAGACTATTACTCCACCTGATTAACGATGCACTAGAGATTTCCCGTTATGATGCAGGGCAGATGAAACTGCAGCCAGAACCAACCAGTGTGCATGAATTAATTAGAAATGTCTCCGAAATGTTGGAGCCTTTGGCTGCTAATAAAAATTTACAAATGAGAGTTGAGTGCGATTCGGCTTGCGCCGATAGCTCCGCTTCACGCGCTCCTGAAGAAGTTCTCACAGACCCGTTACGGTTGCAGCAAATTGTAACAAATCTTGTCAGTAATGCGATTCGCTACACAGAGTCGGGAAGTATAAAAATTACGTGTAAAACCTTGGGCGTGGACAAATGGACTATTGCAGTCTCCGACACTGGGATTGGTATTGAACCAGAAGACCAAGCGCACATTTTTGAACCCTACTTTCGCATCCCTTATGGCACTAAGTCCTTCCTTCCTGATAGTACCGGCTTGGGCTTGGCGATAGTTTCACGGCTGGTAAAACTATTGCAAGGTGAGATTAGTGTAGTCTCGCAGGTGGGAGTTGGTTCTACTTTCACGGTGACTTTGCCATTGACAGTGGAAATGTGAAGTGTGGTGTAAAAATCCTGCCTAGTTTACATCCTTTTTTGTTCTTTCACCCTAGCAAGCGCATCTTCAGCAGCTGCCTTTTCAGCCTCTTTTTTACTACGCCCCCTGCCTTCTCCGTACTCTTTATCTGCCACAAATACTTTAGCTATGAATTCTGGAGCATGAGATAAACCACCTGCTTGAACTGTGACATACTTGGGTGGTGTTTGGGTGATGTTGCGTTGCACCCATTCCTGAAATCGATTTTTAGAGTCTACATTTGAGCGAAACTCCACAATACTTTCAGGGACAGAATCAAATAGCGGTTCCACAACACCACGAACTGCTTCAATATCAAAGTTGTTGTCTAGGTAGTAAGCGGCAATGACTGCTTCAAAGGTGCTACTCAGTAGGTTGGGATTTTGGTAGCCTCCTTCTAAACTTGCGCCTTTACCCAACCGCATTCTCAAGTCTAAGCCAACCTCAGTTGCAAACTTTGCCAATTGCTTTTCATCTACCAGCGCGGAACGCCGACGAGTTAATTCGTCTTCGCCCTTTTCCGGGTGACGTCGATAGAGATATTCGCCACTTAAAAAAGTCAGCAAAGCATCACCGAGAAACTCTAAGCGTTCGTTGTGTTCCCCTTCTTGGGGGTTCTCATGGACATAGGAACGGTGTGTCAGCGCACGACGTAGAAGAGAAGCATTCTGAAAGCTTTGTTGTTTAATAATTTCAGCCAATCTCTGTGTTTCTGTGTTAGGGGTTTTTTCAGTTTGCTGAGGACAGAGCATTGCTAGGACTTCTTGCTTGTGCTGTTGTGCAACATTTGCCTCAGATGCAGAGATAGCCTTGAGAAGTCGAGCAATCGTGTCGAGAGCGCGATAAGTGTCCTCTATTGAAAAGCGAGATTGATGCGCCCATGTATTGCGGACTTCAACCAGTTCACTCACTAAAGCACGCCCGGTACAACCTAGTTTTTGACTGAATACCTGATCCCACTGCCCAATTATTATTTTCAATAAAACAGAACTATCATCATGCAAAATATCTTTGGCGTCACATCTTAAGGTTTCGTCATCAGACATACATGATGTAACGTCCGTTAGCCAGCGCTCACCATAAACTTTTTGCATCTCCCTTTTTATGTATGGGTATAAGCCCTGATTTAAAAGAGTGAAACTCCTGCCAACTCGTTCGTGGTTACTAATAGCCATCGTGGTAGTTAAAGTAACATTATTTCTGGGTAATCATTTTATGCACTTTATTGAAGTGCCAGAAAAAATCCATCCATTAACAACTTTTCATATCATCAAAACCGCCTCAGTTCAAAATTGAACTGAGGCGGTTTAATTGTAAATTATGAACGTTCCTGGAAGGGATGAGAATAAAACTCGTCTCTAGCTCTGCGAGGAAAAGTATAAAATCAATCCTCAAAGGATAATTCGTAACTAAGTTGCTAATGCCAAATTACGAATTACTTTCTATTTCTTATGATATGGATAGCTGCACCTGCTACTCCACCATCGACTGCATCCCCAAGGGTATCTTTACCTGGGCGAGTAATCGTGCCAGTCACCGTGCTAGCGGCTACACCTACTCCAACATCTTGACCCAAGTTCCGATTTCTGGGATTGCGTCTAGCACCATTGGCAGCATTAACAGCAGCACCAGCAGCAGCACCCTTAACGGCATTATTTAACACGTTACCACGACCTCGGACAGCTCCAGAAACTACCCCAGCACCTGCTCCAATACCTATATCCTCTAGGATTTTTTTATCAGCAGACGCCGGTTGAGCAGGAACTAAGGTGACACCTGCTAAACTTGCAGCCATGAGGCAGGGCATAAGTGTACGTTTCAAAATTTTGTTCATACGACTCACCTTCTCAATGCATCAAATAACCTGAGAAAAGTTTAAGTTGATACAGTTGTATTTAACCTTTCTCCTAGTCTAGGCAATTCCAAAGCTTTCTTACACGAAAATGCTTTCATAATTACCGTACCTTTTATTCAAAATGCCTGAATCCACTCTTTGACAGAGTATTCGGTCCAGATACCGTTTTGCCAGTAGGGGTCAGCCTCAACTAACTGACGCACGGTGGCTTCGTCTTCGGCTTCGTAAATACCAAAAACTTTAGTTAAATCTTTGGTAGGACCAATAGTCATCAACACACCGGATTCTTTCTGTTTCGCCAGTCCGTCTAGATGTGCTTGACGGTAAGGGGCGCGTTTTTCGAGAACGTCTTCGCAGTAAGTTCCCCACATTACGTATTTAGGCATGGCTATATATTACAATTCAAAATTCACTCATTCAAAATTCAAAAACAAGACACAAGAGAGAAGAAAGAAGAAAGAAGAAAGAGCAAAGAATTTCTTCATTTTTCACTCTTGATTCTTGAGTCTTAACTTCTTAGGGTAACGCCGAATTTCTCCACTAGGGATTCGCGGACTTTGTTGTGTACTGGTTCAATTTCGGTATCGGTGAGAGTGCGATCGCTCGAGCGATAAATCAAGCGAAATGCCAGACTCCGCTGTCCTTGGGGTACGTTCTCCCCGCGATATTCATCAAACAATTCCACAGACTCCAGTAAATCTTTAGCTGCTTTGGTAATTGCTTTTTCAATTTCGGCAACTGTCACCTTCACAGGTGCGAAGAAAGCAATATCTCGATCTGCCGCTGGATAGGTAGAGTAAGGCTTAAATTGCGGTACTAAGATTTCATCTTCGTTTAGAGAATTTAAAAGCACATCTAGATCCAACTGGAATACGTAAACTGAATCTGGTAAACCTTTTTCTTGTCGTAGTTGGGGATGCAGTTGCCCAAAGATACCCAATCTGTTACCCCGTACCCATAGGGAAGCAGTGCGTCCTGGGTGCAAGCGGGAATCTCTGCGATCAGGTTGGTATTCCACTTGCAAGCCAAACTGTTGGTATACATTTTCTAAAATACCTTTGGCTTCAAACCAGGTCATGGGTTGTTCGCGACCGCTTTTTGTCCACTTGCTAGAGGAAATATCGCCTCCCATAATGCCAGCAATGGCATCTGCTTCTTGCAAACCTTCTTCTTCTTGCCAGAAAATTCGCCCAATTTCAAAGCCGTTGAGCGAACCATTCCCCTGTTCTTGGTTGTATTGAAATGCATCAATCAACCCTGATATCAAGTCGGTTCGTAATGCAGAATATTCGACAAATAACGGGTTTGCGAGCACGATTTGTCTGTCTTCCCCTGGTTTTACCAAGGAATAGTGCATTAATTCTGTCAATCCTTCTGCTCGCAATACTGCTCGTAACTTGCGTATCAGATCTTGTTCAACAGGTAAATAACCTGCTTCTGCCTTATCGGGTAAGGTGTCGCAAAATTTATCGTAGCCGTAGAGACGGGCAATTTCTTCAACTAAGTCTATTTCCCGTTCTAAGTCGCGATAACGATAGGGAGGTACCTCAACCGTCCACCTTTGGTCGTCTATGGGAGTCAGCTGACATCCTAGTGCTGTCAGGGTACGTTCCACATCTGCACCTTGGAGTTCCCCTGTTTGCTCTCCCAAGTCGATTGGTCCTAAAACCTCATTCACTCGGTCTAAACGCAGTTCAATGGAACGTGACCAAGTGGCCCGATCAGGACGGGAGTCAGCAATTTCCTGATGTACTATAACTCCATGAGCCAGTTCGTTCATAAGTGACAAAGCACGGCGCGTGGAGACTTCCAACTCAGCGCGGTTGACTCCCCGTTCGTATCTCCCAGAAGACTCGCTTCTTAATCCCACGCTTCGGGAAGAACGGCGAATTGCCACAGAATCAAACAGCGCGGCTTCTAATACCAGGTTTTGAGTCCCATCATGCACTTCGGTTTCTTCACCACCCATGACTCCAGCCAGGGCAACAGGTTTATTATTGGCGGTGATTAACAAATTTTGGGTAGATAAGGTGCGAGTTTGTCCATCCAGGGTTTTGAGAGTTTCCCCAGCGTTGGCGAAGCGGACACCAATTTGTAGAGACGTACCATGGTAGGTCTCCATACCAGCAACAGATTGTAAACGGTTACCATCAAAGGCGTGCAGTGGTTGTCCCCATTCCAACATGACGTAGTTAGTGATATCTACAACATTATTTATGGGTCGCACTCCAGCAGCACGCAGACGCTGTTGCAGCCACTCAGGTGATGATGCAATTTTTACCTGGTCAATCACTGTACCAATATATGCTGGGCAAGCTTGCGTATCGGCAATTTTTAAAGCTAAATTAAACCCACCTTGAGAAATTGAGACTTCACCAGGTTCGGGAAGCGTCAGCTTTGCCCCTGTCAGGGCTGCTACTTCGCGCGCTATGCCAACCATACTTAAAGCGTCAGCACGGTTGGCGGTAGCAGTGACATCTAAAATCACATCATCTAAACCCAACAGTGGACGTACATCATTCCCAAGTTGCAGGTTCTGTTGGGGAAAAATATGAATTCCGTCTACATCGCTAGGTAAACCCAGTTCCTTGAGGGAACAAATCATCCCCTGTGATGGGACACCTCGTAGTTTCGCGGGTTTTATTTTTAAATCGATATTTGGTAGGTAAGTGCCTACAGTTGCCACCGGCACGTAGATATCTGCCCGGACATTGGAAGCACCACAGACGATATTTAAAGTTTCACCCGTGCCGATATCGACTTGGCAAACACTCAATTTATCAGCGTTGGGATGGGGTTGGCGTTCCAGCACTCTCCCCACAACAACACCCGCAGCCCAAGTGCGGCGGTCTTCAATATCTTCCACCTCAAACCCAGCTAATGTCA
The DNA here is from genome assembly GCF_000315565.1 of Mastigocladopsis repens PCC 10914. Lineage (NCBI taxonomy): Bacteria > Bacillati > Cyanobacteriota > Cyanophyceae > Nostocales > Symphyonemataceae > Mastigocladopsis > Mastigocladopsis repens. The sequence continues at coordinate 2,989,814 of NZ_JH992901.1, read as the reverse complement.
GTGTTTCTGCTAGTTCTTCTGGGCTAAGTTTCAACTCCACTAGTTCTTGCAACCACTTTAGTGAGATACGCATGTCATGTGTTGTCTTGTCTGAGATCTAAGCTAAATCACGATGCACAGACTATTCTAGAACTAATCCACGAAGTTCCTCACCCATTGGGACAAGCTCTTAATTAACTGAATGGTATTGGGGTATAGGTCAGGTTCAGTTAAGAATAGTTATCTATTGAGGCAAGCTGAGTCGCAAAGCGACACCTGCTGCGCGAACGGATGCAGGGGAAGCTGAGCCCTCCAGACACGCTGCGCGAACGGATGCAGGAGGAGAGAACAAAGGCTTATCACCAAGCGTATTGGAGTATAGGTAAATCATTCAAACCTCAAAATGAAAGTATTATTAAAAATAAATTAAAAATAAATTATATTAACCTAATAATATTAATCCCTAGGGTTGTTTCCTGATATCCTAATTTCACTTTTTTTGCTATTACTTATATACTCATAACTAAATTATTAAGCCAAATGCATAAACACTATTTTGAGTAAATCTGCACGAGTAAAAGGCTTAGTTAAATATCCGGAGGCTCCCACCAATCTTGCTTTTACTCGGTCTACAAGACCCCTGTTTCCTGTTACCATTATTATGGGAGTTTTTTTAAAAATTGAGTTATTTCGGACGATTCGGCATAATTCATAACCATCTATGCCTTCCATGTTCAAATCGAGTAAAATTAGGTCTGGTTTGTGCCGAATAATCGACATAACTGCTTTCAATGGGTCGTTAATTGTGACTACAGAAAAATTTTCATCTTCTAAGAAGCGGCTAATTTCTTTGAGAATCGTGGGACTATCATCTACAGAAATAACTTTATATATTTTTTGCGAAGTAGCAGGAGTAGGAGTTTCTGTCTCAGATTCAAGGTTATTATTATTTGATTTTGTTAATTCCTGAGCTTGTTCTTTATGAGGAGAAATCGGGACTTGTCGCTGATGAGTAGCGACATTCCCCGCAGAGATAGCAGAGTCTTCTTTAGAGAGGATACTGCTTGATGCAACTGCTGAATCCACTAAGCTAGTTTTGGCTTCAGCGACATAACTAGGGTTTTTTACTAAATTTACAAATGTCTTTGGTAATTTATCAAAGGGTGGATCAGGCTCATGCAATAATATGGTACCATTTAAAATATGAGGGTATAATATTCTAGCTAGTTGGATTTCGTCTTGATTTATAATCACTGATATGTGCCGCAGGCTAAAACCTTTCATCCATTCAGTTAAATGAGGATCTATTCCTGATGAAGTTGTTTGACTGTTTGGGATGTTAATTAACAAATATGGACGCTGATAGGGAGAAGAAATTTGGGGACCTAATGACTGCCAATTTTGCAACTTCTGTTGGCAGCGTTCCCCAATTTTTTCTACATCAAGCTTGCAAATAATTGGAACTCGATAATGAGAATCTTTTAGTGTAAAAGTTCCTTGTTCGATTAAAAGATACGACTCCAAGACTTCTTTGACCAATTCTTGAATTAGCAACGCTGCTTGTGTAGAATGCAGATATCGTTCACTAACTAACCAGCAAATGGCTTGATACTCAGGAGGGAGTATAGACTGCTCCCTGGTCTTGTTAGGATGTTCTACTGGCTGACTTTGTGAGTCTGGTTCAAACATCAAACGTAATTGGACACGAATTTCACCAGTGATATTGGGAACATGATGACTCAGGCGACGCAAATGACGTTCTAGTCGGTCAAAAGGTTCGACTGAATGAGTCGCATAAGTTATTTTCCCCTGCTCTAAATATATTGACCAATAAACGGAGTTGCTCAGTACTTGTAAACAAGTACTTTCAGAACAATTAGATAGCTGTCTCAATAAACTTAAGGGACGTAGTTTTGTGAATGTGCCAAAATTATTCATTTCTTTAGAGATTTTTCGGAAAATAAGACCGATTCTTTGAATTTTCGAGTTATCGGTAAATTCAGTAATAAGGTATTTCGTTAACCTTGATATTTCCCTATAAAGAAATTTTCTCTGCCCTTATTATTGTATACATATATTACAAGATGTGAAGGTAATATTATAGCTAGTATGTTACATTTTCTCGTAACATACTAACGAAAGACCTTTTTCCATCTATTTGAATGTTAGTTAAATAAGTAGGATGACAAAGGCGTAGTTAAAGTACGGATTTTATGAACTTTACTTCATTGCTTTTATCTAAAATCCGACATTTCTACATCGAATCTTTAAAATTATGTGTTAGTAAAGCTACTGATTTATTGTATTCTATACGTGTTATGTATAAATTTTGCTATGTGTTTCCCAGCAGGTAATACCGACTACTGGTTGCTTCAGTTTTGCTTAACTATGTCCCAAGTAAGATTTCACAAATTTGTAAGGAATTTGGCAGCAGAATTTTGTTTAATAAAGAGTAAAATATCTGCAAACAAACAAATTACATATAGTTTGGTTGACACTTTAAACTACTATATACTTTGAGCAAAAGGAAAGCTAATCGTTGGACTTTAACATAACACAAAAAGTTATGCCTGATACATTAAGACTTGATGAAGTAGTGGAGTTTGCTGAAAACCCAGAACCCCGTTGTCCTTGTGTACTTTTACTAGATACATCTGGCTCAATGCAAGGTATGCCAATAGATTCGTTGAACCAGGGCTTGCAAAGTTTCAAGGAAGAATTAATTCAAAATTCCTTGGCTGCAAGGAGGGTTGAAGTAGCAATAGTTACTTTTGATAGTAATGTAAATGTAGTACAGGACTTTGTGACTGCTGACCAATTCAGTCCGCCGATATTGGCAGCACAGGGACTGACTACTATGGGTGCTGGAATTCATAAAGCTTTGGATTTGATTCAAGACCGCAAAGCTCAGTATCGCGCCAACGGTGTTGCCTACTATCGTCCTTGGGTCTTCATGATTACTGATGGTGAACCACAAGGCGAGTTTGAAGATGTTATAGAGCAAGCGGCGCGGCGTCTACAAGCGGATGAAGCAAGTAAACGTGTTGCATTTTTTACTGTTGGAGTGGAAAATGCGAACATGACACGTTTGAGTCAAATAGCTGTGCGTACTCCTTTAAAACTCCAAGGACTCAATTTTGTTGAGATGTTTGTTTGGTTGTCAGCTAGTATGTCAGCGGTTTCTCATTCAAAGGTAGACGAACAGGTGGCACTACCACCAATTGGCTGGGGTTCTGTTTAGTAAAGAGGTGGCTGAATGCTCAGGCAAAGAGCAGCAATGAAAGATGATTTATGAACACTTTTAAACAGATACCTCACTGGCGGGTCGTAGCCGCATCAGTATGTGGCACGAGCCACTTAAAGAACAAGCAGTTGTGTCAGGATGCTCATCACTGGCAGATTTTGCCAGATAATATTTTAGTTGTTGCAGCAGCAGATGGTGCTGGTTCTGCAAGCCTGGGTAAGGTGGGAGCAATGATTGCTGTGGAAACAGCAATAGAAAACATATCAATCAAAGACATCTCAGGGCGAACCATAGCCGATGATGATGCTGTGCGATCGCTTTTGATTGAGGCAATGCTTGCAGCCAAAAAAGCCGTCGAGGAAGAAGCTGTTGCTTGTGAAAAGCAGCCATCGGATTTAGCAAGCACCTTGATTATTACAATCGCGACACCAGAGGTTGTAGCAGTGGCGCAAATAGGGGATGGTGCAGCGGTGGCGAAGGATGTCCAGGGGAACCTCATAGCACTGACCATGCCTGATAGTGGTGAATACATCAACGAGACAGTTTTTTTGACCTCGCCGACCGCCCTAGATAGCGCACAGTTGAGGGTGTGGCATCAAGCTATAGTTAATGTAGGGGTTCTTACTGATGGACTACAAATGCTTGCCATCAACATGACCGTGGGTGTACCTCATAAACCATTCTTTTTTCCGCTGTTCGACTTTGCGGCAAAAGCTGACGATAAGATGGTGGCAAAAGAGCAGTTAGTGAGGTTTTTACGTTCGGATAGAATAACCCAGCGTACAGATGATGATCTAACACTCATAATTGCTGCCTTAAGCAGTTGATTGGCGAATTTGCCTGTCCGCAAGTGTATACATTTATAGGGTATCTATAAAAAATATATCATGCAGGTACTACGTTCTCTTCCCAACCAAAAAATTAGTAATATCAGCCTCTCCTCAAGTCTGGGACGAGGCGGTGAAGCGTGTATATACACAGTGCCAACAGATGCTGGTTTAGTAGCCAAGGTTTATCACAAGCCAACACCTGCTCAAGCTCGTAAACTGGAGGTCATGCTTACCCATCCACCGGAAAACCCAACCGCCAGCTTAGGGCATATTTCAATTGCTTGGCCGGTTGAGTTGTTGCACGCGCCAGATGGAAGCACTCAGGTGATAGGCTTTTTGATGCCGCGCATTCGGGGAATGCGTCCAATCATCGACTTTTATAATCCCAGAACCAGGCGCCAGCACTGTCCTTTGTTCAACTATCAGTACTTGATTCGCACTGCTCGCAATCTAGCTTCGGCTTTTGCCGCTTTGCACGCCAGTGGCTACTGTGTCGGCGATGTGAATGAGTCGAATATCCTCGTCAGTGACACGGCATTAGTGACGATAGTAGACACAGATTCGTTCCAGGTACAAGATCCAGAAAATGGAGTTGTTTACCGTTGTCATGTAGGGAAACCAGAATTTACCCCACCAGAACTTCAAAATAAAACTTTTGCTGAGTGCGATCGCTATTTTGCCCACGACTTGTTTGGGTTATCAGTGCTGATATTTCAACTATTGATGGAAGGCACACACCCATTTTCAGGCATTTATCAAGGAGCAGGTGAACCTCCGCCATACGAAGCACGCATTGCAGCAGGGCATTTTACCTACAGTCAAAACCGAGGCATACCCTACATTCCAACACCCATTGCACCTCCATGGGAAATTCTGCCTCTGGGCTTGCAGGATCTGTTTGTACGTTGTTTTGAGGATGGTCACAATAACCCGCAGATTCGCCCTAGCTCTCAAACTTGGCTAACGGCGCTTGCTGATGCCGAAAATTCCCTGATAAGCTGCACTATCAACCCCCAGCATCGCTACAGCAACCACTTGGACAGATGTCCTTGGTGCGAACGTACTTTGCGATTAGGTGGACGTGACCCATTCCCATCTCTAAAGGCAATAGCAAATAAAGAACATTTACAACCGCGAGTACAACCGAAAAGACGCCAAGTTCAAGCTCCTCGCACACCACAACCTGCGATTCCATTTACCCGTATTAATCGCGCTCCCGTACCTCAAAATATTTCCTACTATAAACCTCCTAAGAAGAGGAAATTTTACCCTGTTGTTTTCGGCTTGCTTGGCGTTTTTGGGGCGTTAGGGTATTTGGATTTAATGATTAAATTTACAAATCGCCCCTTTGTCGCCCAAAGCTCTTATGTTCAGCAAAATTTGATTTCTCTGGCTAGGGATAAGAGTAGCAAGAATCAAAATTTTGCTGATTACTACAAGAAAGGTCATGCTTCATACAAAGTGCGAGACTACGAGCAAGCCATTGAAAATTTCACTCAGGCAATACAGAAAAACCCAAAACACGCAAAATCCTATATCAACCGTGGCAATGCTCACTACAACCTGAAAGAGTATGAAGCAGCGCTTGCGGATTACAATCACGCAATTACCATCAATCCCACGGAAGTAAAAGCTTATGTCAATCGGGGTAATGCCCGCTATATGCTTGCTGAATATAGCAGCGATCCAGACAAAGAGTATAACCTAGCAATTGTAGACTATAACGGAGCCTTACGTCTCAATCCGAATGAAGTAGAAGCATACATAAGACGAGGTATTGTTCGCTCTCAAATTGCTAAGTACAGTGGCGATTCTCAATATGAATATAAAAAAGCAATTACTGACTTCAACCAAGCACTGAACCTGAATGCATCAAAGGCAGAAGCATTCTTTCAGCGGGGTCTGGTGCGTTATCAAGTTGCCCAGTATAGCAGCGATTTCGAGCAAGAATACAAACAAGCAATTGCTGATTTTAACCAAGCATTGAATATTAATCCTAGACTCCCAAAAGTCTATCTAAAACGAGGCGTTGTCCGCTACGAACTTGCACAATATGGAGGTGGCAAATCTAGCCAGTACCATAAGCAAGCAGTTGATGATTTGCAGACAGCGGCCAAAATCTCTTTAGAGCAAGAGGATATGGACAATTATCAACAAGCATTAAGCAGCATCTGTGTTGTTGTAGAAAACAAATGCGATAATTTTTTGCAAACAACAAATGTGTCGGAACACACTAACTAAGTACAGTTTTTCACACATGTGTAGCGTTATAGCTTGTAGTTGGGCTACTCTTCGAGCAGCCTTGCTCCATGTATCCAATACTCTCTTAGCTGAAAAGTCTTACAAACTTAGTGCAATTCTGTACTAATAACAAGTCAATGAAATAACAAATCAAAGCTGTTCCGCTAGGATGCTTACCACTTTTACTATTGACTTTTGTATTACAAAACAGTTCATTTTTTGGAATTTTGAAATAGTAAGAGTTAACTATTTCATAAGCTGTTATTTTGCATTATTTAGAAATTGCCTAAATGCTTTTGTCTCTGGTTTTCAGGTACTTATAGATCTTTTTCATTTTTTCATACTTAAGATATATTTATTCATCTTGTCTTCATACTTGAAGATGAATTAACGGTTAGATTATATACTGAGAAAATTGATTAATAACTTTTTCTCTACCCAGTCCATAGATAGAGTGAAAAGTTAATTCCTCATCTACCTAAAAGACTTAGAGATAATCCCATGAAAGCAGTGATTTTAGCGGGAGGGCTTGGTACACGCTTAAGTGAAGAAACTAGCGTCAGACCCAAGCCTATGGTGGAGATTAGTGGTAAGCCAATTTTATGGCACATCATGAAGATTTACTCCGCCAACGGCATCAATGACTTCATTATCTGCTGTGGTTACAAAGGTTACGTTATTAAGGAGTATTTTGCCAACTACTTCTTACATATGTCAGACGTCACCTTTGATATGCGATTTAACCAAATGAATGTGCATGCGGGTAACGCAGAACCTTGGCGTGTCACCCTAGTAGATACGGGCGACAATACAATGACCGGCGGACGTTTGAAGCGAGTTAGAGAGCATATTGGCAATGAAACTTTTTGCTTCACTTATGGTGATGGTGTGAGCAATGTCAATGTCACAGAGCTAATTAATTTTCACAAAGAACAAAAGACTTTAGCAACAATGACAGCGGTTCAACCACCAGGACGCTTTGGTGCTATTGTCTTAGGACAAGAACAAACAAAAATCACTAGCTTTCGGGAAAAGCCAGAAGGCGATGGAGCTTGGATTAATGGCGGTTATTTTGTGCTAGAGCCTGAAGTCATCAATTTGATAACTGATGATACCAGTATTTGGGAGCAGACACCATTGGAAAAGCTTGCAGAAATGGAACAGCTATCTGCTTATAAGCATTATGGCTTTTGGCAACCAATGGATACTTTACGTGATAAAAATTACCTTGAGGATCTGTGGAAGAAAGGAAAGGCTCCTTGGAAGGTATGGTGAGCAAGAAAGAAGATAGAACATAATTCTTGACTTTTCACTCATCATTCTTTATTACGCGCTCCTCACTCTTTACTCTTCGATACTTCTATTTCCAAGGACTAGAAAACCAATGTATGACTTCGTAATTATAGGTGGGGGAATCGTTGGTCTTTCCACCAGTATGGCTTTAGGGAAACGCTATCCCAATGCACGCATTCTGGTTGTAGAAAAAGAGAGCAATTGGGCTTTTCACCAAACAGGCAACAATAGTGGTGTGATTCACTCTGGTATTTACTATAAACCGGGGAGTTTTAAAGCTAAATTTTGCCGTGACGGTTGTCGCTCTATGGTAGAATTTTGCCAAGAACATGGAATTGAGCATGAAATTTGCGGCAAAGTTATAGTTGCTACGGATGAAAAAGAGTTACCTCGTTTAGAAAATCTTTACAAGCGAGGTTTGGAAAATGGCATAGAAGTTAAGAGAATGACTTCCGAGGAAGTCAAAGAAATCGAACCTCATGTCAGTTGTGTTGGGGGAATACTCGTCTCTTCTACAGGTATTGTAAATTATAAGCAAGTTTGCCTTAAGTATGCTGAAATCATAAGACAGCAGGGAGGAGAACTGCGTCTTAATACAAAGGTTGAAAAAATAGTAACTAGTGGCAACCATCAGGTATTAGAAACTAACAACGGCACCTTTGAAACGCGCTTTGTTATCAATTGTGCCGGATTGCATAGCGATCGCATTGCCAAAATGGGTAAAGTCGATCCAAAAGCCAAAATTGTTCCTTTCCGGGGAGAATACTACGAACTCACGCCAGAAAAACGCTATCTGGTGAAAGGTTTGATTTACCCAGTTCCCAATCCAGATTTTCCCTTCCTAGGTGTCCACTTTACGCGCATGATTGATAGTAGCGTACACGCTGGACCAAATGCCGTTCTTAGCCTTAAGCGCGAAGGCTACAACAAAACCGACTTTGACTTGCGTGATTTTACAGAAGTCATGACTTATCCTGGTTTCTGGAAACTCGCAGCCAAACACGCTGACGAAGGCATCCAGGAAATCATTCGTTCCTTTAGTAAAGCAGCCTTCACCAGAAGTTTACAGACACTCATTCCCGAAGTCCAACAAGAGGATTTAGTTCCCACCCACGCTGGTGTCCGCGCACAAGCGCTGATGAACGATGGCAAACTAGTGGACGACTTCTTAATTGTTCAAGGTCAAAACTCCGTCCATGTGTGCAATGCACCTTCCCCAGCAGCAACATCTTCCATCGAAATCGGCAAAGCAATTGTCGCCCAAATTCCCGAACAGTCGCATCTTAAAGCCATAGTCAGTCAACTTTAAAATATTTTGTTTGCCTGTGCTTACTTAAGTTAACAGTTTTGATAAAAAGCACAGGCATTCTGGCATTCCTTAATTTGTGAGAACATTTAATTTAAGGTTGTAATTAGTTATCAGGGTGAAACTAATGTTCCTTAACTCAAATGTTCAGCCAATTGTTCTTGTTTGTGCTGCTGATAATAACTATGCAATGCCACTTGCTGTCACAGTTCGTTCAGCAATAGCCAACCTCAAAAAAAACCATAAAGTAGCATTATATGTTCTTGATGGAGGTATTACTGAAGCTAACAAACACAGAATTAGCAAATCACTGAACCACGAACAGGTCAGTATTTTATGGGTGCAGCCAGATGAGACGCTCTTTGAGAATTTAGTATTAACCAGACATTTAACCCTGGCTTGCTATTATCGGCTTCTGATTACTGAATTTTTACCAAGCGAGTTTCATAAGGCAATTTATTTAGATACCGACATGATAGTGACCGGAGACTTAGCAGAGTTATGGGCTATCGACATGGGAGATAACTATGCATTAGCAGTTCAAGACGATGTTGAATTGTACATAGGAATGTCTGAGGGTTTGAGAAACTATCGTGAGGTGGGAATCTGTCCAGATTACAAATATTTTAATTCTGGACTTTTAGTCATTAATCTTGACAAGTGGCGAGCAGATGATATTGGAAGCAAGGTTATTGAATACATAAGACAAAATAGAGAGTATGTACGTAACGATCAAGATGGACTAAACGCAGTTCTTGCAGGTAAATGGGGAGAACTTCATCCGAAATGGAATCAAATGCCCCAGATACATCAATATTCATCCTGGAAAGATAGCCCTTTTACAGAGGAGATTTATGACGAACTGCGACACCGCCCTTGCATTATTCACTTCACCAATTCTCCTAAACCCTGGTATGCAGGATTGCAAGCAGAATGTAAACACCCTAAAAAACATTTGTTCTTCCAATATCTTGACATGACAGACTGGTCAGGATGGCGAGATACCTTTTGGAGACGGCTTTGGAGAAAATTCATGAAAGCCACATCATTGACTACCTCAAAACTTTAAAAATAGTATGTTACGGTGCATAACATATGTACCAAAGGTGTGTGATGGCAATAATTTATGCAGTCATGAAGACATTATAAATTAGAGTTCCCAAACCACCCTTATGCAGAACAATGCACCGTACTCCACTATAGTTATGTACGGCATCAAATTGAACTTCAATAGGAATTGAAAACAATGAAAATTCTAGTCACTGGGACTGAAGGTTATCTTGGTAGTTTATTGCCTCCCTTGTTCATCGAACGAGGACATGAAGTTATTGGCGTAGACACAGGCTTTTATAAAGTCGGTTGGTTGTACAACGGTACTCAAGTCACAGCGAAAACTCTCACTAAAGATATTCGCCATATCACCTCAGAGGATTTGCAAGGTGTTGATGCCATAGTTCACATGGCTGAACTGTCGAATGACCCAACAGGACAACTCGCACCGCATATCACTTACGAGATTAACCATAAGGGTTCAGTTCGTCTTGCCAAATTGGCAAAAGAAGCGGGTGTGCGTCGTTTTGTGTATATGTCTTCGTGCAGTGTCTATGGCGTTGCTACCGAGGGTGATGTCACAGAAGAATCTGCTGTCAATCCGCAAACCGCCTATGCAGAATGTAAGACGTTGGTAGAGCGAGATGTCAAGCCACTCGCTGATGATGACTTCTCTCCTACGTTTATGCGGAATGCCACTGCCTTTGGTGCTTCACCAAGGATGCGCTTTGATATTGTTTTAAACAATTTGGCTGGTTTGGCATGGACGACCAAAGAAATTAAGATGATCAGTGACGGTACACCTTGGCGTCCGTTAGTCCATGCGTTGGATATTTGCAAAGCTATTGTTTGCGCGGTGGAAGCTCCTCGTGATATCGTACACAACCAAATCTTTAACGTGGGAGATACGGCAAATAATTATCGAGTCAAAGAAATTGCCCAAATTATTGCTGAAGTTTTCCCTGATTGCAAATTGAGCTTTGGTGATCAAGGTGCAGACAATCGTAGCTATCGGGTATCTTTTGAGAAAATTAACACCGTTCTACCCGGCTTTAAATGTGATTGGAATGCTCAACGAGGAGCACAGCAGTTGTATGATTTGTTCTTGCAAATTGATATGACTGAAGACGTTTTCTTGCATAGAGGGTTCACTCGATTAAAGCAGCTAGAGTATCTCATTCGTACTCAGCAAATTGACAAAGATTTCTTCTGGAGTAAGTAAACTGTCACAATGGCTGAAAAGCCATCATGGAGATTGTCTGATGGTAATGTTCATCTAAAAAAAGTTGATAGCTCACGGTTTAGGTTCAAAATTCATTAACTAAATCTTTACATAGAGTGGAGAATTTGAATTATCAACTGGAAATTATAAACATAGGTTGAACATTACCAACAGTCAAACTCTCTTTAATAAAGTTAGTAGATAGAATCTGCAACCAAGCTTTTAATTCTCACGTTTCTATAAACACCGATGCAATTCTTTCAGAATTACCTATACGAAGTTTTTTAGCCGGAGCACGATTTTATGATAACTGTGTAGCTACTTGAGAAGTTTTTCTACTAAAAAGATAAAAATGAGACTGTTTGGAAAAATATTTTGTACCCCACACAGATATATAATAACCTGCTAATACCACGGAAAGTAGGTAAATATATGCAGAATCCTGAGCCACCCCAGCACTATGTACAATCCACCATGAGGAAATTACTCACAATCGCTATTCCCACTTACAATCGGGCAGAATTACTTGATAAGCAACTGGCATGGCTTGCTCAAGCTATCAAGGGCTTTGAATCTGATTGTGAAATTTTTGTTTCTGATAATTGTTCAACAGACAATACTCAAGAGGTGATTAGAAAGTGGCAAACAACTCTTAGTCATATCACATTTAAATCCAACAAAAATATCGAAAATATCGGGGTCATGCGGAATATCATTCATTGCTTAAAGTCCGCAAAGACTAAATATGTTTGGACAATTGGTGATGATGATCCCATTGAGAATAGAGCAATTCCTTACGTTATTGCCAAACTCAAGAAACATGAAGATTTGTCATTACTGTTTCTAAATTTTTCTGGTCGTAATAAAATTACTGGTGAACCCGTACACCCGCCTACAATAGTTGATAACCGTTGGTTTGATGTTGACAGTGAAGATGGGAATGGCGATGGGAAAGCCATATTTGAACACTGTTTTTCAAAAAGTGTTGGTGCAGTCATCTTTCTCACCGCTTCTGTATATCACACTGACTTGGTACAACGTGCTCTTCACATCTGGCAAGAAGCTGAGAATAACTGGATTTCCTTAGCATACTTAGCTGGGTATTGCGCTGCTAATGGCAAGGTTATCGTCACTAAAGATACCTACATAGAATGTATTGTCGGTGTAAGTTATTGGCAAAAAGAGCCAAAATCAGCACTGTTAATGCAATACAAACACGTGTCTGAAGTTCTCATGAAACTGGAGGAAAACGGATACCCTAAGCGATATTGCCGCCGAATGATTTTGAAGAATTTCAAAGAAGCTAACTTGAAGGTTTTCTTAGGTGCTTTGAGAAGATGGCCCGTGTTCGCCATCCAGACTATAGTTCCCTTTTTGGCTTTAGTAGGTATGTCTGTTTTTGATGCAATAGCTACTAGAGAATTCAAAATGGCACAAACAACGCAGCCGTCTGCTCAAAACATCCAAAAATATCAAGGGTAAGCTGCCAATCAAGACGAGGAAAATCTAACTTTACCACAAGGTGTCATTCCGTGTTCAACACTATTATAAACAAAATATCTGATCTGAGATCTGAATTAGGTTATAGAGCAGCACTTTTGAACCATGCAAGAAAATTGCCTGCTCTAGAAGAACGCGATCGCGTCATTGTCAATGCTCTCAAACGCGATGGAGTTTATGTTACAACACTCGAAGATTTGGGATTAGGCTCTACATCTGATCTTCTCCAAGCAGCTTACACTCAATTGTCGAGAATGAAGGCTGAGAACAACAGCAATTTAACTCAAAGATTGCCAAAAATTTCCACAGTGACAGATTTACGAGAATTCTCTGAGTGGGGACGAGAACAAAAGCTGTTTAACATTATCGAAAATTACATCGGTCTTCCTGTTGCCTTTCAAGGGGTACATTTACGCAAAGATTTTCCCAACGAAAATCAGTTTGGCACGCTCCTATGGCATAAAGACTCGGAAGACCGCCGGATGGTTAAAATGATTATTTATTTGACCGACGTAGACGAAAAACACGGTCCTTTTGAATACGTCCCCTTATCTTTGACCTCGAAATCCCGCCTAAATTATTACCGGATTTACTACAAACTTTGGCGTTCAGGATACATAGGAATCACTGATGAACAGCTCAGGGAAGTCATCCCAGAAGCAAAATGGAAATCATGCCCCGGACCTGCGGGTACCGTCATTTTCACAGATCCAAAAACTACTTTACACCACGGAACCCTACGGACAGAAGAAAGATCAGCGCTATTTTTTGTTTACACTGCAAACTCCCCGAAACGGCCAGAACTTTGCACTCAGTATTGGGATGATACTTTTGCCAAACCAGAGTCATCTCAAGAACTTGATTCAGTGACAGCCCTTAGATAGTGCTCTTTATGAAGAACACAAAGATAAATCAGAAATTATTTAGTACCACTGTGTAGTCATAGTTTAGAACGAGGTTACCCATGATTTTTACCGAAACCGAACTTCAAGGTGCATACTTCATTGACTTAGAAGAAAAGCACGATCATCGTGGTTTCTTTGCTCGTACTTTTTGCGCTAAAGAATTTGAGGCACATGGTTTAAAGCCAGTGGTTGCCCAATGTAACTTGTCATTTAATTATAAACAAGGGACGCTGCGAGGAATGCACTATCAAATTGCGCCAGCAGCAGAAACCAAATTAATTCGCTGTACTCAAGGCGCTATCTATGACGTGATTATTGATATGCGTCCTGAGTCTCCTACTTACCTTCAACATATTGGTGTGGAACTTACTGCAGATAACCGCCGCGCCCTATACGTTCCAGAAATGTTCGCTCACGGCTATCAAGCACTAACAGATGGAGCAGAGGTGCTGTATCAGGTAGGAGAGTTTTACACACCTGGATACGAGCGGGGGTTACGCTATGATGACCCATTTTTCAATATTCAATGGCCTGTGGAAGTGACTGAAATTTCCGACAAAGATCAGAATTGGCCTTTGATGAGAATGATGACCGTGGGAGGCACATTGTAAAGATTCAATCAGATAATTGAGCGCTAACAACTGAGAACTGATAATTGATAATTTAAGAGGAGTCCAGCTAATGATTATTGTAGATCGCGCCTTACAAGCCCGGGAGTCAGCAGGTAACCCCATCAAAGTTGGGATGATTGGTGCTGGCTTTATGGGACGAGGAATTGTTAATCAAATTACAAATTCAGTTCCAGGTATGGAGTTAGTTGCTATCTCCAACCGCAATATTGATGCAGCCAAGCGAGCATATTCGGAAGCAGGGGTCGAAGATTACAAAGATGTTTCCACCGTTACCGAATTGCAAGATGCGATCGCCCACAATAAGTCAGCAGTGACGGAAGATGCAATGTTACTGTGCCGCGCTGAGGGGATCGATGCACTGATTGAAGTCACAGGTGCGGTAGAGTTTGGCGCTCATGTGGTGATGGAGGCGATCGCCCATGGCAAGCACGTCATTATGATGAACGCTGAACTCGATGGCACTATCGGTTCCATTCTCAAAGTGTACGCTGACAAAGCAGGAGTCATCCTCACCGCCTGCGATGGCGATCAGCCAGGGGTGCAAATGAACCTCTACCGCTTCGTAAAAAGTATAGGCTTAACTCCGCTGTTATGTGGTAACATCAAAGGTTTACAAGACCCCTATCGTAATCCCACGACACAGGAAGCATTTGCCAAACGTTGGGGTCAAAAGGCTCACATGGTAACAAGCTTCGCCGACGGAACAAAAATATCCTTCGAGCAGGCGATCGTTGCCAACGCCACAGGTATGAAAGTTGCCAAGCGGGGAATGCTCGGATATGACTTTAACGGTCATGTCGATGAAATGACCAAAATGTACGATGTTGAACAGCTTAAAGAACTGGGCGGCATCGTTGATTACGTTGTTGGCGCAAAACCCGGTCCAGGGGTATTTGTATTTGGAACTCACGACGATCCAAAGCAACAGCACTACCTCAACTTGTACAAATTAGGTGAAGGTCCGCTTTACAGCTTTTATACTCCTTACCACCTCTGTCACTTTGAGGTGCCACTGTCTGTTGCTCGCGCTGTTCTCTTCCAAGACTACGTCTTAAGTCCTTTAGGCGCTCCCCTAGTAGATGTCGTTACCACTGCCAAAATCGACTTAAAAGCAGGAGAAACTTTAGATGGTATTGGCTACTACATGACCTACGGACAATGCGAAAATTCCAACATTGTTCAAGAGCAAAACCTCTTGCCCATGGGTTTAGCCGAAGGATGTCGTCTCAAGCGAGATATTGCAAAAGACCAAGTCCTCACCTATGACGATGTGGAACTACCTGAAGGCAGACTGTGTGACAAACTGCGATATGAGCAAAACACTTATTTTGCTCAATCCAAAACCTTGGCAGCAGTTTAAGTAACTAAATCAACCAAAGTCAACCCACACTTGATGTTATGGTGTTGACTTTGGTAGCAAAAAAGGCATAGGTTAAGGAGTAAAGACTCTCTCTTTTTATACAAAAGTTATGCAAAGGTTATAAGATTCTTATTTAGACGAGTTAATAGCATATCGCTCATTAATAATCGTTCACTACTCTTCTAATTAAGTGTACTTATGGCGACCAAATTAGTTCACCACACACTCGACATCGTTAATCGAGTAGCACACAAAGCCAAAGCTCTCGATCATCTATCGCCTTGACATAACATTTATATACAAGGACTTTATCTATGCTCACAAGAAAAAGATTTTGACACTTGCCACCAGAATTTTCTCTGGTTTGGTTGTGGCAGTCTAGTTCACAAGGGATTAGACTGAGTATTAGAAGCCTTTTCTCAAATGCCTGATTGTCATTTAACTATTTGTGGCTCGATTAGTCAAGAAAAAAAATTTGTAGAACCTTTTTCTAAGGAACTTTCTCAAACCCTTAGTATTCACACTGTGTAAACTTTAAAATTCGAGATATCCACAGTAGAGTTTATAACTGGACTTTACGCGCTAAAAGCAAAACATTCACAGTAAGCGAAAAGACTGACTTCTTTATTTTATCCTTAAAAAGTTTTATTAAAAATTAATATTATTAAAATAAGGTTTTAGTATGTTGGGAACAAATAGGGGCTGGAATCAGATTTGCAAAATAGTCTATGAACTCCTAAATGTGGGTGCAGTGTCCAGAGTAAACCTATCATTTCTAGATAGTTGTATAGAGTAAATCCACAAGGAATAATATGAAAATTGCCTTAGTGCATGATTATTTAACCCAAAAAGGAGGGGCAGAGCGCGTTTTTGAATTGCTTTGTAAGCGCTACCCCGAAGCAGACATTTTTACTTCTCTATACGACCCCGACCAAACCATTGACTTAGGTGAGCGCATTGTCAACACAACCTTCCTGCAAAATATTCCAGGAGCAGCGAAGTATTTCAGGTTGATGGCTCCCTTCTATTTTCCAGCATTTCGCGCCTTAGATTTGCAAGACTACGACCTCATTATTAGCAGTAGCACAAGCTTTGCCAAAGCAGTTCGAAAGAACTCAGGGGCACGCCACATTTGCTTTTGTCATAATGTGACCCGTTTTTTGTGGGATACAGAAACTTATTTACGCGAGTACGGAGACTATCGATATTTTGCTCCTTTAATCGAACAAGTGTTTCAAGTCATGAGAAAGGTAGACCTTGCCTGTGCACAGGAACCTGACCTTTACATTGCGAATTCCAGCGTTGTAGCTCGTCGTATTAAAAGTACCTACGGTAAAAAAGCAATTGTTATTAACTATCCAATAGACACTAGTAAATTTGTTTTTTCAGATACAAAAGAAGACTTTTATCTTGCCTCAGCTCGGATGATCAGCTACAAGCGTCTTGATATAATAGTCGAAGCTTTTAACTGGCTGGGATGGCGGTTACTGATATCAGGAAATGGTCCAGAAAAAGAAAGGTTAAAGTCTAAAGCATTAGGCAATATCGAGTTTGTAGGACACGTAACTGATACACAACGCACTCAGTTGTTTTCTAAAGCTCAGTCTGTTATAGTGGCAGCCCTAGAAGATTATGGATTAGTTCCAGTAGAGGCAAATGCGAGTGGAACACCTGTTATCTCTTTTGGAGCGGGTGGGGTATTAGATACTCAAATACCTGGTAAAACAGGAGTCTTTTTTAAGAGGCAAACACCCGAATCATTGCAAGCTGCACTACTAGAAGCCAGGGAAATCTATTGGGATTACGAAAATATCCGTAATCATGCGGTGGCAAACTTCTCGGAAGAGGCTTTCTTTAGTAAAGTCGAGGAAGTTATTGAACAAGCTTGTACCGTAAATACATTATTCATTTAATTTATTAGCTGAGGGATAGTAAAGGTGGTTCAAAGCAGTCTAAGTCCATATGTGAATCCAGTTACTGAGTCAGAACCGGGTTACGGACAACTGTTTGCGGTTTTAATACGCAGATTTCCTTGGTTTTTAGCAGCATTTGTGGCTTCTATTGCCATTGCAGGTGTGATGACAAAAAGGACACCAGCTACCTACAAAAGCTCAATGCAGCTCTTGGTAGAACCTAACTATCAAGGAAAGCAACAGGGCGGTGGCAATGGTGTAGAAACTCAGTTTGCTGACGCTAATATTGAGATAGATGCTGCAACCCAGATCAACTTGATGCAAAGCTCTAGACTGCTCCAAAAAGCAGTTGATCAACTCAAGAGCGAGTATCCAGATATGACAGTAGCTGAACTTAAAAGCTCTTTGGCTTTAGAGCAAATAAAAACCAAGGAAGATAATGTTGCTACTAAAATATTTGAGGTGCAATATACCGATAAAGATCCAGTTAAGACACATAAAGTCCTGGATGTGATTCAGAAAGTTTATTTAGATTACAACATCAAACAGCAGGATGAGCGTTTAGGAAAAGGGCTTAAAGTTATCCGGGGACAGTTAAAGAAAGTAAACGAGGAGGTTGCTGCTGCTGAGGCTAATTTACAAAGGTTTCGCAGAACGCAAAATCTTATAGATCCAGAGACACAGGCAAAAGCCATACAGGACGAATTGGCTAGGATTGAGCAAGAGCGCGGCACAACTCGTTCTCTGTATGATGAGGCTGCTGCTGCATATAAATCTTTACAACAACAGCTTCAAAGTAATCCACAGAATGCCCTTGTCGAAGCTCGTCTGAGCCAGTCTACTCGCTATCAAGGATTACTGAACGAAATCCAAAAAACAGAACTAGCTCTGGCGCAGGAACGCTTGCGTTTTACAGACGAAGCTCCGAGTGTGCAAAAGTTGGCAGAACAACTTCAAAGCCAGAAGGCATTATTGCAGCAAGAGCAAAGACGAACTTTAGGGGCAGAGTATGCTCAAGCAACTAGCCAGACACAGCCTCTCCTACAACAAGGACAGAAAAGCCAAATTGACCTCAGCCTCTCAGCTAAGTTAGTAGACACACAAACCACAATAGTGTCTTTAAGCGCTCGCGACCAAGTTCTGGCGAAGAAAGAGCAAGAACTACGTGGTGAACTCAAACGATTCCCCATCTTACTAGCTGAGTACGGTCGCATAGAGCCTCAGGTAAAACTGAGCCGCGAAAGATTGCAGGAACTTTTGAAAGCAGAACAGCAATTGCGGCAAGAACTTGCCAAGGGAGGATTTAACTGGGAAGTTGTGGAAGAACCACAATTAGGTTTCCGGACCGGTCCTAACGTTCAGCAGAACCTGATGTTAGGTGCCGTGGTGGGGCTGATGTTGGGAGGTGTTGCTGCCTTTGTCCGTGAAGCTGCTGATGATTCCGTTCATACCACTGCTGAATTGGAGAAGCAGGTTGCCATCCCAATATTGGGAACCACTCCCAAATTACCGCCTGCAAAAACCAGAGAATCAGTCATCAAGTTACCTTTTGGCAAGCCAGATGTTCCTGCTCCTTGGACAATTCAGGTATTGCAATCCCCACCGCGTTGGGAATCACTGGATCTAATCTATAAAAATATTGAACTTTTGAACTCTGTTTCTTCGTTCAAATCTTTGATGATTACCTCAGCCTTATCAGATGATGGTAAATCTGCTCTGGCATTAGGTCTGGCAATGAGTGCTGCTCGTTTACATAAACGGGTACTGCTGATTGATGCCAACCTACGCGATCCCAGTCTGCACAAACAACTGAATCTTCCCAACGAACAGGGGCTGTCCACTTTACTGGCAAGTGATGTCACTCTACCCAACCAAATTAGTATCCAGTCCTCAGGCTCATCCTACATTGATATTTTGACCGCCGGACCAACACCTGCTGACCCAGCTAATCTGTTAAGTTCCCCTCGGATGCAGCAATTAATGGCAACATTTGAGGAGAATTATGATTTGGTACTCATAGATTCCACTCCAGTTCTTGGCTTAGTGGATGCTATGCTTACGGCATCATCTTGTCGTGGTGTGGTCATGGTAGCCAGTATTGGTAGGGTGACTCGAACCCAACTCGCGCAAGCCACAGCCATACTGAGTAGGTTAAACTTACTTGGAGTTGTGGCAAATGGGGTATCAAACTCTACCAGTACCTATGTTCCCTATGCACAGCAACAGCGATTTGCGCTACAACAAGCTATGGAGAAATAAAGGGCATGGGGGTGTAGGGCAAGAAATGACTACGCCTCACAACCCCTCTCAACAGACTAGTCTATTGCGTAAGTTCTACTGATTGCTTAAGCAAAAATGCAATCCTCAAAGCGGCGTATGTCTTCAGTATTGGCATAAGCCGTCTTTTTTTCTTAATGGGGGCAAGAGTATGAGAGGGAAGCTGCTGAGCGCAAAGATCCTCCCCTGGAGGCACGGGTCTATGGGTCTCTACAAGAGGTAAGAAGGTGGTTACTTAAAAGACATACGGATCGATTTTGTAACTTCTGTCGCTTCCTCTTTGATTCTTCACCCACACCCCACAGCTGGTAAAGCCTACACCATATAGTTACGCCTAAAGGTAGATGATGTAGTTACCTATTGCCGAAGAGTATATAAACAGAAGTCTGTCACAGATTAAGTTATTTAATCACGAGAGAAAGTACTTTGTGTCTCTAAGTCACATTTAATTGTATAAGCTAATGAGCATTCAAGTTGCATAGAGCTAGGGCTGAAGCCCTTACTACAAGCGAATCATCCTGGAAAAATGAATGACGATTAGCTTATCTTCAATTAGACTATATATTTATGTGAAATATTCCCAGTTACCAAATTTATATGAAGAAAGGGCAAAATTCAACTTCAATCTTTCCTATAAATTTAGTCAGAATAAATTAATTTGAGATTAGGTCATTGTACTTTCTTTTTGTACTGTTAATTTTGAATTCGGGAATATTCCTAGCTAGCAAATTGTCAGCACTTACAGCCTAGGGGAAAGTTAGTTAAATACTTAGGTCTGCTCTACTGCATGGGAAATTCCTCTGCCGTATATAATTTTCGTAAAGCATCGTCTGATACTTGAACGATGCTTTATGGGAAAAAAATCATCAAAATTACGATTGACTTTATATTAGCGTAGTGATCTAGGTAGGGTGCCACACATAAATTATTGGATTATAAATATCCTCTTTTATTATGTACAAATAAATAGGTATACGGGGCGTTATTTTACCTTTCAGCAATTCCCTGTGGCAGGTAAATGATCAGGGGAGATAGAAGAAAAATACTGAATCAACTTCGAGAAATTACCGTTCATCTCAAGAATTCTTTCCTTCTTTCTCCTAACAGCTTTGACAAAATTGTCTAAACAAAAATTTAGAGATGAGTATAAAGTTGATGTGAATCACAAACTTTATTGAGTTGGCGTGATTTCATTAGTTTTGATAATTAAGCTTTTTTTAATTGCAATAGTCTAAGTGTGTTAAAATCACAAAGGGTTACAAGCAAGAAGCTTCTTTCGTAGTTACAGGGCTTCGGTCATTCATAATAACTTAATAATTCCCTAAAAAAGACACTTCATGTTTAAAGAGTAAATAAAGAATCTATTTACGTAACCGTTATTCCTACTGGGTCTTATATCCTAGATATTAAATCCCCCCTTAAAAAATACAACAGAGGAGTTTATTAGATTTCTCTAAAATCTACTGTTGTTGTATTTTGCACATTTTTGTATTTATAAATAGAAATTCCAAAGAAGATGTGCAATTCCTATTAAGGATAGTTGTAATATCATTTTTTCCACTCAATGACCTCCAGCTTTGGAGTGAAGAGCAACATTTAGATCGGACTCTTGGGCTTTGACGGCCTTTGATATCAGGTCGGCAATATACCACACTATGAGTACAAAAACATATGGCAACCTCACTAATACCAACATTACCGAATTACTATACTGTGAAGCAGCAACAACAAGATAATCCCTCTCAGTACTGCACACTTCAGTGGCGACGGGGTCAGTTGGTGGTGATGCTTCCTGGAGTGGTGAAACAGCCCTATATGCCTTCACTGGATAGAAAGCAATTGTTAGTGGAGTGTTTAAACCATTCTCCAATAAATTTGGTTCGCATAGATCCAAAACTCGGTGAAGCAAAGCTAAAATTTTGGGCAGATGCGTGCGAGCAAGCCAGCAAGCCCATATTCCTACGCATACCCTCTAGCAATAAACAGCCGAAACAAACCGACTCAGCATTATGGTGGTTCAAGCGGTTCACGGACTGGCTTGCAGCGTTAGTATTTCTGCTTGCTGTGAGTCCAATTATGCTGGGATTAGTTTTGCTAATGAGCCTTTACTATCCAGGCTCACTTTTTTCTTGTGAGTGGCATGTTGGAGAACGGGGTAAGCTCTTTAAGGTTTTTAAGTTTCGCACAACCACACTCAGTAAAAAAGCAATTGGGGAGCAGGCAATCGCACATCAAAGCAATTTGTGTCAGCGCGAAGATGAGCAAGAGATAACAACGCTAGGGCGTTGGATGCGTAAGTACGGACTGGAGAATCTGCCGCAGTTATTAAATGTGTTGCGGGGTGAAATGAGTTTGACAGGACCCAAGTGCTTGTCTTTGGAAGATGCAGTACGGTTAAATATTCAAACGCAACGACAGCTGAATGCGCTACCAGGAATCACCAGTTTATCCCAGGTAGAAGAGAAGTTCCAACCTGTTGAATCTGGATGCGGTGAAACACTCTGATTTCCAACGCTTACTACGTATTTGGTTTCTATCTTGGATGTCGCAAGAGGACTCCCGTTACAGGCTTCGCCTTAAGGGTGAGATGAATTGCGACCAATAAAAAACATGGCTTCGCAATACCTTGGTGTAGTAGAATATACTTGCCACCAAAAAAGTTAGGGTTAGGCAAGATTGGTGTTTCTCCACCAGACAACTCGCATCACCAAAAAGAAATACCTGATGAACAGGGGGGTCGAATGTTGTGAATCAGACAAACGATACATCAGAATAAGTATTTTGTGACTGCGGTCGGGCAGCCCGTGGTAGTAAAACAGATGCTTGTGGAGGGGAATCTGTCGGGGTCAGTGCCTGTGGGAGAGTTTTTAACTCGTTATACCACAGTGGGCTAGAAAAACCTGTTGAAGCAAGAATCTCCCTTCACAGGCGAAGCCTTGAAGGTGAGAGTGTCAAAGTAGGATTTAAAAATCTTGCTACGGTTACTACCATTTCCGATGGTCGCTCAGGCTTGAATAATTCAAGTATTAGAGTATACGTATGTTTATGCTGACAACAGTTTGTACTTTATTTGAAAAAGACTATCACTACGGGGTGGGGGTTTTGGTGAATTCACTGTATTCCCACGTCTTCTATGGTGTAGTTTGGGTAGGGTATCGAGGGAATCTACCACCTTGAGTTAAGTCTGTGAAAGATGGACAGGGATATCAAGAGTTTTATATAGCCAAGGATTGCGTCATTCAGGTTGTTAATTTAGCTGCACAAAATCACTTTGCTTATTAGGTGATTCTTGGTATCTAGTTCCAGCCCATCATCCTCGACGTCTGGCATGGCAACAATTTCCTGAAAGCAAGGGCTTTGTTTGCAAACGTCAGTTGGACTACCACTAGAATAGTGTGGAAAAAATTTGACATTCGCTGTGGATGTGCTCTTCGTCGTTTTAACCGTCGCGGTGCAATTTGAGCTATTCTTTAATGTACTTTTTTAAGTATATGTCTGGGTTTACCCGTAAAAACAGTTCTTAGAAAGATTTATGCCTCTCAAACCTGCCCTGTTAACTAGGCAACTGCTGCAAACTACAAGTCTCTGGAAAGATAACTACTTTATACTGCGAGAGTTCAAACACTTTCGTAGAATTACCGTCTTAGCCGTCATTTTCACATTCCTAGCAGCAACCTTTGAGGGTATTAGTGTTGGATTTCTACTTTCCTTTTTGCAGAGCTTAACAGAGCCAAATGCCGCCCCTGAAACAGGTATTGGCATCTTGGATGTTTTTCTAAAATCATATGCCTCAATAATTAATCCTCTCTACGTAATATCGATTCTGATT
This sequence comes from Mastigocladopsis repens PCC 10914, assembly GCF_000315565.1. NCBI lineage: Bacteria > Bacillati > Cyanobacteriota > Cyanophyceae > Nostocales > Symphyonemataceae > Mastigocladopsis > Mastigocladopsis repens. The sequence goes on along the minus strand of NZ_JH992901.1, from coordinate 2,966,233 downwards.
TTATTGAGTACTTGGGCGCGCGCGGGCTTCAATTACTTTGCAGCAATCTACACGGAATCAGCTCAATTAAATCTTGCAGACCGACTGCGAAAGCAAATTTTTGAACAGTTGCAAGCATTGCCTCTCGGTTACTTCACTGAAGCTCGTTCTGGGGAAATCGTTAATACGATGACCACGGAAATAGAAAGGCTAAAACAGGGTTTCAGTGGGATAGCATTTGTATTTACTAGGGCACTGGTAGTGACTGTCTACTTTATATGTATGTTTTTGATATCGTGGCAGCTTTCTATTATATCAGTCCTAGTATTCTCACTAATGGCAGTGGGATTGACAACGTTAAATGCCAGAGTGCGAGAAAGCAGTTTTGGAATTTCCACAGCTAATGGTCAGTTTAACTCAACAGCATTAGAGTTTATTAATGCAATTCGTACCGTACATGCATTTGGAACGCAAGAATTTGAGAGACAGCGTTTCTACAAAATGAGTCAAAACTTGCTAAGGGCTTCAATTAAGGTTGTCTATGCTTGGACAATCGTGAAGCCAATAGCTGAAGGCATAGCGATGACGGTTCTCATCAGTTTGATTATTATCTCGTTCACTCAGTTTGCACTACCAGTTTCTTCACTATTGACATTTTTCTTTGTTCTGGTTCGCGTTGTACCAAGTCTCCAGGATATAAACGGCACACTGGCGTACCTCAGCACTTTGCTCGGTTCGCTAGGAAACATTCAGGAACTTTTGAGAGAGGACAACAAAACGTATTTTCAAAACGGCAACATTGAGTTTCCTGGGTTACAGCGCTCAATTGACCTAGTCTCTGTAGATTTTGGCTACAATCCAAGCAACATAGTGCTCCATAATATTACCCTCACCGTTGAACGGGGAAAAATGACAGCTTTGGCGGGAGGGTCTGGTGCTGGTAAAACAACACTCGTAGATTTAATTCCCCGATTTTACGATGCAACAGAAGGACATGTCTTCATTGACGGCGTAGATGTGCGGCAGTTTGAAGTTAACTCGCTACGCCGCAAGATGGCAGTTGTAAGTCAGCATACATTTATTTTCAATACTTCTGTTTGGGAGAATATTGCCTACGGTACAACAGGAGCAACTCAAGCACAAATTCGAGAAGCAGCTCGACTGGCGAATGCACTTGAGTTTATTGAAGAAATGCCCGAAGGTTTTGATACAGTATTGGGCGATCGCGGATCTCGGTTATCAGGAGGACAGCAGCAGCGCATTGCTATTGCCCGTGCCCTGCTACGCGACCCAGAAATTCTGATTCTAGACGAGGCAACGAGCGCTTTAGATTCTGTATCAGAAAGGTTAATTCAGGAATCGATAGAAAAGCTTTCTGTCGGTCGAACAGTCATTGCGATCGCCCATCGACTCTCAACAATTGCCAAAGCAGATAAAGTCGTCGTGCTAGAAGCTGGGCGGATTGTAGAACAAGGAAACTACCAAGATTTACTACAGCGACGCGGCAAGCTTTGGAAATATCACCAAATGCAGCACGAGACCGGGAAAGTAGAATGAACTATTTGAAAATTCTGTATTGACCATTTATCTATCTAGAGCATTACATCAATAGATCGATTGCTTTGAGGAGTACTTCACTGAAAAACCGATGCTGAAGAGAGCGGCGTAAGTATGCAACAATCCATCTTTGAAAAAGACCTAATTTATCACTGTTCTAGTTTTAATGTAGGTACAGGCGGAGGGATTGAAACTTATTTAGCTTCTCTACTTAACCATCGGGTATAACGCTAGGTTATGGTACGTTCATTCACCAGAAAGCCACTCCTCCCTTAAGTTTAGAAACACACAAAAATTGTAGAGTTTTGTTTGCCGGACGGATTGTTCCTGATAAAGGCCTGGATTGGCTGCTTAAATCTATAGTAGGTACAGATCCGCGAATTCAACTTGATATTGCAGGTGAAGGATGGGATAGACCCCGCTTAGAAAGGTTACCCAACACCTTAGGGCTAAATAACCGTATCACTTGGCAAGGCTGGTGTGATAGCAACAAATGAAATACTCTTTATAAAGAGTATTTCACCGTTATCTTTCCCAGTGTGTGGCCTGAGCCTGCTGGTCTTATCACGAATGAGCCTATACTCACGACCGACCTGTGATTGCTAGCGCTGTCGGCGGCATTCCAGAACAGATACGCGATGGGGAAACAGGTATTCTTGTGCCAGCCCATGATTCTCAAAAACTGGCTGAAGCTATTACTGAACTATATACAAATTATCATAAAAGCCGACGGATGGGAGAACAAGGTCATGCCTTGTTGATGCAAGAATTTACGATGGATATTCATGTAAAGAATCTGCATACAATTTATGAAAAAACAATATATGACTTTTCTAAAAATAAAGTTAATAGCACAATATAAATTAAGCGAACTCCCAGACCAACAAGCGTAGGAAATCTCACCAAATGAGACACGAATCGGGTTGAGAAAAATAGTATTTTTGCTCAACTTTGATTCTAGCTATAACGAATAGCAACTATTGCATATTAGGGACTACTAAGGTATTTACCTTATATTGACTTAATTACCAAAATACAGTATGAAAGTTTCCGTTATCATCTCAAACTACAACTATGCTCGCTATTTGCCAGCAGCCATTGATTCAGTTATAGCCCAGACTTATGAAAACACCGAAATTATTGTCGTAGATGACGGTTCCAAGGACGATAGCTGTCAAGTTATTTTACAACTTTCACAGAAATATCCAAATAAAATCAAGGCGATTTTCCAAGCAAATCAAGGGCAGGGTGCCGCTTTTAACACTGGGTTTGAGGCAGCGAGCGGAGACATTATCGCCTTTTTGGATGCGGATGATGTGTGGAAACCCAACAAATTGCAGCGAATTGTAGACATATTCAAAAGTTCAGATGTTGTCGGCGTCATGCATATGTTGGAGAACATTGATGGCAATGGCAAACTCATCAAAGGTTCCATCGTAGGAAGGTTACTCGATAAAAACCTGGCAAGAGTCATTGTAGAAACAGGCAATGCTTGGTGTTTTCCACCTACCTCCGGACTTGCCTACCGCCGTGATGTATTGGAAAAAGTCTTCCCTATAGATTCTGTTAAGTGGCGCTTGTGCGTAGATGGTTGTCTCATATACTGTACAGCGTTCCTAGGCAAGATTAAAACACTTAATGAAGTGCTGGCGAGTTATCGCATTCATGGTGCGAACAACTTCGTCAGATATGACGAAGAAATAAGCGCACAAGAAGCAAAAGTGCGAGCGGGAATTGAGATGACCAACAAATACATCAACGAGTTTTTGGAACGTATCGGTCATCCGTCCAGAGTAGACATATCCCGCAACCTCCAGTATCGACGCACAAATTATTACAGGCGTAATGAATGGGATTTTAAAGAGGCGTGGGCTATCTCAAATTTGATATTAAGGTGGCGATTCTACAATTCACAGGAACGAATTTACTATTTTGTGCGGTTTTGGCTCAAGAATGCACGATTTCTATTTAGTTCAATTTCTTACGCGAAATCCTGGAAAGGTTCTTAAGGTTTCCAATCAATCAAGTACATTCCTATCGTCCCGTTATTCTAATAGTTCCACAGAGAGTACCGCGTCCACTCTGGTCTGTCATGATTCCAACCTACAATTGTGCTCAATATCTGGGTTAGCTCCTGGGTAGCGTGCTAGCAGATGATTCGCTCCACTTCCAATGCTGCAAGAACAATGTCAGAGCAACAAACTGAGTTTTAGACAATAATTACTAATGAATCAATCAGATACCTATCGTCCTACCATTCCACCAGTTCCAGAGGGAGTAACACGTCCGCTGTGGTCTGTCATGATTCCAACCTACAATTGTGCCGGATATTTGCGTGAAACACTCGCTAGCGTGCTAGCACAAGATCCAGGATCTGATGTGATGCAGATTGCGGTTGTCGATAATCACTCGACTGAAGACAATCCAGCAGCAGTTGTCGAAGAACTGGGAAAGGGGCGTGTAGAGTTTTATCAGCAGCCAATGAATGTAGGTAGTTTAAAAAACTTCCAAACCTGTTTTGAATTATCTCGGGGGCATTTGATTCATCTGCTACATAGCGACGACTGCGTGCGCGAGGGCTTTTATCAAAAAATGGCACGACCCTTCAGGGAACATCCAGAAATCGGTGCTGCCTTCTGTCGCAGCATCTACATTAATTATCGCGGCGATTGGAAAGGTTTGTCCTCAATGGAACTGCCTGAAAGCGGTATTTTACCAAGTGATTGGATAACGCGAATTGCTGAGGTTTGTTGTATCTCAGTACCGACACTTGCTGTGGTGCGCCGTGAGGTATATGAAAAACTGGGAGGGTGGGACAGTCGCTGCGGTTTAAGTGGAGATTGGGAGATGTGGGTAAGAATTTTTGCTAACTACCCGATGTGGTTCGAGACTGAGCCTTTAGCTATGTGGCGCAGTCACACAATGTCTAACAATGTAGTTTACGCCAAGAGTCGTAAATTCATCCAAGAAAACTTTAATACTATAGCAATGATTTTTCAATCGTACATACCCAACGGTATGAAGAGTAAAAGTTGTAAGCAAGCTAAGCAGAATTGTGCTTTCTTAGCCCTTCAATCTGCCGAGTCATTGTTTGCCAAGGGTGATATGTTTAGTGCGAGCGCTCAAATTCAATTAGCGCTCACATGTAGTAGTTCTTTTATAGTTATTAGGTCTGCAATTAGGATATTTTTATGGAAAGGGATACTATCGTTGTTGCAAAAATTAGGAGGTGATGACAAATATCAAAGTAAATTAAGTACTGCCGCAGGCTCCGCCGAACTCTATAAAACATAACCATTGTAAACTTGGCTTTTTTCCAAACCACAGAGGACAGAGAAAAAAGAGAACTTAAGAGAATTATACCGCTCATTTAGGTTTACTATAGGCTCGAAAACTTTTGGTTCTATTTATATCTGTCCCTAAATAAAAAGCTGAAAATTAGAATATAGTTAACTTAACCAAAAAATAGCGACAACTTGTTTGCCATTAAGACTATGGTTGAAAATTTTAACAAATCGCAACAACCCTTAGTAAGTGTTATTACCCCTACCTATAACCGTCCAGAATATTTGAAAGCAGCTTTAACAAGTGCTATTAGACAAACTTATCGCAATATTGAAATTATTGTTTCTGACAATTGCAGTCCGGAAAATCCGCTACCAATTGTGGAGTCTTTTCAAGACCCCAGAATTCGCTTTTTCCGCAATTCAACAAATCTGGGAATGTTTGCCAATACAATGAATGCCTTTAAAAAGGCACGAGGTAAATATGTAGCCAGTCTGCTTGATGATGATATGTGGGAAGAAGACTTTTTAGAAAAGCTTGTGCCACCACTGGAAGCTCATCCAAATTTGGCTCTAGCTTTTTGCGACCATTACATAATCAGGGGTGATGGCACAATTGATGACGCTGCTACTGAGCAATGTTCGCGGTATTATAAACGAGCTTCTTTAAAAGAAGGTATTTACGAACCTTTTTCTAAGCTAAGCTTGGTAGATAGATCCGTGTCTACGGCAACTGCTGCTGTCATTCGTCGAGATGTTGTAGATTGGGATAGCATTCCTCCAGAAGTTGGTGGTTCATGGGATATTTACCTGAACTATCTGTGTTGTCGTTCTGGTCTGGGAGCTTATTACTCTCCTGCAAAATTGACTCGATATCGCGAGCACGAACAAACAGACACAATGCTCAGTGGAGGTCGAAACTGTCAAGCAAAAATCCGAAAAGCTAAAGCCGATATTTTCTGCTACGAACGGTTTATGGAAGATGATCGACTAAAGGAGCTTCAACCCTATTTTCAGCAGCAATGGGGACATATAAGCACAACCTTAGGAATCGGCTTAATGCGGTCTCAACAGCTAAAAGAGGCGCGTTCTTATTTTTGGCGTTCCTTGCATCAAAAGCTCAGTTTGCGAACAGTAGCTGCACTTATGCTAAGTTTTACTAACCCAAAAATAGCAGCTAAATTTTAAAGATTAACTGGGAACAAACAGGGTGTTCCTACCATCCTGAAAAAGAAAAAGAAACAAATAAATATAAAGGAAAATAACTATGCGAGTATCAGCTTGTATCACAACAAGAAATCGTACGAAAAATTTAGATGAATGCCTGGAAGCACTGTGGAATTCAAACATAAAACCCCACAGAGTCGTTGTTTCTGATGACTCACCTACTTTAGAAGTACAGCAGCAGAATTCTCAAATAGTTGAAAAATATCCAGGAACAACTTACATCATTGGTCCTCGTCGTGGGGTCTGCGCTAACCGTAATAATGCAGTAAATGCCATACCAGCATCTGAAACTGACTTTGTTGCTTTTATTGATGATGATATTTGTGTCAAGCCAGACTTTATTGCGGGCGCTGTAGACAGATATACTCAAATGTCTCCAGAGCAAAGGAATTACACCATCCTTTCAGGTGTCAGCCAAAATCCAAATGGCACATACGAGATGGTTTCAGGAAAACTTTCTTTTCGGGGATACTTCTGTCATTCTGATGCTCCCGAATCTGTAGCCATTCATGCTGCTTTGTTCCCCCGGTCATTATTTGAACAAGAACAGTGGGACGAAAATATCTTTTTTGGGTATGAAGATGCAGAACTTTGTCTACGAGCCTTGAAGCGCGGGTGTAGAATTATACACTGCCCAGAGTTGCGGGTTATTCACGCAGGAGGCGTTGCTTTTAAAAGCACTTTGCACGAGCCAGGTATCGGCTGCTTGACAAAGTATGAAATATCAATAGAAGCCGCTCGCCTCTATGTTGGTATCAAACGCTATAAAAATTTATATCCCAATCCGGTCAAACTAGTAGCGTTTCTTATTTTATACTTTGTTCATATGACAGCATATTTATTAAAGAAAGGAGCAATTCAAGCTTGGCCTGAAATTGTTCGTCTTTCCCAGATTCAACGGTTATGGCAGCCGTCTGTTGTTTAATTGACTCATCCGTTAGGATCTTAATTTCATAGGATAGTTAAGCGTGAAGCTCTGCATCGTTACCCACAGCATCATTAAAGGTGATGGCCAGGGCCGAGTGAATTATGAGGTTGCCACAGAAGCAATTCGTCGCGGTCACCACGTTACCTTATTAGCAACTCAGGTAGCTCCGGAATTACAACAAAATAACCAAGTGAGCTGGGTGTTCATTCCGGTTAAAGGGTGGCCCACTGAATTGTTCCGTAACTTAATTTTTGCTTGGCGCAGTACAAATTGGTTGCATAAACATCGTTCTGGACTTGATGTAGTAAAAGTTAATGGTGCGATTACTTGGGCTAAGAGCGATGTTAATGCGGCACATTTTGTGCATAATTCGTGGCTCAAATTTTCCTCTAAACAGACAAAAGTCAGGTCTACTAAGGATACACTCAATCCACGCCAAATTGGTTACAATTTTTACCAGTGGATGTACACAGCTTTAAATGCACGCTGGGAAAAAGAGGCGTTTCACCAGACGCAAGTGCTGGTAGCAGTCTCGGATAAGGTAGCCAAAGATTTGTTAGAAATCGGTGTACCACCAGAGTCGATTCGGGTGATTGTCAATGGTGTTGATTTGCAGGAGTTTTCACCGGGTGTGACCGAGCGCAAAAGATGGAGCCTTCCTGAGGGAGTGACCCTTGCTCTTTTTGCAGGCGATATCAGAATCCCTCGGAAAAACTTGGACACGGTGTTGCACGCCTTAGTCAAAGTCCCCGATTTGCATTTGGCGGTTGTCGGCATAACTGAAGGTAGCCCCTATCCTCAGCTAGCGACATCCTTGGGATTAAGTGACAGGGTACATTTTCTAGGATTCCGGCGTGATGTACCGGAAATAATGAAAGCCGTAGATTTATTCGTCTTCCCTTCACGTTACGAGCCTTTTGGCTTAGTGGTTATTGAAGCGATGGCAACAGGGATACCTGTGATAACAGCAAGATCAACAGGTGCAGCCGACCTAGTGACAAAAGAAGCTGGAATCGTGTTGCCAGATTCAGACGACACAGAAGCTTTGGCACAAGCGCTGTTGTCTCTAGCAAGCGATCGCACCAAGAGGAATAAAATGGGTCAAGCTGCCAGAGCGATCGCTGAACAACACAGTTGGACGAGTATGGCAAAGCGCTATGTGGATTTATTCGAGGAGTTGAACCAGTGATGAGTGTCACGGTTATAGTACCAACTTACCGCCGCCCCAAAGACCTGGCACGCTGCTTGCAGGCACTGCAAAAGCAAACTCGAAGCGTGGATGAGGTTATAGTGGTCGTTCGCGATACAGATGCTGAAAGTTGGGCGTTTCTTGAAACATTCGACCCCAACCTCTTGCCACTACGCACGGCAAAGGTGAGCGTTCCAGGGGTCATAGCAGCGATGAATGCAGGTCTTGATTTGGCAAAGGGAGACATCATCGCTTTTACAGACGATGATGCTGCCCCACACAATGAGTGGTTGGCACGGATTGAAACTCACTTTCTCTGTGATGAGCGCATCGGCGCTGTAGGCGGACGCGATTGGGTTTATCATGGCACTCGCCTAGAAGATGGTGCCTGCAAGGTGGTTGGTCAGGTGCGTTGGTTTGGACGAGTTATTGGCAATCATCATATAGGCGTAGGCGAAGCTCGCGAGGTGGATGTCCTCAAAGGAGTCAACATGAGCTTTCGCCAGTCTGCCATCAAGGGATTGCACTTTGATGAGCGAATGCAAGGCACAGGTGCTCAGGTTCACTATGAGGTAGCGTTTTGCCTAACTTTGAAACGGGCGGGTTGGAAGCTAATCTACGATCCAAAGGTGGCAGTGAATCACTATCCAGCGCAGCGATTTGACGAGGATCAGCGCAACAGTTTCAATAGCATTGCCCTGGCTAATGCAGTACACAATGAAACTTTAGCGTTGCTAGAATACTTGTCACCAACTCAGCAGTTGGCATTTTTGGTTTGGTCAACATTAGTGGGCAGCCGAGAGGCTATGGGTTTTATCCAGTGGTTGCGGTTCTTGCCGAGTGACGGTTTATTGGCGGGGCAAAAGTTATCTGCGTCTTTGCGTGGTCGTTGGCAAGGTTGGCGAACCTTCCACGCAGGGAGGCTATACTAACATAATTTCTGATTAAACCGCATCCTTCCTAGCTGGAGATTTTGAGTAGCTCACATGCAAATACATCCAAATACTGCCCCCACAAAAGGCTTCTCCTTCGGGTTGCAACCGCCGTTGGCTTGGACTGCAATACTGTCACTAGTCCTATTTACAACATTGTGTATTATGGCAGGTGCAGCAGGCATCCTCCGCACAGCGTATATAGGGCTTTCTTTTGCTGTGGCTGTTTTGCTGTATCTGCGATATCCCGTCCTGTACATAAGTTTTACTTGGTGGATTTGGTTTGTAACGCCGTTGGTGACTCGCTTAGTTGATTTAAAGAGCGGCTGGGATCCAACCCGTTTTATGCTCGTATCACAGTACCTAGTAACGCTCTTAACCTTCTTCACCTTGTTGAAACATCTTCCCAGGTCTCTTCGCCAAGGTGGCTTACCCTTTTTATTAGCATTTATAGGTGTGTTTTATGGCTTTCTTATTGGACTCGTTAAAACCTCACCCATGACTGCGGCTCGGGGACTTCTAGACTGGATAACTCCTATTGTTTTTAGTTTCCACTTATTTATAAACTGGCGGGATTATCCACAATATCGCCAAAACTTTCAGACCACATTCCTTTGGGGCGTACTGGTAACAGGAGCCTATGGAATTTACCAATTCCTGGTGGCGCCTGAATGGGATGTGTTTTGGCTAACCAGCACGAAACTGACCAGCATGGGTGATCCCGAACCTCTTATGCTGCGTGTTTGGAGTACAATGCCCTCGCCTGCACCCTTTGCTGCCATGATGATGGCAGGTTTGCTATTGTTGTTCGCTAACAAAAATGTTTTACGTATTCCTGCCTCCGCAGTGGGCTACCTGTCCTTCTTGCTCACCTCAGTACGTACTTTGTGGGGAGGTTGGTTTGTAGCGTTTATTACAATGGTAGCAGCACTGAAGGCGCAGCTCCAAATGCGCCTCATCATAACCATTCTCATCATGTCTATCTGTATCATTCCACTAACTACCGTAAAGGAATTCTCCGAAACGATTGGTAATCGTTTTGAAACTTTTTCTAATCTTGAGAATGATGATAGCGCCCAGGTAAGACAAAAGATTTATGAAGACGGTCTCAATAGTGCCCTGACCAACGCTTTAGGTAACGGAGTAGGAAATACTTTCATTGTTGACGATAAAGGCGTTTTACAACCGATTGTCATTGACAGCGGAATTCTGGATATGTTTTTCACTTTAGGTTGGTTTGGAGCTGTCTTTTACTTAGGTGGAATGGTTATGCTTGTGCTCAAGGTGTTCCAATTTTCTGAGTCCCGCTTCGATTCTTTTATAGCTGCGGCTCGGGCTATTGGTCTCGGTATGATCTCAACGCTAGCTGGAAATAGCGGGATGCTTGCGCTACCTGGCATGATTCTTTGGGGCTTTTTAGCCCTTGCTATGGCAGGACATCAGTACTACCTACATCAACGAATTACCAACGTTAATGCAACCGGAGTTAATTCTAATGAATACAAGCGCGGCATCTAGTGGCGCGGCAAGACTAAAATGGTGTAATAGAAAAGGTTTGTAGTGAGCGCTAAAGCGCTAAATAAACTATAAATCTAATGCACCAAATTAGCTGTGCCGCGCCACTAGTTTGTCCAGAGGTGCCATGGTACCTCTGGACACAGGTTATCTTTGAACAAATTTTCTTAACTCAACCGTATTGGGTTAGAATGCGAATGGCAGCTCGTGATCGGGCAGAAACTTTTTTCGACGCATAGAAAAACTACAAAGCTTTGGTAGACGTTCTGAAGCAATGTGTGGAGGAACGGCTCAGTTGCAAAGAAAGTCGAGATCAAAGACTCGCATTCTTCCAGTCATCGAACCATCGAAAAAACCTTGCAGGTCTTGATTAATTCACTATACACTGCCATTGTTTCCTCATGGACTCTTACAACACTCAGTCGCTCCAAATTTTGTTGTGCTTGGTCTTTCCATTTTTGCAGTAGCTCGGGGCTACTTAGCAATTGCCTTAAAGCTTGTGCCAGGGCTTGGCTGTTTGCTGGTGGTACCAGAATACCAGCTTGTCCATCATCCAATGCTTCAGGTATGCCATCCACATTGCTGGCTATAATAGCGCAACCGGCTTCACGGGCTTCTGGAATAACAAGAGGAGAGGGGTCACGGTGCGAAGCCAGCACAAATATGTCACAACCTAGCATATAGGCTTGGGCTTCTGGCTGGAAGCCTTCAAAATGAATCCTGTTAGCAAAGAGTGTATTTTTCGCCTGCACTTCAAACATAGTCCGGTCGGGACCGTTTCCCACCAAATACAGATGGCTGTCAGAAAAATCATCGGCAATTTGAGCGAAAGCATTGATTAACTCGCCAATACCCTTACGCCGATACATACCTGCTACAGTGGCGATCGCCGGTCTTTGGAGTGCCATTGGTAGGTAGTCTTGAAGTTTTCTTGTCCGGACGCTACCCAGTGTACCGTTAGATACCACCCTCAACTTCTTTCGCGGGACACCACGCTTTACCATTGACTCAGCAACTGCATTGCTTACCGCAATGACGCAATCTGCTAAACCCATAAGCATCGAGCTGCGCTGGAATTCATTGTGTACTGTAGAGACTAGAGCATACACAGATGAAGCTTTCAATAACCTTGCCAGAACAACTCCAGTCATCATATGGACATGGACTATATCCGGCTGAAACTCTTTGACTATTGCCCGATAACGCCAAGCAGCATTAATTAAATTAATTGGTGTCCTTTTTTGATTCAATGTGAAGTGCTTTACGCCGTAACTAGCGAGTAATGCCTCATATTCTCCCCCAGCAGATGCTACACCAACATCATGACCATTTTTAGCTTGCAGGCAAGCTAAATCTACCGCTACATTGACAATACCATTACCGATTTCCTGGACGTGATTTAAAATATGTAGGACACGCATTGAACTCGGCTCATACTTAGAATCTATTAAAACAAATCAAAAAAAAGTTGCACCTATCCGGATAATTTTGCAAAATATATTCCTTATTATTCACACCAATGACGCAATCGGCTAATCGCATCAATACTGCGTGTACGGTGGAAACTAAAAAATATGTATGGGGAGTTTCTCAAAAAGTGCAGCTAGCATGATTGCTGTCATCATATGAGCATGAACAATATTCTGTTGAAACTCTTGCAAAATTTCCCAATAATGCCTTACAGCTTTAAAAATATTTAAGTGTATCCTAGACTGCTCTAGTTGAAATTGCGTAACGTTATGACATTCTAGTCATGTTTCATATTCTTCCCCAGCAGATCCAATAGCAACATCGTGACAAAGTTTTGCTTGCAAACAGGCTAATCACACTTTAAATTGATATCTGTCTACAAAACTAACAATATCATCAATTGATCTAACTTTTTTCATCAAATACTGACTATTACCATAACTTTAAAATTTCCAGTTTTATTAACCAGCGGATTTCTGGATCGATAGTAGCAGAACTTATGCCGTGAAACGAAAAATCAAGGGTTTTGGACAGGTATAGGGGGTATCAAAAGAATATAAAGAAAAATCAAAGTTAAAGATTGAAAATTTCCCCTACACCCCTACACCTTCTGTGCCCTTTCGCTTACCTTGGCAGTCGATACATAATTACCTTTCCTTTCGCATCTTCCTCAACAAACACCAAGTACTCTCCGTTTGAGCGGCGAAAAGCGCGGACGCCGTATGGTATATCTACCCAACCACTTTCGCTTGCCACTTCTGGACCGGGTTTTAATTTTCTGACAAACGCTCCTGTCTTAGTGTTGTACACGTACACCTCAGCCGCTTTGACAGTCACGGCAAACACATAGTCTCCCGCTACGCTGATTGCAGACGGAGTCAAAACTTCAGGAAGTGAACTCTTATCGTCAATTGGAAGAACAATCCGCCAACGTTGAGTGAGCTTACCCTTGCTCCAATTGTCATAACGTGCCATCTCCGAACCCACCAACTTGGCGTAATCAGAATGAATTGCAGGGTGCTCTTTGGTGAAGCCTGTTAAATACATGGTGTCTGTTTCGGGGAAATACTCAATCCGCCGCAGATCGGTAAATATGCTAGGAGTCTTTTGCTTTTTCATTGAGTTATAGGTGTAGATGGGGTTACCCTGGTCATCTAACCCCTGTAGAGGATAATGCCGGATGCCAATACCATCTTGACTTCGCAAAGTTTTCCACACGTCGCCTTTGCTATCCACCCACCATCCCCCGATGTAGGGATAATCTTTGCTAATATCGTATTCGCCTCCATCAAACGCGCCGTTACCGTTTTTATCGCGCCAGATCCACTCTCCCGTTTTCGGTTGATTTGGCGGCCAATTTCCAGCGATCGCCTGTTTACCATTGACGTTAGTGCCTATAAATAATCCAGACGGGATGGCAATTTCCCCATTCTTAGTTTTGTCGAAACGATAGATTTGCAGAGCGACACCATACATATCTGTCAGGAACAAAAAAGGCTTGCCTTTAATGCGGCGAAAAATGGGTGCATCTCCTCCCACATTCAAGCGCGGGTCTTGAGGATATTTGAAAGCATTTAATGTGTAACCCTTATAAGTCCATTGCTTACCGGGGGGTTTGCTGTAATCCATGACGAAGTGTTCGTCTTTGGTGTATACATCTGCACCATTTGTCGCTGGATCTGCATCAGCGTTGTCTATAAATGCCAAACCTAGTAACCGCCACTGTAGTTTTCCTGATGGGGAAAACTTCCTTAAATCTGCCCCTGAGCGCTTGAAACCATCATTAGCAATATAGATGTTACCCGATCCATCTACACCTACTCCGCTAATTCCGCTAAATTTCAAATCTCCGACTTCACCAGGAGTCCCTGCATAAATTCCACCTTGCGTGCCAAAAGTCCCCACCTGCGTTGGCTTGTTGCCTGTAACGTTATAAATCAGGACTTGCTGACGCGGTCCATTGTCTGCTACCAAAAGTCTGCCTTGATTATCAACTGCGAGCGCACTCGGTTGAACAACGTCCGCAATCACCTGAGACAATGGCTTTCCTTCTTTTGAATAATGCGAAATCCTCGCAGAAGTGCTGCCATTTTTGCCTTGAATGATCCATAAATTCCCTTGTTTATCTACAGTCAGTTGTCCCGGACGAGGAACTGAAAAACTGCGTAGTTCCTTCATTGTGCTGGTGTCGTAGACGTGAACCTTGTTGGCTCCAGGATCGCTGACATACAACTTGCCACTTACATTCGTGAGTCCAGTGACTTGGCTTTTCGTACTCACAATTAACATACTTTTGTCCCAGCCACGCCCTCCACCAAAGGGTGCAGGCTTTCCAGACAAGTCGTAGCGTCTTACGCAACGCCAAGTTGTTCCCTTTGGTGGATAATCCTCTCCTGCACGCCCGCCGTGAGCCTGTTGCATTGCTACATAGATATACTTCTTATCAGCAGTGATAGCAACTCCGCCTGACCTTTCCCATCCATGTAAATCCTCAGCCTTGCCAATCACATCTGAGTTTTTATAAATTCCGACTTCCCGACCGGCTTCATCCCACCCACTATTCGTATAAACTGTGCCATCAGGAGCAACATACATACCACTCACTTGGATTTGTATCCATTTGCTACCACCGCCAAAAGTATTACCTATCCAAGATGTTGTGTAGGTATTTGCAGCAGGCGTAACTCTTGCAACAAAGGACATTCCAATGAGCGTCGAAGCAATAACTCCCACCATCAAACCGACTATCAATTTAAAGATTCTTTTATTGCCAAAAAAACTGATTTGAGATAAATTCCTTATGTACTCATTGAGCATTGGCTTTTTGTTTCGTTGCTTTTGATATATCTTGTCGTTTAGCAGCAGTCACTGCTTCTTCATAAAATATCAAAACCACTGACTATTTCTTCATCTTCAAATTATCAACATAAAATGTTTTGAATAATTAAATATTCATACGGAACTGTCTTAACGAAAAAAGCGAAAAAAGCGTTGCGAGGAAACCTCGCAAGCTATTTTTCAAGAAAGTGCAATCAATTTACACGTGCATGAGCCGAGCAACTGGGTCGTAACGCCTATTTTAGGCTGACAACATAAATGTCAGTGTTCTTATTAATATGAGTAACTCAAACTATCAAAAACGTATAATTATATACTTGATTTAAAATGAAGTAACGTATTTCTCTTAAGATAAAACTTCTTATTATCTAGTTAGATGATCTTTTAGGGAATATATCTAAAGTATGACATAAAAAGATCTGATTTTTATGATGATATATTCAATTTCAGAATATGTGTAGAGTCGGTATTAAGAAGCGTGCTGAAACCAAAAAAAGGCGTTAAAAATTAAATGACAAGTAGACACATGCACAACCAATACTTGGAGAAAGATAAGTGGAAGGTAACACAAAAAATGCTGCTTCAGGATCTGCGTATATTCTCTGTGTGGGAGTAGGCTGGTTCCCTAAAACCCCCGGAGGACTGGAACGGTATATCTATGACCTAGCTCTGAAACTAGCAGCAAATCAAGACCAAGTTGAATTATGTGGAGTTGGTCTACCAGAAGCTGAACCACATTTGCCGATCAAACTGACGAACTTGGCATCGCCAGATAGTCCCATTTGGAAACGGTTGTGGTCTATTCGCTCTAACTTTCAGAAAACAAGAGGTCCCAAACCAGATGTGATTAATTTGCATTTTGCATTATACAGCTTTCCAATTTTGGATCTTTTGCCAAAAGGAGTGCCTATCACCTTTAACTTTCATGGTCCTTGGGCATCTGAGAGTCAAGAGGAAGTGGTTAACAGGAAACTCAGTGTTTTTCTCAAAGCTAAACTGATAGAACAAAGAACATATAATCATTGCGATCGCTTGATTGTTCTGAGCAAAGCATTCGGTAATATATTGCACAAACAATATCAGGTTCCTTGGCACAAAATTCACATCATCCCTGGTGGAGTTGATGTTAACCGGTTTCAGCCTAACCTATCACCCCAAGAGGCGCGCGCAAAACTAGACTGGCCCCAGGATCGCCCAATTTTATTCACATCCCGCCGCTTGGTCAATCGAGTGGGAATTGACAAATTGTTAGATGCTTTGGCTACCATTAAACCGAGAATTCCGGATGTCATGCTTGCGATCGGCGGACGCGGACCACTACAAGCTACACTACAACAGCAGGCTACTGAATTAGGACTCAGTAATCATGTTAAATTTTTAGGGTTTATACCTGACGAGATCTTACCTGTTGCTTACCAAGCGGCTGACCTTAGTGTTATGCCCAGTCAGTCTTTTGAAGGATTTGGATTGGCAATAGTAGAATCCTTAGCCTGTGGGACTCCTGTTGTGTGTACTCCGGTTGGAGGAATGCCAGAAATTTTAGAACCATTCTCACCAGATTTAATGACTTCTTCTACCGAAGCCTCAGCCATTGCAGAAAGATTAGAACATATACTACTGGGAAAAGTGCCAACACCTTCACGAGAAGCTTGTCGCCAGTACGCTGTCACACACTTCGACTGGCATAAAATATCTCAGGATGTGCGACAAGTTCTATTAGCCTAACAACTGTTAGATAGTAGGCGATAACCTGTCCTCACCGTACATATTAAAAGCAAATTGACAAATAATTTGGGATTTCAACTGATTGTCCAGCTTTAACACCCTAATTAAAGAACATTTCTTTACTTCGTCGAACTTCACCGCCAATCCTATTTTGTCAATAGAGCTAAATATTTGCTTGATACTGGTGACAATACCGCAATTGAGTCAAAGGAAGACGATCAACTTGGATAAGCTGACAGGCTTGTACTAAGGGTGTGGGGATGTAGGTAGATTATTTTCCCCTACACCCTTACACCCAGTCTCAACAGACAAACTCGGTGCGTAAGTCCTACACTAGTGACGGCTACTGTTAACCTTTAATTATTGAAGCCAATATGAAAATTCTCTTCCTAGACCAAAGTGGTAAACCAGGCGGAGCGGAACTGTGTTTGATAGATATCGCCAAACCTTATAGAGATAGCTGTTTAGTGGGCTTATTTGCTGATGGTTCTTTTAGGAATTTACTAGAGGAGAATCACATTCCAGTTGAAATTCTCACCACTCAAGCAATACAAGTTCGCAAAGAAAGCAGCTTGGCACAAGGATTAGGCAGTTTGGGTCAACTCATACCCCTAATTACTAAAGTCGTGCAAACAGCAAGAAAATTCGATTTAATCTACGCCAATACCCAAAAAGCATTGGTTGTTGGCGCACTGGCTAGTTTTTTCAGCCGTCGTCCTCTGGTCTATCATTTGCACGATATTCTTTCATCAGAGCATTTTAGCCAAACCAACCGTCGCATAGCCGTAACTAGCGCAAATCGTTTTGCATCATTAGTCATTGCCAATTCCCAAGCCAGTCAAACAGCCTTTGTTGCAGCCGGAGGACGCCCAGAAATAACAGAAGTAGTTTACAACGGCTTTGACCCTAAAATTTATCAAAGCCACGAGTCTGGTGTGAGTCAAATCAGACAACAATTGGGGCTAGATGGAAAATTTGTCGTCGGACACTTTAGCCGTCTTGCACCTTGGAAAGGGCAGCACATATTAATAGAAGCACTGGCACAATGTCCTCTTGATGTCACAGGAATCTTAGTTGGTGATGCACTTTTTGGTGAACAAGAATATGTCCAGCACTTACACCAACAGGTGACAGCGCTGGGACTAGAACACCGAGTCAAATTTTTAGGATTTCGTTCAGATATTCCCCTGCTGATGGCGGCTTGCGACTTGGTAGCACATACCTCAACAGCTCCAGAACCGTTTGGTAGAGTGATTGTAGAGGCTATGTTGTGCGGACGACCTGTGGTTGCTGCGAAAGCTGGCGGTGCGATCGAATTAGTAGAACACGGTGTCAACGGTTTTTTAGTCACACCAGGAAAGCCCGATGAATTGGCACAAGTTCTCATCACCTGTCTTAAAGAACCAGAGAAGACAGGGGCTATAGCTCATAATGCACAACATACCGCCAGCCAGCGTTTTGATGTCACAGCTATTAATCAGCAAATTGCCATGCTGCTGAATAAGTTATAACCTAGTTAGTCATCGCGCTAAAGCGCCAACTACAAACCAACTAATTCACGCGATTCAAAATCTGTGAGCTGTTGAGCTATTGCTAGTCTTGCTTGCAATTTCGCCACACTAAACTGGTTACGCAGATATTCTAAATGAGTAACAGCATTTGCCTTTTCGGTAGTTAATTGTATCAGGGTGTCCATCGCCTTTTGATATTCTTGATTTACAAGTAGCAATTCAAAGCGACGAGCTTTGCGTTGAGTATCATTTTTCAAATCCATATCAAAGGCGGCAGTGCGATCGGCAATACCTTCAAATCTGTTAATTTGCTGCTGAACTGCCATTAACTGAGAGTCTACTTCATTTACCCTCTGAGCAGCTTGAGCGATTGCGGCTGGATAATGATTCAATTGCGTTGTTAACATGAATAACTTATCTTTTAGAAATCTTTACATACAAAATAGCAAAAATAAGGTATCTGGCAGATGGGGTATACAGGAAAGATGAGGGAGTATTTTCTCCCCCTGCTATTCCTGCTCCCCTTACGCCACTTCCCTTAGTTGGGGAGCCTGGGTAGTTACCTCTGCAACATTCAGCGAAAGCTGTTCAGCGTGAGATACCGTTGCTTGCTCCAACACTTGAACTTCAATATTCACACTCACCAAATAACTGCCTGTATCAGCACCAACCGCTTCAGCCACTAATTTGGCAATGTCTGGGCGTTTGGCGGTCAGTGGGTCACGTAAAATACACCGATCCCATTCATGCTTCGCAGTCGGATTGAGGCTGAGAATGTAGTGCTTAATCATAGGACAAACCGTTGAACCCATTTCCAGAAAACTGTCACGCACCCGGGGGCTGCATATCACCAGGCTTTGTGGAAGCTACTCTTTTATTATAGTATATTTGTACTAATTCTGTAGAGATGGGGTGTGGTACGCGTTGGAAGCATAGCGTTTGTTGATGTCGCCTTAACAATAACCAGCCAACTTACAGCAGAATACATCCGTCAGGAGTCAGAAGTCAGAAGTAAAATTGGCTCTGCGTCTAGCTTTTCGACAAAGCGCGTTGTACTTCACCTACTTGGAATGTGCTGTAAAAACACCAACAAATCAGGCAGCTTGCTGGTGTTCATATACCTCGATAATGGCTAATATGTTATTAGTCAATACATTAAGTAATGGACAAAAACTAACTCGAACTCGCGGCTGCTGAACTTGCCGAGTTTTGCGCTTTCACAGAGCGTCTGCCCCACGGCTTGAGTAAAGAAATTGTGATGATGGCTAATAGGCAGATGACTTGCACCACCGTTCCAATGATCACGCCTCTAACATCAAACTGATAGAGTGGATTTTCTAAAGCTTGCAATCGTTGTGTCTCAGAAAGTGCCGTGGCTGCATTTGCCCACGGAAATAGCCAAAACGTTCCAAAGACGATAAGGAAAACTGTAGCAATCCATTTGACAATTACCCAGTAATGCTTGAAAAATCCCCAAACTGTTAGCCAACACAGTAATGTTCCCGTGAGTAATGACCCAATAGCAGATGGAATGACAACATAATCATCCAACAAGTTAATTGCTGAGTTGAGGGCATACAACACATCCGCATTCGCGGAATCTTTGTTTCTAAGTGCTAGCAGGAACATACTCAAAACCGTTCCAGTCCACAGCGCAGCAAACGCAACGTGAGCAGACACCAACCAATTTTTTTGCTTGACATTGAGTTTTGGCATTTTGTACTCCTTTGGTGAGTGAAGTTTGATGACACGAAGGATGAGCCATTGGCAGGCTTCCAAATCTATTGAATCGTGTCTCGAAAGGACTGATGAGTCGGCGTTCTCGTGTTCACCGACTTAATCGGCTAATATTCAATATATTTATATTTAATATATTAAGTATTTGAGATCCAGCTCAAGTTCGTAGTAAGGACTTTAGTCCTAGACTCCGAGAGCGCTCTTGCGCTCACTACGAATCCCTCAAAATTAATGGGACAGACCACTAGTTAAGAAACGTTAGAGACAATTTGATCTAAAAGGTTGGAAATCAATTCTTGGTCGGCTTTAGAGATGCCTTTCATTGCTCGATTAATCGTCTGCTCGCCAATGGATGGTAGCACCTCCTTGAGTTGCTCACCTTCACGGGTTAGCCAAATTCTAACCAAGCGTCGGTCTTCGGGGTCGCGCTGCCGATAGACGAGTTGACGGTCTTCCATGCGATCTACCACGCCAGTCAGTGTTGCTCCCAACTGTCCGAGCTTTTCGGCGATCCCAGATGTAGAAAGACCGTCTTCTTCCCACAGACAGCACAGCACAAGGTAATGAAACGGCGTGAGTCCGTAGGGTTCAAGTCTTTCTAAGAAATCGCGATACATCAGTTGCGATGCCAGCTTGAGTTTGTATCCTAAGTTGTAGGGAGCCAGAACATGTCGCCATTTCTTCACAAATTCAAGCTTGGCTGAGGAAGTGGACATCGCAGCAGGTTAGTTAGTTAAAGTGTTGATAATAACTACATAAAATAATAACCGAAATTAGCTACTGTACTCCCCTATTGTTAGATACGCCCACCCATCTTCACTCCACCGCCTCCCGATGCCTTTGAAGTGCAGCGCTTTGTAAACCGCTCTTTCCAAGACGACCTTTTAAGATAAAAAGGATGAATGAGTGGCGATCGCCAACACTATGAAATAATTTTTCAATTTGGCTATATTTGCCATTTGCCCGATAAGGGTTATTTATAACCATTCCATACGTGTAGAGACGTTGCAGTGCAACGTCTCTACATAGGCAATCATGCTCCACAGCTTCTAGCCGTGGGGAAGTTCAGGAATTACCGTTGCCATCTCCGCTTGATGGCATAGATTTCTGTAGTTGAAAATCATTCACCCAAATCGATTGTTGAGGCAAAGGAATGGAAATTCCGGCTTTGTCAAAGGCGATTTTTAGACGGCGGCGATACTCCCGTGCTACTTCCCATTGCTTCAGGGGTTGAGTTTTAATCCACACGCGAATATTCAAACCGCGATCGCCAAAATGATCCACTCCCAAAACTTGAGGAGTTTCCAAAATTGGATTCTGCCATTTTGGATCTTGATCCATCTCAAGAGAGACAGTTTCAATCAATTTTAAAGCTAGGTCAATATCGGTTTGATAGCCGACAGGGATAGTTAAATCAGCTCGTGACCAACGACTAGAAAGATTGGCAACAATTTTGATTTCGCTGTTGGGGATGGTGATCAGCCGTCCTTCTGCATCCCGCAGTTGAGTCATCCGCAGATTCAGATTTTCTACCAAACCTCCCACATCTCCCACGTTAATCACATCACCCAAGGCGTACTGGTCTTCCATGATGATCAAAAAGCCGTTAATTGCATCTTTAATCAGGTTTTGAGACGCAAGGGACACAGCCACACCAACTAAACTGGCACCAGCTAGCAAGGGAACGACATCTATGCCTAGCGTTGTTAGGGATAACAGAATGCCAACTCCCAACCAGACAATGGTGATAATACTTTTGGTAACACCAGCAATGGTAGAAACTCGCAGTTGTAACCGCTCAGAAGTTTCAGGAGTCAGCAAAGCACTACTGTTGATAAAAGCAGTGGTGAAACGATCAATCAGAGCATAGCTAAGACGTACTGCCACATAAGTTCCCAGTACCACAACACCCAATTTCAAAGGAATTTGCGCCGCTGAGATAATGACGACCTGAAGCGGTCGCGTGTAGGGAAACAGACCCAGCATGAACAAAGTTCCACCGCCCCAAATTGTTACTTGTGCAAGCTGAGAAAGTCGTCGCTTGACTTCTCGAAAATGTTGATGTTCTTGTTTCGTCAGTTGTGTGGTAATGGGTTGAACTTCTGGTGTAGTCGGTGGTATTGGCTGTAGTAAATGCCGTTTTGAGCGGCGTTGCCAGCTATATACCCCCCAACTTAATACAATCATCCCGATACCAGTTGTACCAGCAATGACACCTTGGCGGATTAAATACTGGGGTCGTCGCTCCTGTCTTGCCTGCTCTAATTCATCCTCCAATGTTTGGACAATGAGATTTGCCGCCCCTGAGGGAGGTGCCTGTCGTAGGTTTGCATCCTGAGACGTCACAGTCATGAGATATAGACCGTTGATGCTAATGATTGGTGAAGGACCTGAATCATTAACCTGTATATCCAGCTTGGCATTAGGGTCTTGAAAGTAACCTTGGCTAATTTCAGCCAAATTTCGTTCAATTTGTTGTAAACGCTCTGAAATGTTCGCCCTTGGAGCTGCAACCTGAAACAAACCGCGACCATCCAAATAAACCCAACGAGAAACATCTCGAGTATCTGATTCACTACTCCCATTGGTGGAAGTTTGCACCGTAGGCAAAAAAGGAATCTGCGCTCTAACTGGAGGCATTGCCCCAACTGTTATCACCGTGGAAGAAAGAGCGACTGCCAAAAATTGAAAGCGCACTTTCACACCTCCTTGTGCAAAATTTACTCTTATGTACTCTAAAGAGCTATGCTCCAAAATCAATTTGAGTACTTGTATCTGTCTTAAGTCAAGTTTTAACAAATCTTTAAGGAAATGCCTGTGGACTTTTTAGTTATTTTCACCCTTTAGATAGACGCCATGAAAGAATTAAAATGGTATTAATTTCAACCTACATCCAATACCCTGACCCTTACCCATTTTGCCAGTTGTGGAATACTCTAGTAGAGTGCATAAGAACTTAATTGAGGAACTATTTGATGACCGCAACTTCTCCCCGATTAAAGCACGAGGTTAAAGACCTCGCCCTAGCTCCCTTGGGAAGACAGCGCATTGAATGGGCTGGACGCGAAATGCCAGTTTTACGGCAAATCCGCGATCGCTTTGCCCAAGAAAAACCCTTTGCAGGCATTCGCCTTGTAGCTTGCTGCCATGTCACAACAGAAACAGCACACCTAGCAATTGCACTGAAAGCTGGTGGTGCAGACGCCCTGCTAATTGCAAGTAATCCCCTATCAACTCAAGACGACGTAGCTGCTAGCCTCGTTGCCGATCATGACATTCCTGTCTTTGCTATCAAAGGTGAAGATAACGAAACCTACAGCCGCCACGTACAAATCGCTCTAGACCATCGCCCCAACATCATCATCGATGACGGTTGTGATGTCGTCGCGACCCTAGTACAACAACGCCAGCACCAACTTGCTGACATCATTGGAACCACAGAAGAAACCACAACAGGAATTGTGCGGTTACGCGCCATGTTTAGAGATGGCGTCCTCACCTTCCCCGCCGTCAACGTCAACGACGCCGACACCAAACACTTCTTTGATAACCGCTACGGTACAGGACAATCAACCCTCGACGGCATAATCCGCGCTACAAACATTCTGCTGGCTGGTAAAACCATTGTTGTTGTTGGTTACGGCTGGTGCGGAAAAGGCACAGCTATGCGGGCGCGGGGACTTGGTGCTAACGTAATTGTCACCGAAATTGACCCCATCAAAGCAATTGAAGCCGTGATGGATGGTTTCCGGGTGCTACCCATGGCGGAAGCTGCACCCTTGGGCGATTTGTTTGTCACTGTGACTGGCAATAAGCACGTCATTCGTGGTGAGCATTTCGACGTGATGAAAGACGGGGCAATTGTTTGTAACTCCGGTCACTTCGATATTGAAATTGACCTCAAAGCCTTGGGCGCTAAAGCTACGGAAGTCAAGACAGTACGTCCCTTCACCCAAGAATATCGCCTGCAAAATGGCAAATCTGTCGTAGTTTTAGGTGAAGGACGCTTAATTAACCTTGCCGCAGCAGAAGGACATCCTAGTGCGGTGATGGATATGAGTTTTGCCAACCAGGCTTTGGGTTGTGAATACCTGGTGAAGAATAAAGGTCAGCTAGAACCTGGTATCCACTCAATTCCAACTGAAGTTGATCAAGAAATTGCACGATTGAAGTTGCAGGCGATGGGAATTCAAATTGATACCCTCACCTCAGACCAAATTGAGTACACAAACTCTTGGACTTCTGGAACTTGAGGGTTACCTAAGTACAGTAGTAAGTGCTTACTACGAACGATATGCATCATCTTCATTTCATTACCAACTTTTGTAATTCTGTACTAAGCGCTTTAAGCCAGAGTTGAATTTTCTAAATTTTTGTCGTGGGATAGGCAACTTGTCTATCCCATTTTTTTGTAATGCCAGCTAGCATAAAAATTAATCCTAAGATCAATACCTAATTGCGGACAAAATTTCTCATAATAAATCCGCATTTGCCAATATCAATTCCATCACAAAGGTGGCGAGCCTCCTGAGGAGGAGCTAAGTGCCTTTGGCACACGCTTCGCGAACGCTAACGCTTTTTGTGCTATGTTGCAGATAATTCCGCATCCAATTGCAAGCCCGATTCATTAGGTAAAAGAAAGTAGTGGCAGCGCTCCTGGCATCTGTGCTACTTCATCTATCAAATTATCTACCAAACTGTGCGGCTCAAAATACATCACCCGTGCTGATGCTGGCTCTTCAATGCAGGAGCGCAATTCTTCCCGCGTCATCGCCGGCACGATAAATCGCGCCCTTTGCCAATATGGCTCTAGGGCAGAATTTCGCAGTTGGGGTTCAAAGTCTGAACGCAGCGTCAGTATAATACGCAATCTTGATGAATATTTTGCTACTTTTTGAGCCAAGAAATTAAGAAAGGTTTCCCGCTCTTGGTCATTTAGACAAAGGGTAAGCAACTCTTCAGTCTGGTCAATAACTAGTACCAAATTTGACTGAGGATTCAGTTGACACCAAGTCGCAATCCTGGCAGAAAGGGTATCTACTTTTTGCTCGGTACTCAGGCTGGTAATCGAGACACCTGGCAAGTTTTCCTGTGCTAGTGTATTGTTCAACGCCCGCAATGGCGACTCTCCAGGACGCATGGGAGATAGGATTTGCCAATGGGGCTGATGCTTGAGGTAGGGAATCAATCCCGCTTTGACTAAGCTAGACTTACCAGTTCCAGAAGCACCCAGCACTACAGTCAACGGCTGCTTGCAGATGTGTTGGTACAGTTCTTCAGTTAACGCTTGTCTGCCAAAGAACAGGTGGCTATGTTCTTCATCAAACGACTGCAAGCCGCGATAGGGGTTTTGCGATTCATCAAGGGGTGGCGCTGGCGGTAAATTCAGTATATGCTCAGGGGTAAGGAAGATATACTCGCCCTTGTCGTGCTTATTCAGCGCCCAAATACCAGGGGTTTGTCGTTGGCGATTTCCTTGTGTGGCTAATTCGACGCGATCGCGCAAATATAAGTACAATTCAGTAGCAGTAATCACCCCATCTCCAGCCTGTTTACCATAAGCAGCAGGAGGATAAATATCTGCTTCTCCTTGTAGCGCTTCAAACAAAGCAGTCGCAAACGGCGAATGTTCGCCTTGACCCCGTTCGGTGTTGATTGCAAAAGCGTCTAAAGCTTTTTGGTCATAAGCCGCAGAGGTAATGACTTGCCATGCTGGGTCAGTGATAAAGCGATCGTAACGTTCTTGATGAATCACCTCTGGTGCAGATAACAAGTCTCTAGTCGAAGACCAGCGAAACGCCCCAGCAAAACAGCAGTCGAGAACAGCGAGAAAATGGCGACAAGGCAACTCACTCAAGCATTCGTGTACCTGGGTCATTGGCAAGAAAGCACACCCACACCTTGTAATCATGTTTTTCGCGCAGGATTTCCACCAACTTTTTGGCGTCATTCACAGCGTTGTGCAGGGGGGGAATGCCGTTGTTGTAATTGTTTATGCCAATTACAAATGCCAGATTGCGCGAAAACTCAGGCATGATGCAAACTCCTGTGTTAGTTGTTTGGAGGAAAATTACCAATAACCAACTGAATCTATTTTCAATCCCTATTCCGCAAGCCAAACAAATGTATTTGACTCCTCTTTATCTGCTTTATCTGTTTGATAAGATTTCAGACTTAAAATTAAGCTACAAAGCCAACCTTGCTGTCTTCTAAATAGCTGTCATGAAACTTAACTTATGCGCTTGTTGAGAATTGTCTCGTAGTTCGTCAAGCTAGAGTTGATGGGTTTGTAGTTGGCGCTTTAGCGCTCACGTGCGTTCCTGACTACTACTGAGGGCGCACAGTCGTGATCGTGATTTGACTTGCAATCCAGTCATCATAAAGTTCCTCCTCTGGTACGGCTGTAAGATTGCGGGATAGAACTCGGTTCATGAGACGGTTCAGCGTTCCGTGACCTCGACTTGGGCTTTTGACTAAGCGAGATGGCAAGTCAAGCTCCTGTTGTTCAAGTGATGACTCTAGCTTCGGCGATCGCCGCTGACAATTGACGTAGTTGTTCAGGAGGAGTGTCGAAGGGAAATAATGCCAGTAAGGTTGTCTCGTTTCCTATAGGTTGGAGAATACCGTGAACTGCACCGCCATCAATTATCCAACCGTGGTTTTTGTGAGCGCAGACGGTAAAATAAGGAGTACGTTGGGCGATCGCTCCTCCCAAAAAAGGTTGCTCTAAATCACTGAGAATCGTTGCTTCTATTTGGGGAGATTGAGCCATAACTTTACTGCGAACCAGAGCATTGGCACGCTTAAATAAGTCTCTATAAGTCAAGCTGCCATTAGCTTTCTTTAAAGTATCGAGCAAAAAGTAAGAAAAGACACCCCTTGCTTGCCCATCTCCGTTATACTCTTTGGCTAGCTCACTATCTAAGCAAGCTGCTAAGAAGATGTGTTTTCCTCTGGGGAAATTCCATCCACTGGGATTTTCTTCTGGACTACGAGAAGCTGATAATTGGTTGACTTCTGCTAAGGAGAAAATGAAACTGTCTGCATTTCGCTTGCGTGGATCAACGCTTGCTCTACGAACTGCTGTTTCCGCCTCTAAATCGCCACGGGTGCCAGAACCGGAGTGGCAGCAGTCCATAATAATAACGATGTGAGGGTTTTTCTTGGCTACCTCATTAATCAGCTTCGCTAACTCCTTATCTGCCAAGTCCCAACCGCCTAGGCTGCGACTGTCATAACACACTAGAGTTTCATCCAGTCGATCCGGCTCTAAAGTCCAAAATTCTTCCGGGGCATCCTCTTGACTTCCATGCCCTGCAAAATAAAATAAGACCACATCCTCAGTTGTTGCTTGGCACAAATGTTTACGGAAACCATCAATGATTGCCTGACGCGTGGTATCTTGATTTAAGAGTGTGCAAAGATGTAACTGGTATCCATCTCCAGCAACTCGCCCTTCTAAATATTCTTTTACAGAAATTACGTCGTTCACACAGCCCTGTAAGGAAGAAACAGGACGCAGGTATTCATCAATACCAACCAGCAGCGCATATATATTACGAGTCATAAAAACCTCTAGTCAGAAGGTGGTGCATAAGTCCTTGCTGTTGTCACCTATTCTGTAAGATAGATGACAAATAGGAAGCAATAAAGATGGCTAAACAGGCAAATTCTACTTCCAAATTATTTGCATTACTGATAGGGATTGATTGCTATCTACCGAATACCTTGCCTGGTGGTTCTTCCTACACGAGTCTCCAAGGATGCGTGCGCGACATCAACCATGTGGAGGCTTTCCTGAAAAACAACCTGCAAGTCCCTCCAGCACAGATTCTTAAGTTAACGGCTTCTCACTCTGACAATTCCAAACAGCCAAAAGAGCCTCTAGAGCAGTTGCCTACCTACGAAAATATTGTAGCCAAATTTAGGGAACTTATCGAACTGGCTCAACCTCAAGACCAAGTCTACATTCATTACTCCGGTCATGGCGGACGTGCGGCAACAATTTATCCAGAACTCAAGGGAAAGAACGGAGTTGATGAAACACTTGTTCCCACCGATATTGGCAACTCAGAGGCTCGTTATCTTCGTGATTTGGAGTTAGCAAAAATTCTACAAAATATGGTAGATAAGGCGTTAGTTGTCACAGTGGTGCTGGATAGCTGCCATTCTGGAGGAGCAACGCGAGGAGGTGTCAATGATTCTGATATTCGTGGTCTTAACAAAGACGTTGTAGATACAACGTCGCGACCTACAGAGAGTTTAGTGGCATCGACTGACGAATTGATCCAAACCTGGCAAAGCTTAACAGCAGAACAAAAAAATACTCGCAACGTTACCGCCACCAGTGGTTGGCTACCCGAACCTAAGGGTTATGTTTTATTGGCTGCCTGTCGGGATAATGAGTATGCTTATGAGTATGCCTTCAATGGTAAAGAGCGTAACGGTGCGCTGACTTATTGGCTACTAGATTCTTTGCAGAAATTGGGAAATGAAGTCAGTTACAAGGTCATTCACGCTCGCATTCTGGCAAAGGTCAACACTCAGTTTGAGCGACAAATACCTATGCTGCAAGGCGAAGGCGATCGCGTTGTCTTCAGCGGTCAATCAACGTCTTCCCAGTCTAGTGTCATCGTTAAGAAAGTAGATTTAGCCAAAAATCGGGTTTTGTTACAAGCAGGCGAAGCGCAAGGTCTGCGTAAGGGCGCGGAATTTGCTATCTATAACTTAGGCACAAGTGATTTCAGCCAAACTCACAAGCGAGTTGCACTGGCTAAGATTGTAGAAGTTGGTGCAGAAGAATCTTGGGCTGAGGTGACGGCAATTTTTAAACAAGAAAATACCAATGTAGACAATTATCGCACGACACGAGACACTTCCTCTAATCCTGTACGCTCTATTTCTGCCGTAACTTCACCACAACCAGAGGATACGCTGCGTCTTTACACTCCTCCCCCAAGTGAAGCCATCATTGAAGATGGCGCTCCTGCCTTACTGCTATCGCCAGGTGTCAAGCTTGTTCGGAAGGTACGTTTGTTGCCACCAGAGGAGCATCAGCAACCTTTAGGAATAAATCCTCAAGAAGCATTAGCAGCAGTCAAAGCCGCCAAGGCAAAAGTAGAAGGCAATGGCTGGGTAGAATTCTTGTCTTTTGATGAAAAGAGCGATGAACCTGTTACCTATCAAGTATCTGTCAACGCTCAAGGTGAGTATGAAATCCTCGATGCAGGCGGAGAACCAATTATTAATTTGCGACCGACGTTGAAAGTAGGCGATTCAGATGCTGCTGCTAGTGTGGTCAACCGCTTGGTACATTTATCTAAATACCACGCAGCTTTACAGTTAGACAACAACGACCCACTGTCACCTTTAGCAGGAAAGCTCAACGTTGAGCTATGCACAGCCGGAGAAAATCGTCAATTAATACCCATTAATGCTCCTGGCAATGTACCAACGCTTAATGTTGATGAATATGCATTCCTACGTATCCGCAATGAATCGGACCAAGTTCTCAACATTACCGTACTGGCGATTCAGCCTGATTGGAGTATTGCCCAACTCCACCCAGGCGGTGCAGCTGCCTTTGAACCCTTAGATCCTGGAATGGAGAAACTGATCCGATTCCAGACAAGCCTACCAGAAGGTTACAACGAAGGTGCCGATGTTCTCAAGGTTTTTGCAACAGTTGGTGCAGCTAATTTCGGTTTGCTAAAACTACCAGCATTAGATCAACCCCGTAGAGGAATAGAAGGAACCAGAGCAACAAACCCACTCGAAGAATTATTAGCAGCTGTTGCAAGTGAACAACCGCCAAATAGAAATATCAGTGCTGCTGCTTATCCGAGTGAGAAATGGACAATAGAACAAGTCAAACTTGTTGTGAAGGTGTAGAGACGCGATGCTTTGTAGGAGTGATTTTGAGCGATCGCACATTGTTTGGTCTGGGCTTAAGGGGCGATCGCCTTCTGTAACAGACGTGTTGGACAAAGATAAACAGAACCACAGATCCACACCGATAAACACGAGTTCTTTATCTGTGTCCATCTGTGTCCATCTGTGGTTTCATTTTCATAAATTTAACTACTGCAAGAGATTTACTAGATAAAACAGCGATCGCTTGTCTTGCGTGGTTATCAATTAAGCCGCACAACAAATAGGGGCGGGTTTCAAACCCGCCCCTATTTCTTCCGATATTCTCCGCCCAACAGATGCTGCTACGGGCTTTAAGCTATGAACCAAATTCACCATATCTTCCAAAGACAACGCCTGACGTGCGTCAGAAACAGATTTTTCTGGTTCTGGGTGACATTCAATAATTAACCCATCTGCCCCACAAGCAACAGCTGCCTTTGCAACAGGTGGCACGAGTTCCCGCTTGCCCACAGCATGGGATGGGTCTACAATCACAGGCAGGTGAGTGATCTGCTTAAGTGCCGCCACTGCGCCTAAGTCCAGTACGTTACGGGTGTAATTATCAAAGCTGCGGATACCCCGTTCACATAGCACCACATCAGGATTTCCATGGCTTAAAATATATTCAGCTGCCATCACGAATTCTTCAATTGTCGCCGATAACCCGCGTTTCAGGAGTATCGGCTTACCTGCTTGTCCTAAAGCTTTCAGCAAATCGAAGTTTTGCATATTGCGGCTACCAACCTGAAGCATATCAACATGAGCAGCGACGACTTCAATTTGGGAAATTGACATGACCTCGGTGACGACTGGGGTATTGTAGTGCGATCGCACCCCTGCCAAAATTTCCAGTCCTTCCTCTCCCATTCCCTGGAAGGCGTAGGGAGAGGTGCGGGGTTTGTAGACACCGCCACGCAAAGCTTGCACAGGTGCAGCAGATAGCTTTTGGGCGACAGTCTCCATTTGTTCGGTGCTTTCAACTGTGCACGGTCCGCCAATAATCACCAGTTCCGTACCACCGAAGGCAACTGTTTGAGAGAGGTTAACGATTGTCTGATGGTGAGGATGAGATTTGGCGGCTAATTTAGCGTTATTCATGGTTGGGTTCTCCTTAGAGTTACAAATTTTTTCTTTTTCTCTTCCTGCTGGTAGGAGGGGGTTAGGTTGACAACAAAAAAGCCCGGAATCTTGAGTTCCGGGCGTTAACGATTCATCGGCATGACGCTACTTACCCGGAACTTGTTCTAGGCCAAAAGTAAAAGCTATAAAACCAACTACCGAAATAGGTCATCATGATCAAAATTCTCGCCTTAAAAAACAAAAACCGCAGAGTTCGCTCTGCGGTTCACCGGGCGGTTTCCATTCGGAAACGTAATTCACCCCCGGTGAACCACCCTAAACCAAAAATAAAAGTAGGAAGTCGTGCTGAACATTTGTTAGGCGCTTTGTTGAAAAACTTAATTTACACTCACATTTTATGACACTAGCATAGAAAACGAGTCGCGTCAAGACAGCGATCCCTTTAAAAAAAGCGTTAAACTCAGTACAATTCAAGGAATCAAGACTTATTGCTGGCTAGATATCATCTCATTTAGAGAAATTAAAAAATATTTTTATTTCCTGAGTCATGGAGAAAGAAAGAATTTATGAATGCTGAATGAAGAGTTGGTTTGGAATGCTCATTTCATAATTCATAATTCATAATTTTGGCTTCGCCATTGACTTAATTAACACTGAAGGACTACCAAGTATTATTATGCCCAGTTCCAAAATTTTAACCACATCTTTTAATTATCAAGGAGTTTACCCTTGCCCAGTCTGTCGTGTGGGTAAGATTAGTCATATGCCATTAATGGAAGCTATGGCTTGTGACTTCTGTCAACAAATTTTTACTGTAAATGTAGAACAACAGCAAATTAAAATGCCATCGAGGCAACCACCTTTAATTTGGCATTGGAATGGATTTAATTGGACAGAAGCCCAAATAGAAGGTGTAGAATTTGGTTGGGGCTATCTGATAGCAGCAGGTGCTTTTGTACTCTTGCCTACTGCTTTAATTGGGATAGTAGCTTATAATTTCCCACCCAAACCCGAAACTCCGCTTTCGTGGGTACCATATGTTTGGACGGCGTTGACTTTTTTGTCGCATCTAGCAATTATTATTTGGCTTTTTATTGAGGTTTATCAAATTCCAATTAGGGCATATTGGCGAGCTATACAACAGCGTTTCCTAAATCGCTGAGAATCATCAACGACTTGCTATTAAGCCGAAGTAGGAATAATTATTTGAATGGCTCATTACATATTAGTTAACAACAGATGTTGGAAAATATCGGGTGTTGCTTAATTTTCCAAGCTGCTAACGGTAGTCATGTCATAGTACAGCAAATGTTAGTAGCCATCAAAGAATTAAAGAACCTGCGACAACCTAATAAAAATTACAAAATAAAAAATAGAGTTACGCAATGTTAAGGAATATGTTCTTTTTAAGAGAAAAAAAGCAATTCATACTCACATTACCCAAAGCATGGGGTATGAGACTTTTCTATAGGATGTGTGCTGTATTCACTTGAAAGACTGCGTCTGTTAGCATACAGGTATGCTGTAGTAAAACAGAAGGTTACTGCCGCTCAGGTGTTATTTAAAGCTTTGTAAAGGATACTGAGAACTCATGGCTTTTAGGCTCAATCACCCAACAGTAGAAAAGTTTGACAAATAATTCAGCCGCTAAACGGTTGCATCACTCATAATTAAGATAATTTTCACTGAAACGTCTTATGAGCGAGTTGGAGCAGTACTATAGAGTTTTGGAATTAGACCCGGGCGCAACATTCGAGGATGTAAACCAAGCTTATAAAGACCTAGCTTTTGTATGGCATCCTGATCGGCTCCCAAAAGATAATACCCGCTTACAAGAGAAAGCACAAAAAAAGCTACAAGAAATTAATGAGGCTCGTGAAAAATTGCGCCCCTCAAAAATGAAGTATCAAAGGTTACATAGTTCTGCGCCAGCCTCACAGAAAAAGCCAACCCAAAAAAGCTATGAACCACCAAAGCAAAACCCAGACTTAAGTGGAAAAGACTTTAGTCGGGCAAACCTACAAGGCAGAGATTTATCTAGCAGAAACCTGAGTTATGCGAACTTAAGTGGTGCAAATCTCAGTGATACTTTTATGCACAAAGCGAATCTTAGAGGTGCAAATTTGTCTGAGGCAAATTTATTTAGGGCAAACCTACTTTTAGCGGACCTAAGGGAAGCCAATTTACAGTGTGTTAACTTAATTGGAGCGGATCTCAGTGGAGCAGACTTGCGGGGAGCGGACTTAACGGGAGCGCGTATTCGATCTGGGGATAAACTTCTTGTTAAACTGATTGGAGCTAACTTGACTGGGGCAATCATGCCTGATGGCAAAATTTACGAATAAGTAAGACAATGAACGTTGCAATTATCGGTTGCGGATACGTTGGTTGTGGAGTAGCTCGATATTGGCAACAAAAGATGACTTTTGTAGTCACCGCTACCACAACCACTCCTGAACGTGTCCCTACACTGCAAGCAGTAGCCCAACGAGTCGAAATAGTCAAAGGAAACGACCCAGACTTGCTCCACACAGTCTTGAAAAATCAAGATGTTGTGCTTTTGAGTGTCGGTGCAAAGAGTGCTGATGTTTACGAAGAAACATATTTGCACACTGCTCAAACTTTAGTCTCTGTCTTAAAACAGATTCCAAGCGTGCAACAACTGATATATACAGGGAGCTATGCTGTTTACGGCGACAGAAACGGAGCATGGGTGGATGAAGAATCATTGGTTGCACCCGCTAACCAAAATGGACAAATTCTTAGTGATACTGAGCAAATTTTACTATCAGCCTCCAATGAATTTCTGAATGTTTGTATTTTGCGGTTGGGAGGAATTTATGGTCCAGATCGAGAACTGGTAAAAATATTTGGTCGATTTGCTGGTACAACTCGACCTGGTAATGGCAAAGATACAACAAATTGGATTCACCTTGATGACATTATTGCTGCTATAGAATTTGCCCGTAGGCGGCGACTACAAGGTATCTATAACTTAGTTAATGATGACCATTTCACAACGAAAGAATTACTTGAGCGTGTGTGTGAAACACATAATCTATCCAAAGTTATATGGGATTCTTCCCAAGAGAGTAAGCGCCCATATAATGTTAATGTATCTAATAAAAAGATAAAAGATGCGGGATACAAGCTGATTCATCCGCAGATGATGTTTTAACAATGATTACTCAAGATAAAACAGTATCTCCTACCCAGTTTTACAGTTGGAAGAATTATCGCTGCGCCTACGAAATTCATAACCCGACTCATTCAACTCCAGAGGGTATTCCCCTGCTGTTAATTCACCCTATTGGTGTTGGGTTATCGCGGCAATTTTGGCAGCGATTTTGCCGTGAATGGTATAAACAAGAGCACCGCAATCCTATTTACAACCCAGATTTACTGGGATGCGGTCAAAGTGATATGCCTCATGTAGCTTACACTCCCAAAGATTGGGCGGAACAGTTGCAATATTTTTTACAGACAGTAGTGCAAAAACCTGTCACTTTGGTTGTGCAGGGTGCTTTATTTCCGGTTGCAATTGAATTAGTTCAAAAGGAACCAAACCTCATTGCTGGACTTACACTAGCAGGACCTCCAGCTTGGGCAGTTATTACGAAAAAAACACCAGAATGGCAAGACAAACTCATTTGGAATCTGCTAGATTCGCCTTTTGGTAATGCTTTTTATCGCTATGCCCGACGTGAAAACTTTTTGCGTGATTTCTCAATACGTGAATTGTTTGGGTCAGACAATGCTGTTGACGCTGAATGGTTGAATACCTTGCAACAAGGTGCAGCAAATCCTGCCAGTCGCTACGCAGTTTTTTCTTTTTTAGCTGGTTTTTGGCGCAAGGATTATAGTAACGCTATTGCATCTATCAAGCAACCGACGCTGGTAATTGTAGGAGAAACAGCATCGAGTATTAGCCAAGCAGGTAAACAAGAAACACCAGATGAACGTTTAGCTGACTACCTCGCTTGTTTACCTAATGGTCGTGGAATTAAAATGCCCGGTCGGAATGTTTTGCCATATGAATCAACGGCTGAGTTTGTTAAAGCATTAGGGAAACGCCTCCCGTAGATTTAGAAACCTTATTGGGATGCTCCAAAGCGTTTACGGCTGCCTTGCGACGAGCATCTGTTTCACTTGTGTTCTCAAGGGTTTCTTTTAAAAAAGTGAACACATCTGTACGTCTTCTCTCATCCGCAGCGACTGAAGCAAAGGCATGATTTACTATATCTTCGCTATTATTAGCTCCTAGTTGTGATTTAAAGCTATTGATAATTTCATCAGCCAATGTCGAATCAACTTTTTGAACATCAGCCAAGCACTCAAACGCAACAACTGGATCTAGTGTGCGTACTTCTCTAATCAAATTTGTACTATCTCCAGCTATTCCACACCAGAGTTTTAGAGTTTCACGCCAAGCGTCAGGGTCAGCCTTAAAACGACTAATTAGACCATCAGCATTCTCTCGTAATTGACTTGCTGCGAAGAATTCCTGTAAGGTCAAGTGTGCGAACTGGTAACGTTCACCGGCATCAATAGCAAGTAGTAAACCATTACGTTCTACAATTTCTGGCAGAATGGATCTGGTACAGTCAGGAAGATTGAGGTCGGGAAGTATTTTTTTGACTTCTGATTCAACAGTTCTACAGTCTACGCTGCGACGGTCTTGCCCTTGCTGGTTAGCACTATCTTGAAAGAAAAGTGCTAAATGTTGAAGTATCAGCTTTTTATCACGTCCTTGGAATTGGTTGCGTTCTTGATGCCATTGTTCTAATAAAACATCTGTTGCTTTTCGATAAAACTCTGCCCTTGAATGGGGTAGCACAACAGGGGTATCAGCATAAAGATAGGCAATAATAGTAAGCATTAGTGGATTACGTGCCAGAGCCATAATTCGCGGTCGGTCATGCAACGTTTGTATAAGTTGCTCAACAGATTTATCTGCTGGCATATCTAGCTTCCACGGAACTAAAAATTCACGAATCTGTTGGTCGTTGAACTCAGCAACTTCTAGTGTCTTTTCAACTACCTCATGAAACTCATCTCTATAGACAGCCGTGCGGCAAGTAATAATAACAGGACATTTTAGATACTTATCCAATAAATTTTTTATTTCATTAACTACCCGCTCACGCCAATCGCTCTTTACCTCATCAAGACCATCAAACAGCAGTAGCAGTCTACCTTTATCTAAACTTTCAGAGACAAAATGTTTGGCGTTAGGAAAACCATCTCTATCAAAGGCATCCTCCAAGTGTTCTTGTAATGTCTTTTCTGAAGAGCTTAATCGGTGTAGTTCTAATAAAATTGGAATACAAGGGAATTTATTAAATACGCTAGACCAACGACCATCAGCGTAGCAAAGAGCAATATGCTTGAGCAGCATTGTCTTACCGGAACCGGGAGACCCTTTGACCATAAGTCGGCGATGCTTGGTTATAGCTTGGAAGGCATCAATCAACTCATTGTCGTTAGTACCTGTGACTTTTAGTGGAACATATATATCTTTTAGCTTTAGAGGTTTATTAGGTCGAAAAGAAATTTTTAACTTCTCATACTTCTCTTTGAGTTCTTCTCTGTATCGTTTTAGTGCAACGCCACGTAGTAATGGAATTCCTGATAGTTTGCTATAGATTTGATTTCCTACAGCTTTAAAAAAGCTACCAACCCATTCTGTTAAAGTATCTTTAAAAATTAAGACGAAAAATAGAACTATAGCAACTGACCATCCAGTTCCAGGCTTCAGTTGTTCCCACAAGTTATTTTTCTTTGCTTCTGCTAGCTTGGTATACTCGTTATCATATATTTCTAATATTTCTTCATCTTTTAAGCCTAGGGATTTTTTACCGTACCGCTTCACAGCATAGTCATTTCGTCTTGAAATATCATTTTCTACATCGCTCTTAGCCAGTTCTCGAACCTTCCGTTCGATTACAGGACGAGGTGTAGGGGTAGGAACTTGAGAATAGCTTGGAACTGCTGAAGTGGAAAGCACCAACCATAGAGTTAGTGTAAAGAAAAGTGCATATAATCTTTGCTTCTTTAAACTATTTTTTGCAGACTTTAATTTCTGAATATATTGAAGTAGTCTCATAAAATTCATGAATAGCACACTACAACTATTACCCGATTATTTCTGCCACAACCTTGATTCATAATCACCCCCGTAGGGCGCAAGCTGCATGGAATCGTTTCTTTAGTTCGTCCGCAATACTAATGTGCATAGCTAAAAGAGATGAGGACTGTATAAAAATAGTATCTCCACCAAACTACAAAAGTACAAAAATTGATAAATGTATAAAAATTGATTTCTGGAAAGCAAAATCAAAATTTGTCGTGGGGTGAAAAAGTCGGTATTTGGAGATAATGTAATATCACGCAGGCACTTGAATCCTCTGGCTACCCGCCAGTCCAAATGCCATGTGAATTGCTTGCAATGCCTTAACACCTTCCTCTTGCGCCACAACACAGCTAATTTTGATTTCCGAAGTCGTAATCATTTGGATATTAATTTGGTGTTGCGATAGCGCCTCAAACATTGTAGCTGCGATGCCTGGTTGTCCGACCATACCCGCTCCTACAACACTCACTTTGGCAATGGCACTATCGAGCGCCACTTCACCCCAGCCATATTCTGCGGCTGCTTGCTGGAGCATTTTTTGTGCCGCTTGTGCATCCATTCTGGCAACCGTGAAGGCAATATCCCGTGTAGGAACGCCATTGATCACATGACAGCGCTGAGACTGAATAATCATGTCTACGCTGATGTTGTGTTCTGCCAACAGTCCAAACAGCTTTGCTGCGGTTCCCGGTCGGTCAGGAACTTGACGAATTGCCAGACGCGCTTGGTTCATATCTAGCGCCACACCTCTTACGGGAGGATGGGAGGAGGAGGGGAGGGGGGAAGGAGAGGGGGATAATTGTCCCCTTGTCCCTTTGTCTTCTTCAATTTCAAAGGCACTGCGTAGGGTAGCAACGGCGCGATCGCAATCTGCGTTGTCAATCACGCAACTGACTTTAACTTCGCTTGTGGAAATCATTTGGATGTTGACGCCAGCTTCTGCGAGGGTGACGAACATCTTTGCCGCCACACCTGGACGCCCAATCATCCCCGCGCCTGCAATGCTGACTTTGGCGATATTGTGCTGTACCATCACTTCAGCCTCTTCGGCTTCAGTAGCCTCTTGAGAACGCAGAACAGGAGCAATGGCTGCCGCTACGGCTTCTGCCCGTTTTAATATCGGTGTCATCACGGTAAAGGCAATGTCATTTGTATTACCTTCATGAATTGACTGTATAATCAAATCTACGTCCACATCCTGACGGGCAATTTCCCCAAATAACCGTGCTGCTACGCCTGGTTTATCTGGGACACGCAACATTGACACCTTTGCTTGATTGGCGTCAAATGCAACATCATCAACTGAACGGGCAATTTCCAAATTCACAAGTGAGCGTGGACGTGGTTCCGGTGAAATGACCCAAGTCCCAGGATCATCTGTCCAACTAGAGCGTACCACCAAGGGAACGCCATAGTTCCGAGCAATTTCCACAGCACGAGGATGTAATACTTTTGCCCCCAAGCTTGCGAGTTCCAGCATTTCATCGCTCGTAATTTCATCCATCAGCTGGGCTTCTGGAACTAAACGGGGGTCTGTCGTTAAAATCCCTGGCACATCGGTATAAATTTCACAAAAATCTGCTCGCAATGCAGCAGCCATTGCCACCGCTGAGGTATCTGAACCGCCACGTCCCAAGGTAGTAATTTCCAAGTCCTCAGTTCTGGTAATACCTTGGAAGCCTGCTACGACAACAACTTTATTTTGATTGAGATGTCGCTTGATGCGCTCTGTTTCAATATGTAAAATCCGCGCCCGAGTGTGTTCTGCTTCGGTAACAATTCCTACCTGCGCCCCTGTCAGAGAAATTGCTGGTTGTCCCAGTTCTTGCAAAGCCATACTTACCAAGGCAATGGATACTTGTTCACCCGTGGAAAGCAACATATCCATTTCCCGACTGTTGGGATTTGTGGAGATTTCGTATGCTAGCTTAACGAGTCCATCAGTGGTTTTACCCATTGCGGAAACCACAACGACAAGCGAGTTTCCTGCTTTAACAGTTTTGCACACGCGCTGTGCAACACATTGAATGCGTTCGACTGAACCGACAGATGTACCACCGTATTTTTGAACTATGAGTGCCATAACTTTTATGGTATTGTTTGTGCCTGTAAAATCAATGCCCCCGCTGAATCAGCAAGCCTTGACGGCACGTTCAATTCCTGATCGGGATCAATGATTAAGCCAAGATCCTAAATATATATTATTTCAAACCAGAAACTTGAATCAAGTTACCTAATGAATATAGTTCGTAGTGAGGACTGTAGTCCTTACTTTATCTTCCCATCACCTAAGAACCCTGCCTATTTGACATCCTATATAGTACAATAGTACTCTAGAGCTTAGGAAGTGTGTAACGCAAATAAAGTAAAGCAATGCACACATTAATTTACGTAAATATACATAAGCACACTCCATCAACATCACTATCACTGCAAATATCTGCGTTTACCATGCCAGTTTGAGCAAGAAGTTACATAACTTTTGTCTGCAGTATTTTGCGTGTTTACCCTCAATTTTTAAGGTTTGTAAGAAGGTTTTCTTACTGAGGGTGACGCACTAAAAAAATGTGAATTAAGATGGTTTTTAACCTTTATCAAGGCTGGAATAAATATGGCAGAAAATAACGTTGTTAAACATCAAAATATCCACAATAAATCTACAAATAATACTAGAACAAAATTCACCCTTTACAACTTTGGTGGTCAGGAAAAAGCTTACTATTTAGTAGACAGATTACTCTTAGAAAGAAATCCTGGTGATATCCCACAAAAAGCAGTAGCGCATAGCATCATTATTATCGACCGTTCCGGCTCGATGTATGAGGATATCCAAGCATTGAAAGAGACTCTGATTAAGATTTTAACCCTTGATGAATACATCAATTACCAGCTAGTTATCACCTTAATATCCTATTCTTCTAAGGCAGATGTAACCTGTCATTTCGAGAGAATTCCTATTCAAGAAGTGATGAAACAAAGCTCTCCCTATTTAGAAGAAATCAAACAAATTCGTGCTACCTATCTAACCTGCATATCTCAAGCAATGCAGTTAGCGAAATCTCTAGTTAAAGAAGGAGAACTGACTGCCATAACTTTGCATAGTGATGGTTATGCTAATGATAGCAGTCCCAGTGCAGAAGCAAAAGCCTTAGAGGGGATTTGTGAAGAACTCAAAAGCATGGATGTTTTCGTCAACACCATCGCTTATTCCAACGCTTCTGACTTTAAGCTGTTGTCCAAAATTGCCAATATGGTATCTGGTTTATGCATTAAAGCCGGCGACGTGAAAGAAGTTTATGATGCCATTTACAGCATGGCAAAACTATTAAATGGTTCAGTTGCGCCAGCAATGGAAGAACCTTTAGCTGCTGATTATACTTATCAAGTTTTACTTTCTAAAAGTGCCAATAAAATTAATGGTACAGCAGGAACATTAAAAATCTTTGGGTTGAAACCCGATGATGAAGTTCTTATCTATAAATATAAGCAAATCACCAAAAAAGCTTATGAACAATTAGATGTACCTGTAGCGCAGAATCATGAGTCGGTGTATGCATTTGCTAAAGCAAATTTGGTGGAAGGAAATTTGAATACTGCAAAGTATGCTATTGCTAGTACATTTGACGCCACTTTAACAGAAAGACACGCTAAAGCGCTGACAAATGAGCAAGTTGCAGATTTTGCCCAAGACATTGACATCGCACTATTCTATCCTAATATCTTACGAGAGCATGAAATTCTAGATCAGGTGAAAGTTAATGAGAGAATTTCTCTGCTAGAACTTATCAAGATTTTGGAGGAACATCGCACCAGTCTCATTATTAATATCAAGCACTTGCAGGACAATTATCAAAGAAAAGGAATTAAAAGAGTTCAAGGTTCCAGAGATGAAAATGGCAACTTGATGAAACCTTGGCTGATAACTGAATTTATAGATCAAGGCGGTTATGTTGGCTTGGGTTTGTTTGAAATTAACCACAACACCGCCACCATTAATATGCTGATCACCCGCAAAGTCAGACTTGTCAAAGCTGAGGACAAAACCCCAATTCTTGAAGTTGCTGGGTTACTGGTGAATGACCTTGTTACCTTTAATAATTACACCATTGTCAGTGATGGTGAAGTCAATGTGAAGTCGCTGAAAGTGAAAATCAGCAGTAAAAAATCCTTTGACGTACTTAAGGAAAAAGGCGTATTGGAAAAAGAAGGTTCGCCAGCAGAAGAATTTGACTTTCGCAGTGAGTATACTATCAAGCTAGAAAACTTACCTCTTGTACCTTTTGAGGAACAGTATAGCAGCATTGATGGTTTGTTTTATGAATTAGCAGAAATTAAAGTTCTCTCTAGCATCATTTCTGCTCACTTGAAAGAAGAGTCAGATGTCTTTTTACCCGAACAGTTGGAAGAGTTGAAAAAGCATTACCTTTCAAAAAATCTTTACATCAACTTCCCAACAACGAACGAATACACCGACATCAAGGATGCCCTAGCAAATGGTACTCTTGATTCAAGAGTGAGCTATAAAATAGATATTGGTAGCAAAGATATTCTTAACTTGAGCAAGCTGCATTCAGCTAATAAATTTCTTGAGAGAATGTATCAGGTTTATGACAAACAGACTGGGGAAATTTTCCAGAAACCTTCTTTTGACCTAGCGTTAAATGAAAATATTGTTTTCACAGATAAGCAATTGTCATCCCGTACGAAAATCACAAAAGTGGATGAATTCATGAAACCAATTTTTGATGATTTTCTCGGTTTAGAGAAGAACGGTATAATTACGCCTATTCTTGTAAAAGTTGGTGCTAAGAGTCTCGTGCGGGTATTCCAAGATAAGTGGAATGGCAAATTTGTTAGCAAAGAGGAAATGGTTGCTGCTTTAACAGCTGGGAATACTAAATTGGAGGGGTATGTAGAGAGAATTTACCGGGATAAAATTTGTCCTTTGGTGTTCTACATTGGTTCTACTGGACTTTTGCCAGATGAGATGGAAGCGAAAGCATCCACTGCTGAGGAAATTGCTGCAAAATACCTAAATTTGCAGTTTTCTAAAGATGAGATAGAAGGGACGTTTTTTGAAGTGGGTGAGAGTATTGTCAGCGTGTATGCGAAGACTGAGTATTACACCAAGAAAGTTGTCGTTGGGGTAGAGGAATAGGGAGTCAGTGAAAGGGGACAGGAAACAGGTTGGAGTTCAAGTACCTTATACCCTGTCCCCTATTGTTGTCGTCGCTTCCATAATTCAAATTTGGGCTGAAGGATTCATAAATTGCAGGAATTTCCGCAAAAACATCTCATGAGAAGTCTTAACTGTTCAGTGATCATTCTTTATTTGGGTGCTTGCTTGGTTGGAAGGTTCATGCCAAAATTGCAGGTAAATCAGTTCTAGTTCGTTGCCAACTTGAGAGAAAAAGCCTTTTTGCCACGATTGCAAACATAGAAAAATTCGGAAAAATACAAAGGCAAAAATTGCTACTGCTATTCCAGTTGTAGAGCTAATTAACGCCTGAGCGATACCAGAGGTTACTGTAGCGAAATCAGTAATGCCTAAAGAGTTAGTTTTGAGGTTCGTGAAAGTGGTGATTAGACCATTAGCCGTACCTAAGATAGCCAGCAAAGGGGCGATCGCAACCACACTTTCCAGTAGCATATCACCTTTACGCATTGCCACGGATTCTTTATCATAAGCGGCTTTTATTGCCAAATGAAAGGTTTCGGGAGAGGGCTTTTTCAGTCTGAGAGGTTCTACCAAAAAGCGACCAATGGCTAAATTCTGGGCACTTGCTGCTATTTTTTCGGCTTTTTCTAAGTCTATCTTTGCCTCTGTCAAAACCCCACGCACTACCTGTTTTTCTTGAATCAATAGCTTCAACCAGAACCAACTGCGTTCCAAGATACATGCTAAGGTGACTACAAATAAACCCAACAGAGGCCACATGACTAGACCACCAGCCAGGAAGGTGTCGTATATTCTGGTCATATTTGATCAGGTAAGCGCTTAATGGTAACAATTAATGCATATTTTGGTTATAATATCTGAACTATTCTTGCTAAGAATTACAAAAATAAATTGAAAGGTTAACTTCTAGTTAAAATAAGCAATTGCCCTTGTAGGGAGATGGAGTTTAGACGCTTAGAGGACAGCTTCTCGTAGACCGCGAAGGGTAGGGTAGAGTAGGGTTGGAAAGATGTGGTGATGTGAACATTGAATAACTAACGACGAATGACTAATGACTAATAATATAAGAAAGCGCTTCACACTTCTTAAATATTATTTTTGGAAAAATGGCGAGAGATTTTCGGGGATTTATCAAACTTCTGGAAGAAAGAGGACAATTACGGCGGATTTCGACCCCAGTTGACCCAGATTTAGAAATTGCTGAAATTGCCAACCGGATGCTACAAAAAGGTGGTCCAGGGCTACTCTTTGAAAACGTCAAGGGCGCATCCTTCCCAGTCGCGGTCAACTTACTGGGAACAGTGGAAAGGATATGCTGGGCAATGAATATGCAGCATCCCCAACAGTTGGAGGAATTGGGGAAAAAGTTGGCAATGCTGCAACAACCAAAACCACCTAAGAAGATTTCCCAAGCGATAGATTTTGGTAAGGTACTGTTTGATGTCCTGAAGGCAAAACCAGGACGCGACTTTTTCCCAGCGTGTCAGCAGGTGGTGATTCAAGGGGATGAGTTGGATTTGAACAAGTTACCCTTGATACGTCCCTATCCTGGTGATGCTGGCAAGATTATTACGCTAGGACTAGTGATTACCAAGGATTGTGAAACAGGGACGCCGAATGTGGGTGTGTATCGCCTGCAACTACAATCTAAGAATACGATGACTGTTCACTGGTTATCGGTGCGGGGTGGCGCAAGGCATTTACGCAAGGCAGCAGAACGTGGGAAGAAATTAGAGGTGGCGATCGCACTAGGCGTAGACCCCCTGATTATTATGGCAGCTGCGACGCCGATCCCGGTAGACTTGTCAGAATGGCTGTTTGCTGGACTTTACGGCGGTTCCGGCGTGCAGTTGGCAAAGTGTAAGACAGTAGATTTGGAAGTCCCAGCGGATTCGGAATTTGTGCTGGAAGGGACAATTACGCCAGGAGAAATCTTGCCGGATGGTCCGTTTGGCGACCACATGGGTTATTACGGCGGCGTGGAAGATTCGCCCTTAATTCGCTTCCACTGCATGACGCACCGCAAAAGCCCAATTTATTTTACCACATTTAGCGGGCGACCACCGAAGGAAGAAGCGATGATGGCGATCGCCCTCAATCGCATCTACACCCCAATTTTGCGGCAACAAGTTTCGGAAATTGTGGATTTCTTCTTGCCGATGGAAGCGCTATCGTACAAAGCAGCGATTCTATCTATAGATAAAGCATATCCGGGACAAGCGCGACGGGCAGCTCTTGCTTTCTGGAGTGCTTTGCCACAGTTCACCTACACAAAGTTTGTGATTGTGGTGGATAAAGATATTAATATCAGAGACCCACGTCAAGTGGTATGGGCGATTAGTTCCAAAGTTGACCCCGCGCGGGATGTGTTTATTTTACCGAATACACCGTTTGACACTTTAGATTTTGCAAGTGAAAAGATTGGTTTGGGGGGAAGGATGGGAATTGATGCAACGACGAAGATTCCTCCGGAAACTGAACATGAGTGGGGTGCGCCTTTGGAATCAGATCCTGAGGTGGCGGCGATGGTTGATAGGCGTTGGAGAGAGTATGGTTTAGCAGATTTGCAGTTGGGGGAAGTTGACCCGAATTTGTTTGGTTACGATGTGAGGTAGTATCCCACCACGCCAGTCGCACGCCAGTTGCTATCTCCTATGCCTACGGCGTTAGCGTAAGCGTCTCCGTAGGCTCAGGTTTTACCCGAAGGATGCAAACTCCCCTAACTCCTCTGGTCACAAGCGAGGAGCTGGGTGGTTTCATATAGTCGGAGAATGGGA
This sequence comes from Mastigocladopsis repens PCC 10914, assembly GCF_000315565.1. Taxonomy (NCBI): domain Bacteria; kingdom Bacillati; phylum Cyanobacteriota; class Cyanophyceae; order Nostocales; family Symphyonemataceae; genus Mastigocladopsis; species Mastigocladopsis repens. The sequence continues at coordinate 2,921,260 of NZ_JH992901.1, read as the reverse complement.
GAAAAATGAAAATACTGGGGTTAGCTAGGCTAACAGCATTTTTTTGTTATTCTCTATGTAAAATTTTGCTGCCGTCAACCGTGGAAATCGTTTAAGCTAGCTGAAAGATTCTTTCATTCTTGGCAAAGAGGCGGTAGTGTGCCTAAACGGATTGGTTTGATTTCTCTTCTGGTTGTTTGTAGTTTGTGCAGTTTACCTCAACCTACAAATGCACAAGCACTGGTACCCCATACACTGCAACTTGATGCAGCGAAGTTAGAACAGCAAGGGTTGGGTCTGGCGAAGGAGGCTGCTCAACTAGCGCAGTTTCAACAGTATGAACTAGCTTTACCAAGAGCGCGCTTGGCATCACAACTAGCTCCTAGGAACGATAAAGTATGGTTTCTCCTAGGTGGTTTGTATTTGCAAACCAAAGATGTGAATGGCGGAATAAATGCCCTAAAAAAGGCACAATCTCTCAACCCTAAAAATGGTGATGTTCAATTCGCTTTAGGTTCGGCTCTCTTTCAGCAGGAAAAATACCAAGAGGCTGCAAGTTACTACCAACAGGGTTTGAAATTGAAACCCAATGACCCAGAGGGGTTGTTTGATTTGGGTAATGCTTACTATATGCTACGTAAATTTCCTGACGCGATCGCCCAGTACACAAAAGCAGTCTCCTTTGACAAAAAATTCTGGCCTGCCATCAACAATGTTGGGTTAATTTTGTATGAACAGGGCGATATTCAAGGCGCGATTAAGCAATGGCAAGACGCTGTCACGATTGAGAAACAAGCGGCAGAGCCTTTACTAGCATTGGCAGTAGCTTTGTATACCAAAGGTGATCGCCAACAAGGTCTGGCAATGGGAGCAGCTGCAATCCGCATTGACGAGCGCTACGCTGATGTAGATTTTCTCAAACAAAATCTCTGGGGCCAACGCCTGCTGTCGGATACGCAAAAATTCTTAGAATTACCGAGCATTCAAGCTGCTCTCCAGCAACGTGAAGAACCATCAGCTCCTACTATCAGGCGACAAATTCTTCCGCAATAGGAAACAGAGGAGAGGGTTCAGGGGACAGAGGATAGGGAAACTCTAACCTCAACTCTAAAATCCGTAACCTCTGACCTATTACCTCTAAACCTGTAACCTATTCCCTATTGCTACTTGCTCAAAATCTCATCTAATAGTACATATATATTATTCTGTAAAAGAAACAGTAACCCAACATATACATTGGACTACTGTTCTGGTGTGTTCTTAACTTAAGGACACTAATATGAAAATGTGCTAGGTGCAGTTTACCGTGGAGTGAACATTGTTGATCGCTCCGTATTATGCGTTTAGTTGTCCTGCTTAGGTAGCAGTGCGATGATTTGGTCAACAAACTGTTGATGGTCAACAATTGGCTTGGAGATATAGCCATCAGCACCGCTTTGTTTGAGAAAGTTCTCGCGATCGCCCTCCATAGCGTGTGCTGTTACCAAAATAATAGGTAAGGGAGCTGTTTGCGGATCGGATTTTAACATTTGTGTAATTTTGATACCATCAACAGACTTACCTTGGTAAACACTTCGTGACAGAGAAACATCCATCAAGATAATGTCAACTTCCCCCGATTGGGCAATTTTGATGACTTCTTCAACATTTTCAGTGTGTTTTACCGCCAAGCCACCTCGCTTGGTCAAAATCTTGGAAAAAACACGAGCATTAATCAGATCATCTTCGACAATCAAAACAGTTTTCATGAGAATTTGACTTTTGTTAGCCCATCTTAACTAAAGGCGCACAGGTCAGAGAAGGGGAATACCACCTAATCAAAACAATGAATGTGCCTAAGCTTGAAATAATCAATATAAATCTCCATCAACAAGGATGATACTACTGCTTTTTATCCTGTAACTATCAAGATTGTGTAATGAAAAGCATTTCATCCGTTATGCTGTGGTTGCTGCAGTCTTCGTTAATGGCAAATTTTGTGTAGAGGAAATTTAGGGAAAAAAACTCATGGCAAAACAGTTAAACCTTCTCTGTGAGGGACAGGTCATTACCACAGCCTTGCACACCGAGATGCAACGGTCTTACCTAGAATATGCCATGAGTGTCATTGTTGGGCGAGCGTTACCAGACGTGCGAGATGGCTTAAAGCCAGTTCACCGACGCATTTTGTATGCCATGCACGAACTAGGTCTGACGCCGGATCGACCCTACCGTAAGTGTGCGCGTGTGGTGGGAGACGTGTTAGGTAAATACCATCCCCACGGCGACCAAGCGGTTTATGATGCCTTGGTCAGGCTGGTACAAGAGTTTTCCAGTCGCTATCCCTTACTGGCTGGACATGGGAATTTCGGGAGTGTGGATAATGACCCGCCAGCAGCGATGCGCTACACAGAAACGCGTCTTGCATCCATCAGCCACGAGGGAATGCTGACAGAAATCGGTGAAGAAACAGTGGACTTTATCGGTAACTTCGATAATTCCCAGCAAGAGCCAACCGTACTGCCAGCGCAGCTACCATTTCTCTTGCTCAATGGCAGTTCTGGTATTGCGGTGGGGATGGCGACGAATATTCCACCGCACAACATAGGGGAAGTGGTAGATGGGTTGATTGCATTAATTGATAACCCCGACTTAGCCGATGAAAAGTTATTTGAGATCATTCCTGGACCTGATTTTCCCACAGGTGGTGAAATTGTGGGCAACTCTGGAATCAAAGAAGCATACACTACAGGGAAAGGGAGTATTGTGCTGCGGGGAGTTGCCCAAATTGAGGAAGTTGCAGGTACCAGGGGTAGCAAGCGGCGGACAGCAATTGTGGTGACGGAATTGCCTTATCAAGTGAATAAGGCGGGTTGGATTGAGAAAGTGGCGGATTTGGTGAATCAAGGACGTCTTCAGGGAATTGCGGATCTGCGAGATGAAAGCGATCGCCAAGGAATGCGCGTCGTGATTGAACTAAAACGCGATACCAACCCCCAAGAAGTTCTCCAGAATTTGTATCACCAAACCGCTTTGCAAAGTAACTTTGGGGCAATTCTCCTAGCTTTGGTAGATGGACAACCCCGTCAGCTGAGCTTGCGTCAGTTGTTGCAAGAGTTTTTGAGTTTTAGAGAGCAGACACTGAACCGCCGCTACTCTCATGAGTTGGATAAGGCCCAAAGTCGGCTCGATCTAGTTGAAGGTTTACTCAAAGCGCTGTCTCACGTAGATGAGGTTGTGGAGATTTTACGAGGTGCTGCTGATGGTACTACGGCAAAAATCAGCTTGCAAAACCGACTGGATTTGAGTGAGGTGCAGGCGGATGCTATTTTGGCTATGCCGTTGCGACGTTTAACGAATTTAGAACAGCAAAACCTACATAAGGAGTATGAGCAGCTCAATGAGCAAATTCAGTTATTGCGGCGATTACTAGACGATAGAAAGGAGTTACTCAAGTCGCTGAAAAAAGATTTGCGATCGCTCAAGCGCAAATACAGTGATAGCCGTCGTACCAAGATAGTTGTCATGAATGAGGAGGAGGTGACCGGACAAGGAGACAAGGGGACAAGGGGACAAGGGGGTAAACACACAGAGAGTCCAAAATCCAAAATTGAAAATCCCACATTGGATGTACCACCAGAAGAGGTGGTTTTAGAGTTTAGCCACCGGGGATATGTACGTCGTCAACCATCATCCCGGAAGGCAAGAACTGACAACGGTACATCTGATAATGACACCGTTATCCAAACCGTATTGACCGACACGGCAAAAGAGTTGCTGGTACTCACTAGTGGTGGCAAGGTTTACCCAGTGAATGTGGCAGATATTCCTCCCACCAGTGGACGTTCTCCACGGGGAACACCATTGATTACCTTGCTCTCCAGCTCTGCTCAGGGTGCTCAAGAAGGAGTGATTAACCGCTTTGTACTGCCGGAGCATCTAGAAAATGCCGAGATTGTTCTCCTGACGAAGCAAGGAAGAATCAAGCGTCTGTCCCTGACAGAATTGACTAACCTGACTCGTCGCGGAATTACTATTTTGAAACTCAAAGACGATGATGAATTGTCATTTACTCAGTTCACCACTGCGGGTGAACATCTGGTTTTAGCGAGTTCGGGTGGAAGAGTCTTGAAGTTTGAGGTGAATGATCATCAACTCCCCGTTATGGGTCGCACTGCTATGGGTCTGCAAGCTTTACGAGTGCGCCAACAAGAGGAAATGGTTGGTTGTGTCACCTCAAGCACGAAGGAAAATCTATTACTGGTCACTCAATTGGGATACGCTAAACGTCTGCCAGTGAGTGCTTTGCGGGTAGCAAATCGAGGCGATATCGGCACTCAGACTTTTAAATTCACCAACAAGACCGACATCTTAGCAGGAATGGTAAGAGCGATCGCAAATACTGAGGTGGCGCTCGTCACTAATCATCAACGAGTGGTACGCCTAAGCGTAGAAACAGTTTCCAGTTTCGGCAAGGATGGCACGGGTGAAAGTGTCCTTCAACTCAATCGCGAAGAAAAAATTATTTCTGTCGTCCAACTGCAATAAGGTGTGAAGGCGCAAAGTACTGCGCCCGTAAGGGTGCAGGGATAGAAGGAGTTTAGAACTTCACAAATCAATACAGCAGATTCCAAGTTCATGAGGTACAGCTTTTCAACTCAAAAGCCAGATATAGAGCAAATTTTACTTCTGGCTCCTGACGATTGACGCCTTTATTCTGCTGTATGTTGTCTTTTGGCTAACCCTCTTTTAAACTCCTGAACTCTTCAAACCACTACAACATACATCTTTTCTGATGATCAGTTGTACTGATCAGCGAATCTCATATAAGTTGAATTTATTTAAATAAGATATAAAAAATATGACACTTCTTAAAAATAATTGTTATATTTGTTTACGTAAGGTTACGAACCTTAAACAAATCAGTTTGGAGTGCCGACCATGCAAGACGCAACAAAAGTTACTGCTCCCGTAATGGATGACCGTAATGCTTGGCGTTGGGGTTTCACACCTCAATCAGAAATTTGGAACGGTCGCTTGGCAATGATTGGCTTTTTAGCAGCTGCTCTCATTGAACTGTTTTCAGGTCAAGGTTTCCTGCACTTCTGGGGCATCCTGTAAATTGTAAGACTACCGATTGCCTATAGATAATTAGGTAAAGTTAATAAAACTTAGAGAATTGGAGTACTGACCATGCAAGGCACAACAAAAGCTACTGCTCCCGTAATGGATGACCGTAATGCTTGGCGTTGGGGTTTCACACCTCAATCAGAAATTTGGAACGGTCGCTTGGCAATGATTGGCTTTTTGGCAGCCACTCTCATTGAACTGTTTTCTGGTCAAGGTTTCCTACACTTCTGGGGCATCCTGTAAGTTTTAAGACTGCGGATTGCTCAGTAGTCATAGATAAATGAATAAGTAAAAAACCTGGGAGTGCAGCTTTTGCCTCTCAGGTTTTTTTATAGTTATATATGTAGAGAAGCGTTCTCATGAAAGCGTCTCTACAGCTCATAAGTACGTCTGTACAACAAATGACTAACGGATATACTCTTTGAGAACGCTGTTGCGATTCGGGTGCCGTAATTTACGAAGTGCCTTCGCCTCAATTTGACGAATTCGTTCGCGAGTGACATTGAAAATTTGTCCAATTTCTTCTAATGTCTTCATGCGACCATCATCCAACCCGTAGCGCAGTCTGAGAACATCTCGTTCCCGAGGACTGAGACTGTCGAGGACTTTTTCCAGGTCTTCTCGCAGCAGATTTTTGGAAACTTGGTCTTCTGGTGTTTCACCATCTGACTCAATAAAATCGCCCAGTCGGGAGTCTTCTTCTTTCCCAATGGGCGTTTCTAGTGAAATAGGCAGTTGTGCCGATTTAGCAATAAACCGCAGCTTCTCAATGGTCATTTCCATACGAGTCGCAATTTCTTCTTCGGTGGGTTTGCGACCCATCTCTTGAGAAAGCAGCTTTGTGGTTTTCTTAATCCGGGAAATGGTTTCGTAGAGGTGAACCGGAAGGCGAATTGTCCGGGATTGGTCAGCGATCGCACGGGTAATTGCCTGACGAATCCACCATGTCGCGTATGTAGAAAACTTGTAGCCTTTTTCGTGGTCAAATTTTTCGGCGGCGCGAATCAAACCAAGACTGCCTTCTTGAATCAAGTCTTGAAAAGACAAGCCTCGATTCATATACTTCTTAGCAATTGAAACTACAAGGCGCAGGTTAGATTGTACCATTTTGTCTTTCGCTCTGCGACCAACATGCAGTCGATAACGAAATTGTGGCAAGGGTATTTGTACTGCTGCTGCCCATTCACTGTCGTAAGGCTCGCGAGCTAACTGCTGTGCAAGTTTTTCGCGCGCTCGCTCTAATTCCAGTAAGTCGGCAATCTTGCGTGCCAATTCAATTTCTTCATCTGCACGCAACAGGCGAATTCGACCTATTTCTTGTAAGTAAAGGCGGATCGAATCCTCGGTGTAATGCTTTTTCTTCGTTTGAGTCCGACGACGCGATTTAGCGGCTTTCCCAGACTTTGCGTCGTCCTCATCAGACTGAGGCTCTAAAAATTCATCGAGTTCGCCTTCATCGCCCGTCAGCAAGTCCTCTTCGTCGTCAATCAAGAGTTCTTCTAACTCAATCTCAGGCTGATTCATTATTTCTAGGTCATCAGGCTGATATATGTTTTCGAGTACGTTGTTAGCCTGGTTCATGCCGCGTTCCTCATGCTCCTTGCAGAATCAATTACTTAAGATATGTTTACGCTCTTAAGGTGAGCTATTTCCCAACACAAAAGAGCTTTTTTGGCTATCTTGCCTAAGATAATTTTGGAATTTTCACACCTTTCCAATATAGTTTTACCCTGTAAGGGCAACTTCCTTGAAGGTAAATTCCTATCCTTAGTTAACGCCATGTGTGTTGCCGAGCAACATCAGTTTTTACTAGCTGGTCTCAAAAAGACTCCGGACTGCTAAAAAAATTTACCACTCCATACAAATGAATATGACTGTTGGGAGATTCTTTTGTAAAGACTGTTCCGATTGTAGCCTGTTTCACAGAAATTGCACTGTGTTTGTGTGGTAACCATGAAGTCATTAAGCAAGTTAAAGGCTGTTCTACCAAAGTTAAGACATTGAAAAAGGCAGCCATACCCTTGTATTTTCTCCAAAACTTTTTGGAATTGCAGTGGTATGCTCATTTCCATTTAATGTTAAGTACACCTGCTTATATCTACTTCAATGTATTACCCAGAGCATTCTTTACTCAGAAACAGCATATCTTCTATTAACCCAAGTCAGAAAAAATGCTTACACCCATTTTTACACTTCCTTTACATAACTTCCAGAGTGGAGTTATGTTCGCCCTCTGGCGAAAACTTGTCATCCACAGGTTGTCTAAAGCGGCTTTGTGCTTTCTTCCATTGGGCTTACCATAGGCAGCATCAATGCAAATTCAATAATGGCGGTGGTTTTTAGCAGTTCCCTAACTTTGTTCTGCCAATGACTTTAACTTAGGAGTCAAGACTTTAGCAGAATTAGCTAAATGGACATGGAATTTTGGTTCAACTAATTCGGTCTTTATCACACGTTAGCGCACTGTTGAAATTTCAACCTTATGAATCTTGACAAACTGTTCTTATTGTATACAAGGATATTTTAATCAATTCAAAAAGGATTTGACAGTTAAGACTATCGATATTAACCTACTTAACGCTTAATTTCCTAAGACGAAGGCAAAATATACTAGAGGGTGCTACAGAGGGATAGAGAAACATATTTAACAAGACCACCGTAGAGAGCATCGCCATCGGCTCATAATTTTGGTTGATGGTGTCAGCCCCCTTTGTGGTTGCTGGCAACGTTTGGAAAATTGGGATGAAGTTCGGAGTTAAGGCATGATGGCTTATAGGCAGCAGCTTCCAAGGAAGACATCGCTCGAACCAGTAAGATAAAACTAACAACAATATACGGATATGATTTGCATCTCGCGAGTCAAGTTGTTGTAATATTTAATACTTTTAATTTCACAAATCAGCTATTGTCTCAGGGCTGAATAATAAATAATTTTTATAATTGTAAGTAGTAACTTAGAATATTCTATATCTAAACTTTAAGAGTTAGATTGCCAAAGTTTTTAGTAGGGGTGTCAGGGTATAGGCGATAAAGGCGCATGGCTTTGTGCCCCTACCCTGAGTTAATTAAGTACTTCGCTGTTTACTTGGAATCAAGACTTGCTTGGAAATTTGGAGGCAGAATGACCTTGTCCACTACGTGAACGACACCGTTACTGGCTGGAATGTCTGCCTGAATGACCTTAGCATCTTTCACGGTGACTGTACTGGTGGTACTGTCAACCTTGATTGTCACAGGAGTCCCCTCAACAGTTTTGACTTGTCCAGATGTCAGTTGACTCGAAGTCACTTGTCCAAGTATAACATGGTAGCTTAAAAGCTTCACGAGTTGTTGTTTGTTTTCTGGGTTGAGAAGGTTGTTTAGTGTAGCTTTTGGTAAAGCCGCAAAAGCAGCGTCAGTAGGTGCAAAGACTGTGTAGGGTCCTGGTTCAGCCAGTCGTTCAGTAAAGCCTGCGGCTTGCACTGCCCGTGTTAGCGTTGTAAAAGACCCCTGAGCAGATGCAGACTGTGCTAGCTGTGCCAAATTTTGGCTGGCTGTTGGGGTCGTGGGAGTTTCCGCAATTGGAGGCACAGCTGGAGGAACATCTGCTACTGGAGTTTCGGTAGTTTGAGTTGTTGTATTCTCTGCACTAGGCTGACCACAAGCAGACAAAGCAATGAGACTACTTGCACAAATAACACCAAACAATGCTTTTCCCAAAATGCCTTTACTTGCTTTCATAGCTACATATTATGTATTGTTAATATCACTCTATAACTTTTAACAAAACTTAATAAAGTAACTGAGATAGTCCCTCAGTCCTAAGGAATAGATTGAGGCGGAATGGAGTGTCGCGGGATAGTTACCCAGTTTGCTATTAGCTAAAACAGGTCATACCAAATCTTTTTGAAAGCCTTATGAAAGCTTAAAGAGTCCGTTACTCAACAAATCTCCAACATCTCTCGCAAAAGCAAAGTACGGTTATCCGTAAGCATAGCCGTACTTAAATTGTGCGAAAAATTTACTAATTATGCCTAAATTGCATTAATTATGCACACCCACAAGATTTAGATATCTAAATCAGCTAAGTTGAGTTTAGAACCGTAGGTTTCAATGAATTCGCGACGGGGTGCTACGCGATCGCCCATCAAAATCGTGAAAATGCGATCAGCTTCGGCTGCATCCTCAATTTCCACTTGCTTGAAGGTACGAGTTCCTGGGTTCATTGTGGTTGTCCAGAGTTGTTCTGGCATCATTTCACCCAAACCTTTGAAGCGTTGGATGGTGTAGTTCGCGTTGTCGGGAAACTCAGCGAGGCGCTGTTGCAGTTCGCGCTCGCTATAGCAATAATAGTGATTGCGTCCACGCTCTACTTTAAACAGTGGTGGACAAGCAATGTAGATATGCCCCTGTTCAATCAGCGCCCTCTGATACCGATAGAAGAAAGTTAATAACAGAGTCCGGATGTGCGCTCCATCTACGTCAGCGTCAGTCATAATGACTATACGGTGATAGCGCAGTTGCGATGCGTCGAATTCCTCGCCCTTAACTCCTAAACCGAGTGCTGTAATTAGCGCCTGAATTTCAGTATTTTTATAGATTTTGGCGTCGTCAGTTTTCTCGATGTTCAGTATTTTACCGCGTAGGGGGAGAATTGCTTGGAATCGGCGATCGCGTCCTTGTTTGGCACTCCCGCCTGCCGAGTCCCCTTCCACGATGTAAATTTCCGACTCCTTAGGATCTCTAGTACTGCAATCTGCCAATTTTCCGGGTAATGGTGAAGATTCCAGCACCGATTTGCGACGCACTAATTCCCGCGCATGGCGTGCTGCTTCTGCGGCTTTGAAGGCTTGGATGGCTTTATCTAAAATCGAATCGGCGATACTAGGACGAAATTCCAGGTACTCGGTGAGAACTTCTCCCACAAAAGAATCGACAATTCCGCGGACTTCTGTGTTGCCTAGTTTGGTTTTGGTTTGCCCTTCAAATTCTGGATCTGGTACTTTAACGGAAATCACCCCTGTCAAACCTTCGCGGACGTGTTCGCCGCTGAGGTTGGGTTCATTATCTTTGATTTTGTTGCGCTTGCGGGCGACTGCATTCAAGGTGCGAGTTAAGACTGTCTTCAACCCTTCTAGGTGTGTGCCACCATCCACCGTGCGAATATTATTGGCAAAGCCTAGTAAATTGTCAGTATAAGCATCAGTACACCATTGCAATGCCACTTCCACGTTTACGTTGTTGCGTTCTCCTTGCACAAAGATAATCTCTTCATGCAATGCCTGCTTATCACTGTTCATGTAGGCAATGTATTCTCGAATACCACCTTTGTATTCGTAGGTTTCTACCTTGGGTGTATCACTTTTCAGTAATTCCAAACGGTGATCTGTAAAAGTAATTTTGACACCAGCATTCAGATATGCTAACTCCCGCAGGCGACTTGCTATAGTAGTGTAATCAAATTCAGTAACGGTCGTGAAGATTTGGGAGTCTGGTTTGAAGGTGACAGAAGTTCCGGTGCGGTTTTCTTTGTAAGGCTTTGCTATCAGTTCCGTAACGGGAACACCCCGTTCGTAACGCTGGATATGAACCTTTTTATCTCGCCAAACCGTAACTTCTATCCACTCCGACAGGGCATTCACTACAGAAACACCAACCCCGTGCAATCCTCCAGAAACTTTGTAGCCGCCGCTGCCAAATTTACCCCCGGCGTGCAGAACGGTTAACACAGTTTCCAATGCTGATTTTCCCGTTTGGGGGTGAATATCTGTAGGAATACCCCGACCATCATCTTGTACTGTACAAGAACCATCAGCGTTGAGATCCACCTCCACATGGGTGCAGTAACCCGCCAAAGCTTCATCTATCGAGTTGTCTACCACCTCGTAAACTAAATGGTGGAGTCCTCGCGGACCTGTGGAACCAATGTACATTCCCGGTCTTTTGCGAACGGGTTCCAGACCTTCCAGAACTTGAATCTGAGCGGCACTGTAACTGCTCGTCATGTAAAATCTCCTGTTAAGTGGGGGTGAAGTCGCCTAAAGGCGAAAAAATATTAAAACACTCCAAAATTCTAACACAAAAGCCTTGGTGGCGACTTTAGGGCAATCTGAAGAGAAGTTTATGATAGGGATGTACCCTTTTCGTCATTCGTCATTTGTCCTTCGTATAAGTACCAATGACTAATGATTAATGACTCATGACTCATGACTAAACTCATTGTGATTTGTGGCGCGACGGCGACAGGTAAATCGGGATTGGCGTTGGACTTGGCGATGCGACTCGGTTGTGTCATTCTCAGTGCAGATTCCCGTCAGGTTTATCGGGAGTTTGATATTGGTACAGCTAAACCTACAGAAACTGAACAAAAGTTAGTACCGCACTATCTTATAAATATCTGTGACCCAACGGATACTATGACAGTTGCAGATTATCAAGAGCAAGCACAGGCGTTAATTGCTTCTCCCCCAACAATTGGACAAGGAAAAGTAGCGGGAGTAGCGGGAGTAATTACTCTCTCATCTTCTCTAACTTCCCCCACTTCCCCACCTCTGCTAGTTGGTGGTACGGGTTTATACATACGCTCCATCACGCGGGGTATGAAGATTCCCAGGGTTGCACCGCACAAGGAATTGCGATCGCAATTGGAATCTTTTGACCAAAGGCAATTGTACGCTATATTGCTACAAGTTGACCCCATTGCAGCACAAAAGATTCATCCTAACGACCCAGTGCGGACTTTAAGAGCATTGGAAGTATTTTATGTCACTGGTCGCCCAATTTCCGAGCAGCAGGGAGAGAACCCCCCAGATTATCCCATTTTGCAAATTGGTTTAGACTGTGACTCTGCTCACCTTACCCACCGCATTACACAGCGCACTGAGAAGATGATTGCAGATGGTTTAGTCGCAGAGGTGGAGTATCTTTGCCAGAAATATGGTGCTGATTTACCTTTGCTAAATACTTTGGGTTATCAAGAAATCAAGCAATATTTGGCAGGGGATATTTCTTTAAATGAAGCTAAAGAATTAACTGTGTTGCACACAAAGCAATTTGCTAAACGCCAACGCACTTGGTTTAAAGCATATCCGCAAATTGAATGGTTTGATATTGAGAGTCCAGATTTATTAGAAAAAATTTGCCAGCGTGTGCAAGGATTTCTGGAATCTTAACTGACACTTGAGAGCGTTATTTCTAGGTTAGTTGATCACGGGTAGAAAGGAGCTTGGGCGTTTATGTACAACCGTGACAGAGCAGTAGTTAAGCAGGGAGGTTGTGCGAAAATTTATTTACTGGTCATGCCCTCAATCTCGCCCCGTGAAAAAAATTCTGATTCTCACAGCCAATCCAAAAGACACGGATAATTTACGCCTAAATGAAGAGGTACGAGAAATTCAAACAGGCTTAGAAAGGGCACGTAAACGAGACCAGTTTGAAATTATCTCACGGTGGGCGGTGCGCTCTGATGATTTGCGGCGGGCATTGTTGGACTATGAACCGCAGATTGTACATTTTTCTGGACATGGGGCAGGTGCTCAAGGATTAGTTTTGGAAGACAGCGCGGGAAAGATGCAATTAGTCAGCGCTCCATCTTTGGCGCGGTTGTTCAAGCTTTTCCAAAACAAAGTTGAGTGTGTGTTGCTGAATGCCTGTTATAGCGAGGTACAAGCAGAAGCAATTTGTCAACATATTAACTATGTGATTGGCATGAATCAGGCAATTGGCGATCGCGCTGCAATTAAGTTTGCCATTGGCTTTTACGATGGGCTAGGTGCAGGACGATCGCTAGAAGATGCCTTTGAATTGGGTTGTATTGCAATCGACTTAGAAAGTATTCCAGAGTCCGCAACACCTGTACTTAAGAAACGGTCATCATCTTTCCTCCAAGCTTCTGAGCAAGTGCTGACAAAGCCGCAAAGTCGCATTTTTATCAGCTACAAACGCAACGCAGAACCTGATGAAACAGTAGCGTTGCAAGTATTTCAGGCACTCAGTCAGCAGCATGAAGTGTTCATTGATCGGGCAATGCTGGTAGGTACTCCTTGGGCACAAAGGATTGAAGCTGAATTGCGTCGGGCAGATTTTTTGATTGTTTTTCTCTCAGAACGAGCTGTTCACAGCGAGATGGTGGAAGCCGAGATTGCCACGGCATACCGTTTGGCAAAAGAACAGGGAGGACATCCTGCGATTTTGCCAGTGCGTCTGAACTATCAAGAACCGTTTCAGTATCCACTAAGTGCTTATCTCAATAGCATCAACTGGGCATTGTGGCAGGGAGATGAAGACACACCCGATTTGATTGAAGAGTTAAAACTGGCGATTGCGGGTGGTACTCTTTCCATCACTACAGAACAGTCCAAAACCGACTTGCTGCAAATTTCCCCACAACCATCTTTACCGCGTCCATCTCCCTCTGCTCAACCAGTGCTTCTAGAGATGCCAGAAGGGACAATGGACTCAGAGTCTCAATTTTATATTGAGCGACCTCAGGATGCGATCGCGATCGCGACAATTCAGCGACAAGGAGTCACTTTGACGATAAAGGGTCCGCGTCAAATGGGCAAAAGTTCGCTGTTGATCCGGGTGATTGATGCTGCGCTGAAAGTTGGAAAACGGGTGGCGTTTTTGGATTTTCAATTATTTGACCATGAAGCCATCACCAATGCAGAGATTTTTTATCAGCAGTTTTGTACGGATTTAACCGAACAGCTGGGAATGCCCAATCGAGTGGCAGAATTCTGGAGAGAAGGCGGGGGTAACAATCAGCGTTGTAACCGCTATATGCAATCCTATCTGCTCAAGGAACTCGGTGGTTGCCTGGTTCTGGCAATGGATGAGGTGGATCGGATTTTTGATGCTGATTTTCGCTCTGACTTTTTTAGTATGTTACGCAGTTGGCACAATAACCGTGCTTTACCCACTATGCGTATCTGGAAAAAGTTTGACCTGGCGTTGGTGACTGCTACTGAACCCTATCATCTGATTGCCAACCTGAATCAATCGCCCTTTAATGTGGGTGAAGTTCTCCTCCTTGAGGACTTTACACCAGAACAAGTTGCTGACCTCAATCAAAGGCATGGTTCTCCGCTAACGCGGTTGCAAGCAAGCCAACTGATGGCGTTATACCATTTCACGAAAAGCCTGATACAAATAAAGCATCAAGAATAAAATCCCAACCTGTAATAGAAGCAACGATTGATGTGTTTAATTGTTCCAATCGCTTCCAAATAAATTCTCTTAATTCATCTAAAGTTGAGAAGCTTTCCCAAGTTAAATGCCTTTTAACCTCCTCCCACAATCTTTCAATTGGATTAACTTGAGGTGTATGCGGAGGCTGAAATAACAAAACTATATTTTCTGGTAGTTTGAGATGCTGACTAAAATGAAACGCTCCATTATCTAACTGAAGAATATGTATATCTTGAGAATAAGTCTCTGAGAATTTTTCTAAAAAAATATTGAAACAAGCTGTATTTAAATGAGAGAATTCCCAAATAAAATGCTCTCCAGTTAATGGTTCTACTAATCCATATAAATAAAAATTATCCCGCTTCCATTGCATAATGCCGATGGGCTTGACTCCTTTTGTCGTAATTAATCTCCCAGGTTCAGTCTTCAACCCCACACGGCTTTCGTCTCCACACCAATATCTAATTTTTTTTTGTTTATCGACTGGTGCTATGATGTGTTTTTTAATTACTTCTAGGTATTGTGGCAGTTTTTTTTAAATTCCAATTCTGCTTCACTATCGTATTTGACACCTACGGCTCGCGGTACTTTTAGCTTCGCTTTCATTTGATAGCGCACTGTGTCGTGTACTACTTTATATGATGCTTCTATCCCTTCCACTGCTTTTAACCAAGTTCGTATTTCTTCATAACTTTTAAATCCCTGTGGCTGTTGAAGTTCTCTGTCTAGCTGCTCTCTTGCTTGTAAGTTAATCATTGGCGGTCTTCCTGGACTCTTTTTCGTTGACAATAAACCTTTTATTCCTGATTCGGTATAGTCCTTCAACCATCTTTGTACCGTTACCCTTGCTCTCCCTAGCACCACCGCTACATCCTGTATTGTTTTTACATGACCTATTTTCAGCAAATACAACGCTTGAATCCGTTCACGACTTGATACTATTTTTTGTTTTCTCAGCAGTTCCTGTAATTCTTCTGCTGACTCATATATTTCTACTTTGGTGACTCCAGCCATCTTTGCTCGTTGATATTTATTCCTTCTTTATCTGTATCATAGTTTTAGTGAATTGGTATTACTGCATGGTCATCCTTATTTGGTGAGGCGGGCACTATATCTGGTTGCTAGCCAGCAGATTCAAGCAGAAGCGTTATTTGCTCAAGCAATAGGCGATCGCGGTCCCTTTGGCGATCACCTGCGCTATCACCTATTCCGCATTTACGAAAAAAAAGACCTAGTGCAGGGATTTCTGCAAGTCATTCACAACAACACCTGTCCAGATGAGCGGATTGCCCGATTACTGAGTGCAGCAGGTTTAGTCCGGCGTGAAGGTCAGATAATTGTGCCACGCTGTCAACTTTATGCTGACTATTTCCGGGAGCACCTGCATGGCTGAACCAACCATTTACACCGTTGGCGGTACTGTTCAAGCAAATGAACGGGGGTTGTATATCCCCCGGCAGGCAGATGAAGAATTACTGACACTGTGTCGTGATGCCACTTTTGCCTACGTCCTCACTCCCCGTCAATTGGGAAAATCCAGCCTGATGATCCGGACGGCAGAACAGTTGATTGAGGAAGGCATTCAATGTGTGATTATTGATATCAGCGGTGTATTGGGTGTCAACTTAACTGCTGAACAATGGTACAAAGGGTTGCTTGATGAGATAGCTAATCAACTGATACTGGATACGAATGTGAACCAGTGGTGGCAGGAGCATACCGATTTGGGCGTTTCCCAGCGGCTAACTCTGTTTTTTCAGAATGTGTTGCTGGTTGAAGTGGCAGCACCCATAGTGATTTTTATTGATGAAATTGATACTACCCTGAGCCTAGATTTCACTGATGATTTTTACGCGGTGATTCGTTACTTTCACGTTGCCCGTGCTACAAGTCCCGAATTCCGCCGCCTTTCCTTTGTTTTGATTGGTGTTGCTACACCAGGTGATTTAATCCGCGATCCAAAGCGTACCCCCTTCAATATTGGACACCGGGTAGATTTGACAGATTTTACCTTTGAAGAAGCACAGCCCTTAGCAGTAGGATTAGGATTATCTACAGAGATTGCCCAGCAGGTATTGCGATGGGTTTTGAAGTGGACAGGAGGACACCCGTATTTAACTCAGCGTCTTTGTCGCATTCTTGCTGATCACACTCAAGCAGATTGGTCTGAAGCCGAGGTTGATCGCGTTGTGGGTAGTACCTTCTTTAGCACAGCCAGCGAGCAGGACAATAACTTGCAATTTGTGCGGGATATGCTGACCAAGCGTGCCCCCGATATTACCAGTGTTCTCAGTGTATATCAACAAGTATGGGGCGATCGCCATCCTGTTGTTGATGAGGAGCAGTCGCTGGTTAAATCTCACCTCAAGCTTTCCGGCGTAGTCAAGCGCGAAGGCAAAATCCTGAAAATTCGCAATGCCATTTACCGAGAAGTCTTTAATAATACCTGGATTAGAAGTCATTTACCTGTCAACTGGGCAAAGCGACTACAACGTGTGGCTGTGATTTTGATTGGATTAATTTTATTTTCTTCAGTGCCCTTGGCAGCATTTGGTTGGTGGAAAGCACAAGAAGCAGAACAACAAAGAGCGATCGCTGAACAGAATGCCAAAGAAGCTGAAGCAGCCAAAAAAACAGCGGAAGACGCTCAACAAGCGGAAGCAAAACAACGTCAAATTGCTGAACAATTGAAGGGTAAAGCAGAAACTGCCAGAAGCCTTGCCGAAAAACGCCGACAACAGGCAGAAATAGCCCAAAAGGCTGAAGCACAACAACGCCAAATTGCAGTGAATGCCAGAAGCCTTGCCGAAAAACGCCGACAACAGGCAGAAATAGCCCAAAAGGCTGAAGCACAACAACGCCAAATTGCAGTGAATGCTCAAAAAATTGCTGAACAACGCCGACAACAGGCAGAGACAGCTCAAAAGGCTGAAGCACAACAACGCCAAATCGCGGAAGGACAACGGGAAGAAGCAAACAAAGCAAAATTAGTTCAAACCCTGGCAGGACAAGCTTTAGCATTCCGTGATGTATTTCCGCAACGCAGTCTTTTATTTGCAGTTGAATCGCTTAACAGAGGAAAGAATATTTTGCGGCGTACAGAAGCGGGGGCGCTGTTGCGTCGGCTGCTAGGTGAAATTGGCGGGACTCCGTTGCTTGGACATGAAAAACCAGTCGTTACTGTTGCCTTTAGCCCAAAAGGCAATTGGTTAGCGACAGGGGGAAAAGATGGAACAGTACGGCTTTGGGATAAGCTTAATCCTGATAAACCCGCCGTTATTCTACAGGGAAATACAGGTGAGGTAAAGGCTGTTGCTATTAGCCCTAATGGCAAATGGTTAGCAGCGATCGCGAATGACACCCGCATTCTCCTCTGGGATATCAGTACACCACACTTCAACACTGCACCTAAAATTCTCCGAGGACATACCAAGCCAATTAATGCTCTTTCTTTTAGTCCTAACAGCAAGTGGCTAGCAACAGCCGGTCAAGATGCCATTGTTGGGCTATGGGACATGACAACTCAAACCCCTGGCTCCCAAATGATGCCATTGAGAGGATATAAATCACAGGTTCTACAAGTCGTTTTCAGTCGTTCTGGGCGATGGTTAGCTACAGGTGAAGTAAATAGCATTGATGTTGGATTATGGAATATGGAAGCAATTAACTCCTCTGCCACACCCGTAATCCTCAAGGCTAGAGAATATACTGAAAATAATATTCGGGGACTGACTTTCAGCCCTGACGAAAAACGTTTGGCCGCTGCTATATCCTACTCTGTTCAAGCTTGGGATTTAACAGCCCAAAATTTGGTTGCCACCCAATCTATCATTTTAGGTGCACATTCTCAGTGGATTTCCTCCATCGCCTTTAGTCCTGATAGTCGCTGGGTGGCCACAGGTAGCACAGACTCAAAAGTGAAACTGTGGGATATGCAAAGCTTGAACCACCCACAAACTAAATCCTCTACCTGTCAGACCGATGCTGCAAATTATTTTGTCTGTCGCGTTGTTTTGCAGGGACACACAGCTAGAGTTGATGCAGTTAAATTCAGTCCTAATGGGAAATGGCTAGCTAGTGCCAGTCAAGATGGCACAGCTAAATTATGGAATATTACTGATCTATCAGCTCCGCCAGTCGCTCTTCAGGGACATGAAGGGTGGATCAATGCAATGACTTTCGATGCAACGGGACAATGGATAGCAACTGCTAGCGAAGATACTCAAGCTCGATTGTGGAAAGTTCCCAACGTTTTGAATGATCCAATTATTTTCACTGGTATCAAAGATTGGGTAAGGGCAGATGCAATTAGCCCTGATCATAAGTGGATAGCAAGTGCTGACGACGACCACATCATCCGACTGTGGAACACCACCGATCTGCAGCGTCCGCCCATCTTGCTAGTCAAACACAAAGATCACATAAGGAGTCTAGAATTTACTGTCAATGGAAAATGGTTAGTTTCCGCAAGCGATGATCGTACAGTTCGATTGTGGGATATGACTTCTAACCAGCCAAATCTCAATTCACGAGTTTTACGAGGACACACTGAATGGATTCAGAGGATAGCAATTAGCCCAGACAGTCATTGGCTGGCGACAGGTAGTTGGGATACCACAATACGTCTCTGGGATTTAACAGCATCTGACCCAAGTGCTAATCCACGAATTTTGCGAGGACATCGAGCTGCAATTAGAAGTCTAACATTCAGCCGTGATGGCAAACGCCTAGTCAGTGGTAGTGGTGATAATCTCCACAGTGTAAACGATGTGTTTGCCCTGGTATGGGATATGACGGCTGCTGATCCATCGGCTCACCCCATAAGAATTATGGGACACCAGGATATTATTCAAGATGTTGATATCAGTCCTGATAATCGTTGGGTAGCGACAGCAGGTTGGGATGGTACAGCCAGATTGTGGGATTTGACATCAAGCAATCCCTCAGCAAATGCAAAGATTATGACATTTGATCCAGTTGGCCGTGTTGTTCAAATTGCCTTCAGTCCGGATGGTCACTGGTTAGCGGCTGGTTCTTGGAATTATCAAGTTAAGTTACAGGACATGAATAATCTTGCCAAAGAACCGGATTTGCTGGCAGGACATCGAGGGCGTGTTTTTGGTCTAGAATTCAGCCCCGATAGCCAATGGCTAGCAACCTCTAGTGAAGACCATACCGTTCGCCTGTGGAATCCCACGGACATCACCGCCGCACCAATTGTATTACGCGGACATGATGCTGCTGTCGGTCCTTTAGCCTTTAGCCCTGATAGTCGCTGGCTCCTCAGCGGTAGTTCTGATGCACGTCTCTGGCGAGTGCATTTCAGTAATGACGACTTAATCAAGATCGCTTGTCGCACAGCAGGTCGCAACCTGAGACCACAAGAGTGGCAACAAGCTTTCGACAATCAACCTTATCGTAAAACCTGCCCAGACTAACCTTCCAGCCAGGCAAATTCTTCCCGTGTGTCAACAGCCAATACCTTTAGGAGGAACGCGCTGAACGACTAGCTGCCAGATTGCGAGAAATGGGAGTAGACCCAGATAAAATATAAATTATTAGCACCTACTGTAGCTGCATCTTTTAGGGAGTCGGCAAAGTAGATTTCTCCCTGGGACAAAACCACCTATGCTCACCCAAGAAAAACAACAACGCAACTGGAAACCCATCATCAAACAATTTGAGGCTGTGGTTGGCAAAAATGGCGTGGTGCAACGCCGCGAAGAACTCATTACATACGAGTGCGATGGACTCACCAGCTATCGCCAACGTCCGGCTGTGGTGGTGCTACCAAGAACGACAGAACAAGTCGCACAGGTGGTGAAGATATGCGATCGCCACTCTGTCCCCTTCATTGCACGCGGTTCTGGTACGGGTTTATCTGGTGGGGCGTTGCCAGTTGAGGATTGTGTGTTGATTGTCACTTCATTGATGCGGCAAATACTTAAGGTGGATTTGGAAAATCAGCAAGTTGTCGTTCAGCCGGGAGTGATTAACAGCTGGGTGACTCAAACGGTGAGTGGTGCTGGTTTTTACTACGCTCCCGACCCCTCCAGCCAAATTATTTGCTCAATTGGGGGTAACGTTGCCGAAAACTCTGGTGGTGTACATTGTTTGAAGTACGGTGTCACCACCAACCACGTTTTGGGGTTGAAACTCGTCCTTCCTGATGGTTCAATTGTAGACGTGGGCGGACAAATTCCTGAGATGCCTGGTTATGACTTAACAGGTCTGTTTGTAGGTTCTGAAGGAACACTGGGAATTGCCACAGAAATTACTCTGCGAATCCTCAAAAGTGCTGAATCGATTTGTGTACTTTTGGCTGACTTTACCAGCATTGAAGCGGCCGGTGCAAGTGTTTCGGATATCATCAGCGCGGGAATTATTCCTGGTGGTATGGAAATTATGGATAACCTCAGCATCAATGCTGTTGAAGATGTTGTGGCAACGAATTGTTACCCCCGTGATGCTACCGCTATCTTATTAGTAGAAATTGATGGTTTGGCAGTAGAAGTTGCGGAAAATAAACAGCGCATTGCTGAAATTTGTAAAAATAATGGTGCGCGGAATATTACTATAGCAAGTGACCCAGAACAGCGCTTGAAATTGTGGAAAGGAAGGAAAGCAGCTTTCGCGGCAGCAGGACATTTAAGTCCAGATTATTATGTACAAGATGGTGTCATTCCCCGTACTCAGTTACCGTACGTACTAGGAGAAATTGAAGCATTAAGTCAAAAATATGGTTATCGTATTGCTAACGTATTTCATGCTGGCGATGGCAATCTTCACCCACTGATTCTGTATGATAATTCCATTCCTGGTGAATTAGAAAAGGTGGAAGAAGTAGGGGGAAAAATTCTTAAGCTTTGTGTCCAAGTTGGTGGTAGCATTTCTGGAGAACATGGCATAGGTGCAGAAAAAAGGTGCTATATGCCGGAAATGTTCACCGCTGCTGACTTAGAAACTATGCAATGGGTGCGGCAAGCACTTAATCCTAAAGGTTTGGCGAATCCCGGTAAGATTTTCCCTACACCCCGTACTTGTGGTGAAGCAGCAAAAGCTCTGGGTGAGATTGCCAAAAAGTTTGAGGAAGTGGAAAGATTTTAGCAAAGCGCAAAGTTCCAAAGATGCAAAGAGACTTTTGACTTTTTTGCGTCGCCAGTCGCCTCTGTCGGGAAACCCTCCTGCAACGCTGCCTCGTCTTTGCTCGAAATCATTAAAAATGATGTCAAAAAATTTATCGATAAGTTAAAAGAAGGCTTCTACATTGTGTCGATAGGCGATCAAGGCGTGGCTGCCCTGTTCCTCTTTCAATGCCGAGAAAATAGCATCAGATGTTTCTAATGAAACAATGGTCTTGATTTCAATATTGGTGTTGTAACCTGCCATGTCTCCCAAGCGTCTTCCATGCCCACCCTCACCCTGCACTTGATTAATGGTGTAGCCGGTGACATTATGGCTTTTCAGCAGCTTGACAATACGGTCTTTCAGCACTGTTTCACCAATGATGGTAATGAGGACAGCGGGTTCGACGGGACTAGCTGAGTTTGACATCGAGAACTCCACAGAATAGGTTTTGGCTTTTAAAGCTTAAGTTTTCGTCCGCAGGTCAATCGCTTTACCAAGAATCTGGCTTAACTTGGATTGCTTTAGAAAAGCCGCGAAGCTGTGTAAACGATAGTTAGTTGCAAAAATATTACAGAAGTTTTAAGGATTTCTGAAATTACTTAACATTATGTTACGATTATTTCCTGAGTATCTATGCTTAGTCAAGTAGTAAGTGAGTATTTTTGCTTGGCTCAACCATAAGTGCAGCTTAACTCTGCCCAGTTTTCTGTTCCACTGCTATTAGCGTTATCAGCATCGATTGCTCATTTCACCCCTACAATGCACAGTAGGGAGTGAATGAATTAGCTTAAACAGATAGATGACATAGGTGGAAAACGTCTATCTGGATATGACAACGCAATTATCAAACTCAATAAGCCGAAAGGATTCGGATTTGCAGCGTAATACAGCGTTGTAATGCAACTGCAAGATACAAGTCACACGGGAGTAAGACAAGTGGATATTCAAGTTGCTACCAAGTATTACATTGCCAACAAGCCAGTACAGCATAAAGCTTTAGGTTTAATGCTGATCGTCGATTTGTATCCATCCAGACTTGATACTGTGGGCGTGAAACTTCCTAACGGTGTAGTGATGAATTGCGAACTGAAGTTTCTGGATGAACCAGATAAAACAGCTAAAAAGCTTTAGGCTTTGGAGGAATCTGCTGTAGATAATCTTGAGTTTTCTTGTGTTTTAGTTTGTAGAATTCAAGCTGATTAAGTATATAATTTGCATTTTCTATGCGAACAATTGCGGAAATCAATGACAAAATCAGCCGCAAACAAGCGGTAGTATTGACCGCTGAGGAATTAAAAGCAAGAGTTGCAGAAGTCGGTGTTACCAAAGTTGCCAAGGAAGTTGATGTCATCACCACCGGCACTTTTGAGCCGATGGAATCTAGCGGTGCAATTATTAATTTAGGACATACTGACCCGCCAATAAAAATTCGCCGTTGCTGGTTAGATGGCGTACCGACATACTCTGGTTTTGGAGCAGTAGATTTGTACTTAGGCGCGAGTTGTGCGGTGGAAGTGATGGACGGGGAAGAAGTCCGGGAACGTGGTGGCGGTCATGTTATTGAAGATTTGATAGCTGGTAAACCCGTACACGTACGAGCGCAAGGACAAGTCACAGATTGTTATCCCAGAGCCACTTTTGAAACGACGATTACCCGTGAAACCATCAATCAGTTTTATTTATTCAATCCACGTAATCTTTACCAAAATTTTATTATTGGCGTGAATGGGGGAGAGCGTTTACTAAACACATACCTTGGTCCTTTACAACCGCGTTTAGGCAATGCCGTTTACTCTAACCCTGGTGCTATCTCCCCCATGCTCAATGACCCAGACCTGCAACTGATTGGTATTGGTACGCGAATTTTCTTAGGAGGCGGTGTTGGTTATGTCGCTTGGGAAGGCACCCAGCACTTCCCCTTACAAAAGCGCTTACCCAATCGTACACCTATTGGTCCAGCTGCAACTTTGGCTTTAATTGGTGATGCTAAGCAAATGGATGCTCGTTGGGTGCGTGGGTGTTACTTCAAAAGTTACGGTCCTTCTTTAATGTTAGGAGTGGGCGTACCACTCCCTGTGTTGAACGAAGAAGTCGTCGCAAGATGTGCAGTTCAAGATAAAGACTTGGTAGCCCCGATAGTAGACTTTTCCATTCCCCGGCGCGTCCGTCCTACCTTTGGTTTAGTCAGTTACACCCAACTCAAATCCGGACGCATCAGCATTGAAGGCAGGACTGTGCGCGTTGCACCCCTTGCAAGTCTGTTTCTCTCTCGGCAAGTTGCCGCAGAGTTGAAACAATGGATTTCATCAGGTGATTTTACCCTAACAGAGCCTGTAGCGCCAATTTCCATGGAGCGGTCTTTTCTTCCCCAAGACCGCTGGACGGAGTTTTAAGAACAGAGCACACGAGGTTGGGAAGGCAGGAGATCTGGTGAGGCATTTTTCTCCCCCTGTTCCACGGCAGTTGCTCCACTTGGGGAGACCCCAAAACCCACTGCCTCCCCTGCTCTCCCTACTTACTGTTCAGGTGGCTTTGGGCGCTTGACGGGCTTAGGAATGGGTTTTGTAGAGACAGGTCGTGGCGCCGCAGAAGAGTCGGCGGTTTTCCGAATTGGGCGCGGAGCTTCCCCAGTGCGTTGTCTTGGGGGAAAAGGTTTCCTTGCGCTTGGACGACGACCGCCCCCTCCTCCTGGTCTTCTTTGTGGAGGTCTGCGCTTTCTGGGCAAATCAGCGATCGCCTCACCACTTTCTATAACCAATTCGTCAGCTTCGCGCGTAACTTGTAAGTCCCAAAACTTACCGACTGCTCTGGCTTCAAGCTTACCTTTAATTTTCAGCTTGAAATATTTTGGTTTGTCATCTTGTTTACGAGCAGCCTGCTTAATTTTGATCACTAAGTTTCCAGCCTCAAAAGACTGATAAACTACCTCGCCCCGAACAGAAAAACCACCATCTGGTAGTTGTGATGAGGGTAGGAGGGGACTGGATGAATCATTGGCGGGTGTTGGCACTTGTGAAGCTGAATCTTGGTCATCATCGGCTGTTTGATGTTTAGCCAAGTTTTCTGGCTCCCAGACTCCTACAATCTGGATGTGCAATTTGTCGTTTTCTTGTCGAGTACGCGGATAAACGACCCACAAATGTTCTTTTTCCAAGTCCAAATGATTTTTCACTAAACTCATTATCCGACCCAGAAGGACGGCGTCGATTTGCGCGCCATCTGTGGTCAGCATTGTACCTTGAGTGAATTGTTCGCTGCTGGCAACGTAGCGACCTCGCACTAAACCAATTGCTCGGTACTGCATTGGTTCGCTAGGAGGTGGAATCGGTTGCAGCCGATTTGCTAAATTCTCATCATTGGCAGTCTCACTTGAGATATCAGGTGAGTTTTCTTCTTGAGAGGTTGGGGAAGCTGCATTGACATTTGCAGCTGCGTTGTTGCTGTTTAAAGCCTCTTTCGAGGTAGTTGAGTTGGACGATTCAGGCGACGGCATCAGGTCGGAATTCATAAAAACTCCTTGCGGCGGAGACATATCCCATTGTGGGATTTTACAAAGGCAACTGAAAAGAGCGTTTGTGCGGCGCTTGTAAGTATATTTCCTTTCAAGACAGCCACGTGTTAACGCTCTGTATGATACTCAAGACACGACGGCAATCGCACCCTAGTCACCTCAACGGGGGGAACCCCCCGCACGGTCAGCCAGGGAAGGCTGGAGGGTTTCCCACGCCCGCTGCAACTGGCATAGGCGCAGCCTCTGGGGAGGAGATACCCATAGGGTTTCCTTCCGTAAGGAACTGGTGAACTTAAAGGGCGCTGCCTCAAATTTTGCATACACTCACTAAATGTGTAATTTAGCGCCTTTACACTAGTTTCGGAAGCATAGCATAGCTACAATTCAGACGGTTCCTCCTAAAGTCAAAACTTGTATAGACTGCGTAAATGGCTTTTTGTTATAAAATTCACAAACAATTCACGGCATTCCGCAAACTTTTTGAAATATTTAACTTTCGTGTTTTCTGTAAAGATAATGTCATTAGAGTTTAAGGACGGTTTTGTGTCTCAACCTCGCAAACGCTGGATAGTCAATGTGGTTTTGGTGCTAGCAGTTCTTGCTTTTGTTGGAGTGTCAATAGTGCCGATAATTGCGGCGTTTAATCAAACCCAAAGCTCGACCCAGAAATCTATCAACGCAACAAGTGGTTCGGCTTCCTCGGATCAAAGATCAAAGCTGGAAGATGCTGCACGGGGTTATGAACAGGTTTTGCAGCGGGAAAGCGAAAACCAAACGGCGCTACGAGGCTTGCTTGAGACTCGGCTACAGTTACTTAGCTTAGGTGTAGGTGATATAAAGGCTGTCATTGAACCTTTAGAAAAGTTAGCCAAGCTCAATCCAGAACAAACAAGATACGCAGTGCTACTGGCTCAAGCCAAGCAGCAAATTGGCGACAAGGAAGGAGCTGCCCAAGCTTACCGTTCTGTTCTGGAAAATAAACCAGGCGACCTTGAGGCTTTACAAGGAATGGTGGCTCTCCTGCTCACTCAAAAACGCCCCGAAGCAGCTGTTGGCTTGCTACAAGATACTCTCAATACTGCAAGTCAGGCAAATAAAATTCAGGCTGGAAGTGTGGATGTTGTCGCTGTACAGGTGCTGTTAGGCAACGTACACGCTTCCCAAAAACGCTATGCTCAAGCTCTTGCTGCCTATGACCAGGCAATGAAGAATGATCAACAGGATTTTCGTCCCCTCCTCGCAAAGGCGATGCTCCTGAAAGAACAGGGCAAAACAGAGGAGGCAAAAATTTTGTTTACCAAAGCGGCGTCTTTAGCACCAACTCAGTATAGAGACGAAATCAATAAGCGGGCAAATGAATCTCCTGCTCCCTCTCCAACACCGACAATCCAAAGCACCCCCAAACAATGAGGGGGAAGATTCTTGTAGAGACGCTTTCATGAGAACGCGTCTCTACAACTCCTAACTCCCTTCTATCGCCGCTACCACTCCAAACACAAGAAACAAAAATCCACCAATAAAGGTGAGTTTGCGCTCAGAAATTCGCCCAACCAGCATTCTTCCACCAATAACAGCAATAGCAGCACAAATGGCGTGTCCCAAAATTGCACCCGTTGTCACTCCAATCGCGTTATTTCCTGCGGCTAGGGCAATTGTGGCAATTTGCGTGCGATCGCCCCACTCTGCCATAAATGTCAGTACAAAGGCTTCTGTTAAAATTGCTAGGGAATTTTTCTTTTTTGGCAGTTGCATATCTGCTTGTTTTACAGCTGCCTCTGCCTCTTCTACAACTTGTGTATCACAACTCGAAGCAGGCATTCGACTTGCATTGTAAATCAGCTTAATACCAAAGCCAATAAATAAAGCTATCTCCCCAACATGAATATAAACTTTTGGAAGTATAGAAACTGCTTGTCCCACGACAACAGAAAGTATTGTCATTGCAGCTAAAGCCGCTATCACTCCTGTGAAGACTAGCCGCCGTGAGTGATGCATCGCCAAAATCACCGCGATGAAAAAGGTTTTATCGCCTAGCTCCGAAACCGTAATGAGTAATAAACCCGCAGTAAAAGCTGTTAACACTCTCTCAAGCTCCTTTCAGGATTTTCCGCCTACGTGAGCTTGATGCGAGCAATGAGACTCCACCAAGCTCACATTTTTTCATGTGAACTCAGTGAAGGTCTCACTTCCAAGAAGCTAATTGCTTACCTGCCACCTGAACCAGGCTCATCGCCAGTATGTTGATTCAGGTATACTGGCTGTTATCTTTTGCCAGTAGCTACTCCCCTTCTTCTTTTGAGTAATTATACATCTGTCTGAGGTTGGAGTAAAGTTTTTAGGTGAATTCACAATTCTGAGTCCTGAGTTCTTCAGACTAATACTTCCGCTCTTGTGGTTGAAACATGGTAATCGTCACTGGGCGATATTGGATATCAATCCCTGCGGGCGAATAATAAGCCATTGTGTGCTTTAGGAAGTTAACATCATCCCGTTGGGTAAAATCTTCTCGGAAGTGAGCGCCACGACTTTCCTGACGATTTAATGCCGATTCTAGAATCATACGCCCTACCACCATCAAACTCCGCATTTCAAATGCTTCTAAGATTTCCGTATTCCAGCAACTGCCCTTATCATCTAAGTAGATCTGCGAATATTGCTGTTGTAATTCTTGTATTTTATTCAGACCTTCACGCATAAGTGCTTCTGTGCGGAACACGCCACAATACTGCGTCATATCATCTTGAAAGGCTTGGCGGATTTGGTTGATGCGGTACTTCCCGGGCTGTTCTAGCAAAGCTTGAATTTGTTGCTGGGCTTCGGTGATGTAGCGTTGCTCGTCCACAGTCGGCAGCTTGCGTTTTTGCACAAATTGTGCAATGTATGCTCCAGTTCTGCGTCCATAAACCACACATTCCAACAAGGAATTACTGCCAAGCCGATTTGCACCATGTACAGAAACACAAGCAGTTTCCCCAGCGGCAAAGAAGCCATCAACCAGACCATCACCACTACTGCGGACTTGACCATCGGTATTGACAGGAATGCCGCCCATGCAATAGTGAATGGTGGGGCGGACTGGCATGGGTTGAGTTACTGCGTCAACGCCCACTAGACGATGTGCTTCTTCCCAGCAGAAGGGGACGCGACTCATGATTTTTTCTTTACCCATATGTCGCAGGTCGAGATAGACAAACGGACCCCCCGCACTGCCATCAGGATGAACACCGCGACCTGCGCGAATTTCGTAGGCGATCGCTCGTGAGGTAATATCACGCGGGGCAAGTTCCATGCGACTAGGAGCATACCTTGCCATAAAGCGTTCTCCCTCACTGTTGATCAAATACGCTCCTTCTCCGCGCACTGCTTCTGAAATCAGCACCCCTACCGGATATAATCCTGTGGGATGGAATTGCACAAATTCCATGTCTTCTAAGGGCAAGCCAGCGAGAGCCGTCATTGCCAGACCATCACCAGTGGAAGCATAATCATTAGACGTGGTATTGTAAACCCGACCATAGCCACCAGTCGCAAACATCACCGCCTTAGCGCGCACCACTTCAATATGCCCATCTTGGATGCGGTACATCACAACACCTTTCGCCTGACCTTCTTCCAAAATCAGGCGCATCACGTACCACTCCTCATAAACTTGCACACCATATCGGCGTAGATTGTTGACTAGTTCATGCAAAATTGCGTGACCAGTCTTATCAGCGGCATAGCAAGTGCGATTGTGAGAATGTCCGCCAAAAGCACGTTGAGCAATGCGACCATCGCTTAAGCGGGAAAACAAAACGCCCATGTGTTCTAGGTCAATCACCACGTCTGGTGCTTCACGGGTGAGAATTTCCACTGCATCTTGGTCTGCTAGATAGTCGGAACCCTTCACAGTGTCAAAAGCGTGGGCTTCCCAACTGTCAGTAGAATCAACATTTTTTAAAGACGCAGCCATACCACCTTGTGCTGCGACCGAGTGGGAACGAATCGGGTGGGTTTTAGCAACCACTGCCACATTCACACTGGGGTTCGTGCGGGCAATTTCCACTGCGGCGCGACACCCAGCCAACCCACCCCCGACAATAATTACATCATGTTCAAGCATAATTAGCCCCGACTGTAAAACAAGCTATAGATGTTCTATTGTAAAAAGGCGCTACATGGCGTGTGTAAAAAAAATTCCCCGCCAACAGACAGGGATGTTTTATGAATTGTGGATTTTGGAGTAGGGAGTGAGGATTGTTAATTGTTAGTTATGGTTTATTCTTGACCAAAAACTATTAACTACTAATTAAGAACCAGTCCTCAATCTAAAATCCATTCAGCTAGTTGCTTGTACTGGTTGTTGCTGAGAAACATTACCAGGTATTGGCTCCATCTTCGTCCCTGGTTCTACAGGAGCCATCTCAATGTGATTTAGCAAGGTAGTTACGAAGGCAAAAAGCAAGAAAGGCAACGATAGTAGAACAACGAGAGCGACAGTCGCTAAAGCATAAACCGGTCGTCTAGCACCCATGAGCGCCAAAGCTGACGCCAAACTTACCGTAATAGTAATCAACCAAACAATGATTTGACCGTAAATATCCCCGAAGGTAAGGGTACAGACAAACCGATACTTTTGAATGTTATTCGTCATAATTTGCCTCTAGCATCTCCTTTGGTTCTACCTTAGAACCATGTTTGAGTTTCAGACAATTTCTAAATATTTTTGAAACAATTGTAATATCACTTCACAATTGACTGACCTTTTTTCTCTCTCAATATGGTAATTTTACCTATGACTTATGAACTATTCAACAGATATATATAATAGAATAAAGGGCAATCAAATGAATACTATTAAGGGAACGTTCATAAAACCTTAATAATGAATTAAGGGAGTTATCTAAAGTTGCCAGAAGTGGAGTTGCACCTTACACAAAGTCGCTGAATAGGATGAAAATTCTCTAATTGTCAGTTTTGCGATCGCTAGATTATAGCTGTTCCATTTTCATTCGCAAATCAAAATCATCACTCATCAAAATTGTTTCTAAGTTAGCGATTCTTGATGAAATTCTCTTGTTATATTTAAGACCTTAGTTTATATATTGAAAACATTCTCTAACGTTGGATAACTTTTATGAGATCTGCCCGGGTGGGCTAGTACTTCATCGCATTAATTATGATGGTTGTATAAGTTCGTAGTAAGGACTTTAGTCCTAGACTCCGAGAGCGCTCTTGTGCTCACTACGAATCCCTCAA
The DNA here is from genome assembly GCF_000315565.1 of Mastigocladopsis repens PCC 10914. Taxonomy (NCBI): domain Bacteria; kingdom Bacillati; phylum Cyanobacteriota; class Cyanophyceae; order Nostocales; family Symphyonemataceae; genus Mastigocladopsis; species Mastigocladopsis repens. The sequence goes on along the minus strand of NZ_JH992901.1, from coordinate 2,891,127 downwards.
AACTAATGAGACAGACTACTAGGAACAGCTTCTACATCTGCACCACAAATGATATCGACTGCGTAGGCAAATGGTTTGCCTCTATAACCAACGTCAACCCAAATTAACTTTAAGCCTTGCGCGTCAAAAACTTCTTCAACTAATGCGATTGCACGCAGCACACTCCGCGAACGCAAATCATGCCGCAGACATACGCGAACGGGCAATCGCTGTTTCTCGAATAGATGTGCTTTAAGTTTACTTTGTAAATCAACGGTTGTGTTGCAAAAAATGATAATGTTCTAATAAATATACTTAATACAGCCGTTTGCGGATGAGTGAGGTACAAAACTTCGGTCTCAAAGCCAGATAGAACGCCTGTTTTACTTCTGTGCCTCCTAGGTCGGAACTGCGTTAACGCGCAGCTTGCCCAGAGGGCATATTCTGACGACTGACACCTACACCTTTATTCTGCTATATCTACCAACAGATTTTTACAACATAACAGCAAGCTCCTGGGTGCAATCCGTAAGTTCCAGCACATACCTTGGGAGAATAAAATGAATCTTGACAAATCGAATCATCAAACGGTTATAGTATGCAACCATTGTGGCTATGATATAAATCCTGCCACGGCTAGACGCTGTGTGAAGTGCGGTAAACCCCTCAATGTTTCTCAGATACGAAACAGCAACAAGCTTGCCAACCCTGAGCCTAAAACTTTGACAGATTGGCTGTTGACACCTTGGATAATTCGACTTCTTTCTGGTCTGGTGTTTCTGGTTATTAGTTGGTTAATCTACTGTTTATTCGTAACTGTTAGCAGTGTAAACAAGTCCGAGGATATCGGAGTTTACAATTCCAGTGACAGCAGTCAGAACACCTCCTCTGATATCAAACTCTACGATTCTATAAAAGAGGTGCCGGACGTGCCGGAAGGGACATTTAACTACGGCGGTGGTACCAGCTTTGCAGCTTTGAGTGCTGCTGGCTTAAACGATGCCATCGCCGCAGCTCAACCCAATTTTCGCCTCCGCTACATTGAACCGAAAGACGGTAAACCAGGTGGCAAAAAGGGTGTAGCTATGCTGCTTGATGGTCAACTGAGCTTTACTCTGTACGCATCATCTCTCAAGGATGCTGATTATAACAAGGCTCAACAACGGGGCTTTGCGCTAAAGCAAGTGCCAGTCGCTTTAGATGGGCTTGTCTTCTTTACCCATCCAGATGTCTCCATTCCAGGACTTTCAGTTGATCAACTTCAAGACATATATAGAGGTAAACTCACCAACTGGAAGCAGGTGGGAGGACCAAATCTGCAGATTATACCTTTCTCCAGAGACCCTAAGGCTTCCGGTATATTGAATGAGCTTCTCGGGCAAGAAGATGGACAAATAAGTTCCAGGGTGAACTTCATCCGTGATTATACTGAAGGTATTCGTAAGGTTGCCTCTACTCCTGGGGGGATTTCCTTTGGAGGAACTGGACTAATTGTTGGTCAAGGAACAATCCGCCCCGTTGCTATTGCTAAAGCTAACTCCCAACAATATATGCAACCTCTCATAGATAATGGCAAGCAGATTAATGCTGCCGCGATGCGGGATGGCACTTACCCCCTCACCCGGCGTATGTTTATTGGGTTTCGCCAGGACGGCACAATCGATCAACTAGCTGGGGACGCCTTCGTCAATATGTTACTTTCCAAAGAAGGTCAGCAGATTGTCGAAAAGGCTGGACTGGTTCCCATGCGCTGAGAACATGAATTATTGTTAAAGAATTCAACAAAAAAACGCTCCTGAGGAAATGGTAAGGTCAATGAGATATCACCATTTCCTCTAGAGCATGAGTTAATACCATTTCACGAAAAGCCTGATACAAATAAAGCATCAAGAATAAAATCCCAACCTGTAATAGAAGCAACGATTGATGTGTTTAATTGTTCCAAT